>CAZEKB010000010.1:0-89019 GCA_964512225.1 uncultured Rickettsiales bacterium | reverse complement strand
CCGCCGGCGGGCCCCCACCCCCCCCCCCCCCCCCCCCCCCCCGGGCCCCCCCCCCCGGCCCCCCCCCCCCCCCCCCGCCGGGGGGCGGGCGGGGGCCGGGGGCGCCGGCGGGCTCGCGTACCGCCTGTCGCTGATGAGCCGGTACTACGGCCAGGAGGAGGAGGACTGGGGGACGGTGGGGCTCATCCTCGGCGCGTTCCAGAGCGGGCTCCGCTACATCGAGACCGAGCACATGCCGCTGTACGTCGACCTGGCGGGGCTCGCGACGTTCTTCACCGGCGGCGACGCGGAGGCGGGGGGCGAGATCGTCGCGGTGCTCGCGGGCACGTTCGTCGTCGCCGCGACGACCTTCCTCGGCGCGCGCTGGTTCTCGCCCCTGGCGGGCGTCGTGGCGGGGCTCGTGGTCGCGTTTCAGCCCGAAGCGGCGCTGTACTCGGCGACCACCCTGCGCGTGTCCACGTACTCCGCCTTCGCGCTGCTCGGGGTCGGGTTGATCGGCCACCGCCGGTTCCCCGCCGCGGGCGTCGTGCTGGCCGCCGCGTTCCTCACCCGGTTCGACGCCGCGTTCGTCTTCCTGCCCGCGCTCGCCCTCACCGTGCAGTGGCTTCGTCAGCGGCCGCCCGAGGGCGAGGAGCGTTGGACGCGGCGCTGGGAGGGGGCCGCGCTGGCCTTCGGAGTCCTCCTGCTGGCGACGATCGCGTGGGCGATCTACTACCACTCGCAGGAGGGCACGTTCGCCTTCTGGGGCGGCGTCGGCGAGCGCAACGCCAACTGGAACCTGGGCGCCGGCTTCGGGACCCTGCGCGGCGTCCTGTTCAAGCTCCTCCCGGGGCACCTCGGGTGGCCGCTGCTCCTGCTGATGCCGCTCGGCGCGTTCCTCGTGCTCGGCCGCGTCGCCGCCTCCGTGGGCCCCGCTCGCTGGCTCCTGTTCGCGGGCCTGCTCGGCTGGGGCTTCTTCTTCAGCATCGTCGTCGTCTCGGCCTACCACTGGGACCACAACCTGTACTGGAAGTGGTTCTCCCCCAACGTCCCGTACCTGGCGCTGGTCGCCGTGCACGGGGCGGTGGAGGCGCTGAAGCGGCTGGCCCGGGCGGGCCCCGCGATGGCCGCGGCGGCGGTGACGATCGCGGGCATCGGGCTCCTGGGCACGGGGACGATCTTCCACGCCCAGACCCGGGCCCAGCTCGAGCGGTCCGACTCCTGGATCGGCACCCAGATCCGGCTCGCCCAGTGGTTCGAGGAGGGGTACGGCGAGGAGGCGGGGGTGCTCGGCGCGCTCGTCCCCAATACCTACCTCCTGCGTCGGCCCTCCGAGCGTCGGGTCAACTACTGGCACGACGAGGGGATCCCCGACGAAGACCCCGACGCGTTCGGCCGCTACCTCCACGATCAGGGCATCGCGATGGTGGTCTGGTTCCGCGAGGAGTGGGTCCAGGCCATGTCGGCGGCGCCGTTCCTGGCCCTGGGCGAGCCGGTGGACGCGGGCCCGGTGCGCCTGGTGCCCATCGCCCGGGAGGACGGGTACGGGTTCATCGCCTACCGGGTGGAGGGCGTGCCCGGGATCGCGCACCCCGCGGCCGGGCCTCCGGGCCACGCGGGCGGGCTGCCGGAGGGCTCGTGACCGATCCGATCTCCAGCGAGCTGCTGCCCGCCTGGACGGCCGCCCTGCCCCACGTGTTGCGGCTCCTGCCCGAGCCGCGGCGGCGGATGTTCCGGGGCGAGCTCCAGAGGTTCCTGGCGATGCGGCGGATGCAGCCCGCGGTCGCCGAGGAGCTCGTGACCCCCCTGCGGGAGCTCCTGATGCAGTCCCTGCGCTCCGCGGGCGCCTCCCCCGCGCTCCACGCGACCCGCATGCACCTCCGGGACGGCGCGGCGCTCGAGCGTCTCGTCGGCCACGTCCTCGCCGGGTGGCGGGAGGCGGACGCGGCGGCGGACTCCTGCGGCGACGTGGACCCGAGCGGCCGCAGCGGAGACGTCTTCTTCGGCCCGCGACTGGGGGGACCCGGTCGGCCGGGCGCGGTCGGGGCGACGCCGGCCGACGGCGAGGACTGACGGCCCGGACGACCGACCGCGCAGCCTTGTTTCGACGCGCGCCGCGGGCGTATCATCGTCAACCCGATCGCACTCACCCCGGGAGCCGCGCGTGTTCCGAAACCTGTTGGTCGACAACGGGCTGCGTTACTTGTTCAACCCCCTGCTCGGCGCGATCGGCGCGCTCACGGGCTGGGCGCTGTTCGAGTGGCTGCTCGCCAACGTCGGCGGCTTCTTCGAGACCTGGGACCTGGCGTGCTTCTTCGCGCTGCTGGGCGCGGGCATCTCCTTCTCCACGAACCTCCTCAAGAACATCCAGGACGGAGCGGGCGCCCAACGCGTCATGGTCGGGGGCGCGATCTCCCTCGTCGTGGGCGGCCTCGGCTCGTTCGTCGCGGCGCTGCTCTTCACGCTCGTCGCGGGCAAGCTCGGCATGTCCGGGGCGGACTTCCTCCCGCGGCTGCTCTGCTACCTGTTCGTGGGCTTCCTCGTGGGCCTCTCGTCGCGCGTGGTGCCCTTCGACAAGGTGACCCTGCTCGGCGCGGTCGGCGGCCTCATCGGGGGCGCCGTGTCCGTGGGCCTGTGGGTCGCGCTCGAGGGCATGGGCGACCTCGCCAACTACTCGGGCGTGCTCGTCTCCCTGACGTTCGGCGGGGCCATCGGCCTCACCACGTACTCCCTGCCTTCGTTCGTCGAGGGCGGCACGCTCAAGGTGATGAGCGGCCAGTTCAAGGGCCAGAAGAAGGTCATCGAGGACAAGGACATCATCATCGGGAACAACAAGCGGCAGCTGCAGTGGGTGCTCCCGAAGTGGGAGGGCATCCAGGACCCCCACGCCAAGCTCGAGGTCAAGGCCGAGGGCCGGGGCTACAAGCACAGCCTCAAGAACATGTGCAAGAAGACCGTCGTCGTCGTCCGCGCGGGCAAGAAGACGAAGGTCGCCAAGGGCGCGTCGATGCCGCTCGAGCACGAAGACACCCTCGTCTTCGCCACGGGCCGGGACCACGTGAAGGTCAAGTACCTCCAGAAGCAGGTGAAGGAGTGATGACACGTCGCACACGAGTCGCGAGGGGAGCCCGCGTCGCGGCGCTCGCCGCGAGCCTGCTGCTGGTATCCACGGCGGGCGCCCAGGAGAAGATCGAGGTCAAGACGGGCGCCGACTGCGTGTACCCCGTGGACCTGCTCTGGCACGCGGACATCGAGGAAGAAGACGGCCGCCACAAGATGGCCGTCTCCGTCCGCAACCCCAACGGACAGCAGGTCCCGGGCCTCACGTCCGAGAACTTCGACATCGTCCACAAGGGCAGCAAGGTCGCGAAGGGCGACACGTACACCGTGTCCCAGAGCAAGACCGCCTTCGCGAGCGTCGCCGCGGACGAAGAGGACCCCGAGGCCCCGAAGCCGAAGAGCGTCGACCCCGTCGCCTACGACGTCTACTTCAACATCGATCTGACGTCCTCCATGGCCGACGAGCTTCAGGCGGGCGGGGGCAAGTCCGCCACGAAGCTGATGTGGGTCGGCAAGATCCTCGCGGCGCTCGTGCGCCCCGACAAGGCCGGGCGCTACCGCCTGTTCGACGAACAGGACCGGGTCTACATCTCGGGCTTCACGAGCCGCCTCCAGAACAGCTTCATGGAAGGTCCCACGACGGACCGCGCCACGATCAACCAGGCCGTGCTCGACCTGCAGGACTTCGCCCCGAAGGACAAGGAGGCCCGCCTCTACGGGGGGATGCTCGAGAACCTCAAGCTCATCCAGGAGTACAAGGGCGAGTACGCCGACCCGGCGAAGCGACGGCAGGCGGTGCTGATCACGATCACCGACTCGTTCAACGGCATCGACCCCAACCGGGGCCGCAAGCTGCGCGGGTGCGAGCAGAACGACGCCTTCAACGACCAGGTCCGCCAGGCGATCCTGGACGCTCGGGAGGCCACCAACCAGAACCTGAAGATCTACGTCCTGGGGCTGGGAGCGGTCGGGGACACGGACCGGTACTTCGTGAACGACGCGCCCGCGTCGCGGTGCCGCATCTCGGACACCGAGGCGGAGGTCCTCGACGCGCGCTCCCTGGGCCTGATCGGCGACCGCGCCATCTCCCAGGGAGGGTTCTTCCCCAACAAGAACCCGGCCCTGCTGCTCAAGTGGATCGTCGGCCAGTTCGAGGCGCTCAAGACCGCCTACGAGATCGCCTACGACGTGCCCGGCGACTCCCCCGAGCCCGGCCTCTTCAACGTGATGGTCCGCGTGGGCAACGAGGCCTGCATGGACACGGTCGAGGAGCGCAATTCGTTCGTGGCGCAGTCCACGAAGAAGCTCGATACGAGCCCCGGGGAGATGGCGCTCTTCCTCGCCAGCCTGCTCATCGCCTTCTTTTTCCTCCCCCGGTCGCTCTCGAATCTGGGTAACTTGGGGGGCGGCTCTTCCCCTCCGCCCAAAAAGAAGAGGAAGAAGAAGCGAAGGAAGTAGGTCATGGCACCGCCCGCGGATACGGAGAAACGGGGCGTCGGAAGACTGGTCGAGCGAGGCGAAACGCGCATGCTGCGTCGAGCCCGCCGCTCCCCGTCTCGGACTGTATTGCGCCTCGGTGAACGCTCCGGCGACTCGCTCCTGACTCGGGCTCCCGAGGACCTGGAGGTGATCGCGCGCAGCGAGGTCGAGCTGCCCAGCCAGGAAGTCGCCGACATGCGCAGCCGCCTCGTCCGCAAGGTCGTGGAGATGGAGGTGCTCGACGCCGCCCAGGGGATCCGCCGCCGCGAGGAGACCGTGCGACGCGACGCCGACGACGGCTCCAGCGACAAGGGCAAGGGCACCGGCACCGTGTTCGAGAAGTGGTACGAGGAGCTGGCGGGTCAGGGCATGTCCGACCGCGAGATCGAAGAGCACGTGGCGGCTCGCGTGCGGGGCGTGCGACGAGGCCTCGCGCTCATGGGCGAAGAGCGCCGCGTGGGGAGGCGATGATGGCCGACCCCCGCGCTGCGCTGGAGCTCGTCGCTCCCGCCGAGGAGCCCGCCTTCTCGGGGCAGGTGGGCGCGTTCCGCGTGGACGTCGTGGGCGACGACCGCAGCGGCACCGTCACGCTGGTCCCCCGCGACGGGGCGGCCGTCGAGCTGGTGATCGAGGGCGACTCCCTCACCATGCGCTGGGCCGGGCCGGAGGTGCGGCTCGAGGCGCCCGCCGCGGACCTCACGCTCGCCGCCAAGAACGTGCATCTGCGCGCCGAAGATTCCATTACCGTGGAGGCTCACCGGGAGGTGGACATCCACTCCGGCCGGGACGTCGAAGTCCGGGCCGATCATCACGTCAACCTCTGGGGACACGGAGTCCTGGTCGGTGATTGACCGACCACCGCGTCCTGAACGTCTCGCCATTCGGCCCTGAACCGGCCGCCGGGGAAACGACGATGTCCGAACGAACGTCTCTCGAGACACGCCTCGCCCGCCGGGCGAACCGCGACTACGCAGCCGGCGCGAGCGTGCGCCGCCGCGCCGCCCGTCACGCGGGCGAAGGCCGCATGCTCTCCCGCATGTCGGCCCGCGGGGCCCAGCGCATCGCCCGCCACGCGCGGTTCTCCGAGCGCAGCATCGGCGGCGACATCCTCATCGCTCGCCTCGCCTCGCGCACCGGCGAGGGCCGCGCCATGCGCGCGCCCATCGGCGTCGACTCCGGCGTCTGGGAGGACGGCTTCGTCGCCGCCACTCCCCCGTGGCTCGCCCGCCAGGAGGCGGCCGAAGAGGCCATCCCGCGGATCCGCCGCCGGTACACGCCGGCCACGCCGTCCATCCCCGCCGCGAACATCTTCCCGGCGGCGTCCACCGCTCCCATGGCGCGGGCCGCCCGGCTCGCTCGCTCCAGCGGCGTCGCCCCGCCCTCGATGTCGTTCGCGTCCCTGCAGGCGCCCCCCCCGCTGTCCGGCCCGAGCGCCGAGGCGCCCTCCTACTTCGGCGCCCCCTCGGGATTCTCCTCGGACCTGCCGACGCCGACCGCGTCCCCCCGCCCCTCCTTCTCTTCCATCCGCCCCCTCTCCCGCACCGCGGCCAGCGTGTGGTCGACGCCCGCGTCCGCGCCCGCGCCCCGCGCGACTCAGCGCCCGGGCACGCGGGTCCTCGCCGTTTGGGCCGCGGCGCGGCCCCCCGCCGCCCGCCCCGGGGGGGCCGGGGGGCGGGGGGGGGGGGCCCACGCCCTCGCCCGCAGCGAAGCCGCGCCGTCGATGGGCCGCGGCTTCTCCGTCGCCCGCTCCGTGGCGAGCACGCTGCGACGCACGGGGCTCGCGTACCCCGATCTCGAGCACCTCGTCGCCCCCTCGTTCGAAGCCCCCGAGGCCCCCGAAGCGCCCCCCGTCGCGGAGGAGCCGTGGGTCCGGGTCGCGCGCACCGAAGCCCCCGCGGCGGCCCCGCCCGCCCCCGCGCCCTACGTCGCTCCGCGCTCGACCGCGCTGCGCGCTCGCGCCGGGGCAGGCCCCGCCCGATCCACGGCCGTCACGGCCCGCCAGGTCGCTCGCAGCGCCGCCCGCGCGGCCACGAGCGTCGCGGCCCCGCGCGGGCTCGCCCGGTACGCCGCCGCGTCCGCGCCCCCCGCGGTCGCCGCCGCCGTCGACCGCGGCACGCTCCGTCGCTCGTACGCGCGCGCCTCCTCGGCCCCCACGCGCTCCGCCGCCGCCTCCTGGTCCGTCCCCTCGGCGTCGCCCGTCGTCTCGTCCTCCCCGATCGCCCGCGCCACCGAGCGCGGCCTCGGGCTCCGCGGACCGGACGCCGTCCAGCGCGCCGTCGCCCCGCACACCGCCCGCCGTCGCCCGGTCGCGGGCGCCACCGCGGCCCTGGCGCTCGCCGCCCCCGCGCCCGCCGGCTTCGCGGCGCCCGCCCCCACCGAGGCGCCCGAACTCGGCATCCAGCGGTCCGCGCGTCCGCTCACCGGCCCGACCCCCGCCGCCGCTCCCCTCGCCCGCTCGGCCGCCCCGACCTCCACGGCCGTCACGGCCCGGTCGGCCTCGAGGCCCTGGTCCGGCGCCCCCACCGCCGTCGCTCGCGCCGCCTCCGGGCCCGGCGCCCCCACGGCGGACGCAGGCTCCCGCCCCTGGTCGGGAGCGCCGACCGCGTCGTCGCGCCTCGCGCGGCACGCGGGCGCGCCCACCGCGTCGTCCACTGCCGCTCCCTGGTCCGGCGCGCCCACCGCGTCGTCGCGGCTCGCGCGCTACGCGGGGGCGCCCACCGCGTCGTCCACGTCCGCCGCCTGGTCCGGCGCGCCCACCGCGGTCGCGCGCGCCGTCGCGGCAGGCAGTCCCGCCGTCGCGGGCGGCTCCGTCGGCCGCGCCGCCCGGCGCGGCGTCGCCTCCCGCTGGACGGACCCGGGCCCCACGGTCGCCCGCTCGTTCAGCCGGGCCCTGCCGGGATCCGCCGCCGAGCACCGGGCCGCCCCCCGGTCCACCGCGATCCTCGCCCGCAGCCGGCGCGGGTTCGGCGCGGGGCCCGATCTGGCCCTCCCGGACGCGCCCCTGTTCGCGCCCGCCCCCGAGGCGACCCCGGCCCCCGTCGAGGCCGCTCCCGCGGCCTGGGTCCAGGTCGCCCGATCCGAAGCCCCCGCTCCCTACACGCCGCCGGTGTCCACGGCGGTCACCGCCCGTTCGGTGTCGCGGTCCGTCTCGCCCGCGTCGCGATCCCTCGCTCGCTCCGCGACCCCGGTATCGACCGCCCTCACGGCGGGCCCCGGCGCGGCCCCCGCGACCTCCTCCGCGCTCACCGCCCGGTCGGTGTCGCGGTCCGTCTCGCCCGCGTCGCGGGCCCTCGCCCGGTCGGCGACGCCGGTGTCGACGGCTCTCACGGCGGGCCCGGGCGCGGCGCTCCCCGCCGCCTCTGCGCCCACCGCGCGGATCCTCCAGCGAGCGGCGCGCTCCACCGCGCGCACCGCCCCCGCGGTCCTCTCGCGATCCCACACCGCCGCCGCCGGGCTCGGCGCCCCCGCGCGGGTCCGACGAGCACGTGGACCGAGCGCGCCCGAGGCCGTGCTGGCCGCCCCGCGCGGGGCCCGACCCGTCGAGGCCCCGGCCGCCGAGGCCGCGGCGTCGGCCTTCGGCGTTCGCCCCGCCGTCGCCGAGGCCGCGGCTCGCTCCGCTTCGCCGTACGCGGGCGCCATCACGGCGTCCCCCGTGGCCCGTGCTCTGTCGCGCGCGGCCATCCCCCTCGCCGTCGCCACGGCGGGCCCGACGCCCGCCGATCCGTCCGGCGTCGTGCGGCGCAGCAGCCGTCGACTGGCGGCGCGTGCGCCCGAGCGAGCCCGACCCCTCACGGGCGGGCCCGGCCTGTCGCTCCCGAGCGCGGCCTTCGCGTTCGAGGCCCCGGTGGACGCCGACCCCGCCGAGGCCCCGCGCTCCCCCGCCGCGGCGCGCGCTCCCCTCACCTCGACGGCGACGACCGCCCGATCCACGTCCGCCGTCGGCTACGCCGTGGCCCGCTCCGAGGCCGCCGCCGCGACCGCGGGGGGCCTGCCCCTCCGCCGCGGCACGGGCTTCCGTCGCGCCGCCGCCCCGACCTTCGAGCTCCCGGTCGGCTTCGGACCGGTCGGCGCGTTCGACCGACCCGCCGAGCCCGATCCCGAGCCCGCCCCGTCGTCGCCCTGGATGGCCCCCCGCCACGCGGACCCCGCGTCGTCGTCGGCCACCACCGCCGCGTGGTCGACCCGCGCGAGCTCCGGCGCGGTGACCGCGAGCCCGGCCTATCGCTCCTCCGCGGGCGCGCCCACGGCGATCCAGCGGGCGGCCGGCGCCCGCCGCAGCAGCGCCGGCCCGGGGGCCCTCCCGCTCCCGCGGATGCAGGGATCATCGGCCCCCACGGCCGAGCAGACCGAGCGTCCCTCCCGTCGGGCAGCCGCCGGTCCTCGGGGCCTGAGCCGCGTCCTCGCGCGGAGCCGGGAGATCGAGAAGGAGACCCGCCTGGGCGGGGGCGAGCTGACCTACGCGAGCGCGCCTCGAGCGACGGCGCGGGGCACGTCTTCGGAGTCGACCGCGGTCGTCGCGGGCGCCTCCCGGTCCGCGGCGCGGCGCGGCGGTACCCGCGCCTACCGGCGCCCCGGCGCGAGCCGCACGACGCTCGCCCGCATCGCGAACCTGCAGGGGAGCCAGGGCGTCTCGGCCACCGCGGAGACGTCGCAGGCCACCCTCGCGGACGCGAGCGGCATGGTCCATCGCGCGGCCGACGAGCAGGCGAAGCGGCGCGAGGTCGCCCCCCTGCGACGGAGCCGAGTGCACCGCACGATCCGATCGGAGGCGGGCTCCCTCGACACGCCCGACCTCCGCGCGATGGTCAAGCGGCAGCTCGCCGACCTCACGACGATCTCGGCCCAGGCCCCGGGCTTCTCGGCCGAGGCGATCGCGCGGGAGGCCCAGGAGCAGCTCAAGCGCCGGGAGACGCCGGTCACGTCCGGCGGCGGGCGCGAGAAGGGGACCGACGAGGCCAAGGCGGACCTCGACGACTTCCTCCTCCGCATCGTCCGCCAGATCGTCCGCGACGAGACCGTCTGGGGCGAGAGGATCTTCAACCCCCACGACTAGGCGAGGCCCGGGGCCCCGGGCGGGCTAGCGGCAGGCGCCGTCGACGAGGGAGTAGAGCGGGACGGCCGTCGGGACGGACTTCTGCATCCCGGAGTTGCCCAGGTTGATCGTCACCCCCAGGCACTTGCTGCCGTGAGCCGGGTCGTTCCACTTGCGGGACAGCAGACCGAACTGGCTCTGTCCCTTGGCGGGCGACAGCGCGCCGTCGTCGCCCTGGTAGACGAACTCGACCTTGGCCTTGCCGGGCCCGAACGTGACGGACGACCAGCGGCCGCTCTTGCCTCCGTCGGCGCACTCCGGCACCCCGTCCTTGTTGGGCGAGAACGTCGGCCGCATGCCGCCGCCGTTGACCTGGGCCTGGCCGGACACGCCGCTGCCGTCGGGGCCCGCCATCATCACGCAGACCTTGTGCTCGACCATCATCGCGCCCACGGAGACGCGCAGGTTCAGCGCCTGCCCCTCGGGCGGCACGAGGTCGACGAACACCGCCGAGCCCGACCGAAGCACGAGCTCCGCGACGGTCGCGGCCACGGCCGGTCGTCCCAGCAGCTCGCCCAGCGCACCGCTGAGATCCTGCCGCGCGCCCTTCGCCTTCGCGCTCTTCTCCGCCAGGGGCGTGCCCCCGGGCTTCGTCGCCACCCGGAGCGCCCAGGTTCCGGCGGCCCCGCCGGTCACGACGACCGGGGATGAGAAGGTCTCGTCCTTGCCGTCCCAGCGGACGGTGGCGTCGTGGGTGCCGTCCGCGAACGCCCAGCTCCCGGCCTTCTGAGCCGGCCGCTCGCTCAGCTCCGGGTCGTCGCCGCCCTCGGTCCCGGCCTCACCGGCGCGGTCCTTCGGCGCCGTGCCGGGGGCGGGGACGGTGATGCGCAGCACCTCCGTGCGACGCAGCGCGGACAGCTCGTCCTCGATCTCCAGCTCGGCGCCGCGGGGCGCGAGCACGACGCTCACGTCCACCGGCTCGCCGCCCGCCCAGATCGCGTCCCACCGGTCCTCTCCGCGCTGGACCGCGAACACGAGCTTCTTGCCCTCCTTGGTCCGCTCGAGCTTCATCCGGCGGCCCGCGTCCTTGGTCGGGATCAGCCACGCGTCGAGCGGATTGAACGTCGCCGCCGCGTAGGCGGGGAACAGCTCGACCGTGATGAGCGCCGCGACGCTCGCGTCGGCCTCGGCGAAGGGCTCGCAGGGGATGCCCGGGTTCCACAGCGAGCCGCACCCGCTGAGGGTGTAGTGGTAGGGGTCGCCCACGGAGTCCAGCACGGCGTCCAGATCCTCCGCCGCCTCCTGGGTGGTCTTCGGGGCCTCCTCACCGCCCGGGAGCAGGACGGCGATGGCGGCGAGGGCGAGCACGAGCACGACCACGGCCCCCAGCACCAATCCTCGGCTGCTGCGCTGCGTCCCCCCGATCTCCAAGTCGGGATCGATGACGGCGACGGCCGCGAAGTCCGCCGCGGTCGCGGTGTCTTCGGGCTCGAGCAGGGGCGGGGGCGCGGGCGCCGCCGCCTGCTTGTACAGCCCCGAGATGGGCGCCGACATCGACGGGCTCTCTTCCACGACGAAGTGGTCGCCCTCGACGCACTCGTACCGCTCGCCGGGCTTCATGAAGTCGGGGGCCATCGCCCGCATGGACATGAGCGGCACCGGGCGGCTCGTCTTGTGCTGGGCGAACACCTGGAAGAAGACGCAGTCGTCCTCGATGCCCGGATACAGCACCACGCCCACCTGGAACGGCACCTCGTTCAGGTCGTAGCCGACCTCCCCGAGCAGGTGCGCCACGTGGATGTTGTTCTCGATGGGGTCGTACACGTCGCCCGCGGAGAAGCGGTGCGGCGAGACGATCCGCACGAGCCCCAGGATCTTCTGCTCCCCGTGGGCCGGGAACGTCTCGGCCATGAATCGCAGCGTGCCGAGGATCTCGGCGCGCTCGTCCACGGTGTCGTCCCCGAGCTTCCCCAGGAACCGCACGCGATTGATCGTGACGTGGTTCTTCGACGTCTTCGTGCCCAGCAACACCCCGATGCGGTCGGCCTTCTCGGTCACGACGGTCGCGGCCATCCCTTCCAGGATGGGCAGGACCGGCCCCTCGGCCTTGTCCAGGCCGAGCAGCAGCCAGTTCGGGTCCTCGCGACGCACGATGCCGAGCTGGTGCACGACGGGCGTCTGGTCGCGCGAGTCGCCCCCGTCGTCGAGATCCTCCCCCTCCTCGACCCCTTCGGCCTCTACTTCTTGAAACTGCCAGGGGAGCTCCGCGGCGATGTCCGCCCCGGGCGACGCGTCGTACAACCGCAGCCCGGGGAGAAGCGGCGTGCTCCCCCTCCTGTTCACGAAGAAGCCGACCTTCGTGTCCGGCGTGCCCACGCGCGGGGCGAGCACGAGCGCGAACTGGTAGGGCCGGTGGAAGTCGCGGTGCGTGCGCAGGTCGTAGCGGCTGAGGAACACCGCCATGTTGGGGTGGGTGTGGTACCAGCCCACGAGCAGGAGGGTCTCCCCCGCCTCCTTGCTCATGTCCTCCATCTGGTCGATGAGATCGTCCCAGACGCTGTAGCTGAACTTGTAGTGGACCGGCGAGCTGTCTTCGTCCCGGCCGATGGCGATGTGGCTGACCTTGATGATCGAGCCGTCGCTGACCGTGGTCCCGAGCAGGATGCCGCCGACCTCGGCGTTCACGCGGATCGACCGCTGCGCCTCGGCCTGCAGCTTCTTCGCTACGCCGTAGTCCAGGTAGATCTTCGGGTGATCGTCCGGGATCGCGGCCTCGCGCACCGCGCCCACGTATTCGAACGCCTCCGGCACATCGATCGAGTGCTCGACGACGGACGATTCATCTTCCCAAACAAGCGGTTCGTCCATGGACCTCGTCCCGCCCGGTTTCTCCGGTTCTTCCGTGCGGTGCAGAGAGGCGAAATGACGTGAATTGACAAGCAATCGCGCGTCTTTAAGACTCTGGACTAGATATCACGGCGGTCGTCCTCGACACAAGGCGGCGACGCTGGCGAGCGGCCCCGGAAACGGCCCAGCCGACGGAACTCGATGGATCGCATTCGCTTTACGCTCATTCGGGACGGCAAAGACGTCCGACCCTTCGACTACGCGACGGAAGAGATCCAGATCGGGTGCGACCCCGATCGGGGCGACAATCTCCTGATCGATCTGCCGAAGGGACTTCGGCACATCCGCGCGCTCGTGCTCCGGACCTCGGACGGCTACGTCGAGCTCGAGGTGCGCGGCGGACCCATCTGGCTGCAGGGCAGCAAGATGGAGGAAGGCGACGTCGCCGAGCTGAACATCGGCGACGTCCTCATCTTCGGGACGAAGAAGGAGGCCGGCCCCCGGCTGCGGTTCGAGGAGGCCAAGGAGGCCGAGATCGTCCTCGACGACGTCGCCGACTGGAGCGTCTCGGCGGCCCCGAAGAAGCGACACGGCGCCGAAGACGACCTCGAGTTCGAAGAGGAGATCGACGAATACGAAGGCCTGAACGTCTGGCAGAAGTACCTGAAGTGGTACCGCAAGCAGTACGCGAAGTTCGCGGGCTGGCGGAAGAAGGCGGCGCGCGTCAAGTACTGGATGGGCGTCGTCAAGACGATCCAGAAGAAGGCCGGGAAGATCATGGCCCTGGGCCTCGGGCTCGCCGCGATCGGCGGCGGCCAGTGGGCGAGCCTGTCGCGCATGTGGAAGGCCGAAGAGAAGTCCGAGGTCGCCGCCGAAGCCCAGGAGATGGCGGTCGCCGAGAGCAAGGCCAACAACCAGATCAAGCGCGAGATCGCCGAGAAGATGCGCCTGTGCGGCTGCGACGACGCCGTCGGCATCGACGAGGGCTCCCTGGCCGCGGCGGACGCGCTGCTCATGCGCTTCGGCGAAGACAAGACGTTCAACCCCGAAGCGCCGACCATCCTCCCGGACAAGTCCGCCACCTCCTACGCGACGCTCATCGGCAAGTACCAGGGCGCGGCCGAGAAGAACCGGACCACGATCCCCCGCACGATCGAGCGGGTCTGCTCGGCGTCGTACGACAAGGACCGCATGGACGCGGTGCAGCGGGAGGTCTCTCGCTACGGCATCCACGAGGCGTACGCGTTCGTGCCGTTCGTCGAGTCCTACTGGTGCGAGCTCGCGGTGTCCCACACGGGCCCCCGCGGGATGATGCAGTTCACGCGCCGCACGGCCGAGGAGGCGTGGCGCAAGGTGGACAGCGACCAGGCGGACATCCCCCCGTACGACTTCAAGGCCCACCGCGACTGGCTCGTCGCGCACGCCAAGAAGTCGGGGGTGAAGAGCTACTTCAACCTGCTGTCCCGGTGCTCCGCGCTCGATCGCACGGCCTACAAGGCGCACTTCTATCCCGGCCCCGCCAACGACAAGTACCCCAAGCGCCTGGACCCGCGGGACCCGCGGACGGACTGGGAGTCGTCGATCGAGGCGGCGTTCTCGTGGCTCGCCCACCTCAACTCGATCTACGCGAACCGCGGCTGGCGCGAGACGGACGCCATGCTCCTGGCGATGTCCGCCTACAACCAGGGCGAGGGCGAGATCCAGCGCTGGATCTCCGCCGCGAAGTCGCTCTACAAGATGAAGAACGAGGCGAACCTCAGCTTCCCGCAGATCTACGGCGGGGGGATGGCCCTGCTCCAGAAGGAGCCGAACGCGGAGAAGCGTCGGCAGATCCAGGAGGGGATGACCTACGGCCCGAAGATCGTGGGCACCTACCTCGCGGTGGCGGACGACCTCGACGCGCGAAACTGCCGCTGACGGAGCGGATCAGCCCGCGTTGACGAAGCGCAGGAAGGCCTCCTCGTCGCCGTCCACGGGGGGCTGAAACGCGACCCCCAGACCCCACTCCTCCTTCGGTCCCTTGTCGGCGACCCAGCGCACCTCGGCGGCGATGCGGAAGACCTGCTTGCTGATGGGGTGGCGGACGTCGAGCTGGACGTGCGATCCGCGCGGCTGCAGCTCGGTCGTGGCGATGAACATGCCACCCTTGCTCACGTTGCGCGTGTAGAAGGACGCGAGCTCGCTCTCGGCGAGGCGCACGCGGAACCGAGCGTGACGTCGGGGAGCGGCGCGACGGGGCGGCCCGGGGAGCTTCAGCGGACCGCGACGGTGCTCGATGGCCCGCGGGTCGACGAGGCGGGGGGTGTCGGCGGCGGCGAGCCCCTGCACGTAGGCGGTCCACCGTCGCCGGAGGAGATCGTCGGTGAGGAAGAAGCGGAGCCCCATGCCCGGCAGGCCGCCGCAGAAGGCCGACTCGGCGGGCAGGACGACGCGCTCGACCGTCATCAGGGCCCGGAGCTCGCGGCCCCCTCCGAGGTCGACGAGCGCGAGGACGAGCTCTCCGATGGGCAAGGCGTCGGGCGACTCCACGAAGATCCCCCCCACGCTGGCGGCGGTGGCGGTGCGTGGACGATCGCGTCCCCCGAACCTCAGGACGGTGGACAGCCGGACCCGGAAGGACGCGACGGGGCCTTCGTCGTCCGGGGCGCGCTGGATGTTCGTCGACGTGGTCTTCGCGAGCATGCGCACCCCATCGGACGGTCGGGACAACACTTGATAGCCTCGGCGCGAATGGCGGAAGACCGGGCCCTGCTGACCGCGACGTCCCTCGGTCGTCGGCGCGCCGGGCGGGACGTCGTCTCCGATCTCTCGTTCGTCGTGCGCGCGGGGGAGACCGTGGGCCTGCTCGGCCCCAACGGGGCAGGCAAGACGACCACCCTGCACCTCCTGGCGGGCCGCCTCGCCCCCTCGTCCGGGAGCGCCTCCATCGCGGGGTTCGATGTCGTCGCCGCGCCGCTGGAGGCGCGAGCCCGGGTCGGCTACGCCCCCGCCGAGCTCCCCCGGGACCCGGATCGGACCGCCCGCGAGCTGCTCGTCTACGCGGCGACGCTGCGGGGGGCCCGGTCACCGTCCGAGGCCGCCTCCGAGGCGCTCGCCGAGCTCGACCTCCGCGACCACGCGGACGCCCGCGTCGACACGCTGTCCACCGGCGCTCGGCGCCGCCTCGGGCTCGCGCTGGCCACGATCCACCGCCCCCCGGTCCTCCTGCTCGACGAGCCCGCTGCGGGCCTCGATCCCGACCAGAGGACCGCCGTGCGCTCGCTGCTGCGTGATCGCGTCGCCGCGGGCGCCGCCGTGGTCCTGTCGACCCACCTCCTCGAAGACGCCGAGGCGCTGTGCGACCGGGTCCTCGTCCTCCGAGGAGGGCGGCTCGCGGTCTCCGCGGCCCCTCGCCACGCGCTCGAGCTCGCCCTCGCCGGCCCGGCCGACGTCCCCGCCCTCCTGGCCGCCGTCGAGGGGGCCGCGGCGACCGCCCTGGGCGGGGACCGCTGGCGCGTGGAGTCGCCGCGGGACGTGCGGGCCGAGGTCGCGGCGGCGCTCGCGGGAGCGGGGCTGCTCGAGCTCCGCGCCGTGGGCGACGTGGAGGCGACGTATCGAGGGGCGGGCGACGAGTGAGGGCGTCCGGCGCGCGCGCGGCCGCGACCATCGCGGGGACGGAGCTGACCCGAGTCCTCCGATCGCCCGCGGCGTGGGGCCTGCACGGCGCCTTCCTCCTCCTGCACGGCGGGCTGTTCATCCTGCTCATCGAGCTCCACGGCTCCCTCGGCGCGGCCGCCGCGGCGGGCGCGATGACCGAGCCCGCGGCCGGTCTCCTCGCGCCCCAGCTGCGCAGCTCGGGGCTGCTCATCCTGGTGTTCTCGGCGCTCGTGACGATGGGCACGGTGGCCGAGCACCCCTCCACCGAGCTGCACCTCGCGGCGCCGGTGCGGCCCGGAGCGGTGGTCGTGGGGCTGTGGGGGGCGGCGACCGCCCGGCTCCTCGCCCTCGCCGCGGCGGCCTGGCTCGCCCCGCTCCTCGTGCCCGTCGTGCGGACGGGTCACGGCCCCCGACTCGTCGCCGCGGCCGCGGCCGTCGCGCTGCTGACGGCGTCCGGCTGCGCGCTGGGGACGCTCGCTTCCGCGCTCGCCGCGCGACGCACCACGGCCGTCCTGGTCTCCGCGACCGCGCTCGCGGCGCTCTGGACCGTGGGGCCGGGGGACCTGCCGTCGCTCGCCGCCCGCTGGCAGCGGCTCGCCGAGGGGCTCGTCGAGGCCTCCGACGTGGGCTTCTTCGTCGCGGCGACGGTGGCCGCCCTGGCCCTCGCGTCCGTCGCGCTGGAGTCCCGACGATGGTGAGGTCCCGCGTCGGGCTCGAACGCGTGGTGCCCTGGGTCGGGGCCCTGGGCGCGATCGCCCTGGTCGCCGCGGCCCTCGGTCGGCTGCTCGCGCCCGGCACCCCCGGGTTCGGCACGCTCGCGGCGGCGGGGGTGCTCGGCGTCGCCGGGTGGATCCTGTTCGACGCCGATCGGCTGCACGCGGCGGCCGCGGCGCGGCGCGGAGAGGCCGCGGTCCGGGCCTGGACCGCGGCGACGCCGGTGCTCCTCGCGGCCCTCGGCGCGGCCGTCCTGGGCGCGGATGTGGACCGGGCGTGGGACGTCACCCGGCACGGCGACCACGGGCCCACCCCGGAGCTCGCGGCCGCCCTGGCGACGCTGCGCGCGGCCGACGTCGACCTCTCCGCCATCGAGGCGACCGCCTGGCGACGCGGCCACGGCGACAGCGTCGACGCCCTGCACGAGGCCGAGCTCGACCGGCTGCTCACGGCGCTGCGCGTGGGCGCGCCCGCGATCCGGACCCTCCGTCGCGACGTGACCGACGAGCCGGGCGCGCCCGCCGGGAGCCTGGTCGTCGCTCGAGGCGCCGAGCACGTGGTGCTGCGGGCGCCCGACATGCACGAGCTGGCGGGAGCGCTGCGGACCCTCTCGGGGGCGCCGGGGGGGTCGGCGACGCCGACCGAACAGCCGGTCGGTCCGCCGCTCGAGGCGGACTCGACGCTCGCGCGACGCGCGGCGCTGGTGCTGCCCGCGGCGGCCTGGGCGGGGGGGCTGCTCCTGTGGGTGAGGCGCCGCGGCCGACGCCCCGGGGCTCACCCCCGACGGTAGTCGTCGCCGTCGATCTCCACGAACTCGCACATCTCGCTGAGGCGGCTGAAGATCCGCGCGTCCATCCGGTCCTGGAGGCTCTGGAACGCGTGCGCCGTGGCCGAGCGCTGGGCCCGAGCCTCGTGGGCGGCGTTGAGGACCTGCCGCACGGCGGCGCCCCGGCTCTCCACGATCGGGAAGTTCGTGGTGCACAGGGTGATCTTCCCGGCGTTGTAGCGGCGGCTGATCAGGTCGTCGAGCACGGTCAGCTCCCACTCCGTGCGGCGACCGCGCCCCAGCTCGTCGATGAGGAGGACCTCGACCTGGAAGAGGGGCACGACGTGCGCGGACTCCCCCTCCCCCGTCTCGTAGGACCGGCGCAGGTCCTTGACCAGGTGGGAGTAGTCGACGAAGCGGCAGGGCACGCCCTTCTCGAGCGTCAGCCTGCGGAACATGCCCAGCACGAGGTGGGTCTTTCCCGTGCCCACGGGGCCGACGAAGGTGAGCCCTCGCTTCACGGCCGGGTACATCAGGGTGAAGTCCTCGGCCATCTGCTTCGCGCGCGCCTGGTTCGCGTTGCGGGGCCGGTAGGACTCCAGCGTGGCGGTCTTGTAGCGCCGCCCGATCCCGGCGGCGTTGAACAGCTCGATGCGGCGGCGGGCGGCGGTGCAGTCGCAGGACGCGAAGATCTCGTAGCCGTGCTCGTCCAGGGCGACCACCCCGCCCGTGCCCCGACACGCGGGGCACACCCAGTCCCGGTCGGCGAAGCGGGCCACGCAGATCCGCCCGTCGTCCTCGATGACGATGGGCGGGGTGGTGGACGCGGCGTTCATGGGCGTTCCTGGGAGGTCACGGGCGGAAGCTCCAGCCCGTCGGGTCGAGGAGCGAATCCTGCGCGCGCAGGGCCCGTCGCGCCAGTTCTTCCACCGTCTCTCCGAGCCCCTCGGGGGTCATTCGACGCGCTGCGTCGCCGAGGGTCGTCAGGGCATCGGCCCGGAGCCGGTCCGCGGCTTCGGGGGGCAGGTCCGCCAACAGGTCGTCGTAGTAGCGCCGAGACACCGCCAGGCACGCCGCGAACACGTGCGCACCCGCCCCCGCGTCGCGCAGGCCCCGCAGCGCCTCGGCCGCGCGCTGCCGCGCCGATCGAGCGACGTCGCCGGAGGCCAGCGCGTCGGTCACCGCCTCGAAGAGTCGCGCGGGCAGGTCGTCCTCGGCCGCACCGGTCGCGGCCGGGCTCGGCCCGCCCCGCTCGAGCGCGGCCGCCCCGTCCCGCACGACCCGCTTGTCCAGCGACTTGAGGGGGAGGCCCCGGGGCTTGCGTTTGCGCGCCATGAGGCGTCGGCCGCCGTCGAGCACCGACGCGAGCACCACCTCCAGGGGGAACCCCGCGGCCCACCACCGCTCGATGAAGTGCTGGTCGACCGAGGAGAGCACGTGCCCCTCGTCCCGGAGGTGCAGAACCAGCTCCTGGATGTGGGCGGCGAAGCTCTCGAGCGACGTGAAGTCGTCGGGCGCGAGGCCGGGGGCGAGGGCAGTCGGGGTCGTCATCGCGGGCGGGGGACCCTACCCGGCGAACGCTGGTATTGTCCGCGCCATGTCTCGCTCGCTGCGTCTGCTCCTCTCCGTGACGACCACGGCCCTGCTGTTCCTCCCGGCGTCTTCCTTCGCCGCCGATGACGAAGATCTCGAGGATCTCGAGTTCGAGGACGACGAGGCCGAGGGCGAAGAGGAGGAGCTCGACGACGAGGTCGACACCGAGGAGATCTACAAGGAGTACAAGGACGAGCTGCGCGGCGAGGGGCCGGCCGAGGAGATCGACGCCTGGAACCGCTACCTCGAGGTGTACACCAAGTCGCTGTACCGGCTCGAGATCGAGAAGCGCATCAAGGCCCTCGAGGAGGCCGCCTACCAGGAGACCCTGGAGGAGCGGCTCGCCGAAGAGGAGAGCAGCAAGGTCGACGCGAAGGACGAAGAGCTCCGCTTCCTGGCCCCCACGCTCCTGTCGCTGTCCCCGAACACGCGTCGTCACATCGAGGTGGGCGTGCTGTGGGGCTACTCGGATCGCTTCAACTACGAAGCGACCTTCGAGTGGAACTTCCACCGCCAGGTCAGCGCCTGGGCGGCCCTTCGGCACGCCGGCCGAGACCTCGGCGGCTCGCTGCAGATCGGCGGCAAGGGCGCCTTCATCAAGGACACCCGCACCGGGCTGCTCATGTCCGGGATGTTCCACATCGAGGCGGGCGCGGCGCCCAAGAGCGGCTTCTTCTTCGCGATCCAGCCCACGTACGGGTTCGGGTTCCGCCCGAACGACATCTTCCAGATCCAGACGACCCTGGGCTTCCGGCTGCGGGTGAACAACATCCACCACCAGGTGCTGTGGAACGTCCAGGCCGCGGTGAGCCCCAACGACATCATCTCGATCTACTTCGAGAGCCTGCAGAAGCACAGCTTCTACAGCCCGCCCACGGGCGACGCGCAGTACTTCGGCTTCCACCAGGCGGGCGTGGGCGTGAAGATCCGACCCATCGACGCCATCGAGCTGAGCGTGGGCGCGAACATCCCCTACGCCCTGCGCCTGTGGCGCGACTACCGCTACGTCGGCATCCACGTGAACCTCACCGCGTACCTCCCCGGTCAGCCCAAGGCGGGCAGCGGCGACGCGGGCGACGGCCCCTTCGGGCGCAAGAGGTCCGACGACGGGGAGCTCGACTACCTCCCCCCCCAGTTCGCCCCCACGCTCTGAGGTCCGGCGACCCCGCCCCGGCTCGAGCGGCCACGCCCCCCAGAACGACGGAAGCGGAGCCCCGGGAGGGGACTCTGCCTCGCTGCGTCTCCGACGGATGGGGCGATTACTCGCCGCCGTCCTCCTCCATGTCGAAGCTGATGCCGCCCTTGGTGTAATAGAACATGCGGAACGAGTCGACCTCGTCCGGGTGGTTGAAGGCCCACGCGGCCGCGTCGGCGTTCAGGTAGTCCCCGGTCTCCACGCGCCTGTAGAAGTCGTCGGGGTTCTCGTTGATGTCCTCCCAGGAGAGGACGCCCAGGAGCATCTCCGCCACGTCCGACAGGTGGACCGTGAGGTCCCAGGTGTTGTCGTTCACGTAGCAGACGAAGCCGTCGCCGGGGTGCACGTTCGGGTGCCAGATCTCGCTGACGGCGTAGATCTCCGGCTTGATCACCGGGTACGCCTCGCTCAGGTAGATGTCGAAGCTGACCTCGTCGCGGACGGGGAAGTGGTCGAGCGGGTAGCCCTTCGACCGGAAGGTCTTCTTGTCCGGGCGGCCGAGCGTGGGCTTCCGGTACGTGAAGCGGTACTTGTAGGGCAGCGCCTCTTCGCCCCAGGTGAAGTCCAGGGGCTCGACGGAGCAGTACTCCTGCTCGCCCATGTAGTACTGCAGGCGCTCCCACTCGGTCGCGAGGCGACCCATGACGAACTTCGCGTCGCCTTCCGGCTTCTTGGAGAGGCGCTTGTTCCCGCCGCCGCCTCCGCCTCCGCCGGCCGCTCCCTCCGGGGGCTTCTTGCGCCGACGCTTCTTCTTGGGGGTCTCCGCCATCACGCCTCCTCCGGCCTCAGGCCGGGATGTGCTCCATGACCAGACGGATCTCGTCGCCCTCCTCGACGCCCGCATCGGCCAGGTTCTCGTTGGGCTGCAGGATGTAGTGCTTCCGCCCGCCGGAGCGACGATCGGGCACGGAGATCTTGAACGACCGGGGCTGCCCCTGCTCATCCGTCATGTTCATCTTCAGCTGGCGCGCGAGGAACGGAGCGAGCTTGCTCGACGGCACGTTCGAGCTGATCTTCACCGTTCGGTTCGTACCGCCGGTCGGCTCCTTGAGCCGCACCTTCACCACACTGGACATCGCTCTATCTCCTGGTACTGCTCAGCGGCCCCGTGTCTGTGTGGGGAAGGCGGCAGCGTGGGGGGTCGGAGTATACCGGTTTGAGGAACCGCGTCGTTCGCGTCGCCTTCCGGCGGCGCCCCGGGCGGCCCCTGCTCAGTTGAAGCCCTGCAGGTCGCGCTCCTTCAGCTGCGCGAAGCAGCGTCGGCAGCGACCGTCGAGGAGGTGCACGTAGTCCATCAGGTAGACGGCGTGGCACACCTCGGTCTGGTTGAACTTGTTGTGACAGACGACGTACTTGTCGTGGTCCGGGTTCACCACCTGGTTCGTGAGCAGGCAGACGAGCTCCTCGGGCTGCGTCGAGTAGTCGACGTCGTCCCCGTCGTCGTCCTCGTCGTCGTCCAGGTCTTCTTCGTCGTCTTCTTTCTCGACGATGCGGTAGTGGTTCAGCGACAGCGCCCCGATGAAGGAGCCCACCGCGCCGACCGCGAAGGACAGGACCAGGGCCGACGTCTCGAAGGCGATCGCCGTCTCCGCCGACGTCTTCGCGATGATCGCCGCGATCGCGAACATCAGGGCGAAGACCACGACGCCCGCGCCTCCCACGGCGCCCAGGCCGCCGCGGGCCCGTCCCAGGATCATCCGCACGGTCGCCGCCGAGAGGATCCCCAGGGCCAGGGGCGTGCCGATGACGAGACCGATGAACACCGTGCCGTCGGCGTACTGGGTGGTCCCCCACAACACGGTGATGACCAACAGGGCGAGCGCCGTGGGGATCACGTCCCCCGGCCCGCCGAATCCTGCTTTATCCGCCACGCATCACCTCGGCTTCGTCTCCGGTCAGTTCGATCGCGATGGTCGTGCCTCCGCCGTACACCCGGAAGATGTGCAGCTTCGGGAAGCCCAGGTCCGCCAACGTCCGGTCCGCGAACTTGTCCATGACGCGAAACGCGCGCTTGTAGTCCGGTCGAGCTTCATTGTCGCAGTTGCGGCACGAGAGATCCAAATGCCGACCCCTGCGCGGGTAGAAGTACTCGCCGCGCCAGCCGCACTGATGGCAGTACAGCTCCGTGATCAGGTCCGAGCCGAGGCGCAGGCCGACCCCGCGGGGGTTCGTCCCCAGCAGCTCCGCGGCGCGCTCGAGGAGCTCCCTCAGCGTGGTCCCCGCGGCCGTGAAGCCCGGCTCCTCCTGGACCCAGCCCCAGTACTCGTGGCCTTCGCACTCGGGCACCCGACGCCGGGTCTGCGTCTCGAGGTAGGGCGCCGCCCCCCCGAAGTAGAACTGGTGCCCGAAGGGCAGCTCGAGGGCCTCGGGGAAGTCCTCCCCCATCTTCGCGTGGTGCAGGAGCTTGAGCGCCTCCTGCGCCATCATCGCCCCGGACATGGCGGCCGCCAGGGGCGACGTCGGCTGCCGGTTCATCTCGCGGATCGCCTCCTGCATGGGGGCGCACGTGGGCGCGTACGGAAGGTGCTGCTGGTACCGCATGGCCGCGTCCATCGTGCACTCGTAGCAAGCCCCCTGGTGGGGGTGCCAGCACGCGACGCGCCAGCTCAGCTCGCCGATCCCGGCGTCGAGCCAGGGCTTGCCCAGCGCCGCGCAGATCCGGTTGAAGCCGACGCGGGCGTCGATCGAGTCCACGACCGAGCAGAGCACGTCCATGCGCCGATAGACGCCGAGGCCGATCTCGAATCGGATGTCCCCCTGGATGGGGACGATCTTCATGTCCGGGTCCATCGCCTGGAGGCGCTCGGCGGCGACCTCCACCTTCTGCCGACCGATGTCCGCCGGGCGGAAGAGCACCGACTTCGCCAGGTTGGACTTGTCGATGGCGTCGAAGTCGGCCAGCCAGAGCTCGCCCACGCCGAGGAGCGCGAAGTTCTTGAGGACCTCGTTGCCGAGGGCCCCCGCCCCCGCGCAGAAGATGCGGCCCGAGCGGACGACGTCCTCCCGGAAGTGCGCCATCAGCTTGTAGATGGCGAACCGGTCGTCGTTGTCGTACTCCATCCGGCGGTACTGCTGCTCGCCGAACGTGAGGTCCACGACGCCGTCCGAATCGACCTCCAGGCCGTCGTCGTCGTCCTCCTCGATCTCGTTGCCGTCCTCGTCCAGCGCGACGACGATGATCTCGAAGTCTTCTTCTTCCTCAGACATGGACCATCCTCAAGGGCGACCCTCGGAGCGGCCGTCCGATGCATGCGACGTGCGCAGCATGTCGCACATCGTGGGCCCCCATGACCTAGTCATCATCCACTTCCTCGTAGTAGATGCCGCGGATGTTCTCGCGGTCCTTGCCGGAGGCCTTGATGGCCCCCTGGAGCGCCTTCTGCATCCAGTCCAGCCGAAGGTCGAGCTTGTCGCTCTTCGGCCGGTTCTTCTGGATCTTCTTGACCGCCTGCCAGGACGTCTTGAAGTGGGGGAAGAGCCCCGTCTTCTTCGACTCCTTGCGGACGCCGCGCAGGAACAGCTGGGCGCGCTCCATCAGCGCGCTGAAGATGTTGCAGAGCACCTCCTCGGAGCTGCCCTCGGACATGAGCCGGGCCTCGGCCGTCACCAGGGTCTGCAGGAACAGCTGGGCACGGACGTCGGCGACCGGCTTCTGCTCCACCAGGTAGGCCTTCATGACGAGCTCGATCGACGCGTCGATGAACTCCCGCAGCTTGTTCCGCAGCTCGCCCAGGGCCTCGGGCTCGGGCGGCGTGGCGACGGGCACGTAGCGCAGGTCGATCTTGCCCTCGACCTTGCGGCCGTCCCCGACGGTGATGCGGCCGATCTCGACCCCACCCATGATCTCCTTCTCGTTGAAGACGATCGTGGTGGACTCGACGGTGCGCGTCTCCTGCCGCTCGGTGGAGTTGTACGCCTGGCGCTTGCTGGCGGCGTCGTCCTCCTCCTTGTAGACGAGGAAGACGCGGTACTTGCCCGGCTCCTCCGGCACGACGTCGCTGCGCGCGCCCTCGGGGACGACGAGGTCGTTGCCCTCGACGTCGAGCGCGTAGCCCTCGGAGATCTCGATGCAGTCGCCCTCGGCCGTCTGCACGACCTCCGGCTTGAGACCCATGACCACGCCGCTGCCGTGCAGGTGGATGTTGTGGAGGCGCCGCTTGAAGAGCCAGTAGTTCTGCTCGTCCTGCAGGTCGATGTCCGACAGACACATGCCCTCGAAGGAGCGAAGTCTGCGGTTGTGGATGGCTTCCATGGTGTCCCTTCAGATGCCGAGGTTCCGCCGTTGGTGGGCCCGAAGGCTCAGCCGAGCAGGCAGGACCTCCCAAGAACCGAGTTGGGCGTGATCTCGCCCGCACCGGCCAGAACCAGGCCGTTGTGGGTGAGCTCCTCGTCCCGAAAACAGATGACGAAGTTGAGGTGCGCCGGCTTCTCGCGCTCGACCAGCCGGACGACCTGCTCCAAGAGCTCCTTGAGCCGCTCGCCGTACTGCGAGAGCAAGACCTCGCGGTCGTCCAGGACGATCGTGAAGTACTCCTCGCGGGCGAAGCGTGGCGAGACCATCAGGTGCTCGCCGGGGTGCGTGACGAACGGCAGCAGGACCGTCGCGGTCGCGTCGGCGGGGCGCGACAGGGCGCAGTTGCCGAGCTCCAGCGGCTGCGGGCCCTTGCGCTCGACGATGTTCACGTCGAGCCCCGTGAGGGTGCGGATCATCTCGCAGATGCCGTGGATGGTCCCGCGCCAGCGGAACAGCTCGACGGCCCGCCGCAGGAAGATCCGCCGCCGCGTGACGGGGATGCGCTCGTCGAGGTCGAAGTCGAGCCACGACGCCAGCCACGGCATGAATTTCGGGTCGTGGATGACGGGCGAGACGATGCGGTCGCGCCCGGCGACCTCGCTCTCGACGCGGAAGTTGAGCGTCTGGAAGACGAGCAGGAACCGGCGCAGGAAGTCCGCCTCCGGCCGCCCCGAGCCCGTGCGCTGGTTCTGCATGCCGCGGGTGAACACCCCGGGCAGGTAGGCGCCGTAGCCCTGGGTGGCCACGAGCAGGCTGATCGTGTCGCGCGGCTCCAGCGTGGCGAAGTGGATGAGCCGGCTCTCGCGCTCGAAGCGGACGCCTTCGCCCCGGGGATGCAACGTCACCGTCGTGGGCGGGGTGCCCCCCCGCGGCCGGATCCGGACCCCGACGATCCGCCCGTAGAGGTGGCGACGCACCTCGTTCACGTACTCCACACGACACGGGTTGCCCAGGACGTGGTGCACGATGGCCACCCCGTCCTCGGCGTGCAGTCCCTCCCGGAGGATCTGCTCCAACGTATCGATCTGAAGCACGGTGCCCGGGCCCTCCTAATCCACGTCGACCAGCACCGTGGGGGTGCCGTGGAGGATGTACAGCTGGCCGGGCTTGCCCTTCTTGGGCAGCGTCTTGGCGTAGCCGGCGGGGGCGCCCACGGGCGGGGCGCGGAGGACGGTGCACTCCTCGACGTGCCGGATCTCGGGGATCTCCTTGAGGATGTGCTGGAGGTCCTGGGACCGGGGGACGTCGCCGAA
Organism: uncultured Rickettsiales bacterium; assembly: GCA_964512225.1. Classification (GTDB taxonomy): domain Bacteria; phylum Myxococcota_A; class UBA796; order UBA9615; family UBA9615; genus CAZEKB01. The sequence goes on along the minus strand of CAZEKB010000010.1, from coordinate 63,171 downwards.
GGGCCAGCCCGTACCGTCGACGCCGCCGGTGTACGGGTCCAGGAACCGCGTGATCCAGTCCTCGGCCCGCTCGCGCACGCCCGACGGGTTCGTCCGCGGGTTCAGCAGGCAGCGCAGCTCGACCGTGACGGGGATGAGCTCCACCATCTGCACGCGCACCTGCGTATTGATCAGGCAGCGCTCCGCGACGTACTCCTGCACGGCCCGCAGCAGGCCGATCTCCTCGGCGTCCGGCACCTCGCCCGACTTCTCGTCGCGGCGGGGCAGCACGGTGATGCGGATGACCCACGGGTCGTCCTTCGGGTCCTTGAAGGCGTAACACCGCGCGAGCATCGCGGGCGACGCCTCCTTGGCGATGATCTCGAAGTCCTCGGTGGTGACGGCCCGCGTCCGCCCCGTGAGGGCCCGGGGCGCGCGCTTGACCAGGTCGTCCACCTGCTCCACGTCCCGGCCGCCGGTGGCGGGGAACGGGTTGTTCACGAGGACCTTGCTGCCGTAGGTCAGGCACACGGCGATGCTGCCCGCGGGCACGTTCCCGGCGAGCCCGTCGGTCGTGTAGTAGTGGTTCACGACGACGTTGTGGGTCCCGGCCTTGGGGATGGCGCCGTGCACGCCGTCGCCGAAGCGCACGACCGACCGGACCGGATCCACCGAGTACGACGAGTCGTGGCGCCCGGCGTCGCGGAGATCGTCGTCCAGCGAGAGCTTCCACCCCTCCGACTCGCCCTCGGCGACGACCTCGAGGTCGATGAAGTCGTGGTTGTGCAGGTCCTCGGGCAGCACGTTGAGCACGTCGTCGTAGGGGATGACGGCGGGCTGGTGCACGAGGTGGATCGTCTGGTTGGGGATCCCGAAGGCGCTGAACTTCTCGAGCGTGCGCCTCTGGATGTTGACCACCTCGGCCGCGTTGAGCAGCAGGTGGGTGAGCCGCGGGTAGCGGGCGGGCCCCATGGTGCCGTCGGCGCGCCGCACGTAGTCCGGGAGCTTGACCCGGATCCAGGTGACCTCCTGGTCGATGTCCCCGCCGAGGATCGGGATCTGCAGCCGCACGAAGCCGCTGCCCCGGAAGTCGAAGGACGTGGGGATGTAGCGCATCTCGCGCCACCGACCCGCGGCCAGGTACTCCCACGTGCCGGTGCGCTCGGCGCCGCGGACGGGCTCGCCCGTCATGCGGAAGTAGATCGACACCTCCTCGCCCAGGGGCAGGGGCCGGTCGAACGCCATGTAGACGAATCGGCCGTCCTTGTGCGTCTCCACCGGGGCGATCCAGGGGAACCGGATCTCCTTCTTGCTGGTGAGCGAGCGCGAGACGAGCGGGCGGATCGACGTGAACCGCGGGTTGGGGATGTTCTCGTTGACGCCGAGCGCCTCGAAGTCGTGGAGGATGTGGCGGTACCAGTCCTCGCCCTCTTCACCGCGCTTCTTGCGCCCGCCGCCGCGGTGCTGCACCCGGATCCCGAAGAACTGCGGGAAGTAGTGCTGGTCGCGGTTCACGAAGATGCTCGACTTCTCCTGGGCCTTGCCCTTGCCGTCCTTCGTGGCCTTCGACGTCTCCGTCTTGCCGACGTCCACCTCGACCTGGTCGGTGAGGTCCGCGTACGTGAGCACGAGGCGGATCCAGTACGTCTCCTCGCCGAGCAGCTTGACCGCCGTGATGCCCTTGAACTGCGTCGCGGGCTGCAGGCTCATGCGCACGTTGAAGCACTGGTCCTCTTCGCTGTACGACGGCTGCATGTCCGAGAAGCAGAACTCCTCGAACGCGTTGCCTTCGTCGTCGTTCAGCTTGACGGGCTTCCACTTGTTCTTGGCTCGGTACTGGAGCTTGAAGCGGTAGCGCTTGAGGTCGTCCTCGAGGCCCCACTGGCCGGCGCGCGGGTACTTGTAGCCCTTGAAGAAGTAGCTGAACTCGAACAGCACGCGCTCGACGGTGTCCTCGAACACGTCGCTGCCCATGTACATGGCCGAGTTCTCGACCGACTTGATGTTGAACTCGCTGTTGCTGAACGGCTCCACCGGCGGGGACTCGAGCGAGACCTCTTCGAGCCGGTTGATGTTCGGGCCCTTGAGCAGCTTGATGCGGATCAGTCGCTCGAGGGAGATGACGAGCTCGCCCTCGTCCGTGAGGGCCGCGATGTCGACGGCCCGGCTGCGCGTGGCCTGGAAGCGCGCGGGGAGCGCGGCGTCCGAGGGCATGGGGCCGTTGATGTAGGTGTCGAGCCCACGCAGCGTGACGTTGCGATCGGGCAGCGCCGACCAGCGGCCGTCCTCGGTGAAGTAGTACCACTGCATGCCCGGGACGTACGTGGGGGCGACGCGCAGGGAGAGTCGGGGGAAGCGGATGATGAACGCTTCCTTGTTGCCCGGGCGGACGGGCTCGGTGAACTTGAACTCGAGGGTGTGGTCGCCCGAGCGGGAGACGAACAGCTCCATCGAGTGACTGCGGCCCCGGCGGGGCTTGAAGCGACCCTTGGGGTGCTCGCGGATCAGATCCAGGTAGTAGGACTCGAAGTCGAGGTGGCCGCGGACCCAGTAGCGCGCCAGGTTGCGGTTCTCGTCCGAGACGAGGTCCCCGGTCTTCTGGTCCCAGTCGCCGATCGGCGACTGCTTCTCCAGGCCCGACGCGAGCAGGTTTCGGGAGTCGAGCCAGGGGACCCACTCCTGGGCGGTGCGGTACTGCCACTTGAAGAATCGCTGCAGGTCGAAGAGCTTGCCGCTCTCGTTGCCCTTGAGCTCGACGTGCAGGGTGACCTCGTCGTCCGTGTGCAGCCGCTCGAGCAGGTTGTGGCCCACGTAGAGGAACTGCTCGTAGATGTTCGCGTTGAGGTTGTTCCGATCGGGGTCGGGCTCGAGCAGGGGCAGGCCCGCGGAGTCTCCCGCCTTCTCGCCGAACTCGTAGACCGGCGGGGCATCCGGGTCCTGATCGACGATGCGCTCGATGGCGAGCACGTCCTTCTCGCCGCCGAGCCCGGGGGCGATCTGCAGGCCGAGGATCCGCTCGAGGCAGGGGTTGATGACGGTGACCTGGCGGACGGTCAGGAAGCGGACGTCGTCCACGTCCTCGGTCTGCTCGGTGGCGACCTCGACCATCTTGTCCAGACGCACCGGGGGCGTCTTGTCGTTGAGCTTCTGGAAGCTGACGAGCGTGCGGGCCGGCAGCGCGGGGCCCTGGCGCTCGCCGATGAAGTTCAGGAAGTGGATGTACGTGGCGTCCGGCACGCGGTTGAGCCGGTAGATCGTCATCTCCGTCATCCAGGCGAAGAGCTGGACGAGGGTCATGCCCGGATCGGCGTCGTTGAAGTTCGTCCACTCCGGGCAGTAGACGGGGATCAGCTGCTTGGCGCGTTCGACGATCTCGGCGTACGTCAGGTCGTCGAGGTTGGGCGCTTCAATCGGCATCGATGAACTCCTGCAGCTGGAGCAGGTGGACCATGTTCTGGTGGTTGTTCGACTTCCGGACGAGGTACGAGATGCGCAGGCGGATCCGGTTCGGATCCTCCGGCGCGGACTCGGCGATCACGTCGTCCACGTCGATGCGCGGCTCCCAGCGAGCGAGGGCCGTGCGCACCATCCCCTCCGCCGTGTGACGCGTCGAGGCGGAGTTGGTCTCGAAGATGAGATCCTGGAGGGGACAGCCGAACTCGGGGAGCATCTGCCGCTCGCCGGGCTGCGTGTTCAGGACCACGTGAATGCACTCGGCGATGTTGAGCTCGTACTGAGACAGCTCCACGCCCTGCCCGTCTTGACGCGGAACGACGGGAAAGCGCCACCCTCTGCCGAGGAACTCGCGACTCACGAGATTCTCCTTGCCGGGCGGCCGCACATCCACCGTTCAGCTACGACCGGCGGTCCGTCTCCTCCGAGCGAACCGGACGATGATTCTCCTCGATCGGGAGGGAGGGATCAACCCGACCGCGGGGTCAGTGAGCGCTCCACAAGTGCCACAGCGGGGTATCGACCTCGAAGGGCCCCTCCAGAAACCACCCGAGGACCCGGTGGTACTGCTCGCGGGCGCCCGTATCGCCCCCGAAGACGCGGGCCCAAGACGACGGATCCATGAGGAGCGTCGCCGCGATGGCGGCGTTGCGAACCCGAGCGTCCGCGACGGGGACGAGGAAGGCCGGCAGCAGGAGGACGTACCAGGGCTGGGCCTGCCCGGCGACGAGCAGGGCGGCCAGGAAGGCGGCCGGGGCGACGTAGGCCCACCGGTCGGTCGCGCGCCGGGCCCCGACGACGAGCACGGCGACGACCGCGGCGAGGCCCGCGAGCGCCAGGACGTGCATGAGCGAGGTCCAGGTGGGCGGCGGCGGGGACATGCCCAGGGCCGGAATGCCCCAGGGCGACACGGCGAGGGGGGCGGCGTGGCGAAACACGTTGGCGACGGCGGGGTAGGCCGCGGACGCGAGGGCCGTGGGCAGGAGCCCGGCGAGCGCCCCGACGGCGGCGGCGCGGGCGCGGGTGGGGTCCCGGACGAGCTCGCGCAGGAACCAGGGGACGAGGACGACGGCCGTGACCTTGGTCTGCACGGCCAGCAGCAGCAGGGTCCAGGCCGCCCCGGTCCGGCCGCGGCGCAGCGCGAGCAGGGCGGCGAGGACGAACAGGTTCTGCAGCGGCTCGAACTGCCCCTCCCGGGACACCCACCAGATCGACGGGGCCGACGCCCAGACGAGCAGGCCGGTCCAGCGAGAGTCGGTGATCTTCCAGGCCAGCAGGGCGTTGGCGGCCTCGATGAGGGTCAGGGCCAGCTTGCCCGCCAGCAGCGTCGGGGACAGGGCGGCGAGCGCCGTGAAGAACGCGAGCGCCATGGCCGGGTAGTTGTACGGGAGCCAGGACCACTCGATGAACCACGTGGCGTGGCGCGGCATGTCCTGGAGATCGATGTGCGCGGGGGCGGTGTTGGCGGCGAGCTTCTCGAGCGGCAGGGCCGCGACGCCGGGCCCGTCCGTCCAGATCCGCGCCCCGTAGGCCATGTGCCGGGACAGGTCGGCGGTCTCGTCCGGAAGGGTGAGGGCGTACCGCAGGCGCAGCACGGCGACCGCCCCGATCGCCAGGGCGAACGCGACGTCGACGGTCCTCGATCGGGTGAGGCTCAGGCGGCGCGCCCGCGTCGACGACGGACGATGGGGAGGATCGCGAGCAGCGCGAGCGGCGCGGCGGGGGTCGCGGCGGGGGCGGTGCGGCAGGAGCACCCTCGGCCGCGCGCGTTGCCGCGGCCGGAGCGGCCGCCGGAGCCGCTGTCGTCGTCGTCGCCCACGTCGTCGTCGTCGCCCGCGTCGTCGTCGTCGCCGCCCTGGACCTCGCGCAGGTCCCAGGACCAGTCGAAGCGCTCGCCCGCGCGCCGCTGCTCGGACCACGCGGCGACGGACAGCGCGACGTCCCCGCCGTCGGTGGAGAACCGCACGGTCGCGAAGCCGTCGTCGAAGTAGAAGCGCTCGTACTCGATGTCGCCGTCGTCGGTGACGAGCGTCGTACCCCAGCGCGCGGGGCTCCCCCGGTCCCCCTGGCCGTCCACGTCCACGGTCAGCTCCCAGGATCGGTTCGACGGGAGGTCGAGGATCAGGGTGTTGGTCCCGTACCGGGCGGGCCTCCGCGAGCTCGGGGGGCTCCCCTCCCCCTCGCGGGTCACGATCTCGGTGTACTCGTCCTCGCCGGGGTAGTAGTCGCGGTACAGGTCGATGATCGACTCGAAGGCGGCGCCCTGACGGTAGTCCCAGAAGACGTTGTGGGCGGCGAAGTCGACGAAGGCGTCGTCGAAGTCCTCACCGAGATCGGCGAGCTCGTAGCGCAGGGCCTCGATCGGGTCGCCGGTGCCGCCGACCGGCTCCACCCAGGAGTTGCGGACCGCCTGCCACGGGGTCACCTGCTCGCTGAGGAAGGTCGGGAAGATCATGGCCCCGTACTGGTGGTACTCCACGAGGGCGCCGGAGTCGGCGTAGTCGAAGGAGTCGAGGGGGAGGTACGCCGCGAGGGCGAAGCCGAAGAGGAAGATGGCGTGGTCGCTGGACTGCGTGTCCACCATGGACGGGATCCAGCTCGCCGTCGCCTCCCAGTACCAGGCCCCCACGTCGGCGTCGTCGTAGGTGTAGGTGCCGAGGCCCCACTGCACGGCGTGGTACAGCTCGTGGATCGCGACGGTGCGGGAGCGAGCGGGGATCGAGGCCGCGGCGATGACGAGGGTGGGGTAGTTCTGCGAGTCCGGCGTGAAGTACCCGCCCGCGCCGTAGCTCGGGGGGGCGCCGTTGCCGCTGTCCCCGATGTAGACGTTGATCAGCGTCCCGTCGGTGGTCCACGGCATCGGATGCTGCATGTCGCCGATCATCACGGCCCAGGCGTCCTCGAGCGCGTCGACCAGGTCGTCGATCTGCGAAGTGGGCGCGCTCCAGCCGTTGCCCCACCGGACGGCGAAGTTGTCGCTGAGCCGCTGGTTGGGCACACCCAGCGGGTTGCGCGCGTCCTTGTCGCGGGCGGCGGTCCACGACGGCGGCCCCGGCGCAGGCGCGAAGGTCGGCAGGAGGGCGGGGGTGTGGCAGACCGGAAAGTCCGCGGCGAGCGCGCCCGACGGGACGACGAGGAGGGCGGCGATGAGCAGCGCTCTCATGGCCCGTCCAGCCTACGCCGCGCGAGGCCGAGTGCGAAGGGCGATCGCGAGGGGCGAGGTGCCGGAGGAGACGAGGCGGTCCCGGCCGCCGCTACCCGTTACCGTCGGTGTTCGAGCAGAAGTCGAAGTCCGTGATGTAGCCGCGCTGGCCGATCTGGTGGCGGGCGGCCGTGACGTAGTACTTGCCGCTGAAGATGCCGAGCTCCTGCAGGTCCACGGTGTTGCCGGGCTTCACGTCGGGGTTGCCCTGGCAGCGGCCGGTCCCGGTGAGGAACTGGTTCGCCTTGGCGCCGAGCAGCCCCTTGGCGAGGCTGTCCGCCGCGCCCTGGTCCGGGATCGGGTACGTCGTCACGTAGGCCTTCGCGGCCCCGAACGCGTCCTTGGCGAGGTCGGCGCCGATGTTCTTGCCGCCGCCCTTGGATAGATCGCCCGTCTTCGCCTTCCCCACGATCTCCTTCTTCTGGAAGATGTCCCAGCCGCGGACGATGACCTCGTCCACCTGGCCGATCGCGTTGAGCCGCATGCGGCAGTCCATCAGCTCGATGCTGTACTTGAGCGCGACCTCCGTGCCGCCGCCCACCGCGGGCTTGATGAACTTGACCTTGTTGTCGTCCACCTGCAGGTGGAAGTGGTTGCGACGCGCCAGGTACTTGAGGAACTCGGCGTCCGACAGGTTGTTCTGGAGGATGTAGACGTGCTGAACATCCGTGGTATCGCACTCCGCGGAGAGGCCGTTCTCCCCCACGATCGCGCTCACGATGTCGCTGTCCTTCATGTTCTCCCAGAACCGGATCTTGCTGCCCCGCTTGAGCCGATGCGCCCGGTCCATGCCGCGCACCGTCAGGCCCGCGGGCTGCCCCTCCGGCCAGTTGGGCTCGAGGCATACCACCTCCCCCTTGAAGAGCGTCGTCTCCCCGTCGGAGTACCCGAGGTCGATCTGCATCGGGTCGCCCACGTTGTACTTCGCCTCGGCGAGCACCCCGCGCGCGACGTCGTTGAACTTGACCGTCGCCATGTCGATCTTGTCGGCTTCGAGGTCGACGAGGATCTTCGCCACCTCCATGCCGTCGTTGGCCACGTTCAGCGACGTGCCCCCGATGGTGACCGAGAAGGCCGCGTAGTTGTGTTCCTTTGCCATGGCTCAGCGAATCCGCGGAACGCGAAGCACCTGGCCCGGCTCGAGGCTGCGCGGGTCCTCGATGTTGTTGGCCGCGGCGATGGGGCGCCACAGCGTGGGGTCGTCGTACGCCTCGTTGGCGATCGCCTGCAGCGTGTCGCCGGGCTGGACGCGGTACGCCTTCTCGTGGTCGGGGGACTGCAGGCGGATGCGCCTCTTCTGGGTCTCCTCGTCCGCGATCTCGGTGAGGGATACCTTCATCTCGGCGCGCACCGGCACGCCCGCCGCGCTGAACATCTTGTAGGTCGTATTGAAGGCGGTCATCACCCAGGTCACCTTGTGCGACCCGCGGACGGTGATGTAGTCGTCCCAGTGGAAGTAGAGGTGCGGCGGACCGTGGGTCTCGTCGTAGACCATGGTCAGCTCTTCGATGGGCGCGGTGATCTTCCGCACGTCCGACTCGTCTTCGTACGTGTCGAACATGAGCGTCATCTCGAGCTTCATCGACTTGCCGCCCTTCCATTCCAGAAGGGGGCTGTCGAGCACGTGGTCGCTCTTGTTCTGGGACCAGTCCGCCGCCTTGGAGATGCTGTAGCTCTCCGGGTTGAACTGAACTTCGAACTTCTTGCTGTTCTCGACCTGCTCGAAGTAGGCCTTTGCCAGTTCGGACATCGCGGGCTCCTTTTCTCGGTGCTACGCGGTGGTTCGGTTGTCGTGAGACCGGGGGGAGCTCAGCTCTCCCCGGTCCACTCGGTCACGCCCTCGTGGTTGAGGACGAAAGTCTCGATCGCCATTTCGGACCCGTTGGCGTTGACCGTCGTGCCCTGCCACGACTTGATCCACGCGTTCCGGATGTTCCAGCTCTTCTCGGCCGTCATGTCCCGCTTGAGCAGCGTGATCTTGACGGTCTTGCGCTGCTTGCCCTTCTTGTTCTGGACGATGTCGGCCCACCACTTCTCGAGGTCGTCGTCCCCGGTGAGGCCCTTCTTGAGCGTGATGGGGCCCCACTTGGTCCGGCCCGGGATCAGGTGGGTGCGGTAGTTGAGGCCGCCCTCCTTGATCTCGTACTCCTCGACGTCTCCCTTGAGTCCGGAGACCTCGCTGAATCGGGCCTTGATTCCGTCCATGCCGTCAACTTCCACCCAGAAGTTGTACGCGCCGAACGGATCGTCCCCGTAGTCGCTGACGTTCGTGTTGTCGGCCATCGTCGGTACCTTTCTCCGTTACTGCACCGAGGCGTCACCGTATTTGAGCTGGAGGTGGACGAATTCGTTCGTCTGAACGGGATTCACCCACACGTCCACCACCAAGATACCCGCATCCACGATCTCCTCGGGATTATTCTCGTCGTTGCACCGGACGATGTACGCCTCCTCCGGCGTGTCGCCCCGCAGCGCCCCGAGCTCGAAGAGGTCGTGCAGGAAGTACTTCGTATCCCGCTCCACCCGCTCGCGGAGCGAGAAGGTGTTGTTCTCGAAGATGGCCCACTGGTTGTCCATCTCGAGCTGCTTGCCGATGTAGCCGATCAAGCGGCGGACGTTCACGAAGCGCCACAGGTCCTCTTCGCTCAGGGTCCGCGCGCCCCAGATGATGATCCCCTTGCCGGATCGGATCTGCAGGAGGTTGATGCCGCTGCGCTGCAGCAGGTTCCGAGGCTGCTCGTCGATGTGCATCGACACGTCCTGGATCCCGCGGATCGTCTCGTTGGCGGGCGGCTTCATCACGCCCACGGGGGCGTTCTCGTCGTCGCTCCGCGCGTAGATCCCGCACACGGCGCCGCACGGCGGGAGGTTGAGCCCCCGGTGCGTCCGCACCCACGGCCAGTAGATGGCGAGGCAGGACAGCGTGACCTGGGATCGTCGCAGCGCGGACCGGGTCTCCTCCAAGGCGTCGAGCGTGAGACCGACCTCGGTGGGCACGTCCTCGCGGTCGCCCCACTTCTCCTCGCGGTACCAGGGGACCAACGACGCCGGAGACAGCTCCTCGGCGCTCAGCTCGTAGCCTTCGGCCCGCGCGCGCTTGCGCTCGGCGTCCTGGAGCATCCCGAACGGGGGGCAGGAGTCGGCGACGATGAAGCGATTGCCGGTCTTGCGCGCGAAGTTCGCGGCCATCGCCCAGACCGTGGGCAGCAGGTGGACCTGGCGCAGCCACAGCTCCGGCAGGCAGATCTGGCTGATCGAGCCGGCGCCGTAGTCGTCGAGGCGGTCGAAGAGCCAGGTGTAGAACCGCAGGAACGCCGCCTCGAGCCGCTGCTCGGCGATCAGCTCCGGGTCCTCGTCGTCGTCCAGACCCGAGGGATCGAAGGGGGGGACCGAGAAGGTGACGTCCACGAGGTGGGCGGTGACCCCGCCGTTGGCGAAGTAGTTGCGGATCAGCGCGGGACGCTGGGTGCGGAACTCGCCCTCGAAGACCTCCTCTTCCCAGTCCTCGAGCTCGTGGTGGACGAGCTGAAACGGCAGCTTGACCGCCTCCGCCGACCCGGGGAGGTCGATGACGCTGAGGGCGTCGACACCCTCCTGGTCGGGGTCGAGCGCCTCCGGCGACCAGCGGACTCGAGCGAAGGCCGCCACGTCCGTACGGACCGTGGTGTCGACCGCGTCTCCCCGATCCGTCTCGGCGAGAACGAGGCCGGGGCGGAACGCGAGTTCGCTGCCGGGGGTGGTGGGGAGAGACATGGTGGTTGTTCAGCCGGGCTCGTTACCGGTTGAAGGAGCGGTTGATCTTCTCGTTGATCCCCGCGATCTCCTTCGCCCACTGGTGCCGCTCTTTGTGCGACAGCGCCATGATGTCGTCGGGCGTCCAGTGGAAGTGGTACGCGATATAGGCTACCTCCTGGTAGAGCCGATCCAGGGGGTAGCGAACTATTCCCCCAGGCTGCCGAACTCCTTCTCGAAGTCGTGGCCGCAGCTCGGGCACTTCACCCGGACGGAGACCTCGTCTTCGTTGATGCGGTTGTAGAGCTCCTCGAGGTAGCGGAGATCCGCCGCGAAGAGGTTCTCGATGACTCCGGTGTGCACGCTCTCCATCGTCCCGAGGCGCCGGATGACGCGGGAGAGGAGGACGATGATCATGTAGGCCTTGTTGCGCGCGACCCGGGGGTCGGTCAGGGGGATGATCTCGTCCTTGGCGCTGGCGAGACGCATCACGCCCTGCCGATGCAGGTTGCCCTCGCTGTCCACGTACCCCTTGGGCAGCGTGAACTCGTACTCGGTCTTCAGTTCCATGGGATCTCGGCAGCTCCGCGGTCGGTCGATGAGGCAGCTTCGCCCCGATCGGCGGGCGCCCCGAAGGCAAGGATTCTAGTGAAGGTGGACCGGGCTGTCCTGCGCCTCCCCGCTAGGAGACGGTCCCCTGCTCCACCCATTCGACGGCGAGCTCGACCTTCTCCACGGCGGAGTCGGCCGCACCCGCGGTGAGGCCGGGGCCTTCCCAGGTCACGGGCCACGCGCGGAAGAAGTCCCACCGCGCGGCCTGGCTGCCGTCGTCGTTGAGCACGATGATCGCGCCGCTCTTGCGGTCGTCCTTGCCCTCGATCATGGACTTGCGCCAGTCGAACAGCTCCGTGCCCGTGGTGTAGCCCTTCTCGAGCACGATGTTGTTGAACTTCACGCGACCCGGCTTGCTGCGGACGCTGCGGTCGCCGCCGAGCTTGAACTCGATGACGTCCTGCTTGCTCCCGAGGCCGGACATCGTCTTGAAGCCGCCTTGGATGACCCCGTCGATCTCGATGTGAAACCGGTGGGCGCCGAGGGTGTTGTATTCCTTCTCCGAGCCTGACATCCGAAACCCCTAGAAGTACTGGCCGAGTTCGCCGTGGTAATGGATGCCGCCGCCCCACCACTGGGTGTGGCCGACCGCGATCTCGAACTTCTCCAGCGCCACCGCGGACCCGTCGGACGACAGGTCCGGGAAGGTCAGCTTGACGGGATAGGCCTCGTAGAAGTCCCAGCGCCGGTGCTCCCATCCGGCCTGGTCGAGCACGATGACGGAGCCCGAGCGACGCTCGATCTTCCCTTCGACGATGTCCTTGAACCAGTCCATCAGGTCCGTGTTGTACGTCAGACCGCGGGACATCGTGATGTTCTCGTATTCGACGGCCCCGGGCTGGTGCATCCGGTGCCGGTCGTCTCCGGTGGTGACGTCGCGTTTCTCGACCTTCACGCCGCCGCCGCTGATCTGGTTGAAACCCGCGATGATCTCTCGGGACCCGTGTCTCGTGGTCTCGAGTTCGAGAAGGAAGTGATGCGCGCTCGCCAGGTCATCGGTGTCCTGGAGCATGGTCCCCAGGGCGCCCAACGCGGCGTCTGCGAGATCTCTAGGCATGGGAGCCTCCTCGTTCGGGTTTTCTCACCTCCTCTTCGACGGCCCCGTGGGGAAGGTCGAAGAGAATGCCGCGGAAGGTCTTTACGCGGCGGGTCGCCGAACCCCCCCGCCCCGGCGAATCCGGGGCGGGGAGACGACGTTCAGTTCATTACGAGCGCTTGACCTGCTCGACGGCGATCTCGATCTTCTCGATCGCCATGCCGGACTGGTCGGCGGCCATGTCCGGCACGTTCCACTTGCAGGGCCAGCCCTGGAAGAACTCGTACCGGGCGACCTCGGTCGAACCGTCGTGGTCGAGGATGATCACGGCGCCGGAGCGGCGGTCGATGCTCCCCTCCTCGATGTTCTTGCGCCACTCCCAGAGATCGTCCGTGGCGGTGTAACCGCGCTCGAGGACGATGTTGCTGTAGGTGGTGCGGCCGGGCTTCTTGCGCACGCGGATGTCGTTGCCCTGCTTGAACTCGATGACTTCGGTCGAGGAGTCCATGCCCGCGACGGACTTGAAGCCGCCGATGATCGTGGACGAGTCCTCGGTGATGCCTTCGACCTCCAGGAGGAAGTTGAAGCCGGCGTACAGGGTTTCGGTGTTTTCGTCAGCCATTTCTGTTCTCCATTAGGTGGCGGACATGCCGGTCTGAGCCGGCTGGATACGCCTCGCAATATCGCGAGACGGCCCATCATATCCAGTGCCCTCCCCGGCCGGAACGAAAAACCGGCCGAGGAGGATGATTTCAGGTCGCGAGGACTACTCCGAGATGGAGGCGCCGCCGTCCCACTGGCCGATCTTGAAGACGACGAACTCAGCGGGCTTCACCGGGGCGATGCCGATTTCGATGTTGACGTAGCCCGCGTCGATCTCTTCCTGCGGGTTCGTCTCCTCGTCGCACTTGACGTAGAAGGCCTGCTCGCTGGTGCGGCCCTGGAGCGCGCCGGAGGACCAGACGCGGCTCAGGAACGCCCAGATGTTGCGGCGCAGGCGCGCCCACAGGCGGTGGTCGTTCGGCTCGAAGACGGCCCACTGGCTGCCCAGCTGGATCGTCTTCTCGATCATGATGAACAGCCGCCGGACGTTGATGTACTTCCAGGACGGGTTGCTCAGGGTCGACAGGGTGCGGGCGCCCCAGATGCGGATGCCGCGGCCGCCGAAGTCCCGGGTGCAGTTGATGCCGCGCACGTTGTAGGCGGCCTGCTCGCGGGCGTTGATCGTGTAGGCCAGGCCCGTGATCCCGGAGACGGTCTCGTTGGCCGGGGCCTTGTGGACGCCGCGGGTGCCGTCGACGCGGGCGTAGACGCCGGCGACGAAGCCCGAGGGCGGAACCGTGACCTCGGACGACCAGGTCTTGTCCTTGTCGTTGAACGGGTTGGCCACCTTGAACCACGGCACGTACATCGCGCCGAAGCCGCGGTCGGACGCGGGGAGGAGACCGTTCTTCTCGATCTCTTCGCCCTGCATGCGCTCCTTCGGGCCGTCCATGACGCAGAAGCAGTCGCCCCGCATCTCGCAGTACTCGAGGATCTCCTTCTGCTGGTTCGGCGACAGGCCGGGACCGACGAGGATCTGGAGATCGTTCTCGAGGTCGTCGAAGGCGCCCAGGCCCTCGCGCGGCTTCGCGGGGTTCGTCAGCGGGATGTCCGACGACTCGGCGCAGAGCAGGTAGGGGTACGCGATGCCGCCGCCGTTCTTGAAGAAGCCGGAGACGTTCATGACGAAGTTGAAGACCTCGCGGACGTTCAGGAACGCCAGGTACTCCGCCTCGAGGGCCTCGGGATCGTCGCGCAGGGCGGTCTTGCCGTAGAGCTCGATCTGGAGGGTCTCGAAGAACTTCCGCATGAAGTTGTTGAACTGCGTCGGGTTCGTGACCTTGGTCGGGCCGACGGAGAAGCGGGTGAGCCCGCCCGCGACCTTGACGTCCCGGCCGCCGAACGCGTCGACGACTTCACCGACGGACGCGGGCGTGTACTTCGCGAGCGCGCCCGCCGCGGTGATCTCGTCGATGATCGACGCCACGCGGGTCTTGTTGCGGACGAGCACCTGGCCCTTGGCGTCCACCTCGCTGGCTTCGACCTCGACCTTGCCCTTGCCGATCTCGATCGTGGTCTTGTCGCCCTTGGTCGTGACCTTCGCCTTGGCGCCGAAGAGCCCCGTGAACTTGTTCACGTCCGAGACGTCGCTCGTCTGGAGCCCGAGGCCCGCGATGAGCGTGTCGAGGTCCGCGACCTTCGCCTTGTTGTCGGCCACGAGGCCGCTGGGGAGGCGCTTGAGCTGGTCTTCGCCCTTGGCGTCCTGCCAGCGGATCTCGGAGAAGGCCGAGATCGGGATGACGCCGATGAAACCGGCGTTGCTCGTGGACACGGCCTCCAGCGGCTTGCTGCCGGAGTCGATCTCCTGGATGTAGACACCTGGGGTCTGGTAGTTGGGCATCTGCGCTCTACTCCTCCGTTATCGGAACGATTCTCAAAAGCGCCGCATCCCTTGGCCGGGTGCGGGCACGGGTGGGTTTCGGTTTCTGTTCGAACGGGTGGGGCCTCGTTTCGCGAGGCGGCCGATCCGGCCGTGGCCGGGACCCGAGTTCCTGTCTACCGACCGAGACCTTGGTCGAGCGATGAGCGCTCTCGGGGTACCAGTCGACGTTACTCCTCCACAACAAGAACCAGGAGACGGGGAGCAGGTCCGGGCTCCCGTCCCAGGGCCCGGAAGTTTGCCGGATCGCGCGAAACCGCGCCAGCCCTGCGCGATCTTCCCGGAAGACCGAGGCGAGGCGCTGCATTCGCGTGTCCGCCCGACGGCGCACGTGGCCCGCCCAGCCCGACCGTCCGGTCTTCGAAGCGGGCGCGCCCACATAGTGGCGCTCGCGGCGGTGAGCGTCGGCCTCCAGGCGGGCCGCGCGGCGACGCGCTCCGGGGCGCGGGGCGGGCGGTTCGTCTTCGGGGCCGGAGGGCCCGTCGCTGGAGGGCATCAGGCCTTGTAGTCGATCTTGGGCGCGGTCATGGCGACGCCGGCGCTCCCCTTGATGTCGACCGTCGCGTCCGACTCCCACTTCTGCTCCTGCCCCGCCAGGCTCGTGTAGGCCGTCTGGGCTTCGAGGGTGATGTTCGCCCCCGCTTCGACGGTCAGGAGGCCGGACGGGCAGTAGATCTCGACGTTCTTCGTCGCGTGCCAGGCGATGAGCTTGTCCGCGGTCTTCATGTCCAGCTCGGTCTTGCTGTCCGTCGAGTAGATGGAGATGCGCTCCGAGCCGCTCTTGTCCTCCATCTCGAGCTTGTGGAGGTTCCGCGAGTGGAAGATGCGGAGGTCGTTGTTGCCGTCGGCGTTGTCGAACGGCGGCGTGTCCTTGCCGTTGTGCACGCTCCCGACGACCACCGGCATGTTCGGGTTGCCGTGGACGAAGCGGATGAAGACCTCGTCGTCCGGCTCGGGGATGCACGCCCAGCCCATCCCCTTGCCGCCCATGAGCGTGATCACGCGCGCCCACGCGGACAGGATGTCGCCGTCCGGCACGGCATACTTGACCTGGATGCGGTACATGCCGTCCGGGTCCTGGTTGTCGGTGACGAGGCCGACGACGCACCCGACGATGGGGTCGTGCAGTTCCGAGGGGTGAACTCTCACGGGAACCTCCCGAAGCGACTCGTCTCGAGATCGAGAGACTCCGGAACCCCGGCATGCGACGTGCGCCGCATGTCGAATACCGGTCTGGATCGCATCGACATCAGTTGAGATCGATCTTGGCGCCTTCGACCTTGATCGAGCCGCCGCCCTTGACCTCGACCTTCGTACCCGCGGAGGCCTCCATGCCCGAGCCCGCCTTGAACGTGGACTTGCTGCCGGCCTTCATCTCGATGTTGTCGGCCTCGACCTTGAAGTCCGCGTCGGCCTTGAAGGTGATGTCCTTGCTCGAGGTGAGCGTGATCGTCTCGGCGGCGGTGTCCATGCAGATGATCAGCCCGCCCGACGTGTCGGTGACGGTGATCTTCTCGGCCCCGTCCGTGTCGTCGATCTCGATGACGTGCCCGCTCCGGGAAACGAGCGTGCGGATGTTGTTCTCGCCGTCGGCGTTGTCGAACGGAGGGGTGTCCTTGCCGTTGAACAGCGCGCCGAGGATGACGGGCTCGTTCACGTCGCCGTTGACGAAGTCGAGGAGAACCTCGTCGTCGGGCTCCGGATAGATCACCCAGCCCATGTTCTTGCCCGCCATCGGCGTGGACATGCGCGCCCAGGCGGTCTTCGTCTCGTTCGGAAGCCAGACGTATTGGACCAGGATGCGGCCGATGCCTTCGGGGTCCTTGTTGTCGAGGACGATGCCCTCGACGACGCCCACCGCGTTCATCGCCGTACCCGGCGACCAGGCTCTACTCGCCATTTCTACCTCCCGAGGTCAACCATTCACGCCGCTCCGCGAAGCGACGCCTCGGTGTCGGCATTTCACACCCCCGCCGTCCCGGCGTCAAACGAATCTCTGCGGCGGGGGCTCAGTCCGCGGAGTCGTCGTCGTCGCCTGCCGAGTCGTCGTCGTCCCCGAGGGCATCGGCCCAGTCCGGAGTCCCCAGGATCTCCGGCCACACCAACCCCACGTGCTGGGACAGCAGGGGGCACGAGACGAACTCGAGGGGCGAGCTCTGACTCGACAGCAGGATCTGCTCGTACGGGAACAGCTCGGGCGCGCGCGCGACTTGACCGAAGAAGGTGAAGCCCCCGGGCGCGCCGTCGACGCCCGCCGAAGCCCAGCCCGGCAGGGTGATGCCGACCTCGAGGGGATCGCCCGCGTCGAGCTGGATCTGCTCTTGGCTCGTGTGGTGGTGGTAGTAGCGGTGAGTGCCCGCCTGCAGGGCCAGGGACCACCGATCCGGGTAGTCGTCGCGGCCGCGGTCGAGCTCGTCGAGCAGGGCCTGGGCGATCGTCGCGCAGCCGCTGATGGGGTCGACGTCGCTGTCGCGTCCCGGCACCTCGCCGCTGGGCAGGATGCCGTCGCCGTGCCTGCTCCGCTCGTAGACGCGGCCGACGTACGTCCCGGCCTCCGTGAGGACCTCGGCGCCGGGGTATTCCGTCTCCTCGGCGGCCAACGGAGCGGGGCGGAAGATGCCGGACTCGGAGACGCCGCCGCCGGTCACGTCGAGCAGGGCGTGCACGGCCCGATAGGCGCCGTCGCGGCCGAACGCCTCGACCGAGGCGCCGCGAATCGACTGACAGAGATACTGGGACCACTCGTCCGCGGGGGGGCGCGGGTCCGCGAGGACCACCTCCTCGAGGTACTCCTGGGCCGCCTCCATTCGCCGCAGGAAGTCCACGTAGACGCTGCACGACGCAGGGCCGTCCTCCTGGCCGACGAGCACCACGCCGAGGTAGTCCCGCTCGGCGCCGTTGTTCTGGGTGGTGAACGAGTGCACGAGCCCCCCCGCGGCGAAGGTGCCGCCGGAGGCGAAGGAGGCGTTCGTCCCGGCCGTCTCCACCGGGCCCCACCAGCTCTGCACGGCCGTCCCCTCCACGGCGCAGCCCGCGATCAGCGAGGCGACGACGGCCGTTGCGGCGAGGGGAATGGATGGGGCCACGGAGGTCTCCGTTCGGCGCCGTGGCGGGGCGCCGTCAACGCATTACTCTAGCAGCCCGGTCTTCGATCCCGCGGGCTGCGTCGACGGTCCGGCGAGCGCCTCCTCCAGCTCGGCGTGCGCGCGGGCGTCTTCCTGCAGGTCGCCGATGGCGTCGGACAGGGCGGACGCGGGATCCGGCGCGGACGATGCGAACGAGCCCGCCGTCTCCACCAGCCTAGCGGCCTGCGCCTCGAAGGCCCCCACGCGCTCCTCCAGCTCGGCCCCCGCGAGCTTGGACTCTTCGATCGCCTTCGCCGCCGCTCGCAGCTCCCGCAGCAGGCCAAGGCGTCGGCCCGCGTCGATGCCGTCCGCGGCTTCCAGGGCCGCCGCCGCCGCTTCGTACGCGGCCCGCAGCCGGCGGTTGGAGCTCCCCCCCGAGGACGACACCAGCTGCGCCGCGAAGTGAGTGGCGACGCCCGCCCCGCCGCCCACCACGACGGCCGCGACCACGCCCGCGAAGAAGCCGGACCAGGCGGCCACGGCCAGGAAGGCGACGCCCGCGGCCAGCAACCCCGCGCCCACGCCGAGGAACCGCACCGCGGTCCCCGCCTCCCCCTTCGCCGACCACGGCTCGACCTCGCCCGCCGCCCGGCGCGCGTCGCGCTCCGCCGCCCGCGCCGCGGCCGCTGCCCGTCGTTGCTCTTCGCCTCGCTCCTGGTCGCTCACGCCCGCCTCCGACCGCCGCCGAGACCGGCGGCTACACTCCGCTCGGAGCTTGACACAGGTGACCGCCGCCCCCCACCCCGTACCGGCCCTCTCGGCCGCCTCCGACTCCGACTGGCGCCTCCGCGTCGCGTCGTACTCGGGCCTCGTGCGCGCGTTCGTGGTCAAGGACATCCGCGCCCGCTACGTCGGATCGCTGATGGGCTTCTTCTGGACGGTGATCCACCCGCTGGTGGAACTGGTGGTCTACACCCTTGTTTTCACTGTGATTCTCAAGGTCAAGTTCGAGGACCACTACAGCACGTGGACCAACGCGCTGTTCCTCTTCTGCGGGATGGTCCCCTGGTTCACGCTGTCGGAGACCCTGTCGCGGTGCACCAACGCGATCCGCGAGAACTCCCACCTGCTCAAGAAGGTGCGGTTCCCCGCGTCGGTGCTCTGCACCTACGTGCTGCTCTCGGAGAAGTTCAACCAGTCGATCCGCTTCGTCCTGCTCGCCATGGCCGCGCTGCTGCTCACGCACGGCCTGTCCTGGCACACCGCCCTCGTGCTCCCGGTGATGGTCCTGGGCGGCTTGTTCGCCCTCGGCCTCGGCCTCTTCCTGGCGACCGCGCAGGTGTTCTTCAAGGACACCCAGCACCTGCTGTCCCCGATCCTGATGATCTGGCTGTTCATCACCCCGATCTTCTATCCCGCCCGCTACTTCCCCGAGCAGGCGGCGCCGCTGCTGGTGCTGAATCCCCTGTCCCACCTCGTGGGCATCTACCGGGAGCTGATCCTCAACCAGCGCATGCCGCAGCTCGGTTCGCTCGTGATCTTCGGCACCTGCGCGATCCTCGTATTCGTGCTCGGGGCGCTCACGTTCCAGCGTCATTCACGCCGCTTCCCGGACCTCGTCTGACTCCGGCCGGGCCGAGCAGGGCCCTTGAATTCCACCAACGCACCGCTTTAACGTCCGGGTCGATGTACCGAGCAATCCTCTGC
The DNA here is from genome assembly GCA_964512225.1 of uncultured Rickettsiales bacterium. GTDB lineage: Bacteria > Myxococcota_A > UBA796 > UBA9615 > UBA9615 > CAZEKB01. The sequence goes on along the minus strand of CAZEKB010000010.1, from coordinate 43,903 downwards.
TTTCTTGCGTTCCTCGTGCTCGGCGCCGCCGGGTGCGTGGGGGACGACGGCCTCTCGCCTTTCGGGGACGACGACGACGCGCTCGCCCCGGACGACGACGACGACGACGCGACGGAGGTCCCGGACATCGAAGCCGCGAGCTTCGCGGCGACGCTCGTGGGCGAGGCCGTGGCGTCCCCCGGCTCGAACCCGGAGACCGCGATCGAGGGGCGGTTCCACATCCTGTACTGGGACGACGACGACTCCGCCCCGACGTGCCGATTCGACTACGAGATCGAGGCCCGCGCCCTCTTCGAGACGACCCTGGACGCCCACTGCCGAGCGTGCGCGGGCGAGCTCGCCATCGAGGCGTCGGGCCCTCGCGGGTTCGACGGCCCCGACGCCTGCGAAGACCTCCCCGGGGGCGTGGATCTCGAGTTCCTGCTCGCCGCCGACGGGAACACCGAGGACCTGCGCTCGCTCCTGCTCGTGGCCGCCTCCGCGGTCGTGCACGACGATCACGAGCTCGGGCGGGGCCTCACCACGGCGGGAGTGGCCGAGTCCTACGCATCGGCGGGCTTCGAGGTGGAGTACTTCGTCATGGTGCGCGCGGACGGGTGGCTCGGAACCGAGGCGGGCCTCGGCACGATCGCGCGGAGCTGGAGCGACTCGGGGCACCTGCCGATGTTCGTCATCTACCGCGACCGCGGTGAAGACGAGCCGTCCCTGCGCGGCACCTCCTACCTCGCGGGCCTGTGGACCCTGGCGGTGGGCGGGCCCGACCTCCCCGCGGATTCGCGCTGAGCGCCGCGGCCGGGAGGCCGCTGGCGGGCGCGCGATCGCACGGCTAACATCGCGGGGGCCCGTGTGGGCCGATTCTTCGGGGATCCCGCCGACTTGACTGCGATCAAAGCCGATCTCGACCCGTCGACCGGAGACGACGCCGTGCCCTCCGGGGACATGGCCGTCGTCGCCCGCGGGGTGGGCAAGCGCTTCGACATCTATCGAAGCGACCGGGGGCGCATCCTCGAGTTCTTCGGGAACCGCTCCCATCACGTGGAGTTCTGGGCGCTCCGGGGCCTGGACTTCACGATCAAGCGCGGCACGGCCTTCGGCGTCATCGGCGCGAACGGCGCGGGCAAGTCGACGCTGCTGCGGCTGCTGTCGGGCGTGTCCCAGCCCACCGAGGGGACGATCGACGTCCACAGCACGATGGCGGGCCTGCTCGACCTGGGCCTGGGCTTCCACCCGGAGTTCACCGGCCGCGAGAACATCCGCCTGTCCTGCACGATGCTCGGGATGCCCGAGCCCCTCGTGGAGGAGCTCATCCCCAAGGTGGTCGAGTTCGCGGAGCTCGAGGGCTTCATCGACCACCCGGTGCGCACCTACAGCGCGGGCATGCAGCTGCGCCTCGGCTTCGCCATCACCGCGCACATGGACTACGAGATCTTCTTCATCGACGAAGTGCTCGCGGTCGGCGACCAGTACTTCCAGCGCAAGTGCGTGCGGAAGATCGAGGAGTTCCTCGAGCAGAACAAGACGCTCGTCCTCGTGAGCCACGACCTGCACGCCATCCGGAACCTCTGCACCGAGGTCATCTGGCTGCACGCGGGGCGGATCGTGGCCCGCGGGCCCACGGCGGACGTGGTGGACGCGTACGTCGACGTCGCGCGCGACCGGCAGGGACGCATCAAGGCGCGCCTGTTCGGCGGGGCGGAGTCGGCCCACTCCCGGGCCATGGAGCGCCGGGTCGCGGCCGAGACCGCCAACAACCTCGAGCCCGCCCGGCCCGCGCCCGAGCGGGTGCCGTTCCGGTACTGGTGCTCGGACGACGACAACGACCTGCGGCTGTCGCTGCGCGAGGCGCTCTCGCTGCCGGTGGCGGACCTCGAAGCCGAGTGGGGCCGGCGCGAGGAGGTCGCGAACTACGAGGAGACCCACGGCGAGCGACCGATCATCACGGGCACGGGCGAGGCGAAGATCCTCTCCGTGTCCACGCTCGACGCCCAAGGCAACGAGGTGGACCGCATCTCCACCGGCGAGCCGATGGTCGTGGCGACCACGTTCAAGACGCTGGTGCCGATCGAGAGCCCCATCCTCGGGGTCGCCCTGTTCCGCAACGACGAGGTCTACGTGTTCGGGCCGAATACGCGGTTCGACGGCGTGGAGCAGATGGAAGGCACCTACGACGGCATCTACACCTTCTTCATCCGGTACCCGCGCCTGCGGCTCCTGCGCGGCACCTACCGGATCTCCGTGGCCATCTTCGACAAGAACCACCTCAAGCCGCACGTCTGGCACAACCAGCTGTACGAGTTCGCCGTCGAGAGCCCGACGGACAACCACGGCATCGTCGACGTCGACCACGACTGGGGGCTCGTGCGGCACGTGTCCGGCGACGCCGAAGAACTGCCCTAGCGCCCCGTGAGCCGGATCCTGCTCATCGGATCGGGGCCCCTGCCCGGGCCCGGCGTCCGACGCATGGGCTTCCCGTCGCTCCGCACCGCCCAGTTCGGGGCCGCGCTGGTCGCGGCCGGCCACGACGTCCGCATCGCGCTGCTCGTCGGCGACGACGAGGCGGCTTCGGCGCCGCGACGCTGGCGGGGGCCTCGACCGATCGGGATCGAGGCGGTGGACGTGGTGCGCACGGACCGGCCCGAGGCCCTCGACTCCCTGGGGGGGCTCCGCCGCGAGTTCGAGCCCGCGGCCGTCGTGACGGCGGGCCCGTTCCTCCCCCTGGCGATGGGGGCGGCGACCGTCGCCGACGAGCCCCTGTGGGTCGACGTCCCCGGCGATCCCATGGCGGAGGCCCAGGCCCGGGCGGCGGCGGACGGGAGCGACGCGGTGCTGGCGCGCTACCACGACGTCTACTCGGCCGCCCTCCGCCGCGGCGACGCCTTCTCGGCGGTGAGCGATCGGCAGCGGGCCGCGCTGCTGGGCGCGCTCGGGGCCGCCGGACGCCTCGTGGGAGCCGAGCTCGGCGCGGAGCTCGTGCACGTCGTGCGGGGCAGCGTCGCCGCCGCCGGCTGGGTCGAGCCGTCGGGCGACGCGCCCGCGCTCCCCGACGACGCGGTGGGGCTGCTCTTCAGCGGGGGCTGGAACACCTGGCTCGACCACGAGACGATGCTCGCGGGGGTGCTGGCGGCCATGGACCGGCGCGCCGACCTGCACTTCCTCGCCACCGGGGGCGCGGTGACCGGCCACCACGACGGGGCCTACGCGGCCTTCCGGGCGGGGGCCGAGGCGTCGGCGCACGCGGACCGGTTCCACTTCCTGGGGTGGGTCGACGCGGCGCGGCTGCCCGCGGTCCACGCCGCGGCCGAGGTGGCGGTGTGCGTCGACCGGCGCTGCGCGGAGGCCGAGCTCGGGGCGCGGACCCGGCTCCTCGACGCGGTGGAGCACGGGCTGCGCGTCGCCGCCACGGTCGTGTGCGAGCAGACCGAGGCGCTGCGGGGGGCCCCGGGGTTCACCGAGCTGCCGCCGGGCGATGCGGCGGGGATCGCCGACGCGCTCGTGGCCATGCCCCGCGGGCGGGTCGACTGGGACGGGCGCGGGGAGGCGTCCACCGACGCGCTGGTGGCGTGGGCGGCGGCGCCGAGGCGGGCGGCCCCCGGCTTCGATCTCGCACGGGCGGCGGGCGACGAGGCCCGGGCGCTGCGCGCGGAGCTGGACGCCGTGCACGCGACGCCGACCTGGAAGCTGCTCTCGAAGCTGCGGCGTCGCCTCGGCGGCTGACGTCAGGCGGGGACTTCGGCCTCGTACTCGTCGAGCGCCTGCTGCCACGCGGGCCGGACGTCGCCGTGCCCCTTGCGCCACAGGTGCTGCTCGAGCCCCTTCATCAGGTCGTCGAGGCCCTCGCGCGTGACCGCCGACACGAGCACCCCGCCCACGTCATGACGGGCCTGGTTCAGCTGCTCGGGGTCCGCGACGTCGATCTTGTTGAGGACGCGCAGGACGGGGACGTCCTGCAGGCCGAGCTCCTCGAGCACCTGGTCCACCACCTCGACGTGGAGCGCGAGCTCGGGGTCGGACGCGTCCACGACGTGCAGGAGGACGTCCGCGTCGTCCAGCTCCTCGAGGGTCGCCTTGAAGGCCTGCATCAGGTCCGGGGGCAGCCGCTCGATGAAGCCGACGGTGTCCGTGATCACGACCTCCCGGGCGTCCGGGAAGCGCATGCGTCGCGACGTGGTGTCCAGCGTGGCGAAGAGCTTGTCCTCGGCGACGGCGTCGGACTTCGTCATCGCGTTGAGGAGCGTCGACTTGCCCGCGTTGGTGTACCCGACGATCGCGGCGATGGGCACCCCGCTGCGCTTGCGTCGGGCGCGCCTCAGCTCACGCTTCTTGCCGAGCGTGCGGAGGCGCTTCTGGAGCCCCGCGATGCGGTCGCGCGCGCGCCGCTGGTGGATCTCGAGCTTCGTCTCGCCGGGTCCGCGTCCACCGATCCCGCCCGTGAGGCGCGAGAGCGACTTCTGCATCATCGACAGCCGCGGCAGCAGGTACTTGAGCTGCGCGAGCTCGACCTGGACCCGGCCGTCCGCGGACATCGCGTGCTGGGCGAAGATGTCGAGGATCAGCTGCGTGCGATCGACGACCTTGAGCTCGGTCTGCTCGGCGATGCTGCGACCCTGCGAGGGGCTGAGGTCCCGATCGAAGACCAGCAGGTCGGCGCCCAGGTACATCGACCGCACGAGGAGCTGCTCGAGCTTCCCCTTCCCCACCAGGTGGCGCGAGTCGACGCTCTTGCGCTTCTGCACGATGCGGTCGATGACGTTCAGCCCCGCGGTGTCCGCCAGCCGGGCGAGCTCGTCCATCTTGCGATCGATGCCCGTCTCTCCGAACAGCTCGACGCCCACGAGGATCGCCTTGGGTCGCCCGTCGGCCGCGTCGTGCACGCCGGTGGCGCCGGTGAACTCGCCTTCGAGGGCCGCGATGAGGGCGGAGAAGTCTTCGTGGACGAGGTGGTCCAGCCGCAGCGGGCCCTCGCGCCGCCACGGGTGCCGGGTGTCCGGGTCCGCGTCCGGGGGGAGCAGCGTCGCGTACTCGACCGTGCCGGGGGCGCCGTCGTCGTCGACCTGGAGCGCGGCGACGAGGTCGAGGCGCAGCAGCGAGAGGTCGGTGAGGTCGTCGCCCGAGAGCGGCTCGCCGAGGATGTGGGTGTGCAGCAGCCGCAGTCCACGGAACCGGCGAGCGCCCGCTCGGGCGCGCCCGAGCTCGGGGATGAAGAGGCGGCGCTGGTCCCCGGCGATCACGTGGGTGACCGCGCCGCGACGGTCCACCAGCACGCCGACCTGTCGCCCGATGCTGCGACTCAGCCCGGTGAGCTCGCGGGCGAGCTCCAGGGAGACGATGAGATCGGGGCGGAGGCGACGCCGGTAGAGCCGGCCGAGGCTCTTGAGCTCGGAGGGCTTGAGGCCGGTCAGGTGGCCGTGGATGTTCTGCACGCTCGGACTGTAGCGCCTGGGAGGCGTCGGTCCAGGGGGCGTCGGGGAACCCTGACGCGGCGATCACTCGGGGGGCGCGCCCTTCGCCTCCCGCACGCGGCGCATCTCCTCCGCCCGCGCGCGGCGTCGCTCGGCGACCTTCGCCCGGTGCTTCCGCTGGGCGATCCGGGCCACGTCGAGGCCCCGGACCGAGAAGCCGACCCCGGCGCCCACGCGCCACTCGACGGGCGCGCCCTGGTCGCGGAAGAGCGCCACGACCACCATCTCGGGCCGCACCGACAGGGGGGTCCGCCCGATCGGGATGTCCATGCCCACCGGCACGAACAGCTGCTTGGGCCACGCCTGCTGCAGGGGGAACGTCCAGGACATCTGGAAGTGGGGGGCGGCGTACACCGCGGGCAGGTCCCGGCCGAAGCGCTTGCCGACGGCGACCCCGAGGTCGAAGCCGACCGCCCCGGCGAGCGTCCGGTTCTTGGCGCCGATCCCGCAGCAGCCGCCGCCCAGGAACGAGCCCTCGACCGTGAGATCGAACGGTCCGCGCACGGCCTGGACCCGGAAGTCGAAGGCGCCGCCGACGCTCGAGAAGGTGTGCGTGAACACGCGCCCGCCGAACTCGAGCCGGTCCGCCACGCCGCCCCGCACCCAGCCCTGGAGCTCGGTGCCGCCGAAGGTCCCCGTGTCGATCCGGGCCCCCGCGCCCATGGCGACGCCGACCTCGATCGTGTCCTTCGGCAGCACCTCGGGGGGGCGGAATCGGAAGGCCGGGCCGCAGCCGACGGACAGCAGCGCGGTGCAGGCGATGAGGGCGAGGGCGACGACGCGGTTCATGCGCGGCTGTATCGGCGCGACCGGCCGCGGGTTGAGGACCCGTGCTCTAAACTCCGCGACGTGGCAGACCTCGGCCGGTACACCCTGCTCGAGCGCGTCGGTGAGGGCGGGATGGCGGAAGTCTTCCGCGCCCGCCTCGACGGGCCGATGGGGTTCCAGAAGGAGATCGCGATCAAGCGGATCCGCGACTCGGTCGTCAACGAAGACGGCGAGTACGTCCGCTCGTTGATCAACGAGGCCCGGATCGGGGGCCGCCTCCACCACCAGAACATCGTGGAGGTGCACGAGCTCGGGGAGGACGAGGGCGTCTACTTCATCGCGATGGAGTTCGTGGACGGAGTGGCCCTCAGCGACCTCCTCGCCGACGCCCGGGAGCAGGGCTACACGCTGCCCAAGAACGTCGCGCTCGACATCGCGATCCAGGTCGCGAAGGGCCTCGCCTTCGCCCACCGCCAGCACGGCGACGACGGGGAGCCGCTGGCCCTGGTGCACCGCGATCTGAAGCCGTCGAACATCATGATCTCGCTGGGGGGGACGGCGAAGATCATGGACTTCGGCATCGCGAAGGCGACGTCGAACCTGTTCAACACCACGAACACCGGGGTGGCGAAGGGCACGCCGCTCTACATGTCGCCGGAGCAGCTCCGGGGGATGCGCCCCCTGCCGTCGTGCAGCGACGTGTTCTCCTTCGGGGCCATCCTCTACGAGCTGGCCACGGGGCGGATCCTGTTCGCGGGCAAGACGATCCCGCAGATCATCACGAAGGTGCTGAACCGGGACCTCGGGGAGGCGGTCGCGCGGGCCGAGCAGGCCATCCCCGGGCTCGGCGCGATCCTCGCGCGGTGCCTCGAGCGCGACGTCGCGGGCCGGATCCAGTCGGCGGACGCGATCGCGATCGAGCTCGCCCACGTCATGGAGTGGCAGGAGCGGGTGGTCTCCACCGCGAAGTTCGTCCAGGAGTTCCACCGGACCCACGGGTCGGGGCCGCCGTCGGGTGTCCGCCCCCACCCCAAGGGCGCGCTCCCGATCGCGGGGGGCAGGCGCGACGACGACGGGGATATCCCGGCGAGCGGCCTCGTCTCGGCCGTCGGCACGCGGTTCCTCCGGGCCCAGCGGCAACGCCGGCGCCTCTTGGGGCTGCTGCTCGTGATCGTCTTCTTCGCCGCGACCGCGGGCGTGCTCAAGCTGATCTACGAGGGCACGTTCGGCGTGTTCCAGGGCTTCGAGGCGGCCCGGACCGAGCTCGCGAGGGGGAACCCCGCGGGCGCCGAGCGGCACTGGAGAGAGATCCTCTCGGACCACGAGGACAACGAGGAGGCCCGGTACGGCGTGATGGCCGCCCACGCCTGGACCGGCGAGCTCCCGGACCCGGCGGCGTGGGAAGCGCTGTACGCGCCGCTGCGGGAGGACACCGACGACGAGTTCGTGCGCAAGCACCTCGCCATCGCCTGGGCGGCGCGGCGGTCGGGCGACGACCACACGGCCTTCCGCATCCTGAAGATCGCCCTCGATCGCACTCGGGGCGAGGCCGGGATCTACGCCGGCGCCCCCCCCGCGCTGCTGTGGGAGGCGGGCGAGGTGGCCCTGCTGCGGGAGTCCGCGGACGCCGCCAAGGCCTACTTCCGCCTGCTCGCGCGATCACTGCCCGCGGGGACCCACGCCGACGCGGCGGCCGCGTACGTCGAGGAGATCGAGCGGGGCAACGGCCCCCTGCTCACGGCGGAGCTGCTGTTCATCGACGGACGGCTCGAGCGCGCCTACGAGCGGCTGCCCGGCCGCCTCCAGGCGATGGTCGGCTCCCGGGACCGCCGCCGCCGGGAGCGGATCGTGTGGGCCTACCGGGCGCTCGGCGACGGCCGATGGGACACGGCGGCGACGCTCGTGATGGACCTCGGGCCCCTCGGCGGAGAGCGGGAGATCCGGCGACGTCGCTCGACCGTGCAGGCGGCGGTCGCGGCCGCCAAGGGCGACCTGGACGCGGCCAAGCGAGCCCTCAAGGCCGCCGTGAAGACCTCGAACACGGACGAAGCGGGGGCCACGACGCGGCTGCAGGTGGCCTACGCGCTGCTGCGGCAGGACCCGGGCACCGAAGAGGGCCTGGCGTGGGCCGAGAACCTCATCGGGGAAGCGGGGGCGCTGCTGGGCGAAGGCGAAGCGGACGTCGTCTTCCTCAAGGAGCTCCGGGACGGGACCCCGCGCCTCGAGGACCGCTACGAGGCCGCGGTGCGCCTCGCCGCGGACCCGCGATCGGGGCGCTTCTACCCCGCCGGTCTGCGCCGGGGCGGCCCCGGCTCCTCGCGGCTGATCCCCGCCGACGGCTACGGGCCCGTCAACCTGTCGACGGGGGGGCGCAAGAGCCGACTGTTCGGCTTCGAGTGGACCCCCCGCGGCTCCGCGGCCCCGTTCGGGCCCACGTTCCACCCCCTCGATCACTCGCCGCTGCCCTACTTCTTCCACCCCGGGCGCTGAGCGAGCCGCGCCGCCATGTCGACCGCGGCGACCATGCCGCGCGGGTCGGCGACGCCGGTCCAGGCGATGTCCCGGGCCGTCCCGTGATCGACGGACGTGCGCACGATCGGCAGCCCGACCGTGATGTTGACCGACCGCCCGAAGTCGAGCGTCTTGAGCGGGGCCAGGCCCTGATCGTGGTACATCGCCACGACCCCGTCGAAGCGCCCCCGCAGGGCGCGGCCGAACACCGTGTCGCCGGGGTGGGGGCCGGTCGCGTCCACCCCCGCGCGGCGCAGTCGCTCGATGGCGGGGACGACGACGTCCGCGTCTTCGGCGCCGAGCGCGCCGCCCTCGCCGGCGTGGGGGTTGAGGCCGCACACGGCCACGCGGGGGGAGTCGATCCCGAGCCGGGTCGCGAGCTCGGCGAGGGCGATCCCCGCGCGCACGACGTGGCCTTCGGTCAGGGTCGTCGACACCGCCGCCAGGGGGACGTGGGTGGTGGCCAGGGCGACTCGCAGCCGCCCCCCGGCGAAGCACATCACGGCGTCGTCGGGGGCGACCCCGCACAGCGCCCCGAGCCAGCCGGTGTGCCCGGCGTGGGGGAAGCCGGCGGCGAGGAGCGGCGCCTTGTGGATCGGGGCCGTGCAGAGGGCGGCGAAGCGGCCGTCGAGGCAGCCGCGCACGGCGTGGGCCACGGCGGCGAGCTCGGGGAGCGAGCCCCACTCGGCGGGGGCGTCCGGGACCGGTTCGGGCTCCTGCACGGGCGCGGCCAGGGGCACGCCGCGCAGGTCCGCGGCCCGCTGCCACAGCGCCCGGGGGCCCACGAAGACGAGGTCGAGGTCCGGGCGGGCCGCGGCCGCGGCGACGGCGACCTCGGGGCCGATCCCCAGCGGGTCCCCGCAGGTGACGGCGACCGTCACCCGTCCAGGAGGATCCGGAGGTGGGCCTTGGCGCGCTGCTCGTCGGCCCAGTTCTGCATCTCCGCCTCCATGGCCTCCTCGTACAGGATGCGCATGAGGTCGTCCCGCACCTCCTCGAAGGGCTTCACGGCCGCGTTCGCGAGCTCGACGATCTGCAGCAGCCAGACGCCCCCCGGGGCCTCCAGGCGCAGGACTTCGCCCACGGCGCCCGCGCGGAGCGTCGCCGCCCACACGGAGCTCAGGTCGGCGGCGCGGACCACGCCGGCGTCCCCTCCCCGGGCCTTCGTGGACGTGTCGTCGCTCCGCTCGCTCGCGATCGCGGCGAAGTCGGCGCCCCCCGCCACCGACGCGATGATCGCGTCGGCGTCGGCGATGGCGGCCTCCCGAGCCCCGTCGGCGGCGGCGTCGTAGGTCAGCAGCATGCGCCGGAGGTGCCACGCCGGATCGGGCGACGCGTCCGCCATCACCTGCTTGTAGTAGCTGCGCAGCTGCTGCTCGCTGATCTCGACGCGGCCGCGGATGTGCAGGTTCATGAACTTGTACCGCCGGAGCTGGTCCTTCATCTCCTGCCGGTACTTGTCCATGGACATGCCCTGCCGACCGAGCTGCTCCTCGAGCTGCTCGATCGTCATCCGGTTGGTCCGCGCCACGTCCGCGATCGCCCCCTCCAGCTCGCGGTCTTCGACCACGATGTCCGCGCGGTTCATCGCCTGCTGGACGAGCTTGTCGTCCACGAGGAAGTCCAACGCCTCTTCGCGCAGCTTCGCCGCGGCCTGCTCGCGCGCCTCCCCGGTGAGGCCGCGCAGGCGATCGACCGCGGCGCCCTCGACGGCTTCGTCGAGGTCCGACAGGAGGATGAGGTCCGAGTTCACGACCGCGACGATGCGGTCGACGACGTCGCCCGCGCGCGCTTCCCGGGCGCCCGACGGGGCGAGCAGGGCGACGGCGAAGACGAAGGACAGGACACGGGGCAAGGACATCACGACTCCGATCCGGGCTCCCCCACGAAGGGGACGCCCTGGCGGCAACAACGCAGCGTGGCCAGCGCTTCTTCCGACACGGCCACCTCGAGCTCGTCCGAGCGGGTGCCGAGCCAGGCTCGGAAGCGCACGTCCACGGTCTCGTCGGTGAGGAAGCGGACGACGGCCTCGCGGGCCTCGTCCTCGGGCAGCGGGGCGGCGGGGCTCCGCCCGAGCAGCTGGAACAGGTGAAAGCCCAGGGGGGAGCGCACCAGCTCGCTCACGCGCCCCACCGGCAGCCCCTCGATGGCGTCGGCGAGCAGCGGCGGCATGCTCGTATCCGCCGTCCACCCCATGTCCCCGTCCCCGCCGTTGTACTCGGTGGCGAGCGCGGCGAACTCCTCGCCCGCGGCCAGCCGACGACGGACGTCGCGCGCGGCCTCTCCGGAGTCGAGGAAGATCTGACGGCAGTGGACCCGAGCGGGCTGAATCAGCGCGGGGGCGAACCGCTCCCGGGCGGCGGCGACCTGCTCGTCGGTGACGGAGATGCCGTCGCGGAGCTCGGCGCGCAGGGCGGTCTCGACCTTCGCCGTGAGGAGGCGGCGGCGGAGCACTCGCTCGTGCACCGCGGGGTCGCCGAACCGGTCGGTGAGGATGCGCTCGAGCTCCCCGTCCCCGCCCTCCTCGGCCACGATCCCGGCCGACGCGCCGAGCGCCTCCGCGACCTCGGCGGGGGTGACGACGATGCCCCGGACGCGGGCCTCGGCGACGAGCACCTCCTCGACGATCAGCTCCTGCACGAGCCGGTCGCGGAGGGCCTCGAAGCCCGCCCCGGTGCGGGGGAACTCCGCCGCCTCGGCGCGCACGCGCGCCGCGGTGAGGAAGGCGTCCACGTCGATGGTCGAGGCGCCCACGGTGGCGATGACTCGCCCGTCGTCCGTGCCCGCGGCGGGGCAGCCGACGCCGAGCGCCAGCGCGACGATGAGGGGGAGCAGCGGGCGCAAGACGACGGCCTAGTGGCCCTCGTGAGGCGGCTTGACCTTGAGGGCGTCGGCCCCGCCGTCGGGCACCACGGGGGCGTCGGCCTTCCCCGTCCCGGGCACGCCCAGGGGACCGCTGCGGCTGTACTCCGCGCCGGACGGCACGGTCACCGAGTGCCCCGCGAGCTTCGCGTCGTCGATCCGGACCTCCGTGCTCGCGCGCAGGGACTCGACGTAGCCCTCGTACAGCTCCTTGTACTTGGCCGACTTCACCTTGCGGATCACGCTGCCGCGCATCTGGTCGAAGGTGCGCTCGACCCGCGCGTGGCGGTTCGGGACGTAGACGATGTTCCAGCCCGTGCCCGTGAGGAACGGCGCCGACATCGTGCCCTTGGCCTGCTCGAACGCGGCCGCGACGACCTCCTTCTCCACCCCGGGCTTGCCCTCCGCGGTCATGAAGCCGAGCTCGCCCCCGCGCCGGGCGTACGGGCCCTGGCTGTGCTTCTGCGCGAGCGCGCGGAAGTCTTCGGGGTGCTTCGAGACGGTGGCGTGCAGCTCGTCCGCGCGAGCCTTGAACGCGGCGTCGTCCTCGCCGTCCTCCTTCTTGAGCAGGATGCGCTTGATCTGCACCTTCTCGGGCACCACGAAGTCGTCCTGGTGCTCCTCGAAGTAGGCCTGCAGCTCGTCCTCGCCGAGATCGCCGGACCGCACGTTGCCGTACACGTCCTCCTTGAGGAGGGTATTGACCATCATCTTCTGGATCTTCGGGTCGCGATCGATGCCCTTGTTCAGGGCCGCCACGTACAGGAGCTTCTCCTTGACGAGGCGGTTCATCACGTCCGCGCGGATCTCGGGGGTCAGCGTGCCGCCGCGACCCATCTGGCGCAGGGCGAGGGCGTCGAACTCCTTGGTGCCGATGGGGACGGCCCCCACCCAGGCGAGGGGCTCCCCGATGTCCGGGTGCGACCAGCCGACGTCGGCGCGGGCGGACGAGGCGGCGGGGGCGGTCGCCGACGGGCCGGCCTCCCCCCCGCAGGCGGGCAGGAGGAGGAGCGCGGGGAGGGCGAGCAGCAGGATCTTCATGGGTCTTCGAGGGCTCCTGGCGTCATCCGGACCCGGGCCGGCGAGCGTGGGATTCAGCGCCCCCGGAGGTGGAGGCGACGCTAGATACCACGGGCGATTCCCCGCGATCCACCGCCATCCCCGCGAGCTCTTCGAGCACCGCCGTCGCGGCGTGGACGGGGCGCTCGCGCTCCGCGGCGTCGAGCGCCACCAACAAGACCCCCGGGGGCCGGAAGGTCATCCGTCCGGCGCGGCTCGCGACGACGGCGAGGAGCCGGCCGGGATCGACGGACGTCCCCTCGTCGAAGGTGATCTGCAGGCGCCCCCCGCGGACGATCCGCAGCCGCTGGATGCGCAGGTCTCGACACACGACCTTGCAGGCGATGATCCGCTCGAACCGGCGCACCTCGTCGGGCGCGCGGCCGTAGCGGTCCTCCAGATCCGAGATGGCCTCGGCGAGGATCTGCGGCGAGTCGGCGTCCGCCAGGCGCTTGTACTCGACCAGCCGGTCGCGCTCGTCCTCGATCCAGGTCGCGGGGATGTAGGCGTCCGATCGCAGCTCGACCTCGGGCTCGAACCGCGCCCCCGCCGCTTCGCCCTTGAGGCGCTTCACGGCGTCCTCCAGCAGCTCCATGTACGTCGCCAGCCCCACGTCCGCGATGTGACCGCTCTGCTTGCGCCCCAGCAGGTTGCCCGCGCCCCGCATCTCGAGGTCGTGCCGCGCGATCAGGTGGCCCGAACCGAGCTCGGCGTTGTCCTGGATGACCTTCAGCCGCTGCAGCCCGACGGCCCGCAGGGCCCGGCCCGGGGGCACGAGCAGGAAGCAGCGGCCCTGCACCTCGGACCGCCCCACGCGCCCCCGCAGCTGGTGGAGCTGGGCGAGGCCGAAGTTGTCGGCGCGGTTGATCACGATGGTGTTGGCCGACTCGACGTCGATCCCCGACTCGATGATCGTGCTGCAGACCAGGACCTGGAAGCGCTGCTGGAAGAAGTCGATCATCAGGTCTTCGAGGGCCCGCTCCGGCATCTGCCCGTGGCCCACGCGGATCGACACCCCCGGCAGGATCTTGCGCAGCCACTCGGCCATGCGGTGGATCGTGCGCACGCGGTTGTGGACGAAGTACACCTGCCCGCCCCGGGCGATCTCCGCCTCGACCGCGTCCTGGATGCGCCGCGCGCTGAACCGCGCGAGCTGCGTTCGCACCGGGAGGCGGCCCCGGGGCGGCGTGGTGATGATCGAGAAGTCGCGGATGCCGGACATGGCCATGTGCAGCGTCCGCGGGATCGGCGTGGCGGTCATGGTGAGGACGTCGACCTCGGCCCGCAGGGTCTTGATCTTCTCCTTGTGGGACACGCCGAAGCGGTGCTCCTCGTCCACGACCAGCAGCCCGAGCTTCTTGTACTTCACGTCCTGGTTGAGCAGCCGATGCGTGCCGATCACGATGTCGACGGTCCCCGCGGCGAGGGCCTTGCGGACCTTCGTCGTCTGGGCCGACGTGCGGAACCGCGAGACCATCTCGATCGTGATCGGGAACGCCTTCATGCGCTCCTGGAAGGCGCGGAAGTGCTGGAGCGCGAGGATCGTCGTGGGCACGAGGACGGCCACCTGTCGACCGTCCTCCACCGCCCGGAAGGCCGCGCGCATGGCGACCTCGGTCTTGCCGAACCCGACATCCCCGCAGACGAGCCGGTCCATGGGCGCGGGGGCCCCCATGTCGGCGGCGACGGCGTCGATCGCGGCCTGCTGGTCGGGCGTGGTCTCGTAGGGGAACCCCGCGCAGAACTCCTCGTACAGCACGTCGGGGGGGGCGTAGGCGGCCGACTTCGCCACGGACCGGCGCGCGTACAGCTCCAGGAGCTCGCGGGCCATCTTCTGCACGGCCTCGGCGACCTTCGCGCGGCGCTTCTGCCACGTCTTGCCCCCCAGCTTGTCGAGGCGCGGCGCGGCCTTGGCGCCCGAGGCGGAGTAGCGGGAGAGCAGGTCGAGCTTGTGAACGGGGAGGTAGAGCCGGTCGCCGCCGCGGTATTCGAGCAGCAGGTAGTCGTTGTTGGAGCCGCGCCCGGTGCCCGCGATCCCCTTGCTCCCGGGCACGTAGTTCGGATCCGCGGCGCGCTCCCGCAGGTCCTGACGGACGTCCGCGGCGGACGCGTCGAGGCGGAGCTTCTCGAGGCCGAGGTAGCGGCCGATCCCGTGGAACTCGTGGACGACGACGTCGCCCCGCTGGAGCTGCGCGAACGACGAGATGGCGGGCCCCCCGCGGCGCCGGCGGCGGGAGTCCTCGCGGACCTTCAGCGGTCCGAAGACGGCCGACGCGGGCACCAGGACCGGCCCCGGCGACGGCAGGCGGACGCCCCGGGCGGGGTCCGACGTCGCGATGAGCACGGGCGCGTGCGCCGTGTCCTCGAGGTCGGCGTCGTCGAGCAGCTCCGGCCCGATCTCCGCGCTCACCTCGGCCACGGCCACGCCGATGTCGGCCAGGGCCTCGACGAGCTGCGTGCGCTGCCCCTGGCGCCGGGTGCCGAGCACGATCGTTCGGCCCTCGTCGCGCCAGACGCGGATCCGCTTCAGGAGGGGGGCGAGCATCGTCCCGCCGTCGCGCGCCGCGAGGATCTCGGTGCGCAGGGCGCCGTGGTCGGGCGCGTCGATCCGCAGGACTCGACCCTCGGCCTCGGCCTCGCCGTCGTGCATCAGCGCGAGGTCGAAGCCGGGTCGGGCGGCGAGCTCCGCCTCCAGCGAGGCCTCGTGCAGGAACAGCGACGCGGGCTCGGGCAGCAGGCGCTCGCGCCCCTTCTCCTTGGCCCACCGGTCCTCGAGCTGCTCGAGGCTGCCGATCAGCTGCGCTTCGATGGCCGTGGGGTCCTCCCGCACGACGACGGCGTCGGGGGGGAGGTAGTCGACGACGGAGACGAGCCGGGGCGTGAGCAGCGGCAGCAGGAGCTCGATCTCGGACACGACCCGCTGGGTGGCGAGGTCCTCTTGGAGGCGGATGCGCGCGCGGGGGGGCTGCTCCCGGGCGTCGGCGATGGCCTTGAGGCGGCTCGGGACGCCCGCGAGCGCGATCTCGTTCACGACCTCCTCCCGGATCGGGAGGATGCGGACGGACTGCAGGGGCCGGATCGAGCGCTGGGACCACGGGTCGAACAAGCGGATCGAGTCGACCTCGTCGCCCCACAGCTCGATCCGCACGGGGGCCTCGTAGCCCGGCGTGTAGACGTCGAGGATGCCGCCGCGGACCGAGTAGGAGCCCGGCTCGGAGACGAGGTCCGTCGCCACGTAGCCGCGCTCGACGAGCCGCAGGAGGAGCGCGTCGCGGTCGAAGACGTCGCCCAGGGCGAAGGCCTCGACGGTCTCGGCCAGGGTGGCGGGGGGGAGGCCGCGCTTGAGGAGCGCCGACGCGGCCGCCACCACCAGGGGGGGCGGGCCCTGCGGGACGGCGAGGCGAGCGAGGACCTCGATGCGACGCCGGCCCACCTCCGCGCTCGGCGAGTACCCCTTGTACGGCACGACGTCCCAGTCCGCGAACCGCAAGACGCGGCGGCGCCCCTCGGGACCCAGGAAGAACGCCAGGTCCCGGGCCACCGCGTCCGCGGCCTCGGCCGTGGGGGCCACCCAGAGCACCGGGGCGTCGATCTCGGGGAGGACGGACGCGAGCGCGAAGGCGGGCCCGGAGCCGCGGAGCCCGTGCACGTGCAGCCGCCCCCCGGCCGGGCCGCGGAGGTGGGAGACGAGGGTGCGCAGCGGCGACGGAGCGGTCACGGGCCGGGCAAGATACCAGCGGTGAACGTCGCCGCTGCCCCGCCCGTCGTCGTCGTCCCCGGCTTCACGCCGTCGTTCCAGCGCACCCCGATCCGCCTGCACCCCCTGGCGCGGAGCCGGGTGCGGGAGGGCTGGAGGACGGCGCGCAGGCTGGGCATCCGCACGCTCCTGATGACGGGCGGCGCCGTGTACCCCGAGGGCACGCCGTACGTCGAAGCGGAGGAGATGGCGGCGTTCCTGCGCGCGCTCGGGTGCCCCGCCGAGCGGATCCTCGTGGAGCCGAACGCCCGCCACACGACGACCAACCTGCGCAACGCGGGTCGCGTCCTGCGGGCGCAGGGCTGGGACCACGGCCTGGTCGTCACCACGAAGTACCAGTGGCTCTATCTGGCCTTCCCCGCCGCCTCGGGCTTCCACCGACGGTGCGAGCGGGAGCTCGGCTACCGGGTCGGCGCGCTGTCGCCGGCGGGGCCCGGGCGGGTGCGCTTCGCGCCCTCGGCGGACGTCGAGCGGGAGGGGCCGGACCCCCTCGATCGGTGAGGCGCGCGGCCCCGCCGGACGCGCCCGCGGCGCGGGGGTAGGATCGGGGCGTGCGGCGTGTGCTCCTTTCGTCGGCGGCGGTGGTCGCGCTCCTGGGGACGCCCTCGCCGATGGTCCAGGCGGCGTCCGCGCCCGCGAAGAAGGCGCCTGCGCCCGCGAGCGAGCCCCGCTGCGACCTCCCCCCCGCCCCCCGAGAGAGCACCGCCCTGGCCGCCAAGATGCGCGCCGAGGTGCGCTCGACCGCGCGCGACGGGTACGAGTCCACCGACGCCCTCTTCGACGTCGTGGAGGGGGCCTTCCCGGACATCTCCGGCTGCCTGCCCGCGCCCCACACCCAGCCGCTGACGAACGCGGTCTCCTCCCGGGTTCGCGCGGCCGCGGGCGCGCCGTTCAGCCACCTCACCCACCTCAGCTTCGTGCCCGGTCGGGTCCCCGACGAGCCCAGCCCGGCCGTGGGCGACATCTACCTGCACGCGGACGGCGGCGAGCCCCGGTACGTCGCGATCCGCGGGGTCGACTTCCGCAAGTGGATGTTCCAGGACATCGTCCTGCGCGACTGCGACGCCCCCGACGCCGTGTGCGATCGCGAGCGCCTGCCCGGCCCCGAGTCGGCGTGGGTCGGCGCGGAGCCCGTCCCCGAGTCCGTCGCGGGCCTGCCCTTCGACTCGGACCGCTTCGCCTGCATCCGCAACGTCCACGGCTACTTCGCAGAGTTCAACCGCATCACCAAGAAGGTCCGCGAGCTCGGCGACATCGGGGTGGGCGACCGCCTCTTCCACGTCACCAACAACTGCCGCGAGCCCGGCAACTACGAGCTCGCGCTCGTCTCCCGGTCCGAGGGCAAGCTCTGGGGCAACCACATCAGCCTCGACCTCGACTTCTATGCCCGGCTGATGGCCGACATCGAGGTCGAGCTGGGCGACCTGGGGACGGGGCTGCGCGTCGTGGGCTCGCACCGGCGCCCCGACGGGACGTACTCCTACGAGGAGGTGGCCCCGAAGGCCTTCCCCGGGGGCTGCGGCCTCGAGAACCTGGCGCCGTTCATCGGCTCCGCCCAGCGCCTGCGGGGGACCGTGGACATCGCCGTGGACGACGGCCCGATCCCGTGGACGGAGTTCCCCGCGGAGACCGTCGCCAAGTCCGGCAAGGGGCCCGACGAGGGGATCGTCTACGTGCGGCACCAGCCCCAGGCGGGCGTCGCGTACGCGTTTCGGGACGGCAGCAGCTACCTCTGGCAGCTCGAGGACGGGACGGTCGAGCGCCTGGTCCAGGGGCGCGACGAGCCCGCCGGGCCGGGGGTCCGGTGGCGCCGGATCGCCGCGCCTCGGTTCAGCGACACCCGGGGGACGCTGGGCATCTCCGCCTTCGAGGTCGACGGGCGCTACCTGACCCGCCTGCCCGACCGGGTCGTCCCCTCGGGCGCCGCGCGCCTCTACACGTTCGACTACTCGTGGCTCGCCGGGCTGACCCGCGCCGAGGTCCGCGAGACGATCCGACCCGACGGGAGCCCGGCGAACGACCCCGCGATGCTGGAGTTCCGGCTGCTGGACGACCGGGGCGCGCGCAACCTGGTGGTGGGCAACGTGGCGCTGGGCCCCGGGGAAGAGACCGCGTTCGTGGTCGGGATCGGCACCCAGCCGCTCCGGGACATGTACGACAGCCGCGTCCTGCAGGAGGCCCAGCGGTACGCGCTCACGTTCGACGCCGGGGGGGCGATCACCGATCTCGCCGGCAGCCTCGGCCTGGGCCTCGTGATCGTGCGGCGGGGCGCGGGGGACGACGCCGCGACCTACACCGTCGACCTGGTCAGCTACGAGCGCGCCGTGCCCCTGTGGCGCGGGACGGTGACGGTCGCGCGGTGAGGACGCGGGCGGCGGTGCGCGTCGCGGCCGTGGTGGGGCTGATCCTGGCCTGGACGGCCGCCCAGTTCGTATGGCTGGGGACCGACGACCGCATCGTCGACGGCGACGAGCTCGGCAACGTCGGAGCCGTCGAGCTGTTCTGGGGGCAGACGCACCAGGCGGGGGTGTTCCAGGCCCTGCGGTCGGCGTACGTCGAGGACTTCGGCGAGTACCCGGCCCTGTACCCGGCGGTGGTCGGGGCGGCGTCGGCGCGGGCGGGCGTGACGGACCTCGACGGCGACGGCCCCGCGAAGGTCGCGCTCGTGCTCTGGGCGTGGCTGACCGCCGCCGCCACGGCCGCCATGGCGGCCGCCCTCGCCCTGCGCGGCGGGGGCGCGGTGGGCTCGACGACCGTGGCGGCGACGGTCCTGCTGCTGTGCTCGCCCCTGTGGAGCGCCCTGCAGCGCCACGTGATGCTCGAGAACGGGCTCGCGGCGGGCGTCGCGGGGGCCGGGGCCGCGATCTGCTGGGCCCGGGTGATGGAGGACCAGGCCGCGCCGCGGCGGGCCCGAGCCCTGTGGATCGCCGCGGGGGTGGCCGCCGGTGCGGCGCTGCTGATCAAGCAGACGGCGGTGCTCGCGCTCGTCCCGCTGGCCGTCGGCGTGTGGATCCTGCCGGGGCCTCGGCGCGGGTGGGGGCCCGCCCTCGCGGCGGCCGCGGCGCTGGCGGTGGCGGGGCCGTGGTACGTGGACCGGATCGGTCGAGAGGGGGGCTACCTGCTGCGGTCCGCGGAGGCCAACCCCGACGCCGTGGGCCTGCTGCACCAGCTGGTGTACTACCCGCTGGTGCTGGTCCAGGAGGCGTGGGCGCCGCTGCTCGTCCTCGTTTGCGTCGCGATCGCCCACCGGGAGCGCGGGCGGGGCCGCCCCGAGGGCGTCGGGTTCACGGCGGCCGTCGTGGTGCTCGGGGTCGCGGCGCTCGTCCTCATCCCCAAGAAGTACGCCCGGCTGCTCGTCCCGCTGCTGCCGTTCGCGGCGGTCGGCGGGGCGCTGATCGCGTCGCGCTGGCGCCCCTGGCTGCGGCGGGGCGCGGGCCTGCTGGCGGCGGCGGTGTGGGGCCTCACGACGTTCGTATCGCTCCCGCCGGGGGTGCCCCTGGGGGCGACCGCCGTGGGGCTCCGCGACCTCGACGAGCGCTGCACGCAGCAGTGGATCCAGGCCCCGGATCCCACGGGCGTGCCCTGGATCGGGTTGCTGCTCGCCATCGAGTCGGCGGGAGGCCGCGACGCGCCGATCCGTGTCGGCGCGCTGCGGTGGCCCGTCCCCCCCTGCGCCCACCAGACGACCCACGACCTGGGCGAGCACCTCCGCATCCGCGCCCGACGCGCCGAGCTCGAAGCGTGGATCGGGGCGGGCGAGGGCTGGAGCGCGGAGGAGGGGTGGACCGACCGAGCGCCCGCCCTCCTCCTCACCGAGGGCCTCGTGGACCCGGCCGCCTACCGGGCCGCGTGCGGCCGCGCGCCCGCGCCGCCCACGACCGTCGTGCGCAGCGACGGGGGCTGGGACGTGGAGCTGGCGATGTACCCCTGCGCCCGCGGTGACACCGAGTGACGCCGGGGGAGCGCGCCGGGCGCTGGGCGCCGCTCGGGCTGCTGCTGGCCGCGGCGATCCTCCAGGCGACGCGGGTGCCGTTCCGCTGGAACCAGATCACGTTCGCCTACGCCGCCTACTACCGCGAGTACGTCCGCATCGTGGAGCTGGAGGGGCCGGTCGCGGCGCTGACGACGTTCGTGGGCGCCCACCCGCCCGGCTACTCGATGCTCTTCGCCGCGATGATGGCGGCGGCGGTGCCGGGCGGCATGTGGCTCGCGGTGTCGGGGGCGTGGTCGGTGAGCGTCGTGGCGACGGCGGGGCGGGCCCTGCGGGAGCATCCGACCGCGGCGGTGGCGGCGGCCGCCGTGCTGGCCGTGTCCCCGTACCGCAACGCCTACGGCTTGGAGGTCAACAACTACCCGATGCTCGTCGGGGTCGCGGGGCTGCAGTGGTGGGCG
The DNA here is from genome assembly GCA_964512225.1 of uncultured Rickettsiales bacterium. Classification (GTDB taxonomy): domain Bacteria; phylum Myxococcota_A; class UBA796; order UBA9615; family UBA9615; genus CAZEKB01. The sequence continues at coordinate 23,095 of CAZEKB010000010.1, read as the reverse complement.
TTCGCGCGGTGGCGGGCGGGGCCGTCGCGGGGCTCCGGGGCGGCGCTGGCGGCGGCGACGGCGGCGGTGGTGTGGACCCACGCGCTGGGGGTGACCCTCCCGGTCGCCCAGGCGGCGGCGATGCTCGTCGCGGACCGCGGTCGTCTCCGGGTGTTCCTGGGGTGGGCGGCCGCGGCGGCGGCGATCTGCCTGCCGCTGCTGGTGGGGGTCGTGGCGTCGACGGAGTCCCCGCCGATCAACGATCCGCCGGGGGCGGCGGGGGCGGCGCGCGCGTTGGTGAGCCTGCTGCCCGGCAGGTACGGCTCGGCGGCGGCGACGTGGATGCTGGCGATCGCCGCCGCGGGCGGCGCGTTCGCGGGCCGGGGATCGCCGCTGGGGCGGGCGGCGGCCTGTCACGTCGTGGTGGGCCTGGGCGCGATCGGCGCGCTCGTGGCGACGGGGGCGGCGGCGGACCACCAGCTGCCGTACTACCTGGTGGTCCTGCCCGCGTCGGCGATGCTGGTCGGGTTCGCGGCGGAGCGCTGGGGGGCGGCGCGGCTCGTGGTGGCGGTGGCGCTGGCGGGTCACCTCGCGTCGCTGGCCGGGGACGTCGGCGCGGCCCGGGCGGCGATGGCGGGCGCTCCGCACACCCACGAGCTCGTCCGGAAGGCGGTGGACGCGTGGGGGCCGGGCGACTCGCTCCTGCTCGTGCAGTTCCCCGTGCACGGCGACGACGACAAGGACGTCCTCGATGCGGCCTACTCGTTCATCGATCGGGGGACGCGGGTGTACTTCGACGACCCCGAGGTGCCGACGCAGGTGCCCGCGGACCCCTACTTCGGTCAGCCGGTGCGCATGGGCGACCGCTGGCTCTATACGTTCGCGACGTTCGACCCGGAGCGCTTCGACCTGATCCACGACACGGTCCTCGCCCGGGGCGAGCGGCTGGTGGTGGTCCACTACGACACGGCGCAGCAGCCCCAGGACGGGGAGCGCATCGCATTCTGGGCCCGGGGGAAGGGGCGGCGGCCCGACCGCGACGTGAACGAGGCGCTCTGGGTGTTCCTGCCCTGACCGGGTGGGCCTGGGCTAGGACGTCTCGCTGGAGACGTCGGCGCGGTCGAAGAAGAGCGAGTCCTCCGCTTCGAGCCGCAGGGGCTCGAGCAGGGAGTCCTCTTCGGCGGACGCGGGCCGGATCGGCAGCGGCACCGGGGGCACCGTGTCCTGCCCGATCTCCAGCGGCAGGCCGGGGCGCGGCGGACGCGCCTGGCGGGACGCCCGGCGCGGGCGCTTGATCGTGCTCTCTTCGCTCAGCGGGCTCACCGTGCGCGGCTTGCGGCCGACGCGCACCCCCTTGCGCGCCCGCGCGGGCTTCTTGCCGTTGTTCCGCTCGCGCAGCAGCCCCCACATGAGCCGCTGGGCGACCTTCTCGCGCTGGCGGAGCTTGTACCTCGCGTGGCTGTTGTCGCCCTGTTCGTTGAGGTACGCCGTCTCCTGGTCCACGACCTGGAACTCGCACGCCACGTACACGATCGACCCCTTCTGGAGCATCCAGGGGTCGCCCGCGCGGCTGAGCAGGTGGTCGAGCCGGACGGGCACGTCGATGATGAAGTTGATCATCCGGTACGTGCCGCCGCTGAACTCGTTGCGGACCGGCCCGGACGTCTCCCCGTCCTGCACCTCCACCTGGAGCATCGGCTCGAGGTTGCGCAGCGCCCGCTCCTCGCGCAGGAAGCGCATGAAGTCCACGAGGTTGTTGGTGGACTGGGCCGCCGTCACCTGGTTCCACGGCAGCACGTGCCGCAGCAGGTGGGCGAGCACCGGGATCACGTCCTTGCGGGTCTCGGTGATGATGCGGAAGCGCAGCCGATCGAGGATGTCGCTCGCGCGCGAGGCCTTCTTGCTGAGGAGCTTGCTCACCATCGAGTCGCGGCCCTTGCGCGACCCGTAGAAGTGCACGACGGGCAGGCCCTCGGCGATCACGGCGCGGGCGCGGGCGAGCAGCTCGTCCTCCACCACCTGGATCAGCTCGGCCTCGCTCACGGCCGTCTCCAGCAGGAGCTCGCGAGCCTCGAGGTGGTTGATCGTGTGCATCGTCTTCAGGACGACGCACGACAGGACCTGCACCCGGTTGAGGCGCCCCGTCTCGGACGCGTACAGGAGGAGGTGGCGCACGTCCTCGGGGAACTCGACCTCGGGCGGGAACCGGAAGGCGAAGTTCCGGCGGAGGTAGCGCAGCGCCTCGCGGTGCAGGTACTCGAGGCGGGCGCGGTCCCGGGGGTGCTCGGGGTCGATGAGGTTCGCGCGGAGGAGGTCGTCCACCTCGGAGAGCGTCGAGTAGTTCAGCCGGTGCCAGTCGATGGGGGAGCCGCCGCGCAGGATGAGGCGCACGGCCTCGAGGTCGGTCAGGCTCAGGTCCGAGAGCGCCTCGGGGGTGCGCAGATCGAGCTGAAGGATGTCGGCGTCACGACGGATCAATGGACGAGTGCCTCCCTGAACAGGCTCGATGGTCTTCGTCTGGGGGGGAGCGCTCCCTCCAAGGGCGCTCCAGCGGGCCCTGATATAGGGGATCCCGGCGCCGCCGGCAAGCCCGACCTTCCTGAACCGGGTCGTGCCGCGCCCGGTTCGAGGGCCGCCGTGGCGGTCGCGCGGCGCCCTATACTGCGCCCATGCTTCGAGGAAGCTTCGTCGCCCTCGCCCTCGCCTTCCCCCTGGCCGTCGGCTGCGGGGACGTCGTCCCGGACCAGACCCCCGTCCCGTGGACGCAGGACCGCCCCATCGAGCGGCTCGTGCCGTCCGTGGCGACCATCACCCTCGCCGAGGGCGCGCAGGCGCCGCTCGGGCTCGACGCCTACTACCAGGACCTGCTCGAGCCCGTCTCGATCACGAGCGCGTCGTGGACGTCCGTGGACCCCACGGTCGCTTCGGTGGACGCGAGCACCGTCACGGCCATCGGGCCCGGGCGCACGACGCTCTACGCGGTGGTCGGGGGCGTGCAGTCCGGCCCCGTCACGGTGGTCGTCGGCCGCGACTACGACCTCACGGCGAGCACGGGCTCGGTGCGCCGCGGCAAGCTGCTGGATCTCGTCCTCACGACCCCGGACGCCGACTTCGCCGCCGCCACGACGATCGAGCTGGGCATCGAGGGGCTCCTCCCCTTCGGCGAAGAGCGCCGGGAGGACCCGTGGTGGGGCGTCGTCCCGGGGACCACCGACCGCTACCGCGGCGTCTTCCTGGTCCCGCCCACGGCTCCCACCGGCGACCTCCCGGTGACGTTCCTGCTCGACGGCGCCGCGCCCCGCCTTCCGGTCACGGTGGAGGTGCAGCGCAACGAGGCGCTCGACGGCGCCCCGCACGGCTGCGGCTACTTCGACGACGACGACGACTCGAACTGGACGTTCAGCGAGGGGACGAACCAGGCGAGGACCTGGCTGGTGGGCGACCTCGCGGCCGACACGCTCTATCGCTTCGCTGCGCGGTCGACGACGACGGGCGACGTGGACCCGTGGATGGCCTTGTGGTCGCTGGACGGCGAGCTGATGCTCACGAACGAGGCGGCCTTCGGCGCGGAGAACACGGACGAGGCAGGCATCGAGATCACGTCGCTGGCGGACGACTTCACCGGGTCGTGGTTCCTCACGGTGGCGGTGTCCCCCGAGGCCGTCTCGTCCCAGGCGGCGGGCACGCTCGGGACGGCGTGCGTCGCGAGGGACCTGCCCTCCCACGCGGCCGAGGCGACGGACGGGTTCCCCGCGCTGGGGGACCCCTTCAGCCCGGGCGAGAACGTCCGGGACTTCGACTTCACGGGCATCGGCGGATCGGTCGAGCGGGCCTACGTGTACCTCGAAATCGACGTACTCCGGCCCGACGTGACGACCGTGCGACTGCGCACCCCCGAGGGCGAAGAGGTCGAGCTGATCGACCCCGCCTGGAGCGACGAGGCCGGCGTCGAGGGGCGCTGGTTGGGCACGCTGGGCGCACCGGAGCCGTTCGTCCCGACGGCCTCGAAGGACGGCACCGAGGCGCTCGCCGGGAAGACGATCGCGGGGGTGTGGGAGCTGGAGGTCGACATCGAGGGCGTCGGCGACCTGGGCTCCTGGTACGACGCGAAGATCTGGCTCGAGTCGCAGTGACGGACCGGTGACCGGCGCCCTCCGCATCGGCGCCCTCGGCGCGTCCCGCATCGCCCCCTCTGCCCTCGTCCGACCGGCCCGACGCGTGGCGGACGCCGACGTGGTGGCGGTGGCCGCGCGGGACGAGGGTCGGGCCCGGCGCTACGCGCGCAAGCACGGCATCCCCCGCGTGCACGCGACCTACGAGGCGCTGCTCGCGGACCCCGACATCGACGCCGTGTACGTGCCCCTGCCCAACAGCCTGCACCACCCGTGGACGCTGAAGGCGCTGGCGGCGGGCAAGCACGTGCTGTGCGAGAAGCCGTCGGCGTCGAACGCAGCGGAGGCGGCCGAGATGGTCGCGGCGGCGCAGGCGGCGGACCGGGTGCTCGTGGAGGCCTTCCACTGGCGGTATCACGCGATGGCGGAGCGGATGATCGAGCTCGTCCGCGGCGGAGAGATCGGCGCGGTGCGGCACATCGACGCGGCCTTCTGCATCCCCCTGCCGGTCTTCAGCGACATCCGGTATCGACGGGACCTCGCGGGCGGCGCGCTGATGGACGTGGGGTCGTACACCGTCAGCATGCTGCGGCACCTGTCGGGGGAGGAGCCGGAGGTGGTCTCGGCGACGTCGCTGCAGCGCTCGGAGGGGGTCGACCGGCGGACGGAGGCGGAGGTGCGCTTCCCGAGCGGGGCGACGGGGCGGCTCACGGCGTCGATGTGGTCCCGGACGCTCCTGAAGGCGAGCGTGAAGATCGTGGGCGGCGCGGGCGAGATCCGGGCCCTGAACCCGATCGCGCCGCAGATCGGGTACCGCCGACTGGTGGTGCGGACGTCGGCGGGGACGCGGGCGGAGAAGGTCGGCGGGGAGGGGACGTACACGCGTCAGCTGCGGGCGTTCGTCGGCCGGGTGCGCGGAGGGGCACCGCTGCCGACGGAGGGCGACGACATCGTGCGGAACATGGCGGTCATCGACGCGATCTACGCGGCGGCGGGGGTCGAGCGGGACCCCTGAGGGGCGAGTGATCACGGCTCGCCGAAACGGTCCGTTTCGGGCGGTCGTGAGCGCCAGGACGATCACCGCTCGACGAAACGACGCGTTTCGCCTCGCCGTGATCGCGGGAGCTCACCGCCGGTTCAGGTCTCGCCGAGCCCGATCCACTTCGCTTCGGCGGACACGTCGTAGCGCCGCAGGGCGTCGAGCAGGGAGTCGGGGTCGTCGCGGTCGACGAGCAGCGCGCGGTTCGACGGCCGCAGGAAGCCCAAGTCGACCATGCGGTCGAGCTGGGCGAGCAGCGGGTCGAAGAAGCCGCCGACGTTGAGGACGCCGATCGGCTTGGGCTGCAGCCCGAGCTGCGACCACGTGAGGATCTCGGCGAGCTCCTCGAGGGTGCCGAAGCCGCCGGGCAGGGCGACGAACGCGTCGGACCGCTCGTACATGAGGGCCTTGCGCTCGTGCATGGACGCGACCTCCAGGAGCTCGGTGCAGCCGGGGTGGGCGACCTCGCGCTTGAACAGCGCGCGCGGGATGACGCCGGTCACGCGCCCTCCGGCCTGCAGGACGGTGTCCGCGGCGAGCCCCATCAGGCCCACCGCGCCCCCGCCGTAGACCAGCTCGATGCCCTCGGAGACGAGCAGCCGACCGAGGGCCGCGGTCGCCCGAACGATGGCGGCGTCGGTGCCCTTCGAGGAGCCGCAGAACACGCAGAGCCGTCGGACCTCGTGCATACCGAGCGTTAGACCACAGCGCGCGCCGTCATGCTTCGGGCCCGGAGTTGACCTCCGCCGTTGACGGCGACGGGCCCGCCTTCTACATTCGCGGCCGCTCCGGTTCGCCGGACAGGAAACGACCAGCTGTTCCCCGATAGCTCAGTTGGTAGAGCGGGTGACTGTTAATCACTAGGTCGGCGGTTCGAGCCCGTCTCGGGGAGCCATATTGGGCCAGACCGTAGAAACGGAGGTCCTCGCGTCCTGGGTGGTTTACAGCCACCTACCCCCGCGAGGAGCCCGTCGGTCGGCCGACAAGAACGACGACCCCCGTCCATCGCGGCGGGGGTCGTCTCGTTCTGGCGGTCGGGGTCGGCGACGGTCGGAATCGCGCCAGGGCGAATCGTGCCAGGGGTCGAAATCGTGCCAGCCGACCGGAGGGCGGGCTCAGCTGGAGCGGGCGATCGCCTTCCAGGCCGACATCGACGCGGGCCGAGCGAAGAACCGGGCGGCGATCGCGCGCCGCGAGGGGCTGACTCGGGCGCGGATCACGCAGGTCATGACGCTGCTGAAGCTGCCGGGCGTTGTGCAGGCGCACGTCCTGGCGGCGGAGCCGCTGGCGTTCACCGAGCGGCAGCTCCGTGCCATCGCGATGCTCGCCGACGAAGCCGAGCAGCAGGCGCGGTTCACGGAGCTGCTGGCGGCGTAGGACGGACACCGGCGGATGGCCCACCCCGGCAACAGCCGGAGCGTCTTGATGCACTCGAAGATGTAGTCCCAGCGTCCGCAGTTGTGGATCGACCATGCCGCCCAGGTGTCCGCACTTCTTCTCCGACGCGAGTTGGTCCTCGAAGTGCACGGCCTACCTCCTCAGGACGGCGTGGTCGCAGCGAGGTAGCCCGCGGCGCGGCCCTTGCGGCCGTTCGGCCGGAGCACTCCGCGGGCGACCAACTCGTCGAGCTGCCGGTTCGCGGTCCGGGGAGCGACGCCGGTGAGCGCCACGAAGTCGCGCCGGTACACCACGCCGTTCTCGGCCAGCAGCTTCCCCGCCGCCTCCTCGGCCGTGCAGCGGCGCGGCCCGGCGGCGCGGACGTAGCGCCGGCCTCGCCCTTCGCCGATGAAGCTCGCGGCGCCGGCGCCCCTCAGCTCCTCAAGCACGCGCCGGAGCGTCGTCGCCGGGATCCCGGTGCTCGCGACCAGCGCCCCGATGGCGCGAGGGGTCGAACTGAGCGCGTGCAGGACGAGCCGCCGCCGGTCCGGAGGCTGCGCCGCCTCTGCCGCCCGGCCGCGCCGACCCCGGAGGTGGGGCGCCAGGTCCGCAGCGCTCAGCCGCCGGCCGTCCGAGTCGATCACGGCCGCCCGGATCGCCGCCCGGAGCTCCCGGACGTTTCCCGGCCAGGTGTGCCCGACGATGAGGGCCTGGGCGTCTCGACCGAGGCTCGCCGCCGGGGCGTACTCCGAGAGGAACCTCCTCGCGAGGAGCACCGGATCCCGGCCGCGCGCGCGCAGCGGCGGCAGCTCGATGGAGTACCCGCAGAGTCGGTAGTAGAGGTCCTCGCGAAACTGCCCTGCCTCGCACCGCTCCATCAGATCGTGGTGGCTGGCGCAGATGATGCGCATGTCCAGCTTCGTCGGCCGGGCTGCGCGGTCCGAGCCGACCCGGACCACCTCCCGCTCCTGCACCGCCCGGAGGAGCTTCGACTGGAGCGCGAGCGGCAGCTCCGCCACCTCGTCCAGGAAGAGGGTCCCGCCGTTCGCCTGCTCAAGGAGGCCCAGACGGCGCCCGCGGGCGCCGGAGAACGCGCCGGCCTCGTGGCCGAAGAACTCGGAGTCAGCCAGGTTCTCGGCGATCGCAGCGCAGTTGACGGCGACGAACGGCCCAGCGCGACGCGGACCCTCGTGGTGAATGGCGCGAGCGGCGAGCTCCTTCCCGGTCCCGGTCTCCCCTCGGAGTAGGACCGAGCAGTTGGTGACCCCAACCCGACGGATACGCGCCCGAAGCGCTTCCATCGCTCGCGATCGACCGACAAGCCGCTGGGCGCTGACTGGTTCTTGGAACGGCTTGGTCTTGGCCACGCTTCAGCCGGCGATGCAGGAAGTCCCTCTCAATCCGCCGCGAGATGTCATGGCCGATGCGCCTTCCGGCCGTGGACCTGCTTGCTGAGCCTGGGCCCAACGACTTCCACCCTAATCGCGTGCCTCGGATACCAGGTGGAGTAGGCCCCGACGATGACGCACAAGCCGTTCTTGTCTGCAAACCTGACGGCGTCTCCTACCTCGCGGATCAGGGACTGGAGGCGCCGGTCGTAGTAGAGCCCGCCAACGATGCCTCGAAGCCGAGGCTTGGCCCGGGTGCTGATGGCGTAAGCGTGATCGAGGGCAGGCCGATCTGCGCCCCCGCGGACCACCAATGAAGGCGCTCCAGATTCGCGAAGCAGCTCATCCCAGGCGCGAGGAACGTCCTCCGTGGAGTGTGTCACCCCGCGGGCCTCCCACAACAGCTCCCGCTGCCGATAGCGATCCCAACCGACAGCGCTCGGTACGTCCGATAGATCCGGAAGCTCCCTCGCCTCCCGGACCACGGCTCGAACCGCGCGCTCCAGACCGACCAGCTCCACTACGAGATGGAAGTTCGCCGCCGCGGCTGCAGCGTAGACCTCGCATGCCTCGATATCAGTCAGAGGGCGGCACACGCGGCAGAGCTCTGATCGATCGCTGCCTCCTCGTCCGTCGCCCCGATCGTAGTCTGGAGCTGAGCACTGCTCGCACGCGATGGGAGTCGCGGGCCGACCGGTCCGCTCGGTGGCCCAACGTTCGATAACGAGCCGCCGAGCGCTTTGCTCCCAGCTCCACCCGAACTGGGCCTTGAGCTTGAGGATGGCGGGGTTGGCTTCGCGAACTCGCCGAAGCGCTTCGGCGTAGGGGTACGTCGTGCGCCTCTCGACGAAACGAGCGAGACTACGGTCGGACATCGGATGCTTCTCCGGTCCGGTCGACCCGCGCCCGACCGGACCGAGACCATCCGGTCCCGGCGATCAGGGGTCTCTCTCGTACCGCCACGCACATGCAACTACTTTTCCAGCCCCGCCCAGCGCGGGTGGGGTCGGGGCATCTGGAGGGACCGGCGGTCGGCCCGTCCGGATCGTATCGAACGCGTCGTCCAGCGCAAGGGAGAGATTCCCCTCCCCGGTCGGGCCCGAGGGCGGAAGCCGCGCTCTTCGGCGGAGTCCGTCAACCCCGCCCTCTTTTCTTCCGGAAGTTCGGCTGGCGCGCGTCGCGATGTGTCATCCGTCGCGCAGGCGTCCACGTCAGCCCGCGGCGAGGTGCACGGAGGACCGGGCCCCCAACCGGTCCTCCGCACCTGACCGTCTTCGGCTTCAGCCGAGTCGGAGGCTGTCCGACACGGCGAAGCCCCGCCCGATCCAGTCAGCCGAAGGAGCGGCGAGCACTATCCTTCAGTGAGGTCGAAGACAGAGGCGCGATCCTTCGACCACGCCTGGATGATCGCGTAGAGATGGGTCTCCCAGCTGTGGTGCTGGGATGCCCAGTCCCCGCTCTTGCTCATTGCCTCGCGCATCTCCCGCGCGGACATCCCCGTCGTGATCCGGTGCTCTTCAAACGCATGGACCCAGTCGACGACAACGCCGGTCGGGAACATCACCTTCTTGGTCGTGCTGGTTGGCTGGAAGACCACACACCGAAGATCGGCGTACTCGACGCGGTAGACCTGCCGCGCAGACTCCATCGCCCTGCTCTGCAGCCAGATAAGGAACGGGGGCAGCGTGTGGACCGACAGGTTGACTCGCACGGCGGGATCCTCCGCGCGCCAGGCTACCAGGCCGGCTGCATCGACCTGCGCGCGCCGCCTTCATCGAGAGGAGGCGGCGGCCGGGTCGCATCATGTCGCGGCATCCCCGTCCGGAGCCGACGACTCGCCCGAGTAGACCCGACACCAGCGAGCCTCCGACCAGCGTGGTCCCGGCGGCCGTTCGTGGAAATTCCTCGGCTGAACGATCACGCCGTGCTGGCTTCGGTCTTCGGATGACTCAAGGTCGAACAGCCACACCTGCTCCCCCGGCACGAGCGAGCCTGCGCCGTGGCGTGGCGCAAGACCGTCTACTCGGACTGCTCGACCGGCCGCGTCCTCAAGGCGGATCGACAGGCCGCCTGTGGGGTCGGTCTTAGCGCTCTTGATCTCGCCCCAGACATCCAGGGGGAGCGGTCGAGGGTTCTCCACGCGATCCGGCCACCACGGGGGCGCAGTCGCCAGATAGGCCGGGCAGCAGGGACGAATCCGGCATCGCCGACAGTGCGTCCCGGGGTCCGCCACGTCAGAACTCGGCAAGCGGGCCCCCCGCGGAACTCGAGCGCTCATCGACGCGAGCCGCGCACGAATCCGCTCCCGAGGTCCAGCCCCCCAAGGAACCGGAATCCGCGCCCCCTGCTCAAGGTAGAGCGAAACCCGGACGTCGGGCCTCGCCTCCTCAACGATCAGCGCGTAGAGCTGGAGCTGTGTGACGTGCTCCTCAAGCAGATTCCCGTCTCGGTCGAAGACCTGACCGCTCTTGAAATCGACGATTTCCACCCGCCCCCGACCGCCCCCCCCCGACCAGTCCGGCCGTCCGCGAAGCCGAAGAACATGGCTGCTGAGCGACCGTTCCGTCCCGAGATCAACAGAATCGACGGCCGGTGTTGCCCGGAGCCCAAGCGCTCCAAGCACGGCAACGAGCCTCGGCGGCGCAGCAGTCCCGACCGAAGGAACTGAGTCAGCCCAGGCCCACAAGTCCTGCGTTCGCGTCCTCCACTTGCGGCGGCCGACAGCGGTTCGCAGGGGCACGAGGCCAGCGGTTGCAGGCTCGACGGCGAGAGCAGCCTCCACTTCGGACAAGGCGGCCTTGAAGATCGCATCCGCAGCAGCCCGAGCCGTTGTGCTAGCGCCCCAGCGACCTTCAAGGACCTCCTGCCTCACATGGTGGAGGACTACGCCGAGGTACGCGGTCGGATGGACCACGAGAATCTCACTCTCCCTCGCACTCCGAACCCCGAGCACCGAGAGCGGGCACTCCTCCAGTCGAACGAAGCTTGAGGGGTGGAACGCCTCGGGAGCCTCCACAGACACGATCCGCCTGGGTAGCGGCGGCGGTCGCGACGGCATCACCGGGTCGCTGCCCGAATCCACTCTCGAACCTGAACCTGGCGCCGAGCGACGTTGAACGTGTCCCAGCAGAGCGGTTCGCCGAAGCCGTCTGCCAGATCTCTGGCTTCGTCCAGGATCCCACCACCGACGAGCTCAGCCTCATCGTCCCAGTCCCAGAGCGGATGGGCCAGAAGCACCCAGGCGCTGCGTCGCTTCGCCCCCAAGGCGACCCGGAATGCGGGGACACCAGCAAACTCGGAACACTCGCCAGAGAAGCGCTCGGCCATCTCGCCCGCCAGACGACGGGCCTGGGTCTGCCATCCTTCGATGGCCCAAAATCCGAAGTCCCCGTCCAGGCCGCAGCGAAACCCAGGGTCGACCAGTGCCCGGAGGAATGCCGAACCGATCTGCCAGTCGAGGATGCCGTGGAAAGGCTGGTTCCCGTAGCGCAGAAGGCACTGGTAGCAAGCGGTGTCGCAGTTCTCATGGCCAGGTTTGAGGAACTCCCCCAGCGGGTAGGGCAGATCCTCGTGGTTGCCACCGACCCGGGCCACGACGCTCGCCGATGTCCCGCATTCGCCCAGCATCGAACTGATAAGCGCTGCGATCCGCGGCGTCGTGCCGTCGCCGCTCTGGAACAGATTGCGGCAGAAACCAGCGCCGTTGACCAGGTGGTCGGTGATTTGGAGGAGGGGGAGCTGCATCCCCGTGTCGCCGTAGATCCTCGGCTCAAGGACATCGAATTCTTCTGGATCGATGTCCAGGTCGAGGGATGCCCGGTTCACGATCAAGTACGACGCTGAGAGCGCTGCCGCACGCACACCGAGCCACCGAACAGCTTCGATGGGGGGATCTGCGTCATCCGAGCGGCTCGGCAGCCGATGCAGAGCCAGGCCCAATGGCGATGCGGTCGGGCGGAGGAACAGTGAGTCGGTGGTCTTCGGGGATGCGAGCCAGACACGCTCGACGTCCGTTGAGGCGTCGAACTGCTTGACTGTCCGCTCAAGCCGCGGCTCAGCGCTGATCGCCTGTCGGGGTAGTTCGAGCGTTCTCCACCCGAAGGGAAGGCGCTGGGAACCGGATCGCAGATCGAACCCCATCCCCCCTGCCTCATGCTCCGGCCCGCGGTTCAGGCGGTAGGTTCGACTGGTCGAGTCGAGGGCGAGCTCGACGCATAGGTCCGCGCCAGGTCGTAGCGGCGCGGTGTGCAGGTCGAAGCCGAGCACCTTCCCTTCCGCCTGAATTGACCGATGGCGGACCCCGGAGTCTGCATCCTCCTGGCGGGTACGCGGCCTGAAGTTCGTCCGGAACGCATTCGGCACCCAGCAGAGGTGGGCGCGGTCAGGGGAGAGCATGCGACTGCACGACGGGCACTCCTCCTCGAAGTCTGAAGCCGGCGCGTCGAGGCTCTCCATCCATGCGTGGCAGTGGCCGCACTCCAGCATCCATAGGCGCTGCCCGAACGGCTCGTCCTGGAATGACGGCAAGACCTGGTGAGGCTTGTCGCGGCGACCTGGCAGAGGAGGAGCAAGGTCAGGAGTGAGACCGACCGAGAGGTGCTCCTTCTTGTCGATCACGATTGAGGAACCAGGGGCGAACTCGTAGATCGCGAGGTCGAGGTCCCGGCCCACAGTCGTCCACTCAAAGCGGCCTTGCTTGAGCCCGAGGCGGAGGTACAACTCACGGACCCGAGTCGGCATGCCGTACATCGGAAGGTGACCACGCTCAGCCAGAGTGTGAGCCAGCCCTGCTTCTCGGAGCTCGGCAACTAGCGCCACGATCTCTGCTCGGGCTCTCGGGGCGTCTAGGTACGGAGACAGGTCCAGTGTCCCCCCTTCCACAAGAACATCCGCAAGTGTCACGGCGGCGGGCTTGACCTCTTCCATCACGGACTCGACGAGAGTCGCCCAGTCCGTCCCATCGGGGGAACTCGGGTAAAAGCTGGACGGGATGAACTCACCGTGAATGTCCGGCGGCGACATGAGGTCGCCGGGGAAGACGGTTCCGGTTGAGCGCACGCGGTCCCGAAGGCACTCGAAGGCGCCTGTGAGCCACCCCTTGAGCAAGAACCGCCTCGCGATATCGTCCATCCCCTTCGTAAGGAAAGGGGTCGGGGGGATGTCGCCGGTCATCCGCTTGGGGTGGTGGAAGTAGTAGAGGTCGTGGCTGCGTGTCCTGCAGATCGTCAGCGCCATCGAGAACGCCTGCCCGCGGCGCCCGGCCCGACCAACGCGCTGCTGGTAGTTGAACCGCTGGGGCGGCATGTTGGCCTGCAACACGACCTGCAGGGGGCCGATGTCGATCCCCACCTCCATCGTCGTCGTCACGGTGAGGAGGTCGATCTCCGCCCGCGCGCGGAAGGTCTTCTCCACGCCGCGGAGAATCCGCTCGGTCGATCCCTCGTCGCCAGCTTCCGGGTCGGCGTCAATCCAGCGCGGCACAAAGATGCCCTTGAACTCCCGTTGGCGGGTGGCGGGATCATCGGTCTGCCCCGTCAGCTCCTCACAGTGCAGGCGATACGAACCATTGGCCTGAAGTCCTGACCCCGCGTGCTCAAGAGTCCGCGCAACGCGGCGCGCGAGGAAGCTCCTGGCGTGGAGCATGCTCACTTGGCCGCTGGTTGCGGTGTCGAGGGACACGAAGCAGCGAGTACAGACGCCCGTGCCCCGGTGCAAGTGCACGCGCTGGCACCGGGAGCACCGGAGGAACGAGTCGCTCGCTTCAACCAGCTGGAAACGGAGCCTCGGCACACTGATCGTGCCGTGCTCGTGATGGCAAGCACCTAGTTCAGCCAGGGCACGCTCAAGCGCCTTCTCCGGGTCTGCGGGCCACGACCGTCCCGCGTACTCCTGAAGCCGCTTGTTGGCTTGGCCCCACGTCTTCCAGGCCTTGAAGTAGTCATCCGCGTCATCGCGATAGGGGTTCGGCCAGTAGCGGTAGCTGTCCGCCAGGACCCGGAGCACGCCCGCCAACTCCAGCACCCGCTCGGGGGTCCGCGATGTCTCCGGGAGTCTGCTCAACTGAACCGTTGCGAAGCCCTGGCCCGCCTCCTCCAGCGAGAAGTAGGTCTTGCTGAACACCACCTCGGTCAGCGCACGATGGACAGCTGAGACTACGTTCTGACGAGCAGACTGGACGGCGCTCTCAAAGCGCTCGATGTCGCGCCAACGAACCTCAGCATCCTCAAGCTCGAAGAGCTCCGTCCATTCGAAGTACCTGTCGTTCCCGTCCTGGATTCCACGCGGACGGTCCTGGCCGGCGTCGTCGTACGGATGAACCCCCTTTGCAGCGTGCTCGGCAATGAACGGGAGGACCACGCGGCCAGCACCGCCCAAAGCGTCGGTTGTGGGTGCCTCAAGGATCTCCTCGAGGGAAACCGACGGCTCCGTCGCCTCTCCAAGGTCCTTTTGCAGGGCGTCCCGCCGCTCGGCGAGTTCGGTGATCGGCGCGCCGCTGGCGACGGCCTTCATCAAGTCAGCCACCACCGCTTCCAGATCCTGCCGGATGAGTTCCTCAGGCCTTCGCTGCGACAGGACGCGGCGAAGGCACAGGACGAGGAGCTCCCGTCGAATGTCCTGATGGTGGTTTCGCTCGATCGACAGGGCTCCCTTCGCGGCGTCCTGCCGGCTGTCCGAGAAAGAGACGAGCTTCGCGGCGTCCTTCTTGTTGGACGACCGCTGCGCGTCGAAGAGCTCGGTAGCTAGGAGCTGCGTCGTCTTGCCGAAGCCAGCCCGGAAGTTCCGAATCGGGGACAGTCGGAACTCCTTCGTCCTCCTGGAGTACGAGGTCCCGCACTTTGGGCACGAGTACGGGACGTTCGTCCCAGGGTGCCTACGATTTCGCTTATGGCGATCCGCCGTTCTCCCAAGGTCGTAGAACCGACCGAGTACATACCGGTCGTCGACTGCCACATCCTCGGCCGGGAGCCCGCGCGACGGTCCTGAGCCCGTCTTCACCTTCACGAGGCCTCCGGTGGCGCGCTCAAGTGCTGCGGGGATCCAAGAGCCCGCGTCGTCGCTGTGTGTCTGCAGTTCGTCGTTGCCCACGAACCTCGGCCAGAAGAGTCCGTACTGCTCCCACGACAGGTCTTCGAACCGCTGTGACGTGCTCTTGTCCGGGAGCCCATCGAGCTGCGGCTCATGCGGGAGAAGCTCCGCGAGGTAGCCGGACCGTCGTTCGTCCCCTCCCGCCTTCAGTCCTCCAACCATGAGCTCGCCGCAACACTCGCAGTACAGGAGCTCAAACAGTCGCAGGGCGCGCAGCCCCCCGCCGATCTCTATCTCGACCCGTGTCTCACGCTCGATCGAAAGCACGCCGATTTCTGCTTTCCTCTTCGTCGGCGTCGAAGGTGAACCGGCTCCCTTCCAGACGGGCGCGTACAGCCCTTCGATGCTGCGGAAGAAGGTGTGGACCCGGAACGAGGGAGGTGGAACCTCCCATCGGCCCAAGATCCTCCCCAGCCCATCCCCAGCACCTCGCACAAATAGAAGGGCTCGTACGGCGGCGTGCTGCTCTTGCTGTGTCCAAGGGTCCGAGTCGGCCCCGAAGAGCTTCTGGCAGAGCTCCGAAAGAGGCGTAGCGCGTGTGCGGCCGCCGTTGCCCTCGATTGGATCGGGCTCCCAGCAGGCCCAGAGAAGCCTGTCGGCGACCTCTCGAATGCACTGCATGAGGCCGGCCCTGGCGGTTCCGTCACTGACGGCCTCCAGCCCGAGGGCCCTCGCAACACCCGCCCACAGTTCCACGAACCTGGGGTGCTCCGGGCCTGGCGTCACTGCAGGCTTTGCCAGGGGAAGGTCTGGATCGACGTCAACGACGTCGATCCCCGCCCTCAGCAGCGCCAGCAGAGGACCCGCGTCGACGTGCGCAGCGGGCGGATCGCCCGCGTACTTCCCCGGAACCTCGCGCCCTGGAACAATCGCGCGAACCCACGCCTCCTTCGCTTCCTCCTCCACGAGAGCAGGGTCCAGCCCGAAGCGACCGAACATGTCCCAGAGGAAAGCGGCACTCCTCGCGGCCTCCTCCTCGGGGGCTGCCGGCAGGGATGCACTGGACGCGAGAATTCGGATCTTGTGCCGCTGTCCGGGTGCTGTCAGGCCCAGGCGCTGGAAGAGCAGCCGGAGGAGATACGCGACCTCCGTCCCGGCAGCGCCCCGCTGCAGATGGAGCTCGTCGAGCACTACGTAGAAGTAGGCATCGTCGCTCTCCAGCCACCGCTTGGTCTTCTCGATGATCGGCGCGTCAACTTCACGGTTCAGCATCGCGCTCAGCATGCTGACGTTCGTGATCAGGAGGTCCGGCGGGTGGCGGTGCATGTCCCATCGCGAGATCTGCTCGGCACCATCGGTCGATGGAAACAGGAACGGTGCGTCCTCTCCCTCGCTGCTGGCCGCGCTCGAAGTGCTCGTCGAGTCCATGATCAATACAGGGCTCAACTCCCGCCGCTCATCGTCGGTCCACGTGCGGCCGACCCGCCCCTCGAACTCCTTGGCGAGTGCATCCTCGCTGAACAATCCGGCCTGCCTCGCGAGGAGAACGAAGTCCTCGGGCTGAAGTGGCTCGTCGTCCACCAGGTCCTCAACCGACTCCCCCAGCGCCCTCAGTGCGTTTTGCTCCAGCGCGTGGAGCCTCGCCTGTCGTTGGCCTTCCTCGGCGTCAACCATGTAGTCGAACAGCTCTGCGAGCTTTCGCTGCCTGCGCTGCAGCTCTCCGGCCCGAAGGTCGGCAAGCTGAACGAAGCCCCCGTCGTCCGCTTTCTTGTGGTCCGGAAAGTGAACCGGCGCGCGGCCGTCCAGCTCCTTGGCGTCCGTCTCAAGAAGCCCTCGAAAGCCCGGGTGGAGCTCATGACCGGTGACCGGCGTGGCCCCGGTGTAGCGACCGAAGAAGATCCGATTCCCGTGGAACGCCCGATCCATGACGGATCGCGCTTCGGCCGAGTCGAGGGCCTTGCGAAGACGGACGAGTTGGTCCTCGACGAGAGCGTTCATCGGGTAGAGGACGAGAGCGCGAACGGCAGCTGGTCGGCCGGGGGGCTCGCCCGCACGGTGGGGAATGAAGGGGTTCCGCGTGGCATCGGCCTTCGTCGGCCGGAAGGTCTCCGGATCCCGGTCCGGCTCGCCGGCCGCAGCTGCCTCTTTCGCGTTCTTGGGAATCGCCGAGTAGCTGACGACGACCCTTCCGTCGGGCTTCGTCTTGGTACACGGCTTGCCATCCGGGGCATGCCACCAGCGACGCCCGAGATAGTCGTCCGCAGGCTTCGGCCAGTCGACTGCTTCCGAGACGATCCGCGCAAGTAGGGGTAACAAGAACGACTCGGTCTTGCCGGAGCCGGTCCCCGAAGTGACGACACCGGGTGTCGTCGCCCTCAGGCCGCGACGCAGCATGTCGACCTGGTGAGAGTAGGGCTTGAAGTCGGGGACGCGAGATAGCGGCCACGCGCCGTCGTCTGGAGTGACTGCCCGAGACGGGAATAGACCTGCAAGTGCCAGATCGACGAATGCGAGTCTCGCTTTATCAGCGAGGGGGCCCAACACGGCGTCCGGCCCCCCCTCCTCAAGCATGTCCTCGAAGCCAACCGACGCGGGCTCGTACCGCGGGATCGGCTCAATCAGTGGCTCCGTGCAGAGCTTGCCCGGCCGGCGAAGGAGGAGCCGCCGCTCCTCCGCCACGCTCTCGTCGCCAATCCGAAATGCCGTGTCGAGGTAGCTGATGTAGAGCTCGCGAATCCGCTCAAAGGCGCCAATCGGGTCTTGCATCAGCCCTCCTCCTCATTCAACCAGCCTGTGGGGATGACACTTCCCACAAGCTCCGTCACTCGCCTGCCGAATGGATAGCAGTAACCCTCGACCAGCTTCGTCCTTGAGTCGATCATCGGCCCGGGGGCCCCTTCCCCTAGAACCGCGCAGAGCCTTCCGAGAGGCAGCGGCAGATGAACGGGCGACCGACCGGCGGTGGAGACCCAACCGCGTTGATCCAGCCTAAACGGAGCCCTATCAGCTCGCGAGTAGGCGAATAGCAGGGCCCAGTTGCGGATGTAGGTCCACAAGACGGGAGCCTCATCGACGGTCACGACGTAGATGGAGCAGCTGGCCCGATTGGCTCGCTGCTCCACCCTCACGCGTCCCTCCGGCGGTCGACTCAACCGTCGGAACTCCGCTGTGTCCCACAGCCAGTACTTCGCGACCGAGTAGCCCTCGCTGGGGACATCGTCCCAGAGGTCCTGGAGTTCGACCTCCGCCCGCAGGTGGTCGGGGACGTGGTCCGGGTCGTTCCACGACAGCCACTCGGTCGCCTCAAGGTCGAGCTCCGCTCGGATGAGGTCGACCGCATCCGAGGCACCTCGGACCCGCAGGAGGCTCGGTTGCCAGGGAGAGCCGGCCTGGACCTCGTCGGTCTGAAGGCCGCGAGCCTGGGCCGCGCGGCGTACCTCAGCGTGCCGGCTCCGCGTCACGAGCCCGATGAGCGTCGCCTCGATGGTAGGGCCGCGATGTACCGCCACGAATCTAGGGCGGCGCGCCAACAGGCGCGTAGAGCTGTAGAGCTGGTCCTGCACCAAGTCGAGAGCACCAGCTTCGCAGAGGGCTCGGATCAGTTCCTGGTGCAGTCGAAAGTCCCTGATGCCTGTCAGCTCCGCGAAGAGCTCCTGCACGGTGCGATATCGGAGACCGCCCCTTCGAGCGGAGAGCCCGGCCAGGGCGTCGATCATCGTGAGAGTGAGGTCCGCGGGGGCAGTACGGTTCGGCGGGTGCATCCGCACCGTGTCGAGATGAGTCTCGCCACACGGCACTGCCATCTTGGATGGAGCGTGCCTAGCCATCCTGCGCTGAGCGGCCTGGAGCGTCGGGATGGCCGCGATGTCCCGATACTCCCCGTCCCGCCCGAGCACCATGACCCGCCTCGCTTTCAGGAAGGCTGCCTTCCAGTGCCTGCGGTCGCCCGGTGCGGGAGAACGTCGGTCCGCAGGGGCGGTGGGTGCCTCGGGGTCGCCGACAAAGGCGAGGAGTTCGGGCCGGCCCTTGTGTCCCACAGCGAGCCAGTCGAACCCAGGACGGCGCCGCAAGGCCATCTCGCCGAGTCCAGGCCCGAGGAAGCGAGCAGACGGTTCGCACGAGAGCAGATCGTAGCTGCCAGTGACGTCTGCCCCACAGATGCTCAGGGGAATGGGCTGGCCCGCCTCAATGGTCTGCTGACCAGGACGGCACCCCTCCAGGAAGTAGGGCCCGCCAACCAGCTGCCGGTAATTGTCGTCAATCGCTGCTCGCCGGAGGTTCACTGCCAGATCGCTCGTCCTTGTCCTCCCATCACCGAGCGGCCAACTCGCTACTACCCGGAACTGCGTCGGCAACTCCGCCATCACCTCGTCGGGCAAGACCCAATCCCCTTCGGCGTCGTGGCTGCAGGGAAGGAACCGTTCGCCGCGCAGGAGAACCCGAACCTGCTCGACCTCGGGTGCGCGCACCCGAGGGAGGAAGCCTTCGAAGGCGAGGTACCCTCCTGGGACCTTGATCCCACCGACGAGGCGGAGTGTCGGAGGGTTCATGGTCCGTTGTAGATGGACGACGCCCAGCAGGGGCGCCGGCAGCTGATCGAGCGGGCGCACCTGGCAGCGGGTCAGCTCCGTCCAACCGAGCAGCCTCGACGGCTCCGGATCGCCGCCGAACAGACCCCGAAAGGCCGGGACGAGGTCGTTGCGGACCAAGGCGACGTCTGCGCCGCTGATGTCGTGACCTGTCGCGAGGAAGAATTCGTCGGACTGGTCCTCCTGGAAGACCAGGATGCCCTGGTTGATGATCGAGCGCGGCCCTGGCCCAAGGAGGGAGAAAGAGCCAAACACTGCATCGACCACCGCATCGAGGCCACCGTCATCAGCCTCCGCGTAGTGGGTGAAACCACCGATGGGGTTGTCGAGCGGCTTCACGAGATAGCCGGGCGGCGGAGTCCAGTCGCCTGAGCAACCGAGCAAGGGCAGAAGGCCACCTTCGTTGTCGAACACCGCGAGGATCGTCGTGCGACCGCGACGGCCCCGCCGGGATGCCGAGTTGAAGGACGGGTCCAGCGCCTCCTGCCTGACTGCACGCCAGAAGGCGCTGTCGCGAGGATCCCTGCTCCCCTCTACGAACCTCGATACGAAGTTGTCGAGATCCTCTCGGAACAGCCGGCTGAACCGACCTCGCTCGTCTTGAAGGGCGGCGATTACTGGCGTGATTGGTGGCTCGAACCCGACCAGACCCGCTTCGGTCAAGACCCGCGCGATTAGACGGCGGTCGGGCTGATGGGGGAATGCCAGGAAGTGGGAGTGGCCGATGGTAGTTCGGGTCCCCACGTCCTGCGGCAACACGATCGGGCGTATGTCTCTGGCGGTAGCGGTTTGGCGCTCCGACCACCTGCCCAGGTCAGCCCAGAGTTCGGGGAGGCACTTGATGTGGTCGGCATTGCCTACCAACCGCCACAGGCGATCGGAGAAGCTGCCTGCGGCGTCGGGGTACCCGTAGGCAACGAGGCAGGTGAACCAGAGCATCGCAAAGAAGTGAGGAGCCTCGTCTGACGCGGTCGTCCACGGGTTGTCGGACCTTCGGTTCCGCCCCTTGTAGTCACCGCAGAACCCACAGAAAGATGTCCCAAGGGGAACGTTGGCGACGCAGGTCCTCACGAACGCCGCAGCTACTTCAGCCATCTCGTCGCCGATCGCTCCGGCGACGAGAACCAGTTCCTCAGGGGTCGCCGCAAGGCGCTCAAGCGGTCCGCTACCGGAGACGCCGTCGCCGAGGCAGTAGTCGATCAGACGGTCGTTCCAGTCTGCGTAGGACCACCGCCGCCAATCTTGGCGAGGCAGAGGGGCAGACGGGAGATCGATCCGATGGGCGGGGGCGGAAGGCCCTCCGACAGGCTGAGGTGCAGGGGCCTCTAGCGCCTCACGAAGCCGCTCATCCAGCTCACCTGAGGGCCCCTCGACCTGGAGTACGGTCTCCTCGCCACAGAGGACGAGGACGAGGGTCGTCGCGGCGTTGTCGACCCAACGCTCCGCCTCCTCAAGGACCCTCTCCTCCAGGCTCTCCGGACAGACAACGACCAAAACGGCCGGCGCACGCGCCAGCGCCTCTCCCAGGCGGTTGCCCAGGTTCTTGGTTGTGGGGATCGTCTTGAAAGCAACCCTGTCGCGGCTCAGGCCAGTGAGGACCCTCAGCGCCTCCGCAACCCTCGGCCGCAGCGGACTCTCAGGGTCCCCCGTCGCGATCCCGAGGGCAAGGAGCGCCTCACGTAGTTCAAGCGCCGCGACAGGGTCGAGGGCATCTGCTGGCATCGAGGGGGCGACTCCCACTGCTGCTTGAAACCGCTGCACAGGCAACGCGGCGTCGTCCGCCAGGGAATCAGGAAGGGTCGCATCGACACTCGCGAAGAGTGCGCTCGGCCGCCAGCCCCCCCCGGACGGACGTGTCAGTACCAGGACAAAGCTCAGATCAGGGCACGCGGCCGCGCTCTCGACCAAGCGTGACTCCAGGTCGCCGTACCCCTCTCCCTCGAAGAGGAGCATGACAGCTGCCGGGCTTCGTCGGAGCGCCTCTCTGAGGCGATTCCAACGGTTCTTCGAGTGCTGGACGTACTTGCAGACCACCTTCCCAGGGTCGATGCCCCACTCCTCCGCGAGCCACGCAGCCAGCGGCCCGAACTTCGTCGCTCTCGTACTCGCCAAGTCCACACCATCGAGCTGTTCGATCAGCCCGTCGACGGGACTCCTCCAGGTGAGCTCAAGCTGGTCCATCGACGTGTTCGTGGAGCACTTGAAGGAACGCAGTCCTGTGTTCGGGGCTCCGACGCAGCAGCCTGCTGGCCTCAAACCGAGACAGGAAGCCTGCGGCAGCCTTTCGGGAGAGCGGCCGATTCGCCGCCTCCTCTTCGTTCAAGACGTCGAGCAGAGGGACCCTCTCCCCAACGACCGGCCAGGTCCCCACTGCCGCGGCGAAGCGCGGACCATCAGGATCGAGACTCCATGCCGCCGACGGCCACTTGAACTCTCCCGCCAACTGCACCGTCTCGGGCAGAGCCAGCGGTTCGGCCGCTCTTCCAAGCTGCCGCCCGATCCAGGCAGCGACCGGAACCGACACGGCGTTCCCGACCAGCCGCCACCGTCCTCGGCCGTTGTTCGAGCCCACAGCGGAGGCAGGCTCGGTCCACCCGCGCGGGAAACCCTGGAGCCTCTCCACGTCACGAATCGACGGCACCACGATGCGGCCGTCGGGCAGGATGACGGCGGGTGGGGATGGAATGTCCAGCCCCGACCCCACCTTCAGAGTCGGGACTGAGTCGACCGCCCAGCCCACTCCGCGGTTGCCCTCTGTCCACGAGAAGCCGCAGGCTTTCCCGTCGTGCCAGGCCGGGATCTGGGCGTGGACGAAAGGCGTCTCATTGCCCTCAAGCAGAACCCTGCGCGGGTCACCCGCGCCGTGCAAACAGGCCACGAAGTAGAGCCGCTTGCGGCGTTGAGGCAGCCCGAACGCCAGCGAGTCGATCTCCCGATACGCCCACGAGTAGCCGAGCTGCTCCAGTCCGCCCACCACGACCTCCATCGCGTTGCCGTCGGCGAGATGTCGCATGTTCCAGACGTTCTCAAGAACAACCCAGGTCGGCCGCCGAGCGAGCGGGCGCTCCCTGAGGAGCTGGAAGACGTGCCCGATGAGGCCGGACCGGGCCCCCTCGATTCCCGCGGTGTTCCCCGCGGGGCTCAGATCCTGGCAGGGGAAGCCCGCGGCCAGGAGATCGAACGTCGCCGGGAGTGCCGCCCGGAGCGCAGGCGAGGTCACATCAACTTCCAACCTGGCAACGTCGAACGCCCGCTCGCCTTGGCGAACCCGAGCTCCGGCCAGGACCGCGCGGGCGTCCTCCATCAGCTCACACAGCAGGACGGTCTCGTGACCGGCCCGTTCAAGGCCGAGTTCAAGGCCTCCGATACCGGCGAATAGACCGACGACGTTCACTTAGAGCCCCCCGAGATGAACTTCACAGACGCTTCCACAGCCACCAGATTGTCGGACATACGACGCGAGCACTCGTGGCTGCCGGCCCCATCGTCTCGATGAGCGGCATGATGATGCCACGAACCGTCGGAAACCAACTGCTTCTGCCCCCGCAGCGCCCCCGACCTTCTGCCCCCGCTGCCCCCTCGATT
>CAZEKB010000009.1:0-95963 GCA_964512225.1 uncultured Rickettsiales bacterium | reverse complement strand
AGACCTGCCCCGCGTCGGCGGCCTGCACCGCCGCGCAAGCGGGCACCGCGAACGACGGCAACGACGACTTCGCGATGATCTACGTGGACGTGGACGGCGACGCGTCCACCTTCAACTCGTCCACGGCCACCCTGTCGCTCCCCGCGGGGGCGAGCGTCCTGTTCGCGCAGCTCTACTGGGGCGGCCGGTCCCAGGCCGGGACGCGCAACCAGGCGAAGCTGAAGGCCCCCGGCGCGACCACCTACACGACGCACACGGACCCGGTCGTGGACTACTTCGTGGACCAGACGATCGGGCAGTACTCCGAGCTCTACGCGGCCTCGGTGGACGTCACCGCGGAGGTCGCCGCGGCGGGCTCGGGGGTCTACACGGTCGCGGACGTCGAGGGCTGGACGGGGGCCGCGGGCGCCGCGGGGTGGTCGCTCGTCGTGGTCTACGAGGCGTCGGGCGAGCCGCTGCGCAACGTCTCCGTCTTCGACGGCTACGCCAAGGTGGACGCGGGCCTGCCCGTCGACATCCCGGTGTCGGGGTTCCTCACGCCCCTCACCGGCGCCTTCTCCTCCGATCTCGGCTTCGTCAGCGTCGAGGGCGACATCCAGTTCGCGGGCGACGGCCTCGAGCTCACCGTGGGCGGCACCACGTCGGCCCTGGGCAACGCCGCGAGGCCCGCTACGAACTTCTTCAACTCGACCATCACCGAGGGCGCCGGGCACTTCACGGCGAAGAACCCGAACCACGTCAACCAGATGGGGTGGGACGCCGGGACGATGGACGTCTCCTCCGTCATGGGCAACGGGGTCACCTCCGCGAACGTGCGGCTGCTCACCAACAGCGACACCTACGGGCCCTCGATGGTGGCGTTCGCGTCCGAGGTCTATCTGCCCGAGGTCGAGGTGGTGAAGACCGTCGTGGACCTGGACGGCGGGTCCGTCGAGGACGGCGACATCCTCGAGTACACGATCGACGTCTCCAACACCGGGATCGACACCGCCGAGGACGTCGTACTCACGGACGCCGTCCCGTCCGCCACCGCCTACGTGGCGGGCTCGCTGCAGGTCCTCAGCGGGTCGGGCGCGGGGGCCAAGACGGACGCCGCGTCGGACGACCAGGCCGAGTACGACGCCGTGAACGATCGCGTCGTCTTCCGCCTCGGGGCGGGGGCGAACGCGTCGGCGGGGGGCGACCTCGCACAGGGCGCGTCGACGTCCGTCCGGTTCGAGGTCCGCATCGTCCCGGGCACGCCCAAGGGGACTCCGATCGAGAACCAGGCGACCGTCGACTTCGTCGCCGCGACCCTCGGGACGGCCGACTCGTCGGACTCGGACGGGGATCCGAGCACCGCGGTCGAGGACCCGACGACCGTCGACGTGGACGACACGGCCGACTCCGACGGCGACGACATCCCGGACTACATCGAGGACCCGAACGACAACGGGGTGGTGGATCCCGGCGAGACGGACCCGAACGACGACGACTCGGACGACGACGGCATCACCGACGGGAACGAGGACGCCGACCACGACGGGGTGGTGGACGCGGGGGAGACCGATCCGAGCAACCCCGACAGCGACGGCGACGGCCTGCAGGACGGCACCGAGATCGGGCTGTCCCAGCCGCAGGGGAACGACACCGGCGCGGGCTTCGTCCCGGACGCGGACGCGGGCGCGACCACTACGGACCCGCTGGACGAGGACACGGACGACGGCGGGGTCTGGGACGGCGCCGAGGACCTGAACCTCGACGGCGAGATCGACGCGGGCGAGACGGATCCCAACGACCCCATCGACGATCTGGACTCGGACGGCGACGGCCTGTTCGACGGCCTCGAGGACGCCAACGGCAACGGCCAGGTCGACCCCGGCGAGACCGACCCCTTCGACCCGGACACGGACGACGACGGCCTCGACGACGGCGACGAGTACTTCGGCCCGACCGATCCCCTGGACGACGACACGGACGACGACGGCCTGCTCGACGGGAACGAGGACCTGGACGGCGACGGCAACGTCGACGCCGGGGAGACCGATCCCACGGACCCCGACACCGACGGCGACGGCGTGCAGGACGGCACCGAGTCCGGGCTCGCCGCGGCGGAGGGGAGCGACACCGACCCCGCGGTGTTCGTGCCGGACGGCGACCCGTCCACGACCACCGACCCCACGGACGACGACAGCGACGACGACGGCCTGCTCGACGGCACCGAGGACGCGGACGGCGACGGCGCGGTGGACGAGGGCGAGCCCGACCCGAACGACTGGGACACGGACGGCGACGGCCTCGGCGACGGCGTGGAGGCGGGGCTCGCCGAGCCCGAGGGGGACGACACCGACCTCGGCCTCTTCCAGCCGGACGGCGACGCGGGCGCGACGACCACGGACCCCACGGACGTCGACACGGACGACGGCACCGTGCCCGACGGGGAGGAGGACGAAGACCTCGACGGGGTCATCGACGAGGGCGAGCGCGATCCGAACGACCCGTCCGACGACATCCCCGACGACGACTGCGACGACGACGGCATCCCGGACGACGTGGAGATCGACCTCGGGACCGACCCGTGCGATCCGGACACGGACGACGACGGCATCGACGACGGCGTGGAGGTGGCGATCGGGACCGACCCGCTCGTCTACAACGGGGCCCAGGGATCCGGCTGCAACTGCACGACGGCGGGGTCTTCGCCCGCCCCCGCGGCGGCGCTGCTCCTGCTCCTGGCGGGGCTCTTCGGTCGTCGCTCTCGCCGCCGCGCCCGTCGGGGGACCGAGCTCGCGGTGGTCGCGGGGCTCGCGCTGCTGCTGCCGGGGCCGGCCCTCGCGCAGTCCGCGGGGCCCCTGGGGGACGGCGCGCCCCGCCTGGACATCCAGCGATTCGACCCCCTGCCCCAGGACGGCTTCGTGCGCGTCCGCGAGGCCGATCAACCCGACGCGCTGCGATTCATCGCCCGGGTCGGCGTCAACTACGGGCTCCACCCGTTCGAGCTCGGGAACGCGAGCTTCGGGCGGGCCGCCGGGATCGTCGATCACCTCGTGGGGGTGGACATCGCCGCCGCCATCGCCCCCACGGGGTGGCTGTCGATCGGCGTCTCCGTGCCGGTGCTGCAGTACCAGTGGAACGCCGACAAGTCCCAGGTGCTCGCGGAGCACATCGGGGCCGTCGGCACCGGCGCGGCCTTCGGGGACGTGACGGTCTTCCTCGGGCTGCAGCCCGCGCGCCAGGGCGTGAAGGGCGCGCCGGTCTCGCTGTCCCTCGCTCCCCGCTTCGTGCTCCCCACCGGGGGCCGCGCCCGCCTGCTCGGATCGGGCTCGCTGGGGCTGGGCGGCGACCTCGCCGTGGGGCGTCGCTGGGAGCACGTGCGCTTCAGCCTGAACGTCGGCTTCCTGGTGGCGACGCACAGCGAGCAGGTCCTGGACGTCGTCGCCGACGACGAGCTGCGTTGGGGGGTGGGCGTCGGGATCCCGTTCGCGGACGACCGGGTGGAGGTGCAGCTCGAGTACGTGGGGGCGACGGTGATCGCTCCGAACCTCGACCCCGCGGTCACGGTCTCCGCCCTGCACCCCCGGGTGTCGCCGTCCGAGCTCACGATCGGCGTGCGCCTCGCCCCCCCGGGGCCGTTCGCGATCAGCCTCGGCGCGGGCCCCGGGTTCGGCCCCGGCGTCGGCACCCCGGACGTGCGCGCGTTCTTCTTCGCCACGGCGTCGGGCCCCGACCGTTCGCCCGGGCCCGCGCCCGCGCCGGAGCCGGACGAGATCGACCTCGACGCCCAGGAGCCCCAGGGGTGGGACATCGACCACGACGAGGACGGCCTCACCGGGCGCGACGACCGCTGCCCATTCGACGCCGAGGACCACGACGGCTGGGAGGACGACGACGGCTGCCCGGACCTGGACGACGACGGAGACGGCGTGCCCGACGACGACGATCGCTGCCCGAGCGAGCCGGAGACCCGCAACGGCGTCGACGACGAGGACGGGTGCCCCGACGAGGGCCTGGTCGAGTTCGACGCGGAGGAGGGCCGCATCTTCATCTTCGAGAAGGTGTACTTCGACCTGGACAAGGCCACGACCCAGGCTCGCTCCTTCCCCGTACTGGACGCCGTGACGACCGTCCTGAAGCAGTTCCCCGAGATCCTCTCCGTGGAGGTCGGCGGGCACACCGACGCGCAGGGGTCCGCGGACTACAACCGCGACCTGTCGGAGCGCCGGGCCGCGGCGGTGAAGGCGTACCTGGAGCGCCACGGCGTCGAGGCGTCGCGGCTCACCTCGCAGGGCTACGGCGAGGACGAGCTGATCGACGAGCGGGCGACGGAGGAGGCCCACGCCCAGAACCGTCGGGTGGAGTTCGTGATCCTCGACCTGGGCGAGTGACCGGCCGGCCGGCCGGGCGCCGCGAACCTAGCCTGCGACGGGCGGCTATCCTCGGCGCGCCGGAGCGTCCGGGAAGGGGAGCGAGCGCATCGAAGTGACGAAGGATCGGGCGACAGCGCCGCTGGAGGCGGCGGTCACGGTGGGTCTGCTCGTGGCGATCCTCGCCTACGGCGGGACGCACGGGGTGGTGGTCGCCGTGGCGACCGTGCTCGTGGGCGCCGGGCTCGTGGTGGTCCTGCGCGAGCGGGACGAGCTGCCTGCCCCCCTGGTCGTCTGGCTCGCGCTGCTCCTCGCGCTCCTCGGCCTCGTGCAGCTCGTCCCGCTGCCCCACGGCCTCCTGGGCGTCTTCACCCCGGAGACGGTCGGGTTGCGGTCGTTCGCCCTCGAGTCGACCTGGAGCCCCATCTCCTATGCCCCGGGCGAGACGGCCCTCGCCGTGGCTCGCTCCGCCCTCATCGCCCTCGTCGCCCTCGCGGGTGCGAGCCTCGTCGATCGCGGGAGCATCGAGGCGCCGGTCCGCGTCGTCGTGCTCTGCGCGGCGGTCGTCCTCGCCGTGATCATCGTCCACGCGGCGGTGGGAGCGGACGCCATCTACGGCACCAAGGCGGCCGTCGGGCGCGGGTTCTCGGCCCCGCTGGGTCCCTTCGTCAACGCCAACCACCTCGCCGCGTTCCTGGTCTTCACCGTGCCGCTCGCCGCGGCCGTCGCCTGGGAGGCCGAGAACCGCGTCTCCCGCGCGGGCGCGGCCCTGATCGCGCTGGCCGGGGCCGCGGCGCTGGTCGCCACCTTCTCCCGCGGCGGCATGGTCGCGCTGGCCGCCGCGGCGGTCGTCTTCGCGTTGGGGGCGCGCGCCGTCACCGGCCGCCTCCGGGCCCTCGCCGTGCCCGTGGGCGCGGTCGTGGTCGCCGCGGTCGCGGGCATCGCCTGGACGGGGGGGCACGTCCTCTTTCTCTTCAACCGGGACCTGTTCCTGGCGCCGCGCGGCAAGGGTCCGATCTGGGAAGCGGGCATGGCGATGCTGGCCGAGCACGAGTGGCTCGGGATCGGCCGCGGCGCGTTCGGGGCGGTGTACACGCTGTACGGCTTGCCCGAGGGGGCGGTGCAGTCGGCGCACGTCGAGAACGTGTACCTCGCGATGCTGCTCGACTTCGGGCTGCCGCTGGGGCTCGTGGTCCTCGCGGGGGCCGCGCTCGTGGCGCGGTCCGCCCTGCGCAGCAAGATCGACCCGCTGCGCGTGGGCGCGTGGGCGGGCCTGGCGGGCCTCGCCGTGCACAACCTGGTCGACTACAACGTCGAGCTGCCCGGGGTGGCCCTGCCCGCCGTGCTGGTGCTCGGCGCGCTCTGTTCGTCCGAGGAGCGCGAGCGGGGGCGGGCCCCCGAGCACTTCCTGCTGCGCGGGGTCGACCTCGAAGGTGCCCGGGCGCGGGGCCTCCTCGGGGGCGCCGTCGCCGTCGCCCTGCTCGGCATCGCCCTGGGCTGGGGGGGGAGCGTGGAGGAGGTCGACGCCCGTCGCGCGGAGGCGCTTCGGGAGCGGCCCGTGACCGCCGAAGCGGAGGCCGTCGCGGTCGACATCGCCGCGGAGCGCCCCACGGATCCGTGGTCGTGGCTGCCCCTGGGGGAGGCGGTCGCCGAGAGTCGCCCGACGGACGCGCTGGCCTACATCAACCGCGCGATGGTGCTCGATCCACGATCTCCCCGCCCGCACCAGAGCGCGGCCTGGGCTCTGCTCCGCCTGGGGCTGCGGGATCAGGCGGCGGGGGAGGCGCGACGCGCGCTCCAGAAGGTGTCGGCCGACGACTTCGAGGATCTCCTGCGATCGGCGCTGGGCACCTGGGACGGCCCCGGGGAGTGGCGTCGGCTCCTGCCCCGGGAGGCCGGGCCCGCATCGCGCGCCGTGGCCTTCTTCCGTCGTGACGAGCGGTCCGCCGAGGCCCTGGCGGCCGCGCGGGCCTGGGAGAGCGCCCCCGACGCGGGTCCCGGCGCCAAGGTCGTCCTCGCCGAGCTCCTCTCGGAGGTCCGCGGGTCCGCCGAGGACCGCGAGGCTCGGCTGCTCCTCGAGCACGCCCTCGACCGGACCGTCGGCTACGAGCTGGACCGCGCGCTGTTGATCTACGGCCGGGTCCAGCTGCGGAGGGGGGGCGCGGGCTGGACGGAGCTCGCCGAGGTGCTGGAGGGCATCCCCCGGGCGGCGGACGCGAGGGTGGCGGCGCGCGCGTCGTACTTGGAGGCCCGGCTGGCGGAGGCCGCGGGCCGCATGGACGAGGCGCTCGAGCACGCGCGGAAGGCGGCGCGCCTGCAGCCCGACGCGCCGGAGTACCGCGGCGAGCTCGCCCGGGTCGAGCGCGTGGCGGGAGCCGGTCGGTGAACGCGAGCGGGGCCCTCGCGGCTCCCCCGCGCGTGGACTGGGTCCGTCGCCTCCGACTCATCCCCGCGACCCTGGCGGCCGGGGCGCCCGCGCTGCTCGGCCTGGCCATGGTCCTCACGAGCGGCGACGCGAAGATCGCGCTGTTCGTGGCGACGGTCACGGTCGGCATCGGCTGGGCTGTCGTGTACTGGCCCGAGTTCCTGGTCATCGGCTACTTCCTCGCGGGCCGATACGGCTTCGAGGACCGCCTCGCGCCGGGTGAGCTCCCGTTCTCGGCGAACCAGGTCGCGTTCGTGGCCGTGCTCGCCCTCCTGGCGATCCACATCCGCCACGTGATCGTCGTGATGCGGACGTGGACCATGTCGTTCCTCATCCTCTTCACCGCGATCCTGACGCTCGGGATCCTGTGGAGCCGGGGGCCCGAGTACGGGACCTACAAGGTGCTGCACACGCTGTTCGTGGTGCTGCCGTCCTCGCTGGTGATGCTCGCGCTGGTCCATCGCCGGCGGTCCCTCGTCCCGTTCCTCGCGGCGCTGTTCGGCCTCGGGATCGGCCTCGACCTCGTGGGGCTCGCGACGTTCGAGACGTCGGTGCAGGTGGGGCGCCTCACGTCGCTCGGCAGCGGCCCGATCGTGCTCGCGCGCGTGGTCGGCGCGGCCCTGCTGGTATCGGTGATCGGGGGCATCCACTTCCTGCGCGCTCCGGACCGGCGGTGGTGGGAGCTGGGGCTGGGGGTGGGCGGCCTGGTCGCCTCGCTGCCGCTCTTCGCGGGCTTCGTGCTCACGCAGTCGCGCGGCCCCGCGGTCGCGCTCGTCCTCGCCCTCGGGATGTACGCCGCCATCTCGTTCGCCACCGACTGGCGTCGCCTCCTCGCGATCGTCGGGCTCACCGCCGCCGCGCTGGTGGGCGCCGAGTTCGTGATCGAGGAGTTCGCCGCCTGGAGTCGCTTCGACATGGAGCACCCCGCCAACATGGTGTCGCTCGACGGTCGCATCGAGATGCTCGACCTCAGCCTCGCCGTGATCCTGGACGCCCCGATCCTCGGGGTGGGCACGGGCGGGTGGCCGGTGGCGGTGTACGGGCTCGACATGCGGACCTACCCCCACAACTTCTTCGTGGAGATGGCGGCGGAGCACGGGGTGGTGATCACGGGCCTGCTCGCGGCCCTGTTCGCGGGCGTCGCGCTGCGGTGGATCCCCGCGTACCGCCGGGCGGGCTCCGAAGACCGCTCGCTCCTCGTGCTCACGCTCGTCCTGTTCGTCTACCTGTTCGCGAACATCCAGTTCAGCGGGGACCTCATCGACAACCGCTTGATCTGGATCCTGCTGGGCGCGATGGAGCTGGCGATGGTGTTCAGCCTCGCCCCCCGCGACGGGGCGGCCATGCTGGTAGCGTCCGGCCCGATCGCACCCGAGGAGTTCGATGCCGACGCGACAGGAGATGTGGGACCGCCTGGGACGTGACGTTCACCTCCTGATCGTGGGGGGCGGGATCAACGGCGCGGGGATCGCACGAAGCGCGGCACGTAGGGGCCTCAGCGCGGTCGTCGTGGAGCGCGACGACCTCGCCTCCGGAACCAGCTCGCGGTCCTCGAAGCTGGTCCACGGCGGGCTCCGCTATCTCGAGCAGCTCGAGTTCTCCCTCGTATTCGAGGCCGTCAGCGAGCGGCGGATCCTCATGGACATCGCGCCGCACCTGGTGAACCCCCTGGGGTTCCTCTTCCCCGTCTTCAAGGGCGACCGCCGCGGCCTGAGCACGATCACCGCGGGCATGGTCCTGTACGACGGTCTGTCCCTCTTCCGATCCCCCAAGCTCCACCGTCGGCTCAACAAGAAGCAGGTGGCGAAGGAGGAGCCGGCGCTGCGGCAGGACGGGCTCAAGGGAGCTCCCCTGTACTACGACTGCTCCACGGACGACGCGCGCCTCACCCTCGAGAACGCCCTCGACGCCGCGGACCACGGCGCCGTCGTCGCCACGCACGCCTCCGTGGTGGGGTTCCTCCGGGACGAGAACGGGCGCATCGAGGGGGCGACCGTCGAGGACCGATTCACCGGTCGGACCAAGGAGGTCCGGGCGTGTGTGGTGATCAACGCGACCGGACCCTGGACCGACTCGGTGTTGAAGATGGCGGGCAAGGAAGAGGGGCCGGACCTGCTGCGAACGACGAAGGGGGTCCACATCGTCGTGGCGCACGACAAGCTGCCGGTGCGCCACGCGGTGGTCTGCTTCCACCCCGCGGACGGCCGCGTGCTCTTCGCCATCCCCTGGGGCGACGTGACCTACGTGGGCACGACGGACACCGACTACGACGGGGACCCCGCGGAGGTGGCGGCGGACGCGGCGGACGTCGACTACCTGCTCGAGTGCCTCGGCAAGTACTTCCCCGAACACCCGATCACGAAGGACGACGTGACCTGCACCTGGGCGGGCCTTCGGCCGCTGGTCCGGCCCCCCGGCAAGGGCGGCGAGGTGTCCGAGTCCTCGGTCAGCCGCGAGCACCGGATCGTCGTCGGCGAGGACGGCCTCGTGACGATCGCGGGGGGGAAGCTCACGACCTACCGGCTGATGTCCGAGGAGGTCGTCGACACGGCGGTGAAGCTGCTCCGCCTGTCCGGACGCCTCGACCAGCGGCTGAAGAGCCCGCGCACCGAGGACGACCCGCTCCCCGGCGCCGTGAACTGGCCCGAGGACGACGACCACGCCGCCGTGGCCCAGTGGGTGCGCGACGCGGGCGGCGATCGCATCTCCGAGGCCACCGCGACGCTGCTCGCGGACACGTACGGGGTCCGCGGCCAGGAGGTCGCGCGCCTCGTGCGGCAGGACGCCTCGCTCGCCGAGCCCCTGGTGGCGGGGCGGCCCGAGATCCTCGCCCAGGTCGACTGGGCGGTGCGCCGCGAGCTCGCGACCACGGTGGTCGACGTGCTGAAGCAGCGCACGCAGATCTTCTACCGAGCGGCCGACCAGGGCCTGGCGGGGGCCGTCGCGGTCGCGGATCGCATGGCGCACCTGCTGGGTTGGACCGAAGCCGAGCGGGCCGGGCGGCTCGCCGAGTACGAAGCCGACGTGGCGCTCTCCCGGGCGTGGCGAGCGTGAAGTACCTGGCGGTCGCCGCCGCGCTGCTCGGGCTGGCGGCCACGAATGCGAGCGAGGCCCCGGACGACCCCGGGGCCCTCCCGGACGACCCCCCGTCGATCGACGAGGTGCCGCCGCACGCGTCGGACGACTGGACCCCGCAGACGCCGGTCCGCGTGGTGCTCGCCGCGCTGGGCGGGCCCGCCGTCCCTGCCGTCGACGCCGACGCGGTCCGCCGGGGGCGGGAGATCGTGGAGACGGGGACCACCACGGGGCCGGACGGGGAGACGACCCGGCCTCAGAGCAAGGAGTTCGTCTGCGTCGACTGCCACGTCCTCGTCCCCGAGGACCCCGTCCCCGGCGTCTTCGACCCCGAGGCGAGGCTGCAGCACGCGATCACGAACGATCTGCCCTTCCTGCCGGGGACCACGCTCTTCGGCGTGGCCGAGCGCGGCCGCTGGTTCAACGGCGACTGGGAAGCGCGCTACGGCGAGTCGACGTCGGAGGCCCGGGACGATCTGCGCGCCGCGACCGACCTGTGCTGGCGCGAGTGCAGCCAGGGGCGGTCCCCCGAGGCGTGGGAGATCGACGCCGTGGTCGCGTATCTGCGCGAGCTCACCCCCACGCTCGCGGATCTCGGGCCGGGGGCGCCGTCCCTGGACGAGCTGCGCGCGGCGGCCCGGGGCTCCGCGCAGGACTCGGTCCGGGAGCGCCTGCTCTCGGCGGTGGCGGGTCCGTCGCCCGCGACCTTCGGGGAGCCGCCCGCCCGCCACGGCCGCAAGGGAGGCTACGAGGGCGTGGTCGGGGACGCGGAGCGGGGCGCCGAGGTGTACGCGCGGTCCTGTCTGCACTGCCACGCCAAGGGAGGCCCCGGGCACTACCGGCTGGCGGAGAAGAAGGGCAAGTACCGCGAGCTGCTCCGGAACATGCCCCGCCGGGCCCACGAGTCCTTCTACGAGGTCGCCCGCAAGGGTACGAAGCCCCACCGCGGGGCGTACATGCCCCGCTACACCTTGGAGCGCTTGTCCGACCGGCAGATCGAGGATCTCCGCGCGTATCTCGAGGCCGCGGTGGCGCGATGATCCCGGCCCCGACGTGATTCCGAGCCTTCCTCCCTGCTATCTTTCGAGGCTGAATCGGTGCAAACGAAACGGTTCGGCCGTCATCCCTGATCGAAGAATGAGAGGAGCCCGCGATGCGGGTCGGGCGTAAGGGGACAGCGCTCGTTGTCGACGCCGACAGCGAGGTCGCCGCTCTCGCCATGGGCGCTTTGTCCGCCATGGGCTTCGCCACCCGGGTCGCCCCCGACGGCCGCCTCGCCGTGAACGCCGTGCGGGCGGACGTGCCCGACGTCCTCATCCTCGATCTCCAGCTCCCCTACATGGACGGCGACCAGGTCCTCGTCGAGGTCGCGGGGCTGCTCAAGCGCAAGGGCACCGCGATCATCGTCGCCAGCGCCATCTACTCCCCGGACCACGCCCGCGTGGCCGAGATGCAGCTGCTCGGGGCGTGCGCCTTCCTCGAGAAGCCGTACCTGCCCATCGCGCTGTGCCGGGCGGTGATGGACGCGCGCGAGCGGGAGCAGCGGAACAGCTCGCGGAACATCCCGCCCCCGATCCGCGTGATCTACCGCAAGGGCAACGACGGCCGGGCCGAGGGGTTCCTGCGGGAGGCGACCGACTCGGGGATCGAGGTCGCGACGAGCGATCCGCCGAAGACGGGGCAGTCGTGGGTGCGGATCGAGCTCGACGACAAGCGGACGGTCATCGCGGTCGTCATGGTGCTGTGGGCTCGCGCCGCGGTGGGCCACGGCGTGCAGCCCGGCTTCGGCGCCGACATCGTCCGGTTCGTCTCGGCCGAGCACGAGGCTTGGTACCGACGGTACGTCCGCGGCCTCGGCTGAGCCCGCGTCAGTAGACGATGTTCTGCGTGAGCATCTCGGGCTTTCGAGCCCGGTTGGTGTGGTAGTAGGAGTAGTTGCCGTCGCCGTCGATGTCGGCGAACGCGGACGCGTTGAACGCCGCGCTCTGGGGCGTCGAGCCGGGGATGGCGGAGACCTGGTACTGGCCGTACACGCGCCCGTCCGGCACCCATCCGAGCTGGTTCCAGTCGAGGCTCGTGTGGATGGTGGCCGGGAACCTCACCTGCGACCGGCCGGGGATGACCGCCGGAGACAACGTGCAGGACGTGAACTCCGCCCACTCGGCCTGGTAACCGAGCTCGGCGGTGCGGATGCCGTCGAGGTTGAGGGTCAGCTCCGCGCGCTTGGCGCGGAAGGTCATGTGGTAGTACTCCTGCGACGCCAAAGTGCTGAGCAGGCCCACGATCGAGACCACGATCATCAGCTCGATGAGCGTGAACCCCCGGGGCGCGCAGCCGAGCTTCATCGAGGGCGTCTCCTTCAACGTGTGGCCCAGGTGACGGACCCTGCGGCAACCATGGCGATGGGATCGCCCTTGTTGGACTGTATGCGCAAGCGTAGCGCGGGGTCCTGCTCCTCGCTGGTGAGTCGGAACCACAGCGCCGTGGCGTTGTACGCCCGATCCTCCCGGGTCTCGCCGAGTCGGAACTCGTACACGCGCGCCGTGATCTCGCCGGGAGTCCGCACCATGCCCACGACTTCGACGATGTCCACGTAGGACGACGGGGGCGGGGGCCCGCGGTTGGACCAGAAGCGGAGCCCCACCGCGAGGGCGAGCGCGAACACCGCCACGGCGCCGATGATCCGGAGCAGCGGGCCCGTGTCCCGCAGGTCGGGGATCGGGACTGCGGGCATCTTCCAGCGGGTCTGGCGGGCCTCCGCATCCGCCGCGTCGCTCGACTTCGAGACGGCCTTGTCGCGCTCGCGCTTCAGGCCCTCGAGGTCGCGGATCAGCCCGGGGTGCAGCGGGCTCGCCTCGGGCTCGATGCACATCATCAGGTAGGTCGCGAACTCCGCGGCCTCGGCGGCGCGGGTGTCGAGATCGGGCACGTCGTCGGGGTTCGCGCCCTTGACCAGGGCCGCGTACACGAGCGTGCCCATCGCGGCCGCGACCATGCCCGGGCCGTCGACTTCGGCCTCTGCGAGGTCGACGGGGTCGAACTCCGGGGGCAGGACGGAGAGGATGCCCGCGCCCCGCTCGAACCACTCCTTGAGGCCCGGCGCGAGGTCGGCCCGGCGTACGGCCTTGTCCACCTCGGGGAGGAAGGTGCCGCCGCGGGACCAGATCACGAGGCCGTGGAGGGCGAGGCCGATCGTGGGCCGCAGGACCACGGGCTTGTGCGCCTTGCTGATGACCTCCGCCGCGGTGGTGCGCGACGGATCCACGGCGTCGAGGTTCGCGTCCGAGATCGCGGGGAGCTCGCCGGAGACGGTCGCCTTGGCGATCTCTTCGATGGCCGACGGCTTGAGGGCCGCCTCGATGTCCCGCCGAAGCTCGAACAGGCCGGGGTAGATCCGCTCGTCGGGGCTGGTCGACGGCGTGACGCGCGTGAGCAGGAGCGAGGCGTACTGCTCGACCTCCTGGAGCGCCCTGCCGTCCTCGTCGAGGCTCTCCTGGAGGCGCGACCCGCGGTCCTGGATCGTCGCCAGGGCCGCCGCGCTGCGCTTGCGCTCGAACCGGGCCAGCGTGAGCCTGCCGAACACCACGACGCCGAGGGCGAGCGCCCGCATCCCCGCCTGCTCGAGCTCGGCGTCCACGACGGTCGTGGGCGACATCGTGGGCAGCAGCATGAGCAGCTCGCCGAAGCCGAGCTTGAAGATCTCCTTCTCGTTGCGCCCGGCCTTCACGGCTCGGATCGAGGTCATCAGCTGGGGGTGATCCAGGCCCTCGTCCCGAGCCCAGGCGCGCAGCGCGAACATGGCCGCCTTGAGGTCGTCCACCTGCACGGGGGTGGTGGAGGCGACGAGCGGCAGGTCGCGCGTGGCCATCCGCGGCCCCGAGCGACCCGGAGCAGGGGTCGTGTCCCGGTCCGTCTTCACGACGCCGGGGACCGGCTGCGCGGGCGGCGGGTCCCGGGACTCCCAGGGCGCGGCCGGGAGCACCGGCAGGTCGGGCATCTCCAGCGGGGGCAGCGACGCCTCGCCCCGCGAGATCTTCCCGAACTGCTCCATCCTCGCGATGAGTCGGAGGCAGGGCGGCGACTTCCGGGGGTCCAGGAACCGACCCACGAGGGGCAGCGACTCGCCGATGGCGGGGACGCGATCGTCCTCGCCGTCGTTGGGTCCCCGGCCGCCCCCGCAGAGCAGGAACGTCCCGTAGACGACGGCGGCGGTGCCGAGGATGAAGGCCTGCTCGTGCTCGAGCCGCAGGCGACGGAGCGACGCGGGCGAGACGTAGCTCGGCAGGTCGACGGCCTCGATGAGCTCGGCGAGCGCGGTCCGCTCGCTCAGATCGAGATCGAGCCGCTCGACGGCCTCCACCCAGTCCTCGTTCGCGTAGCCGCGCGTAAGAAACACGCGCAGAGCCTGCACCCCGATCTGCAGATTTGCAGTCCTCGACTCCAGCCCGGCCTCCAGACCCCCGAGGTTAGCACCGGCGGCCCCCCCGGCGTCCCGGGGCCCGGCCGCTCAGTCGGCCGAAACCGCGACGTCGTCGATGTACCAGCCCTCCGCCGTGGCCGCGCGGTCGGACCCGAACAGGAAGCTGAACTGCATCGACTCGGTCAGGAGCTCGGGATCGACCGCGATCTCCACCTCGGACCAGTCGTCGCCGTCCATGGGTCCCGACCAGGCGTCGTGCCCATTGGCCGCGTACGTCCCCGCGCACTCGGAGACGTTCCCGTCCAGCTCGCCGTCGTAGTCCGGGCGGGGGTCCACGTCCTGCCACTCGCCGTCGTCTCCCCGGAGCTGCACCAGTCCCCCGTCCCAGTATCGGCCCTCCCCCGAGGGCGCCTCGAAGCCGTAGACGTGCTGAAAGGAGAGGGTGACCGCGCGCCCTTCGGCGGCGCAGGCGGACAGGTCGAGCGTGGGCCCGACCAGGCGGCCGGAGTTGCAGTCGCCGTAGTCACCCTGCAGATCCGTGGCCCAGCAGCGCTCGCCCGTCGCGCATCCCCGCTCCGCCGGACGCCCGAACTCCCAGGGGTTCGAGAAGTCCTCGTCCGGGGCCTCGTCGTCGAACCCTTCGCGGCCCTCGGTGAACTCGAACCGGACCAGGGCGTCGTCGCAGGTCGGTCCCGCGGCGTCGTCGTCGTCGTCCACAACCGCGTCGTCGTCGTCGCCACCGATGATCGCGGACCCCTCGCAGCCGACGGTGAAGAGGAGCAGACCGACACTCGTGCCCAGGATGATTCGCATGGGGCCTCCGGCCGGAGGGTACCGCTCGTGCCCGGTCGCCGGCACGCCACGTCCGCGTAGAATCGTCGAATGGGCCGGCGCCGCGCCGCGACCGCCCCTTGATTGAGGACAGATGCGACACCTCCTTTCGAGTTCTCGACCCTCCCCATCGCTCGGCGTCGTGGCCCTGCTGCTGTTCGCCGCTCCCCCCGCCGCCGCGGGCGACTGGGGCGCGCAGTTCTCGACCCCGGACGCGACCAACCGCGCGTCGGGCTCCGGCACCATGAGCGACGCCCAGGGCTCCGAGCCGGGCTTCATTCGCAGCCACTCGCGCCAGGAGCGCGACCTGCCCGAGGTCACCCTGGAAGACCTCAACGGCGACGGGCTCCCCGAAGTCGTGCTGTTGGTCCAAGGCTCGCTCGCTTCCCTCGACCTGTCGGTGGGGGAGGTCCTGTGGCGATCGATCCCGGTGGGGGCCGACGGCTTCCACGGCCGGGTCGACGTGGACGGCCGCGGCGAGCGCTTCCTGCTGACCGCGGGCGGGATCGGCGGCGGCGCCTACCTCGTGGACCCGGTCGGCGGGGGGCTCACCCCCGCGCTGAGCGAGCTCCCGGGCCGCTCCGGGGTCACCAAGTACGAGATCACGGCCTTCGATCTGGACGGCGACGGCGACTCCGAGCTGGTGGCGCCCGCGGGCGCGTTCGCGCAGTCGAAGGTGTGGACGGTCGACTTCCAAGGCGACCCGCCCGAGGCTGCGATCGTCGCCACCGATCTCACCGGGTACGCGAATCGCACCCCCGCGCGGGCGGGCCGCCTCCTCGCCTCCGACGGCGCGGCCGTCGTCATCAACCAAGGCGCGCAGTACCAGCTGTACGACGTGTGTGCGCCCGCGGACGACGGCGCGGTGTGCGACGACGTGGACGGCACGCTGTGCCTGTGCGACGAGGGCATCTTCTACGGCGTCCACGACACCTTCTCGTTCGGGCCGGGCTTCGTCGTGGACGGCGACGGCGACGGGATCTCCGAGGTGGTGGAGGTTGCGAGCCACCCCCGCTATACGAACGCCGTCTACTCGCTCGACTTCGCGGCGGGCCTCGCCGGGGGCGCCCACGCGGCCACGGACCTGCTCCGCTGGTACCGCGACTACCCCGCGGCCGAACAGCCCGCCGCGCGGCTGTCGACCCCGGTCGAGGGGCCCATCGACCTGGACGGCGACGGCGACCTCGAGCTGATCGTGAGCTTCGTCGACAACGCGGACGACGACCTCGACGGCGACGGCAACCCGATCAGCGACGGCATCGACCTGCCGGGGGGCGTGTCCGTCGGGATCTTCGACCTCGCCAC
The DNA here is from genome assembly GCA_964512225.1 of uncultured Rickettsiales bacterium. Taxonomy (GTDB): domain Bacteria; phylum Myxococcota_A; class UBA796; order UBA9615; family UBA9615; genus CAZEKB01. Next base: position 79,564 of record CAZEKB010000009.1, on the reverse strand, counting down.
CGGCGACGTGCTCGCCTCCCTCGACAACGCCTTCGCGTACGGGACCGTGGACAGCGACGGCGACGGCATCCTCGAGCTGGTCACCTCGCCCACCACGGCGTGGACGTTCATCGAGGGCCTGAGCGGCTGGACGCTCGACTGCACGTCCGGGTGCGCCCTGAGCGAGCAGTGGGCCGCGCCGTCCGTGTCGATCGTCCTCGATCGCGACTCGCTGACGAACCTCGCGACCCCGCCCCCCGTCGTGCCCGCCACGGACCTGGACGGGGACGGCGACCTCGAGATCGTCGCCTACCTCGAGGCGGGCGCGGACCGCAGCGTGGTGGCGGCCGAGCACGACGGAAGCGGGGCGCTCGTGAACGTCTCGGTGCGCGCGCTCGACTCCGAGGAGGAGGTCGTCTCCACCTTCGCCGACGGGAGTGGCGTCCTGATCCGGGACGACGTGGACATCCACCTGCTCGGCCCCGGGCTGCAGCCCGTGGGCTCGCGCATGAAGATCCCGGTGCAGGGCGCCGAGACCATGCTCGCGGCGTCGCTCCTGGAGGGGGAGCCGGCCACCCTCATCTACGAGGACTTCGCCTACCGCCCCGACGGCGGCTCCCCGATCAAGCTCGGGTTGGCGAAGCCCGCCTTCGCGATGGATCTCGACGGGGACGGCGCGGCGGAGGTCGTCGGCTACTCCAACCCGCCGGACTCCGGGGGCGAGGGCTTCGAGGTCGCGTCGCTCTCCTGGAACGAGGCCACCGAGGCCTTCGAGACGGACTGGTCGGTGCGCAGCGACGATCCGACGCTCGACCTGGAGGGGTTCGTCGTCACCACGCGCCTGAACTGGGGCAGCGGCGACTTCGACGGCGACGGCGTCGACGACGTGGTGTTCACCGCGAGCAGCGCCCCCGAGTATCGCGAGGTCGTCCTGTCGGGCGCGGACGGAGAGGTCCTGCACGTGTTCACGCCGGAGTGGCCCCCGTCGTCCCTCGGTCCGATCCTCGTCGCGGACATGATCGACGACGAAGGCGCCCCCGGCGCCGACGGCACGCTCGACATCTTCGTGCACGGGTCGTCGTTCATGCAGTGGCTGACGCCGGGCACGGACGGGCCGGTGTCCTCCACGCAGACGACCTACTTCCACTCCGTGGCGGCCAACGGGGACCTCGACGGCGACGGGGCCCTCGACACCGTGATCATGCCGTCCTCCGTGACGAGCCGGATCGAGGCCCTCACGGATCTCGCGCAGCCCACGGAGCTGTGGGCCCGCGAGGACGTCGGGCTCCTCCCCTCGGTGACGCAGCTCACCGCCCTCGCGGACGTGGACGCCGCCCCCGGCCTCGACGTGCTGTTCATCACGGGCGACGCCGAGGTCTTCGTGTTCTCCGGCGCCGCCGGGGGCGTGCTCGCCGGCTTCCCGGCGCACCTCGCGGAGGGTCGCGTCTTCGGTCCGGACGACCCCCCGACCGCGCCGCCCGTGCCCACGGCGGTCATCGCCATGGACGTGGACGGCGACGGCTTCGAAGAGGGCGTCGTCGGCACGGAGGACGGCCGCGTCTACGCCGTGAACCTCGCCGCGGGCGACGACGGTCCTTCCCTGGCCTGGTACTTCCAGGTGAGCGCCGGCGTGGGCGCGCTGGCGGCCGCGGACGTGGACGGCGAAGCGGGCGACGAGATCCTGGTCTCCACCCGGGACGGGCTCGTGCACGTGGTGGGCGCGGTGGGCGTGTGCCTCGCGATCGAGTACCCGACCGACGGGCTGTGCGTCCCCACGGGCGAGTTCGTGGTCCGCGGCCGCAGCTGCGGGGTCGCGTCCGTGGACGTGTACGGCGCGGGGTCTCCCGGCACCGCCGACATCGTCGCCACGGGCGGGACGTGGGCGGGCTCGGTCACGATCGACGGCGAGGGCAACCACACCGTGCAGGCGTACGGGTACGCCGCCGACGACCGACTGCTCGCGTTCGACCAGGTGCAGGTGGTCGTGGACGCCGACTGCGAGGGCGAGACCCCGGAGGAGGAGACGCCCACGCCCGACGACGGGACGCCGCCGGACGACGAGACGCCCATGGATTGCTCGGACTGCGACGACGGGTGCGCCATGAGCGCCGAAGCGGCGCCCGGCATGCTCGCCGCGCTCCTGATGGTCCCGGCGATGGTCCTTTCCCGGCGGCGGCGGTCTACTTCGTCAGGTTGATCCGCATGCGGGTGGGGACGCGGTTGCAGGTGCGCGTGCCGTCGGGCCACCGCACGCGGAGATCGATGAGATCCCGGTCGCCGAGCCCGAAGCGCACCTCCGGCGGACCGCCCGTGTAGACCCCGATCGAGCCCGCGTACACCTCGCGCTGGGCCACGTACTCGGCGCCGTCGTGGGCCTCGACCCGCGCCCCGATGGCGTTCGGGTTTCCGTCGCCCTGGTGCAGCTCGACCGTGAGCCACGCCGCGTCGGCGGGGCAGACGCCCTGGAGCAGCAGCGGGCCGCGCAGGAGGCGGAACGTCAGCAGGTCGACGCACCCGTCCTCGTTCATGTCGACGGCGAGCGCGCCGCGGGTGCTGCCGATGTCGGTGAGCCCGGAGGCCTCGCCGATGTCCTCCCAGAGCCCGTTCGCCCCGTTCCGGCGCCAGAGGCGGTCGCGCTGAGGGCGCAGGCTCTCGTCCTCGAGGGCGTCGTCGCCGAGCACGCCGAGGGCGGTGAAGAGCTCGAGGGTGCCGTCGTTGTCGACGTCGACGAAGAAGGTGGACCAGGAGCCCTCGGGGATGGGCGGCGCGAGCTCGCCCAGGGCGGCCGTGGCGACGTCGATGAACATGCCGTCGCGCTGCTCGAAGAGCTTCGTGGGGCCGATGTCCGTGACGTGGACGTCGAGATCGAGGTCGGCGTCGAAGTCGCCGAGCCCGAGCCCCATGGCCCGGCCCGGCACCTCCAGCCCGACGGGGTGGGGGGAGAACGAGAGGTCGGCGCCGAACTCGCCGTCGTGCCTCAGGAAGACGTTCGCGCCGTCCCCCCGGTTGTCCGCCTCCTGGATGATCACGAGGTCGAGGTCGTCGTCCCGGTCCAGGTCCGTCCACCCGCCCACGTAGCCGGAGCCGTCGAGGTCCCGCGGATAGAAGTCCTCGGAGCGGTCGTCGAAGGCCCCGTCGCGGTTCTGCACGAGGATGCGGTCGTAGCTCGGGACGGGGTGGGCGGGGTCCCACCCCCAGTTGGCGATGTGGACGTCCAGGTCCCCGTCGCGATCGATGTCGGCCCAGCTCGCCGAGAGCTCGATGGAGGCGGGCGCCTCGACCGGGGGGGCGATCGTGCGGACCTGCTCGAAGAGCGGGCCGCCCTCGCCGGTGCGGTTCTCCAGCAGCGCCGTGCTGCGCCCGACCAGGAGGACGTCGAGGTCGCCGTCGCCGTCGACGTCCGCGGTGGACGCCCCGGACAGCCCGGCCCCGGGCTCGGAGAGGCCCGCGTCCTCGGCGTCGATCTCGACGAACCGCATGCGCCCCGTGCCCAGGAAGAGGCGGGGGGGGTCGTACTTGTTGGTGAAGAGGACGTCGAGGTAGCCGTTGCCGTCGAAGTCGCCGACCGCGAAGCCTCCCCACTGGTTGTAGTCCTCGGTGCCCTCCGGGGCTTCGTCCACCAGCTCCTGCCACTCCTGGACCGTGGGCAGCCAGCCGATGCCCGACTCGTCGGTCACGTCCACGAACGCCGGCTCTCCGGTCATCGAGCGCTCCGCGGACGGAGCCGTACGGATCGCCGCAGGCGCCTCGCACGGCACCTCCGGCCCCACGTCGTCGGTGGGGCAGCCCGCTCCCAGTGCCACCAGGGCCGCCGCTCCCACGGCCCCGGACCACCATCTCCTCATGGGCCCAGTATACGAATCGTCGCCCCCCACGCGCATCCTGGAGGGGGTAAAGCCCCGGTCGGAGCGGCCGATGAGGGGGGCATGGCCACCCCCGAGCTTCGCGCCCACCTCCGCATTCGGTCCGAAGGCCGAGCCATCGTGATCCTCCCCGACGACCGTCGGATCTCGGCGCGCGTCCGCGACATCTCGCTGGGCGGCGCGTACCTGATGGTCGACGCCTCCGACCGCGGGGCTCCGCCGCCGGAGGGCGTGGAGGTCGAGGTCTATCTCCACCACGTCGGGCACGCCGCGAACGCCGTGACGGTACAGGGCACGATCCTCCGGGTCGCGCCCGCCGGCGACGGGTTCGTCGTCCGCTTCACGCCGGCCGCGTCGGAGCCTGCGGCGGCCCTGCACGAGGCGGTCGTAGCGGAGGCCGAGCGGCAGGGCATCGCCCCCGCGAGGCTCCACCTCCGTCGGGCCCGCTCCTCGGCGATCACCCGGGTCCTCGCGGGCGTCACGAAGGTCGCCGCGCTGCTCTTCGCCTACGCGGGCGTGCGCGTGCTCTTCGGCTGGCTGGACGCCGTGCTCTGACCGCTCCGTCGGGCGCAGGTAGGCTGCGCCGATGGCTCTCCGCCTCGTCCTGATGCGCCACGGGAACGCCGACCCCGGCTACGGGCTCGACGACCACGAGCGACCCCTCACGCTGCTCGGTCGGGGGGAAGCCCTGCGGGTCGGTCGGGCCCTCGTGGAGGAGGGCTGGGCCCCGGACGTCGTGCGCGGCAGCGACGCGGTCCGCACGCGGCAGACCTGGGCGGCGATGCAGGGCGCGGTGCCGTCCCCGGCGGCCGTCTCCTGGACCCGGGACCTGTACCTGCCGACGCTCGAGCGCCTCGCGCGCGACGCCGCGGGGTGGGACCGCGCGGCCACGACGATCCTGTGCCTGGGCCACAACCCCGGGTGGTCCGACGCCGCCACGCGCCTCACGGGGCGCCGCATCGGCCTCGGCACGGCCTTCGCTGCGCTATTGTCCGCCGACGCTGCGGACTGGGCGGAGGCCTTCACCACGCGATGGGAGCTGGAAGGCCTCCTGAGGCCCTGATCGACCCGCGCCGAGGGCTCGATCCCTGCATGTCCGTTCCCGCGTCTTCTCACCTTGGAGGTCCCATGTCCGTCTTCCGGCTCGTCGCCCTGTCCGCCGTCGCTCTCCCCCTGCTCGCCGCCTGCGCCTGCGAGGGGATCGGAGGAGACGACGACGACACTCGCGGGGGTACACCGCCGCCCGCGATCCTCGCCGTGGGTCCGGCCGCCGACGCCGACGACGTGGCCCCCACCGAGCTGATTTGGGTGCGCTTCGACGTCGCCCCCGAGACGGCCTCCATCGCGCTGGAGCCCGCCGTGGCGGGCGGGATCGAGCTCGCCGAGAGCGGTCGCCGCATCTCGTTCGCCGCGACCGAGAACCTCGCCCCCAGCACGCAGTACACGGCGACCGTCAGCTGGAGCTGGAGCGACGGCGACGACTCGGCCCCCTGGAGCTTCACCACGGGGCCCTACGGGACCGTCCTCGAGCAGGACGCCGTGGACGGGCTCATCGGACGCACCTTCGAGCTCGACCTCGCGAACGCCGACTTCATCGAGCCCGAGGGGATCGGGAGCGTGCTCGGCGGCGTCCTCGCGGACACGCCGCTCATGTTCACGATGCTCGACAGCTCCGACCTCGAGGCGGGCACGGTGCACATCATGGGCGCCGTGGGCGTGCAGAAGGTCGAGCCCGTGGAGCAGGACCTCTGCTCGTCGACGCTGCCCTTCACCTACGGGCCGGACGGCGTCGAGGGCGGCGGCGACGATACGACGGCCGAGTGGACCAACCCGGACATCGCCATGGAGGGCAGCGACCTGCGCCTGATCGTGGCGGGGAACCAGGTCGACGTCTTCGAGATGTCGCTCGCGGCGACCTTCCACCCGGACGGCGACCGGTACGCCGCGGGCGCCTTCACCGGCACGATCGACGCCCGGGACATCCGCGATCTCGGGGAGACGATCTGCGATCTCGCCGAGTGCATGCCCTGCGCCACCGACGGCGAGCCGTGGTGCCTCGACCTGCACGCGGTGAACGTGCGCGGCGAGACCCACGACTTCGAGATCGTCGAGCGCTTCTGCCACGACATCATCCAGGAGGACCTGGACGACGTCGGCTGCGAGGGGGCCGCGGAGTCCTACACGGTCGAGGGCGAGGACGGCTACCCGGGGTGCGACACCTGGGTCGAGTGAGATCGGGGGCCCCTCAGGGGGCCGGATCGAGCGCCCCCGGGTCCGCCAGGAACTCCGCCACCAGCTGCAGCCCCCGGGCGCAGTAGAAGCCGTCGGCGATCCGCTCGTCGAGGGTCCACTTGATCTCGACGACGTCGCGCACCGAGGTCTCGCCCTCGGCGTCGACCCAGGTCCCCTTGTGGATCGCCCCGATCACCGCGAACAGCGGCACCGTGCCGTACTCGTACAGGTGGTGAAACGGGGCCGTGAGGCCGATCGACCCGAGGTTCGCGCAGAAGAGCGAGGCGTACATCGGGTCCACGCGGATCATCGCGGCGGGGAGCAGGTTCCAGGCGTCCAGGAGCCGCTGGATCCTCATGATCAGGGAGATGATCGGGCCCGGGAGTCGCGTGACGAGCGCCATCTCCTTCTCGGAGGCCGACTTCGACTCCGACCGCCCCCCCGCGATCGCCTCCTGCACGCGCGCGCCCACGGCGTCGATCGTGTCCTCCGGCGCGAAGAAGATCTTGACGGTGGAGAGCCCGCCGTCGTCGTCGAAGCGCTTCTTCACCGCGAAGGAGATCGAGATGCCGCGGCGGTCGTAGAGGCGGCCGCCGGATACGAACCGGTTCATCTTCGGCCGCTCGGCGAGGGTGCGGACGAACGCCGCGAGCACGACCTGGAAGAAGGAGACGTCGCGCCCCGCGGCGCGCTGCGCCTCGATCCACGCGAGGGTCGGGCCCACGTCGAGCCGCTGGGTGAAGTAGACGGCCGCCTCGTTCCGGCCGCGCATGACGAACGGCATCATAGTCCGCAGCGCGCCCGGGTTCGGGACGGGGGTTCCTTCGTCGCGGCGGAAGAGCGGCATGACCGACGTTACCCCGGCGCGGCGCCGGCCTCGATCACGGCTCGGATCGCGTCCGCCACGGCCTCGGGTCGCTCGATGTGTACCCAGTGGCCCACGTCGACGACGACCCGGGGCTCCACGCCGAACGCGGACGCCTCGGCGACGTCGATGTACGGATCCCGGGCGCCCCATACGACCCGCACCGGGATCGACGCGATCGCGGCCTGGAGGCGGGGCAGCTCATCCCGAAAGACGATGTCGGGCCGCGCGTGACTCCGGTAGGTCCGGAGCACGCTCCGCCGCATCGCCGGGGTCGCCCGCGCGTGGCAGGCGTCGGCGTACTCGACCGGCAGCCCCCGGGACCCTCGCCGCATCTCCCGGCGGAACACCCAGCGCGGGTTGACCCGGAGCCACACCTCCCCGAGCCCGCGCGTCTGCCAGAAGCGCGCGAACGGGTGCCATCGGTACCCGGGGGTGATGATCGTATTGCAGATCACCAGCCCGCGGACCCGGTCGGGGTTGCGGGCCACCCAGGGCAGCAGCCAGGGGCCCCCGAAGTCGTGCACGACGACCACGGCCGGGGGCAGCTCCGCCAGCAGCGCGTCCCACAGGGGGACGGTGCTCGGGGCGAGGTAGTCGAAGCTCGGCGGGGGCTCGGGGGAGCCTCCGAACCCCGGCATGTCGGGGCGGACGCAGCGCAGGCCGGGCAGGCGTCGGACGACCGCGTCCCACGTGTCGTGGGCGTCGGGGTTGCCGTGCAGCAGCACGACCGGGATCCCCTCGCCGTCGTCCGCGACGAAGACCTCCAGCCCGGCGACGTCTCGACGCATCGGAGTAGACTGCCGGCCCTTGGACCTGAACGCCTATCTGGACGAGGTGCGGGCGCTGGTGCTCGACGAGATCGAGCGGATCGTGCCCTCGGACTCGCGGCGCAACGAGGACCTGTATCGCCTCGTCCTGGACTACCCGCTGCGCAAGGCGAAGATGCTCCGCCCGGCGCTCGCCGTGGCGGTGTGTCGGTCCATGGGCGGCAAGCTCCAGGCGATCCTGCCCACCGCCGCCGTCCTCGAGCTGTATCACAACGCCTTCCTCATCCACGACGACGTGGAGGACGGCTCCCTGCTCCGTCGGGACCGGCCCACGCTGCACCAGCAGCACGGCGTGCCCATCGCGGTGAACGTCGGCGACGCGATGCTGGCGCTGGCGCTGGGGCCGCTGCTCGACAACATGCAGCTCCTCGACCTCGGGCGGGCCCTGCGCATCCTCGATGCGGTCCGCCGGATGGCGGTGGAGTCCACCGAGGGCCAGGCGATGGAGCTGGCGTGGGTGCGCAACCGCACCTGGGACCTGGACGAGCGGGACTACCTCCGCATGGTCCACAAGAAGACGAGCTGGTACACGTTCCTGACGCCGATGGTCGTGGGCGGGATCGCCGCGGGGGCGTCGCCCGACCAGATCGTGCGGCTGCGTCTGCTCGGGTCGTTGATGGGGGCGGCGTTCCAGATCAAGGACGACCTCCTCAACCTGCAGGCCGACGAGCACGAGTACGGCAAGGAGATCGGCGGCGATCTGTGGGAGGGAAAGCACACCCTCATGCTGATCCACTTCATGCGCGCGGCCCCCGCCGAGGACGTGGCCCGGGCCCGCCGAGTGCTGGAGACGCCCCGCGCCCAGAAGAGCGCGGAGGACGTCTCCTGGCTGTTGGCGCGGCTGGGCGGGTGTGGGAGCATGCGGCACGGCGAGGACTTCGCGACGATGCGGGCCCTGGCGGCGAAGAAGCGCCTGCAGGGCCTCTCGGAGACGCTCCGACCGGGGGTGCATCGCGACTTCCTCGAGGAGCTGATGACGTACGTGGTGGCGCGGGACAAGTAGGGAGGCGGCGTGGCGAACAACGAGTACGAGCCCAGCGGCGGCGACGAGGAGGCCCGGCACCCCTACCAGGACCAGCTCGAGGAGTACCTCGCCTCCATGGGCGAGGAGTTCGAGCCGGACCACGTGCAGCGTCGCCGGCTGGCGCAGTACCTGCACGGCCTGGGCCGACGCGAGGGCCGCGGCGGCGGCGCGGGCTTCTACCCCGGGGCGACGGTCCCCAACGACCAGGCGGAGGGGGCCGCGCCCACGGACACCCCCGCGGCGCGGGAGTTCGGGCTCGTCAAGCAGCTCCGGCGGGTCACGATGGACACGGCGGTCGAAGCGCTGCGCGGGGTCCAGCGGCTCAAGGACGCGGAGGCGGCCCGGGGCCGCGGCGGGTTCGGGTACGGCGGACGACCGGCGAACGACGGGCCCTCGGTGGGCTTCGGGGACATCCTGTTCGAGCTCGGGGCCGCCCACGTCCGCACGTGGCAGCAGCTGCTGAAGGTGACCCGCGCCTACGGGGACTCCTGGATGGGTGAGCCGGGCTCGCCGCGGGTCGCGGTCGGCGGCTGGGAGGTCGTGGAGCTGGAGCCGATCGGGGACGAGCGCGGCTGGCACGGCGACTTCACCCTGCGCAACGCGTCGCCCATGCAGGTGTCCGTGGCGTGGCCGGAGACGGTCGAGTTCATTCAGCGACAGGCGAACGGCGAGGTCCTTCGGCGAGAGGCACGGCTCCGGTTCCTGCCCCGCGTCGCGGGCCTCGAGGCCTACGAGCGGGCCGAGGGGATCGTCGTGACCGCCGATCCGGGGGACGAAGGCTTCCCCCGCGGGGGGACGTGGAGCGCCGGGACGGCCGTACGCCTCGCCGACCTCGTGGATCTCGCCCTCACCCTGCGCCTCACGATCGAGGCGGACGAGGAGGCCGAGGAGTGAGCGACGGCCCGCGCCGTCCGGTCCTGGAGTTCCGGTCGCCCGAGGAGCCGATCCACCGGGGCCTCCGGGCGCTCCAGCGCGTCCTGCTTCACCACCCCGCGGCCGCGCAGGCCGCCTTCCGGAGCCTGGTGGAAGAGGGCCGCGCCCACGCCGCGACGCCGGACGGAGCGGAGCTGGCGCGTCGCCTCGCCGACTCGGAGCTGGTGCGTCGCGGGCGCGTCGTGTGGGACGTGACCACCATGTCCGCGCTCACGGACGACGCGGCCGAGATGCTGCCGAGCGTGCTCATGGAGTCGTTCCTGCAGGCCATCGCGGCCGAGCCGCTCGAGCCCATGCTGTCCCGCCTGCTGGAGGAGACCGGTGGCCGCCCCGGCGCTTGACGGGCGGATCCGCGACTGGGACCGGGGCAACCTGTTCTTCCAGGCGATGGTGGGTCTCGCGTCCCTCTCGGGCGAGCTCGACGCGCTGATGGAGCGCTACGTTCCCGGGGAACCCGCCCCCGAGGGGGTCGAGCCGCTCGCCGTCGACGACCCGTTCGTGCTCGCCGCGGTGGGGGCCGTTCGCCTCAAGGAGCGGCTCGACGCGGTGCTCGCCGAGGCCGCGGCGGACGTGACCCGGCCGTCGGCGGAGACGCCCGTCGATCGGGCCCCGCTGCGCGCCCTGCTGCGCTGATCACGATGTCGTTCTCTCCGGGGTCGGGGGGCCTGCCCGACGCGTCCGTGCACGCGGTTCGTCGCGCCCTCACCCGGGGGGACCGCGTGCGCCGCGTCCCGCGCGCTTCGGCCGGGGAGGGGGGTCACAAGGAGTGGTTCCACTACTGCATCTACGGCGACGGCTTCGACCTCCTCGTGAACTTCAGCCTCGTGGACGAGCTGCACGGTCGGCCCCCGGAGGAGGGGCCGCGGGCGAGGAGGTACGAGGCGGCGCGGCTGACGATGCTCGCGCGCGAGCGCCGCTGGATCGGCGACGTGGACCGGTGGTCCGCGGACGTCGTGCACGCCCCCGCGGGCAGCCGCGAGGTGCGTCTCGGCCCCCACCGCATGCGCTGGGGCGGCGGCGTGTACCACCTGCGGGCGGCCCTGCGAGACGAGCCGGTGGCCATCGACGCGGTGCTGCGCCCCGTGACGATGCCGTCGATCGTGCACAACGTCACCGTGCGCGACGGTCCTCCGATCAACTGGCTGGTGATCCCCCGCCTGCTCGCGTCGGGGACGGTCACGATCGACGGCCGCGTCCACCGGTTCGCGGACGTCCCCGCCTACCACGACCACAACTGGGGTCGCTTCCGCTGGGGCCGCGACTTCGCCTGGGAGTGGGGGTTCGGCCTGCCGCGCGACCCGGCCGACCCCTGGTCGTTCGTCTTCGTGCGCCTCTCCGACCGGGCTCACACCCGCGTGATGATGCAGGGGGTGTTCCTGTGGCGCGGAGCCCGGGAGCAGCGGGTGCTTCGAGGGTCCGAGATCTCGGTCGTCCGGCGCGGGCAGCTGCGCCAGGAGCGCATCGCCAAGACTCCCCGGGCGATGGCCCTGATCGCCCCCGGGCGGGCGATCGACGTGCCGGAGCGGCTCGAGATCCGGGCGGACACGGGCGATACTCGCTTCGAGGCGGACTTCGTCTCGCACGAGGCCGCGCAGGTGATCATCCCCAACGACGACGACCTGGGCGTCACGATCATCAACGAGGTCGCGGGGCGGCTCAGCGTCCGGGGGACCGTGCGTGGCGAGGACTTCGCGGTGGAGTGCCCGACCATCTTCGAGTTCCTGGGGGCCTGATGGACTTCGCGGCGTTCCTGGCGGACTCGCTCGAGCGCATGGAGGCCGAGATCCCCCACCTGTACCGGCGCCTCGCCCGGACGCTGGGGGGTCGGCGCGTCGCCGTGACCGTGGACGGGCCGCGCTTCGCCATCGCGAGCGACGGAAATCGCGTCGGGGTCGTCGATCCCGGCGATGAGGCCGGCGTAGAATTGCAGACGTCGGGTCGGGAGATCCTCTCCCTGCTCGAGGGGGAGACGACGTTGATCGCCTCCGCGCTCGGCGATCGGCTGCGCCTGCGCGGCTCGGCCGATGAGCTGGTCGTCTTCCACGACGCGCTGATGGTGTACCTGGGAGCCGCGGTCCGCGCGCCCGGTTTCGTGGAACTGAGGGACCGCTTCAGGTCCGAGGTGGAGGAGTAGGGATGGTCACCCCCGTGCCCCGCAGGGTCATGATCTTCGGCGCCGGCGTGACCGGGCTGTCCGCCGCTCACGAGCTCGCGCAGCGCGGCTTCCGCGTCCTCGTCGTCGAGCGCGACGGCGACGAGCGGGACCCGGCGAAGCCCGCGCTCGGCGGGATGGCCCGCAGCCAGTTCAACCGCGCCAACCCCGTGCCGTTCCGGAAGTGGGCGCGCGGCGCGGCCGTGCCCGGCGCGATGGTCGACGTCCAGGACCTGTGGGACAAGGACAGCCCCACGGCCCGGGTCGAAGGCACGGTGCTCGAGTTCCGTCGGTCCGACGTCCTCCTGACCCCGGCGTCGAACGCGAAGCTCGGCGCGCTGCAGGCGGACTTCCTCGAGCTCCTCAAGGCCTACAAGGTCGCGGCGAACCAGGGCGAGAAGCTGCCGATCCACGTGTGGGCGCGGACCGAGCCCGGTGAGAGCCTGCCCCTGTCCGCGACGGTCGCCGACAAGGCCTACGCGGACGTCCACAGCGTGTCGTTCGCGCTGGCCCTGTCCCGATCCCGCAAGATCCAGCAGCTGCTCGACCCGCAGATCAACCTCGCGAACATCTGGCGCACCAGCCAGGTCCCCCCCCTCCTGAAGGTCCAGGTCGACTGGCAGATCCTCACCCCCGAGCTGGACAGCTCCGGCGAGGGGCCGGACTCGGACTTCGTGGGGACGCGACGAGGCTGCGGGGGGGTCCTCCTCGACGACCTGCTCCTGCCCGGTGAGCACGGGTACCGCCTCTTCCCGCGCTTCTATCGCAACCTCCTGGACACCATGAAGCGGACGCCGATCCTCGGCGAGGCGCCGTCCGGCTCCCGCGATCGTGTGGTCGCGCGCGGCGTGGACGGCGAGTCCCCCACCACGGACAAGGTGGTGGAGCCCCACACCGTGTTCGACATGCTGCGCTCGATCGAGCACCACGCGTTCGCGCCCGAGGCGGACCCGTCGGGCCAGGGCGGACCGCCGCCCCGGCTGATGCTGCGCACGCGCCCGAAGTCCTGGGAAGACACGGTCGAGGCCATCCGCGCCCAGTACGAAGACCTCGACTGGGTCAGCGCGGACATGGCGCGGTACACGGTGAAGGTCCTGCAGTACATGACGTCGTGCAAGGCGCGGCGGGCCGAGTACTCGAAGGACAGCTGGTTCGACTACCTGGACGGCAACAGCGGGAGCCCGGGGTTCATCCACTCGCTGCAGCACTGGCCGAAGGCGCTCGTCGGCCTGGACTCGCAGACCGCGGACGCCCGCAGCTTCGGGTCCGTGTCGATGCAGATCATGCTCGACCACACGCGGCCGGACGGGTTCCGGGACGGCTCCCTCAAGGGTCCCACCACGGAGGTCTGGTTCGACCACTGGAAGACGTACCTCGAGGACATGGGGGTGAAGTTCGTCAAGGGGACCCTGCTCTCGATGCAGGAGAGCGGCCTCTACACGGACCCGAACCCGGTGTCCGTGGGGGCGATGAACGTCCACTCCATCGAGTTCAAGGTCAAGGACACCGGGCCGGGGTGGGCGGCCGGCCACGGCCCCTTCGCGATGGCGCTCGGCGGCAACAAGTACCTCTGCAACGCGTTCATGCTCCTGGCGCTCCCCCTGCTGGAGACCCAGGACCTGTGCCGGGGCCTGATCGGGCAGGCCTCGGGGGCCCGCAAGGCGTCGCTGGTGTCCGCGGTCGATCCCTGGTTCCACGATCCCGCCGACCCGTCCGCGCCGGTGCTCACGAGCGACATCCAGCGCATCGCCGACTGGGCCATCGCGGACCCCACCTCGGGCGGGAACCTGCGGTGGGATCCGAACTACCCCCAGTCGCCGCTCCGGCACTTCCCGGGGGTCCAGTTCTACTTCCGCCACGACTACGCGCTCGTGCCCGGGCACACGTACTTCCCGGACTCGCGGTGGGGGCTCTCGACGATCTCCCAGACGCAGTACCGAGCCCGGCGACCCGGCGCGCGGGAGGGCTACGTGGGGCTGATGTCCGTGGTGATCGGCGACCCCAACAACGACTCGACGGCGCCGCTGGACCGGTTCTTCGACCTCACGCGGCGGCAGGTGGCCGAGCAGGTTCTGCTGGACATCCGCGAGGGGCTGGAGTGGGGTCACATGACGCTGCCGGAGCCGGTCGCGTTCCACGTCGACACCAACCTCGTCTACAACCCGGCCACCGGGAAGTTCTCCCACAACAAGACGCCGTTCCTGACGGCCAAGAAGGGCGAGTGGGGCGGCCGGCCGGGGCGCCTCGACGACCCCGAGCTGTGGGAGCGGGCGGTCGCGGCGGCGAGCAACGACACGCACCCCGGCTACGACGTCTACTTCGGGCGCCTCGTCTTCGCGGGCAACCACATGAAGACGTTCACCCGGCTGAGCACGATGGAGTCCGCCAACGAGTCCGCGCGCCACGCGGTCAACGGGATCCTGTCGCTGTACGCCAAGGCGGGGATGACCGTCAGCCACGACGACCTCAGCTCCGGGGCCTTCGTCCGGGTGTTCGACCTCGAGGACGACGAGGTCGACGACTTCCTGTTCCTCAAGCAGCTCGACTGCGAGCTGCTGAAACTCGGGCTGCCGCACTTCGTGGAGATCCTCGGGCTGTCGGCCGTCGCCACCGCGCTGGTGCCCGGCGCCGGGAGCAGCGACCCGATCGGTCAGCTGCTGTCCGCGCTCACGAACACGACCCAGACCGCGAGCTCGGCCCAGCAGATCGCCAACCTGATCAACGTGATCCTCGGCCCCGGCGTCGTGCCCGGGGGGGCGAGGGGCATCGAGCGCTGCGCGGCCAGGTGCGCGAGCCGGGTGAGGAAGGCCGTGCGCTCCCGGCGCTCCGCTTCGTAGCAGTCCAGCGCCGCGACGACGTCGGGGATGCGCCCGAGCGTGCGCCCGAGCACCACCGCGTCCTCGAGGGCCTGGCAGGCGCCCTGACCGAGGTCGGGCGTCATCGCGTGGGCCGCGTCGCCCACCAGGTAGACGCGGCCGCGCCCCCACCCCACCCGGGGCGGGCGATCCCGGATGACCGTGCGCAGCACGGCCTCGGGCGGGGTCGCTTCGATGAGCTGCGGGACGGGGGCGACGAACTCCCGGTGCAGGGCGATGAGGCCCGCGTGATCCCCGGCCTCGGGCGCCGGACGCTCCGGTCGATCCACGGCCGTCGTGTACCAGTAGAGGCGCTCGCCGAGGTTCGACAGCCAGAACCGCAGGCCCGGCCCCACCCAGGTGACCGAGGTGCCGATCGGGAGGCGGAGCGCGGGGTGGTCGACCGTGGCCACCCAGGCGACCTGTCCCAGGGGCCGCGGCGGCTCGTCCCCGAAGAGCTGCTCGCGCACCGCCGAGTTGAGCCCGTCGGCCCCGAGGAGCGCGTCGGCGGGCGGGCCCTCCGAGCCGTCCTCGAACCGGGGGACCACGCGGTCGCCGTCGTCGCGCCCGCCGACGACGCGCCGGCCCGTCGTCAGCGCGTCCCCCGCCGCGTGCCGAAGCGCGCCGATGAGGTCCCCCCGAGACACCACGACGGTGGGGGCGCCCGCGCGCCGGGAGAGCGCCTGCAGCGGCAGCGACCACAGCGGACGGCCGTGGAGGTCGCGGAACTCCGCGACGTGGGCGGGCGTCGAGCGGGCGAGGACCGCGTCGGCGAGGCCGAGCTCGCCCAGCGCGTGCAGCGCGTTGCTCCACAGCAGGAGGGCGCCTCCCTGCGCGGGGTCCTCCCGGCGCTCGTATACGTCGACCGTGTGCCCCTCGGACCGGAGGGCGACGGCCGTCGCGAGCCCGGCGATGCCGCCCCCGGCGACCGCGATCCGGAGGCTCACAGCAGGCCCGGAGCGAGCATGGCGACGGCCGCGGGCAGGTCCGCGACGGCCTCGGTGGCCGGGCCCTGCGCCCGCAGGGGCTCGCCCGTCCGCCGGGCCACCCGCACCGCCGCGGTGACCTCGCGGTACAGCGCCATGCTCGCCGCCTCGAACCCGACCTCTGCTTCGGCCAGCGCGTGGTCCACGCCGGCCGCGGGGCGCCCCTTGATCTTCGCGATCGAGGCCCGCAGCAGGCTCGCGAGGGGGGCGGCCGGGGGTGTCGACGATCCCGCCACCGTGCGGGCCGCCGAGGCCGCCGACCGGAGCAGACGCGCCTTGCCGGGCCTGCCCGCCCCGGCCTCCCGGGTGGGGCTCGCCGCCGCCGCGAGGGCCGCCCGACCGCGCAGGTGCGCGAGCTCCACCCGCGGGACCTCGAGGTCCAGGAAGTGCGCCGCCTTGAGGCGCGGCCAGGCCTCGTCGATCAGCGACCACGCCTCCCAGGGCCGCCCGCGGAAGAGCGCGGCCTGCGTCATGAACAGGACGTACTGGTACCGCTGCGAGTGGTAGGTCCCGGTGGGCCACGTGCGTCGCGCCCGCTCGGCCAGATCGAGGGCCGCGTCCACGTCGCCGATGAGCAGCCGGGCGATCGAGGCGACCCCGAGCCGGAAGTTGTTGGCGGCGAGGACGTCGCCGCGAGCGAGCGCGCCTTCGTGGGTGGCCTCCAGGTCCCGGGCGACGCCCTCCACGTCGCCCAGGTACATGCGCGCGCTCAGGGCGTACAGCCGGGTCCAGTCCACCTCCCAGGCGGTGCCGGTGGTGGCGTCGCGGAAGATGCGCGTGCACTCGTTGCAGAGCCGGGCGGACCGCGCCCAGTCGCCGCGATGCCACGCCGCGAGGCCCTCGGTGTGCATCACGAAGCCGCGGTCGTAGGGCTCGTTGCTCGTGGCCGCCAGGGCGCGCCCCCGGGCCATGAGCTTCCAGTAGCGCCGCACGAGCATCGGCCCGCCGATCCCGGCGTTCCAGACGGACTCGTTGAGGATCCCCCGGGCGACGCGCAGCCGATCCCCGCCCCGCATCGCCTCGAGCAGGTACAGCACCCCCAGCGAGTCGGCGAGCCCGTGGTTGATCGGGGCGAGCCGGGTGCCCGCGCCCCAAAGCGCGTCGAGCCGATGCCGCGTCTCCTCCTGCACGTCCGCCTCGGACAGGTCGCGGTGACGGAGCCCCCGCAGCGCCGCCCACAGGCGCCCGAAGACCGATACGAGCAGCGGTCTGCGGGGGACCCGGACCTTCAGCTCGCCGAGCACCGCCCGGAAGATCTCCATGCCTCGCTCGTAGGCCCCCGCCTGCAGGTACTGCTCCGCCGCCCAGCGACGCACTCGGAGCACCTCCAGCCGGGGCGCGCCGCCTTCGCCCGCCGCGACCGCGGCCTCCTCGTACCGTCGCCCCGCCTCCTCGCCCCGGCCGCGGTTCGCGAGGGCGTCCGCGAGCTTGCGGAGCAGCGACGCACGATCGACGTCGTCGCCGAGGAGGTCGAGGGCGCGCTCGTAGAGCACCGAGGCCCGGTCGAACGCCAGCGTCTCGGCCGCCCGGTCACCGGCCTGGGCAGCGTAGCCGCCCGCCTTGCCGCGGTCGTCGGCCCCGCGCCAGTGGCGGTAGAGCGACTCGAGGTCCAGGGTCGGTCGGCCCTCCAGCGACTCGGCGATCGAGCGGTGGATCGACCGCCGATCGTTCGCCGCGAGGGCCCCGAGCACGGACTCGGTGAGCTTGTCGTGGTACGGCGCGACGGCCGCCCCGGCCCCCGACGACGTGCGCCGCAGGAGGCGCGAGTCGGCGAGCTCGGCCAGGAGCAGCTCGTCGCCCGCGCTCGCGCCCGCGGCCTGCAGTACGAACTCCTCGGAGGTCGTGCGACCGAGTACCGAGACGAAGTCCAGGAGCTTGCGCGGGGTGGGCGGGAGCGACTCGATACGACGGAGCACGACGTTCCCGAGGGAGATCTCCGAGCCGTCCTCGGCGGCGGCCGACGCGTGCAGGGCGAGCTGCCCCGCGAAGAAGGGGCTGCCGCCGCAGTCGCGGATGATCTCCTCGGCCCGCTTCGAGAAGTCCGGCTGGTGAGCGTCGAGCACAGAGCCCGCGAGCTCCAGCAGCTCGGCGTCCGCGAGCGCGCCGAGGTGGACCTCGTGGACGTGCTCGTCCTCGACCCGCAGCCCGTCGAGCGCGCGCACCGCCCGCAGCGCCTCGCCGTCCCGGTCCTCGGCCCGGTAGGACAGCACGAGTACGGCCTGCGGCGCCTCGGCCCCCCGCACGAGCTCCTTGAGGACGTCGAGGCTGTCTCGGTCCGTCCACTGCAGGTCGTCGATCCACGCCACGAAGGGGCGGATCCGCGAGAGGCGCTCGAGCAGGATGCGCAGAGCCCGAACGCCCCGCTCCCGGACCACCGCCGGCTCCGGCTCGTGATCGGGGGCGCGGACGTCGGCGAACGACTTGAGTCGCCCGAGCACGGGGAAGATCCGCGTCAGCTCCCACCGGTGCTCGGGCAGCAGGGCGTCGACCGCGTCCGGCCGCACGCGGGCGAGGCGGGCCCCGACCCCGTCCACCACCGCGTCGAGGGCCTTGTAGGGAACGCTCTCGTGGAGCCGACACCGCCCCTGGAAGACCAGCGCCTTCTGGTCGCGGCGCACCCAGGTCAGGAACTCGCCTACGGTCGCCGTCTTGCCGATCCCCGACTCGCCCACGACGTGCACGACCTGCAGCCGCTCGGTGGTCGCCGCCCGCTCCCAGGCCCGTCGCATCGTCGCGATCTCGCCCCCGCGCCCCACGAACGCGACCCGCCCCGGCGGCTGGATGAGCGGCAGCGTGACGTTCACCTCCCCCGTCTCGTCGTCGGGCCCGAACTCGCCGAACGACTGGGTGTGCCCGGACAGGCGGTCGAGCACCTCCTCGGCCCGCGGGCGACGCTGCGGGTCCCGCTCGAGGAGGTCGCGCGCGAGCTCGGCGAGATCCCGCGGCACCTCGGGCGAGAGCGACAGGGGGTGCGGCGCGTCGTTCTGCTGCTTCCACTCGAGGATGTGCTTCGGCGTGCCCCGGAACGGCAGCCGCCCGGTGAGCGCCTGGAACAGCATCGCGCCCACGGCGTACAGGTCGACGGCCGGGGTCGGGGGGTGGTTGCGCGCCTGCTCGGGCGCCATGTAGTCGACGGTCCCCGCGGGCCGCAGTCCGTGGCGTTCGGGGCGCTCCCACGACGGGATGCGGCTCGACAGGCCGAAGTCCACGAGCACGACCCGGTCTTCGTCCGTCACGAAGGTATTGGCGGGCTTGACGTCCCGGTGGTGGACGCCCTGTCGGTGCAGCGCGTCCAGCGCCTCGACGAGCTGACCGAAGCCGCTCCGGAGCCGCGCCTCGAACCCCTCCGCGTCGGGCCCGGTGGGCATGGGCGAGCCCGCGCCGAGGGGGTCCGACTCGGTGGGCTCCAGCCCGTCCGACGGATCCGTCGTGGGGCCCTGCGGGACCTGGGTCGGCCGAAACTCCTGAGGCCGGGACGTGCCCTTCCAGAGCCACCGCAGGAAGTCCGTCCCCACCACGATCTCCATGGTGAAGAAGGCGTTGTCGTCGGGGTCCTCCGGCGGGGGGACGTGCAGGTCGACGAGGCGGACGAGTCCCGGGTGGTGGATCCCCTGACGGATGCGGTACTCGCGCTTGAGCTCGTACAGCCCCTGTCCGCCCAGCCGCTTCACGCGCTTGAGCGCCAGCTCCATCTCGCGCTTGGCGTCGAACACGCGGTAGACCCAGCCCTGGCCACCCTCCCCCAGCCTCCCCAGGACCCGGTAGCGATCGGTGCCCTCGAAGTCCGCTTCCTCGCTGCCCACGCCGTGTCCTCGAAGATCCCCCGCGACAAGGATACGCTCCCGACGTGGATCTGGTCCTCTCCAGCGGCTTCTTGGCGTTCGCGTCCCACGCCGGTTTCCTCGCCGCCGTGGAGGACGCCGGGGTGGACGTCGGCGGGGTGTGCGGCACGTCGTCGGGGGCGCTCGCGGGCGTCGGGATCGCCGCCGGGCTGCCCCGATCGGCGCTGCTCGAGCTGCTCTTCGAGAAGCCCCCGGCGTGGTTCCTGCGCCCCACCCTCACGCCCTGGCGCGGGTTCGTCTCGCTCCGGGCCGTGATCGCGCTGCTCCGCGACCGCGTGCCGGCGACGTTCGAGGGCCTGAGCATGCCGTTCGGGGTGGGCGTCATGAACGATCGGGGCGAGGCCGAGCTGGTGACGTCGGGGCCCCTGCCCGAGGCGGTCGCCGCGTCCATGGCGATCCCCCGGATCTTCGCGGCCGTGCCCGTGGCCGGGCGTCCGCTGGCCGACGGCGGGATGGTCGACCGCACCGGCCTCGGAGCGTGGCGGGTCCAGCGCCCGGGGGCCGACGTCCTGCTCCACCTCCTGAAGTCCACGGGGGGGGCCTTCGGGGGGAAGGCCGGCGAGGGCGATCCCGGCGACGCGACGCCCGGGGTGCGGGTCGTCCGGTCGCCCCGGTCCGGCGCGAGCTTCCTCGACCTCGGAGACGTCCGCGGCCGGTTCGAGGCGGCCCGGGCCCGCACGCTCGCGGTCCTCGAGTCCCCGTGAGCCTGCAGGTCGACCTCGCCCCCGCCGTCCTCGAGGCCGAGGCCGAGGTCCTCGCCCCGTTCCTCGCGTGCTGGGCGGAGCACGTCGCCCCCGTGCGCGTCCTCGACCTGCCCGACGGAGGCCGCGCGCTGCGGTTCCCCCCCCTGCCCGAGGACCTCGACCCCGGCGGTCGCACACGATTCCGCCCGATCCCCGGGCCCCTGCGCGGGGGGGCTCATCGCGCCGTCCGAGACCTCCTCGGCTTCGCCCAGGACGACGCGCACGTCCTCCGGACCGTGCCCACCCCCGCGACGCTCATCGCCCGCGCCGCGGCGGCGGACGTCCCCCTCGCCTTCGTACCCCGCCTGATCCTCCTGGACCGCGACGTCGTGCCCCCCGAGCGGTGGGTCCGCTCCCTCGCCGAAGGCGTCGTCCCCATCCACGTGCCGCGCCCGGGGCTGTGGCAGTGGGCCGATCGCGCCCTCGCGCGCCCCCTGCGTCGCTTCGAGTGGGCGCGGGGCGTGCTCGCGGGCCGGCTCGCCTCGGTGGGGCACGACCTCGGCAAGCACGTCCTGCTGCCTCGACGGCTGCCGGCGCGGTACCTGGCGGCGGTGCGGGCGCGCCTGCCCGCCCCCGGAGAGCCGGCGGACTGGGTCGCGTGGACCCACTTCTTCGAAGAGGTGCTCCCGCGGGCCTGTGAGCGCCTGCTGGGCGAGTGCCGGACCCCCGTCGAGTTCGACGCGCGGGCGGCCGAGATCCCGGTAGGCCCCGACGGTTGACGACCGATCGCGGTATCTTGGGATCCGACATGGCGGATTCCCCCGTTCGCATTGTTGAGATGACGACCCCGACCTCGTCGAACTCCACGTCGTCCGGATCCGGCTTCCAGCCCCCGCTCCCGCCCGCCGAGGCGATGGGGCCGGACGGGACCATCCGGTCGATCGCGCCCGCGGGCGGCATCCCGTGGTCGATCGCCCCGTTCTTCGCGTCGCCGCGGGCCGAGGACGGCACGCTCGCCAACCCCTGGGGCATCGAGGTCGACCCGTCCGCGGTCGACACCCTCAAGTACAAGGCGACGCGGTCGCAGTGGGCGATCGACAAGAAGATCCTGGGCTTCGAGCCCGAGGTCGAGGAGCACCCCCGCAGCCGGTGGCGCAAGGCCGTCAAGGGCGCGCGGATCAGCTGGCTGGGCCACTCGTCGCTGATGGTCGACGTGGACACCGTCACCGTCCTCATCGACCCCGTGCTGGGCAACGCCGGGGGGCACAAGCGCAAGGCGCCCCAGCAGTGGCCGCTGCGGGCCATCCCGCGCATCGACGCCGTCTTGATCAGCCAGGGGGGGGCGGACCACTTCGACGGCAAGTCGCTGCGCAAGCTCCGGGAGCAGTTCGGCGACGACATGCCGCTCATCGTCCCCACGGGCATGGCCGCCCGCCTGCCCAAGCAGTGCCGCGAGAACGTGATCGAGCTCGGCTGGTGGCAGGCGACCCCGGTCCGGGGAGTGGAGATGTGCTTCGTGCCCGCCCAGCACTGGGATCGGCGCGGGACCTTCGACGCCGACGACGCCCTGTGGGGCGGGTACGTCATCCGGGGGAGCCGCTCGGTCTACTTCTCGGGGGACACCGGCTGGTTCGGCGGCTTCAAGGCGATCGCGCGGGTCTTCCCGACTCTGGACGTGGCCGCCCTGCCCATCGGGGGGTGGGCGCCGCGGTGGTTCCTGGAGAAGGGGCACCTCACGCCGTCGCAGGCGGTCAAGGCGTTCCGGGTGCTG
The DNA here is from genome assembly GCA_964512225.1 of uncultured Rickettsiales bacterium. Taxonomy (GTDB): domain Bacteria; phylum Myxococcota_A; class UBA796; order UBA9615; family UBA9615; genus CAZEKB01. Next base: position 57,549 of record CAZEKB010000009.1, on the reverse strand, counting down.
GGGGCCAAGCGCTTCCTCGCCGTGCACCACGGCACGTTCGACCTCACGGACGAGCCGATGGACGAGGGCCACCGCGAGCTCATCACGGCGGTCGAGGAGGCGAAACTGGACCTCGATCGCATCGTCGTGCTCGAGCACGGCGCGTCGATGTCGTTCGCGGAGTGACCCCCCGGGGGGGCGAGCCCTACTTCACGTCGACGTAGACGTCCTCGAGCCCGAGCGTGACGGCGTGCATCTGGTGCTGCGTCACGTCGATGCGGAGCTGGTGCGCGACGTCCTTGCGCACCGGGTGCTTGCTCTTCTTGCGCGCGTTCATGACGCCGCCGATCGCCATCGTGTCCGTGATCGGGCCCTGCGCGACGAGCCACTTGTTCTTGTCGTGCAGCGGGCCGCCGATCTGCCACTTGGTGAGCTTGTACAGCGACCGGTCCAGGACGTACAGGAGGTCCGTCTCGGCCGCCACGTCGCCCCGCCACTCGGCGATCTGCCAGCCCGCGATGAGGCCCTCGATCGCGTACGCGTGGTTGCGCCTGCGCTTGAGGGTCGCGTGCGTGTGGGACATCCACCACCCCAGGGAGAGGGCCACGTCGCCGTACAGCTCGGCGTCCTTCCAGCCCGCCTCGACGTACTCGCGGAAGGACATGCTCCCCCACTGGAAGAAGCCCTTCGTGCGCGCGCTGTCCCGGTCCTTGGCCCAGGACTCGATGGTGTACGTCTCCGCCATGCCCCGGGCGGCCTTCTCGATCGTGGGCACGAGGTGGGAGCGCCCGAGCTGCCGCGCGGCCTTCGTCATCGCCAGGAGGGACTCGCCGTCGTAGTAGGGGCTGGATCCGGCCGACTTCTTGGCGCGCTTGTGGTCGTAGTTCTTGGCGATGTGGCCGCTGTCGTGCTGCAGGTAGACGAGGAAGTTCAGGTACCCGTCGAGCTTCTCCTCGAGCTCGGCCTTGTAGTCGATGTCCATCGGCGCGGACGCCTGGATGTACTCGATGATGGCGAGGGCCACCAGCGCGACGCTGCCCGAGTCGATGCGCGGCGCGTCCTGGTACTTCATGAGCAGCGTGCCCTCGGCGGGGCCGGGGCTCGTCTGCTTGAACCAGAACTCCAGGCCCTTGTCGATCGCCGCCTTCATCTCCTCCGACGGCCGGTATCGGTAGCAGGTGGACAGCCCCCACAGCGCCGCGGCCTGGCGGACCTGGTGGTCGTCTTCGATCCACTCCTCGGTGATCCAGTCGTACATGTAGCGGAAGTGCCCGTCCTCGACCTGCCACTTCACGAGGAAGTCGGAGCCGGCCTCGAAGGCGCCCTCGAGCAGCTCGCGGTTCATCTTGAGCTTGATCGTCGTGCGCGGGTCGGCCTTCGGGTCGAAGTCGTCCAGCCGCGCGGACTTGCGGCTCGACCACTTCTGCGAGGCCCGGATGGCGCGGATCGCGTCGGGGAACTCGGCGGGGAGGGTCGCGAAGTCGAGCTCTTCGAACGCGTCGACCACGGGCGCGGGGGTCGGAGCGTCCGGGTCTCCGCGGTTGCAGGACAGCGAGGAGGCGGCCGCCAGCAGGGCGACGACGAGGGGGAGGCGAGTGAGGGTCATGGCGACGGGCTCCGAGAGAGCGCGCGAGTATGCCCGACTCCCCGCCGGGAGACCCTCAACGCCCGGGTTTGTCATGATGGGGCATGGGTCCCGGAGCATTGGGTGCGCTGACCTGGCTCGAGATCGGAGCGCTCGCCGGGGTCCTCTGCTTCGCCCACCGACTCTCGGATCGCTTCGGCTTCGCGCCCTACTACCTGCTGGTGGGGCTGCTCGAGGTGTTCCTGTTCGCCGTCTCGAAGCCGTCCGAGACGATCCGCCTCGCGTTCTTCGGGGTCGATCCCCGGGGGATGTACATCCTGTTCCTGGCGCCGCTGTTCGGGTCGGTGGCGCTCGTGTACGTGCTCGAGGGCACCCGCGCCGCCCGCCGCTTGATCGTGGGGTTGGCGCTCCTGTACGTCGTGCATGGGCTGGTGGACGTCTCGATCGCGTGGCACGCGACGAACCCCCCGGCCGGCTTCCCGGCGCAGCCCGACATCGACTTCATCTACTACTCGTCCCACGCCCGGATCGCCTCGATGGTGGCGATGGCCGCGGACTTCGTCGTCCTCATCATCGTCTACCAGGGGATCGTGAACCGCGCGCCCCGGGTGCCGCTGGCGGCTCCCCTGTTCCTCGGGATGGTCGCCGCGATGGTCACCGACGCGTTCGTATTCCGGCTCATCCGCAGCTTCAGCCTGGACTGGAGCATCTTCTTCGTGGGGGCCAAGGCCCAGGCCGGGGCGGCGGTCGCGGTGCCCATGGCGGCGTACTGCGCGTGGCGCATCCGCACCAGCCCGGAGGAGGTCCAGGCGGGCATCCTGAACCGCGGCGCCCTCGACATCGTCGACCTGCGGGCGCGCGTCCAGGAGATGCAGGAGAGCCTGCGCGAGGCGCGGGCGCAGTACCTGCTCATCAAGGACACGTTCAGCCGGTACGTGTCCCCGGACGTCGTGGACACGATCGTGGCCGACCCCACGAAGATCCGCCTCGGCGGCGAGCTGCGGGACGTGACCATCCTGTTCGCCGACATCCGCGGCTACTCGAGCCTGAGCGAGGTCCTCGGGCCCACCGAGATCATCGATCTCCTCAACATCTACTTCCGGCGAGTCAGCGACGTGATCTTCCGCCACGACGGGATGATCAACGAGTTCGAGGGGGACGCCGTGCTCGCCGTGTTCGGCGCACCGCTGGACCTGCCCGACCACGCCGCTCGCGCCGTGCGCACGGCCGTCGACATGCTCGTCGCCGTGGACGAGCTCAACGAGGTCTGGGCGGAGGACGGCACGCTGGAGAAGTGGCGCGCCGTGGGGATCGATCGGCTGGCGATCCGCATCGGGGTCCACACCGGCCCGGTCGTGGCGGGCAACATCGGCAGCGAGCAGCGCATCAAGTACGCCGTCATCGGCGACACGGTGAACACCGCGTCGCGCGTGGAGGGGCTCAACAAGGAGCTGCAGACGTCGCTGCTGGTGACGGCCGCGACGCTCGAGGCGCTGGGCGACGACCCCCTCGTCGAGCGGCTGACGGCGCGGGGCGCCCACAGCGTGAAGGGGCGCGAGCAGCCGGTCTCGGTGTTCAGCCTCGCGGGCTGACCGGGGTCAGTCGACCTCGACGTACTGCATGACCCAGTCTTCGGCCACGCCCCGGGCGGGGAACGCGATCGTCTTCTCGCCCGGCACGTGCTCATTGAGCAGGGAGGCCGCGACGGAGACGTCCGGTCGCTCGGCGAGGGCGTCGAGGACGGGCTCGAGCAGACGCGCCACTCGGGCCGACTCCGAGGCCGGGTAGCGCACCCTCACGAGCGTCTCCCGCGTGCCCGTGCCCGCGCCTCCCCCGAGCAGCGTCTCGATCCGCGACCAGTCGTGGATCCGACGGGACGGGTCCTTGCGCAGGGCCTCCTCGACGAAGCGCACCAGGCCCTCCGGGAGCGAGGGGTCGATCTTCGCCAGGTCCGGGGGCGGGAGGTCGCGGTTGGCGTGGAGCAGCGCGTCGACGTCCGCCGTCTGGAACATGCGCCGCCCGGCGACCATCTCGAACGCCATGACCCCCAGGGCGTAGATGTCCACGCGCGCGTCGGACTTGTTGCCCGCGATGTACTCGGGCGCCATGTAGCGCGGCGTGCCCGCGAAGTACTTCTCTTCCTGCAGGTCCTCGCCCGGTGCCACCCGACGCGCGAGGCCGAAGTCCATCAGCTTGACCCGGCCCGACGGCTCCACGGCCACGTTCTCGGGCTTCACGTCGCGGTGGACGACGCCCCGCTCGTGTGCGTAGCGAAGCGCCGACGCGAGCTGCCTCAGGACGTCGGTCGCCTCCGCCGGGTCGAGCCTGCGGTTCGCGTCCGCGGTCATCTTGGAGAGGGTGGTGCCGTGGACCTGCTCCATCACCAGGAAGAGCGTCGCGTACTCCTCTTCGATGTCGTGGACCCGGACGATGTTCGGGTGGTCGAGGGACGCGATGGTGCGCGCCTCCTTCATGAAGTCCTCGCGGAAGCCGTCCTGGAGCACCTGCGCGTGGCTCAGCATCTTGAGCGCGACGGTCCTCCCCAGCGTCGGGTGCAGGGCCGAGTAGACCCGGCTCGACCCCCCGACCCCGAGCGTGCTCAGCAGCGTGTACTTGCCGACGCGATTCAGCCCGGCCCGCTGCAGCCGCTCGCCGAGGAGCTCGGTGAGGAAGGCGGAGAGCGGCGGGTAGCGCCGGATGAGGGAGCGGACCTGCGCGCGCCCGAGCACGAGACCCCGGACCTCGCCCTCGGCGATCACGTCCGCCGTCCGCTCCCCCTCGAGCAGGAGCGCGATCTCGCCCAGCACGGCGCCGCGGTCGAAGTACCGTCGCGTGGTGACGCGCCCCGCGGAGTCCACCAGCGGCACGCACGCTCGCCCCTGGACCAGGATCATCAGCGTGTCCCCGGGCTCGCCCCGCTTGAAGATGTAGGCGCCGTCCGTCCAGCGCCGCTTCTTCGCCGCGGTCAGCAGCCGCGTCAGGTCCCTGGCGTCGAGCGCGCGGAACCCGGGCAACCCGGAAATGAACTCCACCAGCTCGGCTCTCATCGGACTCCTCGGCGACGCGGTCGGCCCCCGATCATACGGGCCCGGTCGTCACCAGGGTCCGAGCCGCGGGGACGGGGTGCAGGACTCGGTCTTGCCGGTCGTCGTCTCCGCCGAGGTCCGGTGACGGCTCAGAGGCGGCCGCGCGCCTCCCGGAGCACGTCGACGTAGCTGATGATCCCGGCGAGCTTGTCGGTCCCCGGATCGACGACGGGCACGGCGCCCACGCGCCACTCCACCATCGTATCGATCACGAGCTCGAGGCCGTCCTCGGGCCCGACCTTGAGGAGGTTCGGCTGCATGGCCGCCGTCACGGGATCGGCGAGGCGATCGATCGCGTCGGTGTCCGCTCCCGCCCGCTGGTCGGCGTAGGGCAGGTACGTCCGCAGGTCGCGATCACTGAGCATCCCCACGAGGGTGCCGTGCTCCACCACGGGGAGGTGGCGCAGATCGAAGTCGTGCATCAACCGGGCGGCTTCGGCGAGCGATCGACCGACCTCCACCACCACGGGTTCTCGGGTCATCAGGTCTCGTGCGCGCATCGCTGTCTCCGCCGCGGCGGTCGGCGCCGCGCCCCCTCCAGCAGCAACCATCGTGCCGGCCGGCGATCGGGGGACGTCGTCTTCGGGGGGGCTCCGGTCTGTGCGTTGCGGCACAGCGGGGACGGGCGCCCCCCTGTGTGGAGGCGCACAGCGGGTCACTCGAAGAGGTCGCGTCCCCCGAGATCCGCGGGGTCGACGTCGAAGTGGCCGAGGGTCGACGTGGCGAGGTCCGTGAGGCCCCCGCCGGCGGCCACGGGGAAGCTCGCGAGCAGGACCCCGGGCACGTGCGAGGGATCCATGCAGTGATCGCCGCTCCACCGGCCCGTGTTCGGGGCCGTCATGGCGGTGCCGAGGACCCCCAGGGCGGAGTCCTCCGACGCCCGGTACCCGCGGTTGTAGCCGACGATCAGATCCGGGGTGCGATCGGGGTGCGCGGCCGGGTCGGGGCGGTGGACGGCGGTGACCACGGGCTCCCCGTTCACGGGGTTGCGCCACGCCGACAGCTCGGCCTCGATCTCGGTGAGGAGCTCGTCGCGCTCGCTCGCCGTGACGATGCCCGCCGACTCCCGCCCCGCCTGGTTCAGGAACAGCAGGTTGAGCCCCACGGAGTAGGCGCGGGTCCGACTCCAGTCGATGTCGGCCATGGGCGCGCCCGTGGCCGCGCCGGCGCGCTTCGCCAGGAACCCGCTCGCCGCGAGCCGCTCGTTCAGGTTCACCTTCCAGTCGTAGGGAGCGAAGCCGTGGTCCGACATGACCACGAGCGGGGCGTCGCCCCCGAGGGTCGCGAAGACCCGATCGACCACCGCGTCGACGCGCTCGTAGCCCGCCGGGATCGCGGCCGCCAGCTCCTGCTCGACGGGGTCGGCGGCGGGGTTCAGCCCCCGGAAGAACATGTGGCTGGTGAGGTCGATCGACGAGAAGTACACGAACAGGAAGCCCCCGCGGAACTCCCGCAGCTCCCGGTCGAGCATGCGGATCCGCTCCTCGAAGACGAGGTCCGACTGCTCCAGGAAGGCATCCGGCGACAGGACGCCCGCCTCCAGGGCCTTCGTATCTTCGGGCATGCCCTGCGTGTAGTAGCGGCCGACGTCGGAGGCGAGCTCGGACGCGTAGCCCGCGGGCGAGCTGACCCGCTGGGCGGGGTCGAGGGGGTCGATGTTCACCGGGGACGCGTACAGCGAAACGTGGGGCGCGACGCCCTGCAGGTGGAGCCGCACCATGCCCGGCACGTCGCCGAGGAGCCCCCCGAGCGGGAACGCGACGGGCACCCAGTCCGTCCACTCGCCCACGCGCATCAGGCGCTCCCGGCGGCCGACACGGACGAGGGCCGTGCGCGCCTCCACGTCGACCTCCACCTCGACGGGCACGGACAGCGTCTCGCCGGTGCCCGACAGCGGGTGGGGCGGACCGTCGAGGGCGCCCCGGGCGATCCGGCCGTCGAGCTGCAGCGCGTGCACGCGACCCCCCGACGGGTCCTCGCCGCCCGCCCGCGCGGGGTCGGTCGTGAAGAGCTGGAAGAGGCCGGGCGTGCCCAGCAGATCGGGCGTGCCCATCCCCGAGAGCACGTTCGCCTCGGGGGCCGAGCGAGGGCAGTCCTCGCAGGCTCGCGACGGGTAGTCCGCCGGGATGCGCACCACCGTGACGGGGACGCCCGCGGCCTCCAGCCGGTGCCAGAACGGGTCCCCCTCGCGCAGGTTCACGACGCCTCCGCCCCCCAGCGGCAGCGAGAGGTCGCCGATCTCGATCGCGAACGTCGGCGCCTCGGCCTTGGACGTGGAGAGGTAGGGCAGCCGCGTGGACGGGTCGCGGTGCAGGAAGTCGTAGATGCCGTGCCCGTCGGTGTCGTGCCCGGTGATGAAGTGCGACCAGGCGACGGGGGACTGCGGCGGGTTGCTCGTGGCGAGCGGGACGAAGCCCCCCCGCTCGGAGAGGGCCTTCAGGGCGGGCAGGCGGCCCTCGTCCATCCAGCGCTGCAGGAGCCCCGGGTCCATCCCGTCGATGGCGATCATCACCAGCGAAGTCGGGTGCGAGCGCTCCTCCCCCCCGCACGCGACGAGCAGCGCCGGTGCGAAGAGGAGGAGAACGAAGAGTCGCGCGATCACGCGCGAAGGGTACCGACCCGGGAGCCGGGTCGGAGGCGCGGGAGCGCAAGGCGCGAGGAGCGAGGCGAGGGAGCGCACTCTGTGGTGCGTGACCGAAGTCGAGCGACGAAGCAACGCAGCGATCGCGTGTCTCCGCCCCGGCTAGATATCGTAGTAGAGGCGGAACTCCCAGGGGGTCGGGCGGATGCGCACGGGCACGACCTCGTTGTCGTACTTGTACTCGATCCACGCCTTGACCAGGCCCTCGTTGAACACGTCGCCGCGCAGCAGGAACTGGTAGTCGGCGTCGAGCGCGTCGAGCGCCGCCTCGAGGCTGCCGGGGGCGGACTTGATGTTCTTCGCCTCCTCCGGCGGGAGGTCGTAGATGTTCTGGTCCATCGGCTTGCCCGGGTCGATCTTGTTGATGACCCCGTCGAGGCCCGCCATCAAGCAGGCGGCGAACGCCAGGTAGGGGTTGGCCGTCGGGTCCGGCGTGCGGTACTCGAGGCGCTTGGCCTTGGGCGAGCCGGAGTACGTCGGGATGCGGATGGCGGCGGAGCGGTTGCGCGCCGAGTACGCCAGCTTGTTGGGGGCCTCGAAGCCGGGCACCAGCCGCTTGTACGAGTTGGTGGTCGGGTTCGTGAGGGCGCACAGCGCCGGGGCGTGCTTGAGCAGGCCGCCGATGTAGTGCAGCGCCATCTCGGAGAGGCCCGCGTAGCCCTCACCGGCGAAGAGCGGCTGGCCGTTCTTCCACAGCGACTGGTGGGTGTGCATGCCCGAGCCGTTGTCTTCGAAGATGGGCTTCGGCATGAACGTGGCGGTCTTGCCGTGGGCGGCCGCGACGTTCTTCACGATGTACTTGAAGAGCTGCATCGTATCGGCCATCTCGGCCAGCGGCGCGAACCGCACGTCGATCTCGGCCTGGCCCGCCGTCGCGACCTCGTGGTGCAGGGTCTCGACGTCGATGCCGCAGGCGCCCATGACCGTCGCCATCTCGTTGCGGATGTCGGTCTGGGTGTCGATCGGGGCGACGGGGAAGTAGCCGCCCTTGTGCTTCGGGATGTGCCCGCTGCCCTGGTTGCCGGAGTTCCAGATGCCCTCCTCCGAGTCGACCTCGAAGTAGGCGGAGTTGGCGTCCTGGTGGAAGACGGCGCGGTCGAAGATGAAGAACTCGGCCTCGGGCCCGATGTAGCAGGTGTCGGCGATGCCGGTGCTCTGCATGAACGCCTCGGCGCGCTTCGCGACGCCGCGCGGGTCCCGGTCGTAGCCCTCGCGGGTGATGGGATCCACGACGTCGCACGTCAGGCTCACGGTCGGGGCGGCGATGAAGGGGTCGATCTTCGCGGTGGCCGCGTCGGGGATCAGCAGCATGTCGCTGTTGTTGATCGCCTTCCAGCCGCGGATCGAGCTGCCGTCGAAGCCGTGGCCGTCCTCGAAGAGGTCGTCGTTGAGCTCGTGGATCGGCACGGTCAGGTGCTGCCACTGGCCGGGCAGGTCGGTGAACTTGAGGTCTACGAACTTCGCGTCGGCTTCGTTGGCCAACTTGATCACGTCTTCGGGGGTCATCTCACTCTCCAAGCGCCCCGGCACGGGGCAGTGAAAACAGGTGTCTCTAGGGCGGGTCGGGCCCGCTAGATGGCGGCGGGTCCGCGCTCTTCGGTCCGGATGCGGACGACGGTGGAGATGTCGGTGACGAAGATCTTCCCGTCGCCGATGCGTCCCGTCTTCGCGCCCGCGAGGATCGCCTTGATGACGTCCTCCTCGAGGTCCGCTTCGACCACGCACTCGATCTTCACCTTGGGGAGGAAGTCGACGACGTATTCGGCGCCTCGGTACAGCTCGGTGTGGCCCTTCTGACGGCCGAAGCCCTTGACCTCGCTGACGGTGAGTCCCGTCACGCCGATGTCGAAGAGCTGGTCCCGGACGTCGTCGAGCTTGAACGGCTTGATCACCGCCTCGATCTTCTTCATCACGCCTCCGCGGGCGTTCTTCTCCGCAAGCCGCGTGCCGGCGCGCGATCTTTGTGAGCGGGGGGCGAGATCGGTGATCGTGCCGCGATCCGTTCGATCGACGTCGCCGCATCCGCCGGTCCGAGGGGGTCGGATCTGCCCGGATCCGTGCAATCGTGACCGGATCCGGGCAGCGCGCGTCGGCGATCCCCGCGTGAGATACTGCGGTCCGTGAACGACTCCCCTCGTCGCTCCCTGAGCCTCGGTCGCCGCATCGGGTTCACCGCCCTCGCGTTCCTCTTCTTCCTCGCGCTCGTCGAGGCGGGGCTCTGGTTCGCCGCGGTGACGGTCGGGCCCCAGAGCCGGCTGCCCGAGGGGGAGGAGATCCCCACGCCCGCCCCGGACGCGATCCGCGTGATCGCGGTGGGGGACTCCTGGGTCTACGGCGCGGAGTCGGAGCCCGAGGAGGCGTTCATCGAGGTCTTTCGGCGCAGGGTCGAGGCGGCCACCGGCAAGCCCGTGCAGGTCTACAACCTGGGGGTGAGCGCCTCGAACTCCGCCCAGGCGCTGGTGCGGCTCCACGCGACGATCGAGGCCGTGGGACCGTCGTACGTCGTGGCCCTCACCGGAGCCAACAACCTGCTCCACGACACCGCGGTCGCCGACGCCGCCGCCCTCATGGGGCAAGACGCCCGGATGGTCCCCGGGCTGACGTGGCTCAGCGGGCTGCGGACCGTCCGCGGGGCGCGCCTGATCTGGATCAACCTCGGCGATCACGGCGGCCGCGCCGAGGCGACCCCCGGGCCCGCGCGGGCCCCGGCGCTCCTGGCGATGGCCGGCGGCACCGACCCGACCGGCTCCACCGGGCTGCCGAAGCCGCCCGTGATCGACCCCATCCCCACGTACGACGGCATGCCGTGGTGGCAGGCGTTCGAGCGACGGCAGTGGGAGATCGGCCTGAGCCTCGTCGGGTCGGCTACGCCGCCCACGGGCACCGACGCCGAGCGCGGGCTCCTCGCCGCCTGGGAGGCCCTGTTCCTCGCCCACCTCGATCGCTTCGAAGAAGCGGAGACCAAGGCCGCCACGGCCCTGCGGTTCGGGGGGGACCCGGCCGTCGCCCACGAGGCGCGGGCGGTCTCGGCCGAGCGCCGCAACCGCGAGATCGAGGCGCTCCAGCACCGGATCCGCGCCGCCGACTCCGGGGAGACCGGGCACCCCTGGGTGGCGGCCCGGGCTCGCGCGCTCGTGCTGATGGACCTCGAGATGTGGGAGCCCGCCCTCGCCTGGCTGCTGCCGGTGCTGGACGCGTCGCGGGGCAACCTCGAAGCGATCACGGCGCTCGCGCGGCTGCCGAGCGCCGCGCGCACCCCGGCGGTGGAGGAGCACCTGAGCAAGGGGCCCCGGAACAGCGGCATCCGCCAGGCGGAGTACTTCGAGTGGCACCGCGTGTCCTCGGGGATGCTCGATCGCATGACGGCGAGCCTGGGGACGCCCGATCCGGGGGAGGTCGAGCCCTTCGACCTGCGCCTCGCCCGCGCCCGCCTGCTGGAGCTCACCGACGGCGCCGCCGCGCCCGCGTTCCGCGCCCTCATCGACGCCGCGGAGCTCCCCCGGGACCGCGCCCGCGCCTACGCCGGCCTCGTCCGGGCCGCGGGCGTGCCCGACGACGTGGAGCCTCCCCCCCTGGACGGCGTCGTGGCCGCCGCGCTCGTGGCGATGCACCGCGACGCCGAGCGCTGCGACGAGGCGCTGAGGGTGGGGCAGGCGGGCCTCGCCGCGGGGCTCTCCGCGGTGGACTTCGAGCTCGCCGCGGGCAGCTGCCTGTCCCGGGAGGTCGGCTGGTCGCTCACCGAGCAGGCGCTCGGACGGGGACCCGTGCTGGACCGCGTCGCGCTCGTGCTGGGCCTGCCCGCGGGCGGCGTCCGGGGCCCCGTGCCGCCCCCCGACGTGCCCTTCTGGCCGGTCTTCCGGGAGCGCCGGTTCGACGTGCTCCTCACGTCCCCGTCGCTGCCCCCGGCGTGGAGGGCCCTCGTGCTCGCGCACCTGGAGCGGCCCGCCGAGGCGCTGACGGCCGCCGCCGATCCCGGCGCCGCGGCCCACCCGTCGGCCCGGGCGCTCGCCCGGGCGATGGCGGCGGAGCAGCGAGGCGACTTCCGCACGGCCCTGATCCAGCGCGTCGTGGCGGCCGAGGCCACTCGCGGCGACACCTGGCTGCGCTACCTCGCCCGGGGCACCGCCCAGGCCCACGCCCGACGCTGGAAGGCCGCGCAGCGCGATCTGCTGGGGGTGCTCCAGGCCGCGCCGGGCTACCTCGAGGCCCTCGAGGTGCTCGCGGAGGTCCCCGAGCAGGTCCGCTTCGGGGCGACCCAGACGGTGCTCCGGTGGACGCCGTCCGGCTCCGTCCCCCGCCACCGGTGGTCGCGCTGGTACGCGAGCCAGGGGCGCTCCTTCGAGACCGAGTTCGCCCTGCGCTGGCCCGAGGACCTCGTCCCCGCCACGCCGCAGGAGGCGGCCGAGACCCTCTTCGCCCGGGCCCGGCTCGCCTACGACGAGGGCCGGGACGACGAAGGAGCCGCGGGGCTCGCGTCCGCCACCGCCGCCTTCGCCGCGATCGATCGCCCGGATCGTGTGTGCGTCGTGCGGACCTTCGCGCTCGACCGACGCCCGGACGACGCGACGGACGACGAGCTCGAGGCCCTCGCGTCGGACTGCAGCGACCACCCCGCCGCCATGGAGCTCGCCGGCCGCCTCGCCACCCGCAAGTCGAACTGCAACAAGGCGAACGTGTGGGCGCGGACGGCCCTCGAGGCGGGCGCGGATCCGTCGGAGATGCTCGCGTGGGTCGACCCCTGCACCCCCAGCGAAGCGTTCGAGGGGTGGGTCGAGGCGATGATGAAGAGGCCCGGGACGCCGCCGCTGGCGGCCGCGTTCATGGCCGAGCGGCTGCACCCCCAGGAGGAGAAGGACGCGGTGCCGGTGGGGCGCAGCGCGGCGGGCGACCTGCTCGTCTCCCACCTGGACGCGATGGCGCGCCTCAGCCGCGCCCAGGGCGCCGAGTTCCTGGCCCTGACGTACCCCTTCCCGGGGGCCCACCACGTCCGCGTGCGGGACATCCTGGTGGCCGCGGGGGCCGGGGCCGACCTCCCGGTGCTCGACCTCTACGGCCACTTCCAGGCGACCTACACCGAGGCCGCGTGGCAGGCGATGCGCACGCCCCAGGACCACGTGAACGCGAGGGGCTACGCCACCATGGGCGACCAGCTCTTCCGCGCCTGGTTCTCCGGGACCCCGCCCCCCTGACCCGGGCCGCGACCCGGGCCGGTCTTCCCGTGCAGGGAGGCACGGGTGGCGGTGAGATCGGCCAGGAGCTCGCAGCAGGGGAGCGCTCCCCGCGAGCGCGCCGGGCGACCGGCGTGGTTCCTCGCCGCGGGGCTCTTCGGGGCCTCGGTGGGCGTCGTCCTCCTGGGCGTCGGGGTGTGGACGGTGGGCGAGCCTCCGGCGACGGGCTCCGAGGACCTGAGGGGCGCGCGGGGCGGGGGTGAGGCCCCGGTGGTCCAGGGCACCCGCGAGCGCGTCCGGCCCCGGTGGAGCGCCACCGACGATCCGGCCCCGACCCCCCGCGCCGCGCGCGCCGAATCGCAGCCCTCCCGCCCCTCGACGTTCGGGGCCCATCGGCGGTTCGTGCCGGGCCCCGCCTACGACGTCGGCTCGGCGTGGACGCCGGGGCTGTCCCCGACCCACTGCATCCTCTACTTCGAGGGCCGGTCCCGGGCGGGGACGTCGGGCACCTACTGGTGTCGCCCCGACGCCGCTCACGACGTCGTGGACGACGCGCTGCGGGCGAGCTTCCGGCGCACGTTCAAGACGCTCGACGGCGACACCGATGCCCGTCGGATCGAGGGGCCCGGGGCCCGCGCGACGTGGTCGCACCACCGCGACGGCTGGATGCGCCTCACCCTCTACCAGCAGTCGGGCGACGCGGCCGAGAGCCTGCTGTTCTCCGCGGGTCTCGGATTGATCCCGGAAATGCCTTGACCGACCCCCCAAAATGTGGCCGCAAGTACCCGGAATCCCCGGGTTTCCACAGGTCCGCAATTTCTATTGACACCCCTGAACCCCCCACCTATAAACCCGCGGTCTGCGGCTCCTCCGCGACGGGGAAGAATCCGGCTTCGGCGCAGCGCCCCCCGGCATCTTCATCGCTCACGTAGTGACGTCCCCGCCCGGTAGATCGGCGCGCTGGAGGGGATGAGCGGATTTCGCGCCATCTGTTTCAGAACAGGAAATAGCTAAATGGCTTCTCCTCGAGCACTCACCAAGGACGAAGTGCTGGACATGGTCAAGAACGGCAAGAGCCTCGAAGGTGCAGACCTTCGCGGCACGGACCTGACCGGGATCGACCTTGCGGGCCGCAGCCTGCGCAACGCCAAGCTGGGGGAGGCCCTCCTCGTGCGAGCGAATCTTTCGGGAACCGACCTCAGCGGCGCCAGCCTCTGGCACGCCGACCTCAAGTACGCCGACCTGTCCGGCGCGAACCTCGAAGATGCGGACCTCGACTTCTGCAACCTCGAGGGTGTGACGCTCAAGGGTGCCCGCATCCGCAAGACGACGTTCCCCCTCAAGCGCGTGAAGATGCGTGACGTGATGGCCAGCGTCCAGACCGGCCGTCGGCTCGTCTGCCTCGTGGAAGAGGACGAGGACGAGATCCCGATCTAGCTCGGGTCCCCACCCTTTCGAAGCGCCCGGCCCCGGCCGGGCGTTTCTGCTTGGGGGCCTACAGCCCCAGGATCCAGATGCTCTCGCGCGACTCCATGCCCTGGTCCGTCGTGCTGCGGATCGTCAGCCGGTTCGGGCCGACCGCGAGGGTCAGGGTCGCGGCGAAGCGCACGGTCTGGGGGGCTCGCTCCTCGCCGGGGTCGGCCTCCGCCACGAACAGCTTGTCCCGACCCACGAACACCTCCACCCGCTGCAGGCCGGTCTCCGCCGTGACCTCGCCCGCGACATCGAACGGCGTCGTGCCCTCGAGCCGACCGGCGGAGACGGCCTCCTGCGTGGGCTGCGTCAGCTGCACGTCGGCGGGCTTGAGGAACGGCCCCGCGGGCATGGTCCCGCGGGTGGGCAGCGTGATCGTGGCGATCTGGAAGGTGCCGGTGCGGCGGTCCAGGACGCGGGCGCGGAGGGTCTGCTCCGGGTGGGACGCAGGGTTGCGGACGCGGAGGCTCAGCTCGGCCCGCTTCGTCTCGTTGGTCCCGAGCTCGTCGATGGACGCGAACTGCTCCACGCGCTCCACGTCCGCGACCTTGGGGTCGCCGAACAGGACCCTCACTTCGCCCGCGTCTCCGGGGCCGTCGTTGCGCACGTCGAAGCTCGCGGTGACCAGCGACGAGCCGTCCTCCTGGGGCTCGGCGCGGGAGCCCACCTGGACGTGGAACCGAGGGACGGGGAGGCCGCGGGTGGGCACGACGTCGCGGTAGGGGCCGCCGAGCGGGCCGTCGTCGCCGACCAGGTAGAGGCGCCACTCGTCGAGCCGGGAGGCCGCGCGGGAGCCCGGGGTGATCGGCACGGTCCAGTAGGCCGCCGTGCCGGGATCGAGGTCGCCGATCAGGAAGGTGGTGTCGTCGAGCGCGGCGGACGAGCTCTGCAGCACCCCCCGGAGGTGGGGGATCCGGCGGCCGGTCGTGTTGATGACCTCGAGCCGCGCGTTGGTCTCCTCTTCGGCCGCGAGCTCGCCGGCGAACTCCAGCGTCGCCTCCAGCTCGGGCTGCGGGCGCAGCATCGCGTCCTGCCGGGCCTGCTCGTCGGCGGGAGCGCGGTCCATCCAGGCGCCGGTCGCGTCCACTCCCCAGCGGAGGTTCCGGGCCGCGAACGCCTTCGCGAGGCGGGTGCTCTGCTCGCCCTGCCACCTCGATACCAGGGGCTCCGCGAGGCGCACGAGCTCGTCCCGCCGCGCCGCCTGCTCGGCCCCGACCAGGATCTCGTGAGCGAGGCGCAGCTCGAGATCGTTGAACCGATCGTCGCCGTCGTCGCCCGGCTCCGTCGAGACGAAGTCCGCGCGCTCGCCCGGCTGCACGACGTCCTCCGCGAGCTTCCACTCGTCGGGGCCGGGGAAGGCCTCCGGAGTGGCCTCCGTCGACTCCTCCTCGGGGGGCGGCGGGGTGGACGCGGAACCCCACTCGGCGAGCACCCGGGCGTGGACGAGGCGCAGCGAAGGCCGCCCGTTGACGCCCGCGGCGGTGGGCGCGCGCCCCGCGCCGGGGTTCCGCTTGGCGTCGAGCCCGCCCTTGCCCTCGGCGCGCCCCTGGAGGCTCGCGGGCTCCCGCAGGGTGTCCGGGGAGTGCGGCGCGTCGGGGTCGAGCCGGTACTCGCCCACCACGACGTCCGGGGTGACGCCGACCGAGTTGATGAAGGCGTCGCCGGGCAGCAGGTAGCGCGCGACCGTGAGCTTCATCGACTTCTCGGCCTCGAGCTTGTAGAGCTTCTGCACCGTGCCCTTGCCGAAGGTCTGGGTGCCCAGGACGAGGCCGCGGCCGGTGTACTTGAGGCCGCCCGCGACGATCTCGGACCCGGACGCGGTGCGCCCGTCCACGAGCACCACGACGGGCCCGTCGAACCGCTTGAACTCCTTCTTGGCGTCGATCGTGTGCGTGAGGCCGCGCACCTTGCCGCCGTCGCGCCCCTCGGTGCGCAGCAGGCGCCCTTCGTCGATGAAGGCGTTGACGATCCGGGCGGCGTGGATCATCGAGCCCCCGGTGTTGCCGCGGAGGTCGACGATCAGGCCCCGGAGCGCCGCCCCGCTCGCCCGCAGGCCGTCCACGTGCTTCTGGAACTCGAAGCTCGTCTTCTTGCTGAAGTGATCGATCTTGATCCACCCCACGTCGTCGGGCATCCGCGCCGACTCGACGGACGGGACCAGCACCTTCTCGCGCACGAGGACGAACGCCCGTCGCCCGTCCTCGCCGTCGCGCCGCACCGTCAGCAGCACCGGGACGCCCTCGGGTCCGCGGATGCGCTCGACCACGTCGTTGACCGTCATCGCGGCGGTGCTCACGCCGTCCACGTGGGTGATGCCGTCCTCGGCCTTGAGCCCGACCCGGCCCGCGGGCGCGTCCGCGAAGGGGCGGACGACGCGGATCATCCCCCGCCTCCGCCCGATGCGGGCGCCGATGCCGGTGAGCGTGCCCTGGTACCGGGTGTTGAACTCCGAGAGGCGGTTGCCGCTGATGACGCGCGAGTGCCGGTCGATCGTCTTGAGCGCGCCCTCCAGCCCGGCCACCCAGAAGTCCGGGGGCTCCCGGTTCGGGTCCGGTTGGTGGGCCTCGTCCACCCACTCGATCACCTCGCCGAGCCGCTCCCCCACGTCCTCCAGGGAGGTGACGTCGGTCGTATGGAACGCGCGCTCCGAGGACCCCACCCGGATCGTGACGCGGCCCTCGCCGCCCTCGGTGACGACGATCGACGGCGCCTCGCGCTCCAGGGCCTGGATGCCCTCGCGCGTCATGTCCGCGGGGTCCACGGCCCCGGGGTGGAGGTATTTGGTCTGGACGATGGGCAGCGCCCGCTCGATCAGGGTCTCCAGCGATCCGTCGGCGGGGCCGTCGATGCGCTCCGCGGAGGCGGGGGAGGGGACCAGCAGCAGGGCGAGCGCGGCGAGCGCGAGGGGGGGAGAGCGCATGAAGGTCGGATGATAGTCGGTCGGCGGCGCCGGTTCAGCCGACGCCCATCGATGCCCGGTACACCCGCTCCTGGTACCGGTCCTTCCGGCCGGGCGAGTGCAGCAGGCACGGGCGCAGTCCCGTCGACCGATCGACGAGCACCGGCCCGTCGAGCTGCAGCGCCGGCGGCCGACGGTCCCACCACCCGCGGAATTGCATGGCCCCGGTGCAGCAGAAGAGCGCCCCGGTCCGGTCCACGTCGACGCGATCCGGGGCGTCGAGCGCGAGCCGATAGAACGCGGCCTGGTCGCTCCGCAGATCGTGCTCGCGGATCACCCGGGCCGCGTCGACAAGCAGCTCGGCGAGGTCCCCGGCCCGACCGATGAGGACGCCGGAGTTCAGGAAGGGGTAGGGGACGTCGTCGGCCTCGAAGGCCGTCCGCGCCTCGTCCCGCCACGGCGCGGGGCAGTAGAACCCCTGCTCGCCGTTGAACAGCGGCCGGCCCGACGTGGCCGCGAACCGGCGCTCGATCTCGCCCGCCCCCGCGAAGAAGAGGACGTCGTACGCGTCCACCACCAGGACCGTGTCGGCCGCGGGCAGGCCCCCGACGACGGGGAGCAGCGCCGAGGCCTTGTCCGCGTTGCTCGTCCACCGCTCGCCCCGCGCGACCAGGGTCGGCTCGAGGCCGTGGCGACGGGCCGAGCCGAGCAGCCGCTCCACCCCCCGCGTCGCCTCCGTGGCGCACGCCAGGACCCTCACTTCGACAGGGTGATCCACCGGCGCGCGGGGACGTCCTCGTTCACCGTGCGCGTGCCGTCGGGCCAGCGCACCACGACCGTGACGACGTCGGCGTCGCCGAGCCCGAAGTGCACCTCCGGGGGCCCGCCGCTGTAGACGCCGGTGGACCCGGCGTAGACCTCGCGGACCGCGACCAGGGCTCCGTCGTACACCTCGACGCGGGCCCCGACGGCGTCCGCGTTCGTCGTACCGGACCCCAGGCGGACCCCCAGCCACGCGTTGTCGGTGCATGCGCCCGCGTGGAGCTTGAACCCGTCCGCGATGCCCCAGGTCAGCAGCTCGAGGGAGCCGTCCCGGTCGAAGTCGACCGCCGCCACGGTGCGGGTCATGTCGGGGTCGTCGACGCCGAGGGCGGGGGCGATGTCGCGCCAGACGCCGTCGTCCCGCTCCCACAAGGTGTCGTGCTGCTCCCGCGGGTTCTCCGTGTCGTTGGGCCCGGCCCCGATCTTCACGGCCTCCGCGCCGAACGCCGTGAACAGCTCGAGGTCCCCGTCGTTGTCGTGGTCGAAGAACTCCGAGCCCCAGGAGATGTCCCCGCGGGGCCCGGCCGCGATGTCCGCGATGTCGAGGGAGACGTCGGTGAAGCCGATCGCGCCGTCGTTGCGCGCCAGGAACGACGGCCCCGCCTCGGTGAGGTGCAGGTCGATGTCGCCGTCGTTGTCGTAGTCGCCCAGGGCCCCGCCCATGGTCATCACGGCCACGTCCAGGTTGTACTCGCGCGCCGGCCGGAAGCGCCCCTCCCCCTCGTTGTGCAGGAAGCGGTTCACCTCGCGCTCGGGGATCCCCGCGGACGACGCGTTCCCGATGAGGAGGTCCACGCGGCCGTCGGCGTCGGCGTCGAACCACATGCCCAGGAAGCACACGCCGTGGGCGTCGGCGGGGACGACCGACGCCGTCACGTCCGTGAAGGCGGCGCCGTCGTTGCGATACAGGCGGTCCTCCGCGGGGGGCCCGGTGAACTCGCCTTCGGGCCGCTCGACGTTGTTGGCGACGTAGAGATCGAGGTCGCCGTCCCCGTCGTAGTCGGCCCAGGAACCCGTCGTCGTGACGACGTTCCCCCCGGCGATCCCCGCGGCCTCCGTGACGTCGGTGAACTCGCCCCCGTCGTTGCGGAAGAGGAAGTTCGGGCCGAACGTGCCCACGAAGACGTCGAGGTCGCCGTCGCCGTCGTAGTCCGCGGCGGAGGCCCCGCTGAGCTGGCGGGACCCCGCCGTGTCGAGCCCGCGGGCGACGGCGTCCACCTCCGTGAACCCCAGGTCGCCGTCGCCCAGGAACAGGCGGATCGGAGCCGACGCGTCGGTGGCGAGGAGGTCGAGCCGGCCGTCTCCGTCGAGGTCGCCGACCGCGAAGCCCCCGAGGATCGAGCCCCCCGGCACGTCGCGCGACTCCTGCATCTCCTCGACCGAGGGGGTGGCCGGGGCGTAGTCGAGGCCCGCCGCCGCGGTGACGTTCGTGAAGCCCGGGCCCGCGCCGGGGTCGGCGCAGACCACCTCGGGCCCCAGATCGATCGCGGCGGCGTCGCCCTCCGGGGCGTCGTCGTCGTCCCCGGCGGAGTCGTCGTCGTCGCCGACGCACGCGGGCAGGGCGAGGGCGAGGGCGAGCACGAAGCGGAGGCGTGGGGCGTACATGAGCACCGAAGTATAGGATTCGCGCGTGGAGCGACGAGCGATAGGCGAGCTGTTGGAGCGCGTGGCGGCCGGTGAGGTCGCGGTCGAGGAGGCGACGGCCCACCTCGCGGAGCTTCCGTTCGTCGATCGCGGCTTCGCGAAGGTCGACACCCACCGCGCCGTGCGCAGGGGGGTTCCGGAGGTGGTGCTCGGGCTCGGGAAGACCCCGGCTCAGCTCGTGGGCATCGCCGAGGCGCTGCTCGGGCGGAGCCAGCGCGTGCTCGTGACCCGGGCCGAGCCCGACGGGGCCGCGGCGCTCGTCGAGCTGCCGGGCGCGGTCCACCACGCCCCGGCCCGCTGCGTGACGATCGCCCCCGCCGGAGAGCCCGTGTTCCCCGAGGCCCGCGGGGGCACGATCGCGGTCGTGACCGCGGGCACGTCGGACCTGCCGGTGGCCGAGGAGGCGGTGGTCGCGGCCCGCGCCCTGGGCAACCCCGTGGACCTCATCGTGGACGTCGGCGTCGCGGGGCTGCACCGGCTGCTCTCGGTGCGCGACCGACTGCAGGCCGCGCGCATCCTGATCGTGGTGGCGGGCATGGAGGGGGCCCTGCCGAGCGTCGTCGCGGGGCTCGTCGACCGGCCCGTGATCGCGGTGCCCACGTCGATCGGCTACGGCGCCGCCTTCGACGGCATGGCCGCGCTCCTGGGGATGATGAGCTCCTGCTCCGCGGGCGTGACGGTCGTCAACATCGACAACGGGTTCGGCGCGGCGTACGCCGCGGGCCTGATGAACCGGCTGGGCGACTGATGCACGTCCACATCGACCCCTTCTCCGGGGTCTCCGGCGACATGCTGCTGGGCGCGCTCGTGGACGCGGGGGTGGCCGTCGACGACCTCGCGGCGGGCCTCGCGGGCCTCGGCGTCGACGGGTGGACGCTCGCGCGGCGCGTCCGCCGGGACCCCCGGGTGGGGGGCACGAAGGTCGACGTGGAGGTGGAGGAGGGGCCGCAGCCTCGCCGGGTGCTCGCGGACATCGTCGCCCTGGTGGACGGAGCGGCCCTGCCCGACCCGGTGGCGGATCGGGCGAGGGCGGCGTTCCGACGGCTCGCCGAGGCCGAAGCGGAGGTGCACGGGACGACCCCGGACCGGGTCCACTTCCACGAGGTCGGCGCGGTCGACTCGATCGTCGACGTGGTGGGCGTCCTGCTCGGGTTCCACCTCCTCGGCGCGACGTCCGTGTCCTGCGGGCCCGTGCCCCTCGGGTCCGGGTTCGTCCGCTGCGACCACGGCCTCATCCCCGTCCCCGTGCCCGCGACGGTGACGCTGCTGGCGGGCGTCCCGACCCGGGGCGCCGCGGGGCCCGCCCCCACCGGAGAGCTGGTCACGCCCACCGGGGCGACGCTGCTGCGCACCCTCGCGAGCACGTTCGGTCCGCCGCCGCCGCTGCGGCTCGACCGCGTGGCTTACGGCCTGGGGACCCGGGATCGGGGCGACGTCCCCAACGCCGTGCGCCTCCTGATCGGCGAACGCACCGACTCCCTGCCGGAGGCGGCGGTCGTCGAGGTGCTCACCACCACCGTCGACGACCTCGACGCCCGCCTGTTCGGGCCCCTCGTGGAGCGGCTCCTGGCGGACGGGGCGCTCGACGCCGTGGGCCGCAGCGTGCACGGCAAGAAGGGGCGCCCCGCCCTCGAGATCGTCGTGGTCGCGCCCCCGGATCCGGCGACCGTCGCCGCCCTCGAGCGGCGGCTGTTCGACGAGACCACCACCCTCGGTGTCCGCCGACGCCGGGAGCGCCGCACCGTGCTCGCCCGTCGGTTCCGGACCGTCGCGACCCCCTTCGGCCGGATCCGCGTCAAGGAGGGCCTGCGCGGGGACGACGTGGTGACCGCGCAGCCGGAGTTCGAGGACTGCCGCGCCGCCGCGGATGCTCACGACGTGCCCGTCCGCGCGGTGCTCGAGGCTGCCCAGGCCCGCGCCCGCGCCGGGGAGGACCTTGAATGAAACGCGCGCCGGTCCGTCCGAGTGGGACATGTAGGGGTCGGTGCGGTCGACAAGCGCCGCTCGGGCCTATTTACTTGCGCCGACCTCATCGGAAAGGGATCCCGACCATGCCCTCCGGCCGCACCCGACTCCTCGCCCTCGCCGCTCTCCTCCTGCTCGCCGCGCCCCTGTCGGCAGACTCCCAGGAGCTCACCGCCAAGGAGATTGTCGAGCGGAGCACCGCGAACCGCACCGTGTCGAACTCCGAGCAGACGATGACGCTCGAGATGTTCGACCGCCGCGGCGCCTCGCGGACCCGCACGATCGAGAGCCGCATCAAAGAAGGCGACGACGGCATCACCAAGTCGCTCGTGCGCTTCACCGCGCCGTCCGACGTGTCCGGCGTCCAGTTCCTGAGCGTCACGAACCCGAAGGGCGAAGACGAGCAGTGGCTCTACTTCCCCGAGGGCGACATCCTCAACCGCATCGCGGGCAGCGGGCGCCGCGGGTCGTTCATGGGCACGGACTTCTCCTTCGAGGATCTCTCGGTGGGCCAGGCCGAGGACGCCACGCACACCAAGAAGCCCGACGCCGAGATCGAGGTCGCGGGCAAGAAGCACTCGGTGTGGGTGATCGAGAGCATCCCCACCGAGGCCGCCGATTCGTCGTACAGCAAGCTCGTCAGCTACATCGACAAGGCCGAGAACATGCCCCGGCGGGTCGACTTCTTCGACAAGAAGGGCAACCAGATCAAGCAGATGACGGTGCTCGAGCTCGAGAAGTCCGGCGACGTGCTGGTGCCCAAGAAGACCGAGATGAAGAATCTCAAGAAGGAGAGCCGGACGGAGATCCGCGTGGAGAGCTACCGCGTGAACGTCCCCCCCGAAGAGATGCCGGACGAGATGTTCACCGCCGAGTACCTCCGATCCGAGGGCTGAGCCTCCGCACCCCCACGCTCGCGGCCGCGGCGCTCGCGGCCGGCCTGCTCACGACCGTCGCCCACGCGGCGCCCCGGAAGCCGCCCCCCAAGGGGCTGTCGTACGGCGGGCGCGCCATGACGATCCTCGCGTCGGACGTGAAGGCCGACGACGCCTACGAGGACCGTTTCGAGTGGCGCACGGCCGTCGACTTCAAGGTCCAGTACAAGTTCGCCCCCGGGGCGCGGTTCAAGGTCAGCGGCGACTTCCGCTACGACCTGCGCGTGGGGGACACGGCGGAGGCCGACGCCTGGGCGAACCTGGGCGAGACCTTCATCCAGTTCCGCAAGAAGAAGTTCACGCTGCGGGCGGGGAACGTCGTGCTCACGTGGGGGCGCAACGGCCTGCTCTCCCCGCTCAACCTCCTCAACCCCACCGACTACGGCCGGGCGCTGGGGGGGACGGCGGATGAGTCGCCCCGCATCCCCGTGGCGGGCGTCCGGGCGACGCTGCGGCTGCACCCGGTCACCGTCGAGGCGGTGTGGCTGCCCTTCTTCGTGCCCACGCGGGTGCCGTTCTACGGCCGCGACTTCGCCGTGTTCCGGCCGGGGATGCTCGAGGAGCTGCTCCCCGCCGCGACGCCCCGGACGGGGGCGGGCCTCGTGGACGATCAGCTCGTGCAGCTGTCCGAGCGGGTGGTCGACGCGATCACGGCCCTGGACCCGTACTCCCGCGACGGGCTGCAGTCCTACCTGGCGGGGGGGCGTCCCGACGAGCTGCCCTGGAACGGCGACATCGGCCTGCGCGTGGGGCTCGCGGGGCGCGGCATCGACCTCGACACGTACCTGCTGTGGCACGTGATGGACGAGCCCCAGGTCCGGCTGCACCCCCAGCTGGTGCGGCTGCTGGTGGACCGGGCGACGCTCGACAGCGCCGCGATCACGCAGCTGACGAACCCGGACGCGGAGCTCGTATCGAGCAGGCACGAGCGCGCGGTGATGGGCGGCATCGACGTCGTGGGGACACTCGGCGGGTTCGTGCTGAGCGGCGAGGTGGCCGTGCGCAACAAGGCGGTGATGTACACGCGTCGGCTGGAGCCGTACACCACGCCTCAGCTCGCCTGGGCGGTGGCCGCGCGGTACCAGTCCGGCACGACGTTCGCGGTCGATCTGGAGTTCCAGCACGACGTGCTGCTGCGCCCCCGCGAGGACACGCTGCTCCGCTCGCAGCACGACCTCCGGGTGGCGGCCGTGGCCACCTTGAGGCTGTGGAGAGAGACCTTCCATTTGGCGGTTCTCGGTACGTACGACATTCTTCGCGCCGATCTCTACCTTCACGGTCGGGTGACGGTCGTATTCGACGACGTCGTCCGCATGCACCTGGGCATCCAGTTCTTCCACGGCTTCCGGCCGGACGTGGCCCCCACCATGGACTCCCTGCTGTCCTACCGGGGCGGACCCATCGGTTACTTCCGGCGAAACGACCATGTGTACGGCACCATCATCTTCACTTTCTAGGTGCGCGGCGACCCTGCTCGGGGGGGCGCTGCTGCTCGTGGCGGGGGACGCCTTCGCGCAGGCCGCGGGGCCGGATCCGCGCAACGTCGGGGAGAAGCCCCTCGTCGATCCGCTCGACGGCCACGAGTTCACGCACCAGTACCTGATCGCCACCAACGGGCTCGGCGGGTACGACAGCGACGGGTGCACCTACGCGCGCGGCGCCCAGCCCCGGGTCTACGGCGTCGCCACGTCTCCCACGACGCTCTTCTCGGCCCGCATGGAGCAGTGGCCGAGCACGCTGCCCCCCGACACCCGGGAGGCGCTCCTGCGTCGGCTGCTCGACGTCGGCAAGGAGGTGTCGAGCGCGCGCGACCTGAAGCCCTCGGAGCGGTACGAGCTCGCCGCGACGTCCGCCGAGCTGATGGGCGGATCGCACTTCGCGATCGGCGAGCTGTACCTGATCGGCGCCTGGACCGTGCGGGACACGATCGTCGGGTTCCTGCCCGGGGTGCAGGGGGCGTCCGACGCGTGGGCGAAGCTCGGCGAGGTCGTCCCCCTGGCCCAGAAGCAGACCGAGTCCGCGCCGCGCACCCGCGCGATGTTCGACCTGGCGCGCCTCTCCCACCGCGGCGGCTTCGTCGTGGAGCGAGACGAGTTCCTCCTGCTCCTCGATACGTTCGAGGACGCGGGCCTGGGCGCGAAGGAGAAGCGCGCCGAGTTCTTCGTGCGCGTGGACGAAGAGAACCGGCTCCTGGGCAAGGCCCGCGACCGTTTCCGTCGGGGCCTGCAGGCCCGGGAGGGCAGCGGCGAAGAGCAGGCGTACTACCGGTACCTCGTGGGCGATCTCTCCCGGCGGCTCGGCGACTTCGACGCCGCCCGCACGGCGCTCGAGGGGGCGGATCTCGCCCCCCAGGCCTCCGAGGAGGTCCGGGCGCTCGCGCAGGACATCCTGCGGGTCATCAAGGTGCAGAAGCGGCCCGAAGACGTCGCGAAGAAGGGACCCGTGAAATGACCGCCCAGCCCGCGACCGTCGAGGCGAAGGTGCCCGCCCTGCCGGTGGCGCTGTTCAAGGCGCTGCGCCCCAAGCAGTGGGCGAAGAACGGCCTGCTGTGGGCGGCCCTGCTGTTCTCGCAGAACTACACGAACACGGCCGCGGTCACGAAGGTCGCCATCGGCACCGCGCTGTTCTGCCTGTTGAGCTCCGCGGGCTACCTGTTCAACGACCTGCGGGACATCGAGTCGGACCGCAAGCACCCCGAGAAGCGCTTCCGCCCCCTGGCCGCGGGCCACGTCCCCACGGGGCTCGCCTGGGCCACGTCCGGGGTGTTCCTCGTGAGCGGACTCGCGGGCAGCTTCCTCCTGCTGCCCACGCGCTTCGGCATCGCCGCGGTCTGCTACCTGCTGATCACGCTGAGCTACTCGAAGTGGTTCAAGCACGTCGTCCTGCTCGACGTGATGCTGCTCGCGTCGGGCTTCCTCGTGCGGGCCGTCGCGGGGGCCGAGGCGATCTCCGTGGACTCTTCGCCGTGGTTCCTGGTGTGCACGGGCTTCGGCGCGCTGTTCATCGGGCTGAACAAGCGCCTGGCCGAGATCAACCTGCTGCAGGGCGACGCGGCCGAGCATCGCAAGATCCTCGAGGAGTACACGCCCGCGATGCTCGAGCAGTTCATCTCGGTGAGCACCGCCTGCACGCTGATCAGCTACGCGCTGTACACGTTCTCGGGGGACCACCCGACCTCGATGATGGTCACGGTCCCGTTCGTGATGTACGGGGTGCTGCGGTACATGTACCTCGTCGAGAACGGGGCGGGCGGGGCCCCCGAGAAGATCCTCTTCAAGGACCGGCCGATGCAGGTCTGCCTCGTGCTGTACACCGCCACGACCGTCGGCGTCCTCCAGCTCGGCTGACCCCGGGCCGCCCGCTGCCCGGGTCTCCCGGCACACCCCTCGCACCTCCGTCGCGCGCAGCGTTTGTACTGGCGGGCGCGGTCCGCCTTTCCTAGAGTGCTCATTGCAGCTCTCGCTCTACGGATCCGAGGTCGCCCTCGGAGGGAGAATCCATCGTCATGACTCGCCGTCTCTTCGCCGCCACCGCCCTCGGGACCAGCCTCCTCCTCGCCGCGGGGTGCGCGCCGATTCGGGACGACGCCGAGCCGGGGGCCGAGGGCTCGGCCCGCATGGCGGTCCTCGACGGGCAGAACGGCTCCTACGACGTCGTGGTGATGGACCTCGCGGGCAACGTCCTGCACGAGATCGACGCGAACCTCGGCAGCGCGAACAGCATCACGTACCACGTGGACGACTACTTCCTCGTATCCGACGGGACCAACATCCTCGAGGTCACCTGGGAGGGCGACGTGGACCGCTGGAACGTCGACCCGATGCCGTCGGTCGTCTACCGCATGGCCGTCACGGGCGGCGGGACGACCACCGTCGCCGAGGAGTACGACGTCACCGAGTACGACGACGAGGGCAACCAGGTCAGCCACACCCAGACCAGCAACTACTGCTGGATGGACGCGAGCCTCGGCGACTCCCCGTCGGGCGGCGACACGGCCGTGCTCGACATCTTCGGCCCCACGATCGCCACCTGGAACGCCGACGCCGGCGTCTTCACGAACGTCGCGACCCGCGTGGGCGACGGCACGAACATCCTCGGGCAGGACGGCCTCGGCAACTACTACGCCGCATCCGCCTACCAGGACGGCCTGTGGCGCGTGGACACCGCGGGCACCGTCGAGTCGCTGGGCACGCTCTCGGAGCTGGGCATCCCGGCCTACGGCGTCAAGGCGATCGAGCCCGCGGGCCCGACGTCCGTCTACGCCCTCTACGAGGGCAGCGAAGGCTCCGGCATCGTCGAGCTCCGCGACGGCAGCGCCGACGAGCTGATGACCGGCGGCGGCTCCGTCTGGATGGACCTGACGGTCTTCTAGCCTCTGCCTCGACCCGAGCTACGCCTCCTCGCGGGTCCGTTCGCGAGGGGGTTTCTCGTCCGGAGTCAGCCGACGACGACGCGGCAGTAGCGCTTCTTGCCGGCGCGGAGCAGGAGCGCTCCGTCGTCGAGGTGGCCGGTGCCGATCGCCTGGTTGGCGTCCGTGATCTTGGTGCCGTTGACGTACGCGCCGCCCTGCTTGGCGAGGCGCCGGGCCTCGCCCCCCGACTTCGCGAGGCCCGCGTCCTGGAAGAGGCGGAAGAGGGGGATGCCGGCCTCCAGCGCGGCCGCCTCGACCGTGACGGTCGGTGTCGAGTCGTCCTTCGTGCCCGCGGCCGCGGCGGCGCGTGAGGGCACGATGTCGGCGGGCAGGCCGAAGCGGCGGATCGCCCCGGCGAGCTGCTTGTCGGCGGCCTCGGGGGAGTGGCACAGGGCCGTCGTCTCCCACGCGAGGCGCGCCTTGGCGGGCTTCAGGGCGGCCCCCTCGGCGTCGGTCAGCGCCGCGATCTCGTCCAGGTCCATGAACGTGAACAGCTTCATGAACCGGCCGACGTCGCCGTCCTCGACGTTCATCCAGTACTGGAAGAAGTCCCACGCCGACGTGTGCTGGGGCGTGATCCACACCGCGCCCTGCTCGGACTTGCCCATCTTCTTGCCCGACGCCGTGAGGATCAGCGGCGTGGTGAGGACGAACGCGCGCGCCCCCTCGGCCTTGCGGATCAGCTCGGTCCCCGCGACGCAGTTGCCCCACTGGTCCGAGCCGCCGACCTGGAGCGTGATGCCGTACTCGCGGTACAGGTGCAGGAAGTCGTAGGCCTGCATCAGCCGGTAGTTGAACTCGATGAAGGGCAGGTGCTCCTGGTTGTCGAGGCGGCGTCGGTACGTCTCGGCCGTGATCATCTCGTTGACCGAGAAGTGTCGACCGATGTCCCGCAGGAACTCGACGTAGCCCAGCTTCAGGAGCCAGTCGGCGTTGTTGCGCAGCACCACCCCGTCCTCGATGGAGTCGGCGAGGGGCAGGAAGCGCCGGAACAGGGGACGGTGCCCGGCCAGGTTCCGCTCGATGTCCTCGAGCGTGGGGGCGGTGCGCACCGTCGACTTGCCCGACGGGTCCCCCACCATCGCCGTGCCGCCGCCCGTCACGAGCACCACCTGGTGGCCCGCGCGTACGAAGTGCGACAGCAGCATCAGCTGGAGGAAGTTGCCCATGTGCAGGGACACGGCCGTGGGATCGATGCCGAGATACAAGCGCATCGGGCCCTCGGCCAGGCGCTCGCGCAGGCCGTCCGGGTCCGTGATCTGCTTGATGAATCCGCGGGCTTCGAGTTCGTCGAGGACGTGCATGCCCGCGAAGCTACTCCATTCCGAGGAGTCGCCGCCCGAGCCCGATGTCCGGGGTGACGCCCGTCCACCGCTCGAAGCTGAGCACGGCCTGCCACAGGAACATCCCGCGGCCGTCGATCGTCAGCAGGTCGCGCGCGGCGCCGGCCGCGAGCAGCGGGGAGTCCGCGTAGTAGTTGATGTCGACCAGCGCCGCCCGATCGGGGAGCGGATCGAGGGACAGCCCCGCCAACGTGGGGCCGGCGGTCGGGGGCAGCGTATTGATGACGAGGTCCGGCGCCTCGGGCACGCGGCCGAAGACCGACGGGGTCAGGGGCAGCGCGCGTCGGGCGCCGAGCTCGTCGGCGAGGTCCTGGGCGCTGGGGAGGGTCCGGTTGATGATCGTGACGGTGACGCCGCCCTCGGCGAGGATCGCCGCCCCGATCGCCCGGGCCGCGCCGCCCGCTCCCAAGAGGGCCACGTCGCGGCCGTGCATCGACTCGCCGGTCGCCTCCTCCATCGCCCGCAGGAAGCCCGCGCCGTCGGTGTTGCCCGCGGTCCACGCCTTGTCCTCGTCGCGGTAGAGCAGGTTGGCCGCGCCCGCGGCCTCGGCGTCGGCGTCGACGCGGTCCACGTACCCGAGGACGGCGACCTTGTGCGGGATCGTGACGTTGACGCCCGTGAACTCGAAGGGCAGCGACGGGCCCCGCCGGATCAGCTCCTGCGGGGAGATGTCCACCGCGGTGTAGATGCCCGGCACGCGCGCCTCCCGGAACCACGCGGTGTGCAGCTCCGGCGACCGCGAGTGGTCGACGGGGTGGCCGATCACGGCGTAGTTGCCCACCGCCGCGAGGCCTCCGGTGACGATCTCGCTCGGATCGCCCGCGACGTCGTCCCAGTTGCTCATCGCGGCTTCGGGTCCCAGGTGATCTCGGCGGGGGGCACCGGCGGGAAGGGGAGGAGCGCGCGGGCGTCGGCGCCGTCCTGGTGGATCTGGGCCACGAGGGCGTCCACCGAGTCGAACCGCACCTCGTCGCGCAGGCGGCGGACGAACGCGAGCCGGACACGCTGCCCGTAGAGGTCCCCGTCGAAGTCGAACAGGTGCGTCTCGATCGCCAGCTCCTTCTCGGCGAACGTGGGCCGGAAGCCGATGTTGCACACCCCGGCGCGCCAGCCCTCCTCGCCCTCGAGCTGCATCTCCACGGCGTACACGCCCGACGGCGGCACGAGCTCGGTCGACGGCTCGAGGTTCGCCGTGGGGAACCCGATCCCGGTCCCTCGCCCGCGCCCGCGCACGACGGAGCCGCGGATGAAGTGCCGGCGCCCGAGCATCGTCGCGGCGCGCTCGACCCGCCCCGCGCGCACGAGCCGGCGAATGAGCGAGCAGCCGACGATCTCCCCGTCGACCCGGATCGCGCCGTGGGGACGGACCTCGGTGTCCGTGCCCGCGAAGAAGTGGTCGAGGAAGCGCCAGTCTCCCTGGCGTCCGTGGCCGAACCGGAAGTCGTGGCCGACGTGGATCTCCCGGGGCGCGATCCGGTCCCGCAGCACCGTGGCGGCGAATTCGCGGTGGGAGAGGCGCTGGATGTCCGGGCGGAACTCCTCGGTGATGAGGACGTCGACCCCCGCGCGGTACAGCAGGTCGACCTTGTCCTGGAGCGTGAGGATCAGGTACGGGTCCTCGCGGCGGGTGCCGAGGATGCGCCAGGGGGGCGGGAAGAAGCTGTAGACGACCGACCGGGCTCCCGTCTTGCGCGCGCGGTCGAGGATCCGCTCCACCAGCGCGTGGTGGCCCAGGTGCAGCCCGTCGAAGGTGCCGATCGTCATCACGACGGGGCCGAGGGAGCCCTCGATCGCCTCGTAGCCGTACCGAATCTCCACGGACCGGTTGATAGCATGCGCCGCCCGTGACCGGATCTTCTGCAGTCATCGACGTCCGCGGCCTCGTCCGCACCTACTCCATGGGCGACGTGGAGGTCCGGGCCCTGCGCGGCGTCGACCTGCGGGTGGAGCGAGGCGAGTACGTCGCGATCATGGGGCCGTCGGGGTCGGGCAAGTCGACGCTGATGAACCTGCTCGGGTGCCTCGATACGCCGACGGAGGGCTCGTACCTCCTCGCGGGCGAGGAGGTCTCCGGCCTCACCGACGAGCAGACCGCCGCGATCCGGAACCGACGGATCGGCTTCGTCTTCCAGACCTTCCACCTGCTGCCGCGCTACACGGCGCTCGACAACGTGGCCCTGCCCCTGCGGTACGGCGGCGTGGCCCGGGACGAGCGTCGCAGGCGGGCCCGGCTCGCGCTCGAGAAGGTCGACCTGGCGGACCGGGTCGACCACCGCCCCAACCAGCTCTCGGGGGGCCAACGCCAGCGCGTCGCCATCGCCCGCGCCCTGGTGAACGACCCCGACCTGCTGCTCGCGGACGAGCCCACGGGGAACCTCGACAGCAAAGTCGGGGAGGAGATCCTGGGCCTGTTCGACGAGCTGCACGAGGCGGGCCGGACGGTCGTGATGGTGACCCACGAGCCCGACGTCGCCGCGCGCGCGGGCCGCCTGATCCGGGTGGTCGACGGCGAGATCGTGGAGGACCGCGCGCTCAGCGCTTCGTGAACGCCTCCAGGATGTCCACGACGCAGGCGGTCAGCCTCTTCGCGTAGGGCACGTGCAGGAACTCGTTCGGGCCGTGCGCGTTGGACTCCGGCCCGAGCACGCCCGTGATCACGAACTGGGCGTCCGGGAACCCGGCGTGCAGCATGCCCATGAACGGGATCGTCCCGCCCTCGCCCATGTGCAGCGCGGCCTCGCCGAACCGCTTGACTGAGGCCTCGTCCAGGGCGGCTTCGAGCCACGGCGCGAGGTCGGGAGCGTTCCAGCCCGCCGCCCCGTGACCTTCGAGGTCGGCCGTGACGGTCGCGCCGTACGGCGGGTGGGCCTCCAGGGCTTCCTTGAGGGCGGCGCCCGCGACGTCGGGATCCGCGGTCGGAGGGAGGCGGACCGACAGCTTCAGCTCCGTGTAGGGACGCAGGACGTTGCCCCCGTCGCGCACGCCCGGGATGCCGTCGATGCCGGTGTAGGAGAGGGTCGGCCGCCAGGTGCGGGCGAGGATCTGCTCGGCGGGGTCCGACCCCATGGGGTGCATGCCGTCGACCCACGGGTACTTGCCCGCCACGGCGTCCCCGATGGAGTCCGCCACCGCGGCCGCCTGGGCCCGGCGGGACGCGGGGATCTCGGAGTGCAGCGCGTCCACGAGGATGCGACCGGTCTGCGGGTCTTCCACGCGATCGAGGAGGCGCCGGAGGATGCGGAAGCTCGACGGGACGATCCCGCTCGCGTCGCCCGAGTGCACGCCGTTGCGCAGCACCTCCACCCGCAGGGTGCCGCTCAGCATCCCGCGCAGCGACGTGGTGGACCACAGGCGCTCGTAGTCGCCCGCGCCGGAGTCGAGGCAGACGACGAGGTCGGGGGTGCCGATGCGGTCGGCGTAGTGCTCGACGTAGGCGGGCAGGTCCGGCGACCCGGACTCCTCGCTGAACTCGATGATCACCACGATGCGGGGCCGGGAGAGGCCTTCGTCGATCATCGCCTGCACGGCGGCGACCGACGCGAACAGGGCGTAGCCGTCGTCGGCGCCCCCCCGCCCGTAGAGCCTGCCCTCCTCCATCACCGGGATCCACGGCCCCTTGCCCTCGTGCCACCCCTCCATCTCGGGCTGCTTGTCCAGGTGGCCGTACATGAGGACGGTGCCCGGCAGGTCCCCCGGGATCTCGATGAGGATCAGCGGCGTGCGCCCGGGCAGTCGGCCGACGGTGACCTCTGCGCCGGGCAGCGGGTGGGCCTCGATCCAGCGCAGGGCGAGCTGGAGGACGGCCTCCATGTGGCCGTTCGCTTCCCAGTCGGGGTCGAACGCCGGCGACTTGTTGGGGATGCGGATGTAGTCGATCAGGGTGGGGACGATCTCGTCGTCCCAGAAGCGATCGATGCGGGCGGTCGTGGCGTCGGTGGCGGGCATGGGCCGGGAGTGTAGTGCAGGATGGGTGCGTGTTCCGGCGGCTCGTTCGAGGAGTGCGACGGCGGCATCCGCGGGTGCCGGGCGGCCCCTCGATCCGAGAGCTCCTCAAGCGGCCGGTCCCCCTGCCCGCGGACCTGGGGAGCGTGGCCGCCGACCTCGTGGCCCTGCAGGACTCGGACGTGCTGCGGCACCTGGCCGCCGCGGGCGCCGCGGGCCGGGCGATGGATCTGCTGAGCCCCCCGCCGGGCACCTACCGCGCCGCGCCGGATCCGTCGGCGTACCGGCGCGCGCGCCGAGCTGCGCACCGGGTCCCCGAGGGGGGCCGCCCGCTGCGGGTGCTGTCCTACAACGTGGCCCTGCTGTATCGCACCTACCTGGGTCGGACGGTGGAGTCGCCCCGCCGCGACCTGCGTCGGGGGCCGCTCGTCGACGCCGTCTTCGGGGGCGGGTGGGACCTGCTCCTGCTCCAGGAGGTGTGGAACGACGGCGACGCGGCCCGGTTCCGGGCGGCGGCGGAGGCGGCGGGGTACGTCGTCTTCACGGGGGCGCGCCGGTACGAGCACGGGCTGTTCCTGGCGGCGCGGGCCGAGCTCGTCGCGCGCGAGGAGCGGGGGGAGCACATCTACGCGACGCAGTACCACCTCGAGGGCGCGCCCGGGCCGTCGATCCGGCGCGGGTTCCTGCGGTGGACGATCGAGGGCGCGGCCGGACGCCTCACCGTCTTCGACACCCACACCAGCGCGTTCCCCTGGGCGGCGTCGCGGCGGGCGATGCAGGCGCGGGAGCTCGGCCTCGCGGCGGCGTCGCGGCAGGACGACGAGGTCGTGATCGTGGGGGGCGACCTCAACGCGGCCTGGTCCTACCCCACCGACGCGGGCCCCGACGGGTGGACGGGCTGGTGGGCGAACGCGGCGTCGGTCCCGCTGCTTCTCCACTACGGGGGACTCGACGACGCGTGGGTGCTCGCGGGCGGGCCGGACGACGCGGTGACGGCCACCGACGCCAACGGCCTGTACGAGCAGCAGTACGGGGGGACGGAGCACCCGGCCCGCATCGACCACGTGCTCGTGCGCGGCCCGGCCGGGCGCGTGGGCGTGGAGTCGGCGCGCGTCGTCTTCTCGGAGCCGCGGGATCTCGGGGCCCCCCGCCCGATCGAGCTGTCCGACCACTACGGCGTGGAGGTGGGGCTCCGCGTGCGACCGTGATCGGTCAGCGGTGGTCGTCGAGCCGGATCACCGTCCCGCGCAGCCGCCCGCCGACCCGGATCCGATCCCAGGCCACGTGGATCGGCTGGGGGCCGTCCCGGAGCATCCGCAGGACGGCCGCCCGCTTCGCCGCGGGGGTGTCCTCCGGCGGTCGTCGCATGGCCTCGACCACGGCGTCCTCGTCGAGCAGCGTGGGGGCGAGCCCCTCCTGCTCCAGCATGGCGAAGTAGCCGGTCCCGATCTCGTGGTAGCGCAGGTCGATCTTCTTGAGCGCGGCGTCCGACAGTCCGTCGGCCCGCCCCGCCCGGATCAACGCGCGCTTCGTCACCCAGTCGACCTGCCCCGTCAGCGACTCGGGGTCGGTCTCGAGGGCGTCGAGCACCTCCCCCCACCGACGGACGACGTCCCGCGCTTCGATCGACGTCGTGCTCCCGCCCACGTACTCCGACGCCCGGCGGTGGTACCAGCGCTGGAGCTGCAGGGCCGTTCGGTCCCCGGCCGTGGTCGCGACGGCCGCGGACAGCGTGGGGTCCGCGCAGATCGCCCGCAGGGCCGGGATCGGGCGCCGCAGCCGGG
The DNA here is from genome assembly GCA_964512225.1 of uncultured Rickettsiales bacterium. Lineage (GTDB taxonomy): Bacteria > Myxococcota_A > UBA796 > UBA9615 > UBA9615 > CAZEKB01. Next base: position 23,872 of record CAZEKB010000009.1, on the reverse strand, counting down.
GGGCGTCGTCGAGCGCGCCCGCCTCGGCCATGCCGATCAGCAGCCCGGTGGTCCCGACCTTCAGGTACTCGGCGGTCTGCGCCATGTTCGAGGCGGACAGGCCGAGCTGGAACCGCTGGCGGCGCGCGAAGAGCCGGAAGACGCCCAGCGGCTGCAGCACCATCGGTGAGAAGAGCAGCTTCACGAGGTTCCCCAGCTCGAAGATCGCGCGGTCCTGGGGGAGCACCGTGAGGCGCGACGTGCGGACCATCGCGGGCGCCTTCTCGTCGAGCTCGAACCGGCCGTCCAGCAGGGTCCCGGCGCCGATGAAGATCGGCCGGGAGACCAGGTGCGCGAGGATCGCGCGTCGCTGCCGGCGGAACGCCGTCCACCGGAGCAGGAACATGGTCGGGGTGACCAGTGGGGCGGTCACGATCGTCTCGATCCAGAGCCACGCGAAGCCGAACGCCGACAAGGTCCGGTTCATCCACTCGTCGGGCACGCGGTCGGCGCCCTCGGCGATCGCCTCGGCGAGCCCGACGCTGACCGCCACCACGAACATCAGCGCGACGAGGATCAGCCCCAGCGGCAGGTACATCAGCGCCGTCGCGGCCACCACCGGGAGCAGCAGCGCGACGCCGAGTCGGAGCGCGAACAGCGAGCCGCCGCGGGCGACCTCCGCTTCGTAGTTCTCCTGGGGGCCGTAGATGTTGTCGAAGGCGTCGCGGCAGTTCTTCAGCAGCGACAGGCGGCCGCGGAAGCCCTCGGCGGCCAGCGCGAGCCTCGCCCCGGGCAGCGCGCGGAGCAGCAGCTCCTCCTGGGCGCGCTGGTACAGCAGCAGCTCGGCGGGGCTGCGGCACTCCGGGGTCGCGACCTCGATCAGGCCCCCCTGCACCGCGTGGGGGAGCATCTCGTAATAGAAGGCGCCGCCGTTCTCCGTGAACGACTGGTCGCGGCTCAGCGACCGCTCCCCGCGGCCCAGAACGACCTGCTCGGCGATCGAGTCGCGGAGGGCTTCGTAGATGACCTCGTTGCCGGGGTGGTGGGAGCCCGCGGCGGGGGAGAAGCGGATGGCGAACTCGGTCTCGAGTCCGCTCAGTCGGTCGTACAGCGCTACTCGCCGCCCTTGGGGACTTCGGAGTCGCGCGCGTACTGCTCCGGGTCGCGCTCGGCGTCGCGGAGGATGCGGTTCAGCGTCGTCTCGGCGCGCTGCTGAGCGTCGTCGTCGCGTCGGGGAGCGGGGGTCTGCTTGCGGGCGGTGTCCATGTCGTTCTCCTGGGCAGCCGGGTCAGTCTAGCCGACCCGGCGGCGCGGCGGCCTATTCCTCCGGCTCGAGTCGACACCAGCTCAGCTCCGGGTCTTCGCCGCGGGCGAGGTGGTACTGGCGGGCGTCCAGGTTCCCGAGGCGTCGCATCGTCTTGAGGATCTCCCCGATGCGCTCGCGGAGGTGGGGGGTGACCCCGCGCCGGTGGTAATAGCCGTGGTACCGCCGGGGCGACGGGAGCAGCGAGGCGAGGAACGCCGCCTCTTCGGGGCGCAGGTGCGACGGCGTGCGGTTGAAGTAGTGGTCGGCGGCGTCGCGGATGCCGTACAGGCCGGGGCCCCACTCGGCGATGTTCAGGTAGATCTCGAGGATCCGACGCTTGGGGAGGTCCTCCTCGAGTCGCCACGCCAGAACCGCCTCCTTGAGCTTGCGCGCGACGCTGCGTTCGCCCGACAGGAACAGGTTCTTGGCCAGCTGCTGCGTGATGGTCGAGCCGCCGCGCCCCGAGCCCTCGCGGAGGTTCTCCAGGACGGCCTCCTTCAGCTCCTTGGTCTCGAAGCCGGAGTGGCCGAAGAAGCCCGCGTCCTCGGTGGAGACCACGGCCGCGATGAGGTGGGCGCTGATGCGGTCGATGGGCACGAACGACGCCGACTCGGGGCCCATGCGCCGCCGCAGCGGCTTCCCCTCGACGACCGTGGGGAACTCGTGCACGAACGGGCCCCGCAGCAGCTCGACCTCGGCCGCGAGCTCGCCGGACGCGAGCGACATCCGGGAGAAGTCGCCGCTCCAGTCCAGCTGCCACTGCGAGCGGTCGTGCACGGGGCCCCCGAACTCCAGGGCGAAGTCCATGGACCCGTGGATCTCCCGGGCCCACTCCGACGGCAGCAGGGCCTCGGGCAGGCGCTCGAGGAGCAGCCCCAGCGACAGCTGCTCGGCCTCCACGCTCAGCGTGATCAGCGCCTCCTGGGCCGCGCCGAGGGGCCCGAACATGGCGTGGAAGGGGCCGCCCTGGTCCGCCACCGCCCACCGCGAGGACTCGATCGCCAGCACCAGGCCCGTCTCCGTGCGCGTGGGCCGGAGCGTCCCGAGCAACCCGACGTCGGGCAGCGGGACGACGTCGCCGCCGAGGAACTCGTGGGCGACCGTCAGGCCCGAGATCACGGCGTCGACACCCCAGCCGCCGGCGCCCTCCACGTCCGGCCGGTAGGACAGCGACCCGCCCGCGACGCCCGCGGTCACCGTCAGGCGGTCGCCCACGGCCTCCTGCAGCGCCGGGGCCACCGGCCACCCCTCCACCTCGAGGCGGCCCGTCCGCACACCGGACTCGTCGATGGTCCCCTCGAACGTCGCCAGTCCCCCGCTGGGGAACGCGGTGGCCAGGGCCGTCTCGATCGTGCGGTCCTTGCGGGTCGCGTGGATGGCGAGCTCGCGGATCAGCACGTCCTCCCGGGGTCCCTGCAGGACCGCGGAGTCGATGCGTACGCGCCCGTCGGGGGCGAGGCGGCCGATCACCGCGGGGACGCGATCGCCCCCGCGCCCCGCCGCGATGGCGTCCGTCAGATCGGCGAAGCGCAGCCCCGCGGCTTCGAGGACGGCGGAGAGGTCGGTGTCCCGGGCGGAGTCGTCGTCGCCGCCGTCCGCCGAGTCGTCGTCGCCCGCCGAGTCGTCGTCCCCCGGGTCGACCACGGCCGTCGCGTCCGCCTCCCGCTCGCGCAGGCGCAGGACCGTCCCGTAGACCGTCAGCTCTTCGATGGGGGGGAGAGCGCCCCCGAGCGGCGGACGGGCGAACGTCACCTGCACCCGGTTCGCCACCGCGCCCGCCACGGGGCCGGTGGGCAGGATGCACGCGATGTCCGCGAGCTCGGCGCTGTGCAGGTCCAGGGGGAGGACCGACCCGACGGTGCAGTCGCCCCCCAGGGCCGCCCCGAGGCGAGCGGAGACGAGCTCGGGGGCCTCGCCGAGGCGGTGATCGGCCCACAGCGCCACCACGGCGACGGCGACGGCGCCCCCCCCGAGGATGAGGCTGCGGCGCTGCATCAGATGACCGAGTGGTCGCGCAGCCAGCGGACGGTCTGCTCCATCCCGGCGGCGAGCTCCATCTCGGGGCGGAACTCGAGCTCCTGGCGGGCCTTGTCGATCTCGCACATCCAGCCCGGCTGGTCCGCTTCCAGCACCTTGTTGCGGCTGAAGACGGGCGCCCTGCCCCTCATGCGTCCGCCGAGCTCGTTGAAGTAGGCGCCGACCCATACGAACGGCTTCGGGATCGGCAGCTTCACGGCCTTCTTGCCGAGCGCCGTCGCGGCCGCCCGGCCGAACTCTTCGAGCGTGTATCGGCCGCCGTCCGTGAGGTAGTAGATCCCGCGACCCGCGTCGTGCGACGGCTCGGCCGTCTCCGGGAACGCGAGCCCGCCGCCGCCGAGGACGTGAGCGGAGTCGTCCGCGGGCAGGGGAGCGCCGCGCTCGGCCGCCAGGACCGTCCCCCGGCACAGGTCGTGCGGGTGCACGACGCTCATCCACAGCGGTCGCGTGCCCTGGGTCGCGATGATCCCCCAGTTGGCGGCCTGGATGAGCTGCAGGACCTCCGTGTCGCGCGGGCCGTACACCGTGGGCGGACGCACGATCACGATCTCGATGTCCCCGGTGCGCGCGGCCTCGCGGGCGGCGAGCTCACCGCGGTACTTGCTGCGGCCGTAGGGGGTCACCTGGTCGGCGGCGTGGAACTCGCGTCGACCCTCGTCGGCGCTGCAGGGCCCGCCCGCCGCCAGCGACGACATGAGGACCACTCGGCGCGGACCGTCCGGGGCGGTGCGGGCGGCTTCGAGGATGTTCTCCGTGCCGGTCTTGTTGACGCGGTCGAAGTCGGCCTCCGTCCAGCCCGCGGTGGCGCCCGCGACGTGATAGACGATCTCGACGCCCTTCATGGCCTGGCGCAGCGAATCGAGGTCGGTCACGTCCGCGTACCGGAACTCGACGCTGCGGCCCTTGAGGTTGTCGACGTTGCTGGTGGTGCGGACCATCGCGTAGGGCAGGTCGCCCCGGTCCTGCAGCAGCTCCACGAGGTGGCTCCCGACGAACCCGTTTGCGCCCGTGACGAGCGCGGTCACCCCCACGGCTCAGAGCTCCTTGCCGAAGACGCGGTACGTCTTGGTCTTCTCGCCGCCCATCGACTCGATCGCCCGGTTCACCAGGGTGTTGTCGTCGAGCGTCCACCCGATCTCCGCGCCCCGCCAGCCGAGCTTCTCGGTGGCCCGGAACGTCTCCACGAACAGCACGGAGTCGATGCCGCGGCGGCGGAACCCGTCCTTGATGCCCATGACCACGAGGCGGCCCCAGTCGATCTTCGGGCGCACCATCAGGTTCCACAGCAGCGAGAAGATCCCCACGGGGAAGAGCTTGCCGTCGACCTTCTTGAGGGCGGGCTGGATGTCCTTGATCGTGATGCAGAAGGCGACGGGCTCGCCCTCGACCTCGGCCATGAGCGCCGTCTCCTCCTGGATGACCATCTTCAGGTCCGCGGCGAGGTGGCGGAACTCCTTGTCGGAGACGGGCACGAAGCCCCAGTTGTCTTCCCACGCCGAGTTGTAGATCGCGAGGACGCGGTCGACCTCCTGGTCCCAGTTCTTCAGGTCCATGCTGCGGACCGTGACCTTCGCCCGTTTGCGGATCTTGTCCGCCACCCGCTCGACCTTCTCGGGCAGGCCCTTCTCCACGAGCACGTCCCAGGCCCACAGGTCCTTGGCCTTGCCGTACCCGGCGCCCTCGATGAGCGCGCCGTAGTAGGCGGGGTTGTAGGGCATCTGCATGCCGGGCGCGCGTTCGAAGCCCTCCACCAGGGCGCCGGACAGGTAGTTGGTCGACGCGTCCAGCGGACCGATGACGTCCTGCAGGCCGCGCTCCCGGAGCCACGCCTCCGCGCGTCGGAGCAGCGTGGTCGCCACCTCGGGGTCGTCGGGCGAGTCGAAGAAGCCGAAGTAGCCCGTCTTGGTGCCGTGGAAGGGCTCCCAGTCCTTGTCGAAGATCGCCGCGATGCGACCGACGTCCACCCCGTCCTTCACGGCGAGCCAGAACGCGCACTCCGCGTGGTCGAAGAAGGGGTTCTTCCGGGGGTTCAGGTAGTCCCGCCGGTCCATGAGGAGGGGAGGGACCCAGACGTCGTTGGGGGCGTGCTCGCGGTGGATCCACCACTGCACTCGGATGAAGCGGTCGACCAGCTTGCGGTTGGCGAGCGGGACCTCGATGAGCTCGACGGTCATATCAGGTTCGCGACCTTGCCCACCTTCTCGAAGATGGAGAGCGCCCGGTCGATCTGTTCGGCCGTGTGGGTAGCCATGAACGACGTGCGGATCAGCGTGCTGTCGGGCGCGACGGCGGGGGGGATGACGGCGTTGGTGTACACGCCTTCGTCGAAGAGCATGCGCCAGAAGGGGAGCATCCGCATCTCCTCGCCGATGTGGATCGGCAGGACCGGCGTGGGGGACTCGCCCACCGAGTAGCCGAGCTGCTTGAGGCCGGTCCGCATGCGCGCGACGTTCGCGTGCAGTCGCTCCCGGGGCTCGCTGTCGCTCTCCATGATGTCGAGGGCGGCCAGGGCGGCCCCCAGCGACGGCGGGGAGATCGACGCCGAGTAGATGAGCGACCGGCCGTGGTGCTTGATGTAGTTGATCACCGGGGCGGGCGCCGCGACGACGCCGCCGAGGGAGGCGAAGGACTTGCTGAAGGTGCCGGTGATGACGTCCACGTCGTCCATCACCCCGTAGAGCTCGCACGTCCCGCGCCCGGTCGGGCCCATGGTCCCGAGTCCGTGCGCGTCGTCCACGATGAGGCGGGCGCCGTACTTCTTCTTGAGGGCGACGAGCTCGGGCAGGGGCGCGAGGTCCCCCTCCATCGAGAAGACGCCGTCGGTGATGATCGCGGCGTTCTTGGTCTCGGGGACCTTGCTGAGCACGTCCTCGCAGTCGGCCATGTCCAGGTGCTCGTACCGCCTGAGGCGGCACTTGCTGATCATCACGCCTTCGTAGACCGAGGCGTGGTCCTGGCTGTCGAGGACGGCGACGTCGTCCCGCTGGAACAGCGCGCCGAAGGTGGCCAGGTTGGTCTGGTAGCCGGTGGAGACGACCGCCGCCGCCTCCTTGCCCAGGAACGAGGCCAGCCGCCCCTCGAGCTCCTCGTGCATCGCGAGCGTGCCGTTGAGGAACCGCGAGCCCGAGCAGGACGTCCCGAACTGGCGCACGGCGTTGACCGCCGCCTCCCGCACCTTGGGATGCCAGGTCAAACCGAGGTAGTTGTTGGACCCGAGCATGAGCCGGGGTTTGCCCTCGATGAAGACCTCGGTACCTTCACTCTGATCGATCGTCAGGAAATAGGGATAGACCCCCATCGCCTTGGCGTCGTCGATGAGCGTGTAGTCGCGGCAGCGCTGGAACAGATCAGCCATGAGGAAGAAGCACCTTGTCCCAAAAGACGGCGGAACCTAACGAACCGGCCCCCGCGGGGTCAAGCGAATCCCCGGGGCCCCCCTCGGGCCTGCGCGGGTGGCTGGTTCCGGGGCTGATCTTCGCGGCGTTCGTCGCGGCCGGGACCCTGCTCCGGACACCCCCCGGCGAGATCCCGCCTCCTCCTCCGTCTCCGACCGTCGAGGCGGCGGCGCCCGCTCCGTCGACGCCCGCGGTGGACTGGAGCTCGGGGCCCGGCGAGGACATCCTGCTCCGCGTCGTCGACCGGCGCTGGGAGCCCTGGCCCGCGACGCTCACCCGCGGCGGCGTGACCCGCCCGGTGCCCGTCGAGGGGCTGCGGGTGAGGGCCCGGCCCGACGCGCGCTTCGGTCGCCTCGGCGGGGATCGGCTGGCCGCCCGCGAGTGGCGCCCGGACGCCTCGGACCGGTGGGAGCCCGCCGCCGACGGGAGCTTCATCGCCACCGTGCTGCTCTACCCCGGCAAGCCGATCGACGTGCAGCTCGCCGGTCCGGGGGCCGACGTGGTGTTCAGGGTGCGCTGCCACGACGGGCGCGAGCGCGGCGTCGTCTGCGCCGGCCGGGCGCCTCGGTGGACCTGCGAGTGCCGCATGTCGTCGCGCGTGAGCGTCTACTCGGACCGCTGGTCGGTGCCGTGGATCGTCGAGCGTCGACGGTTCGACGACGGCCCCGTGCCCGTCCCCGCGGCCGTCGACGCCTGCTTCCGCTTCCCCGAGGTGCCCGCCGCGGAGCGCACGGTCGTCGTGATCGCGCCCCAGGACGTACCCAACGAGTCGGCGATGGAGGCGACGTCGACGGCGGTGGAGAGCGGCGAGCCGGTCTGCGTGCGTGCGCCCTGGAACGAGCCCCTCGTGATCGGCCTCGGCGGCGCGTTCTCGCCCCACTGGAGCGTCCGAAGCGCGGAGCCCGCGCCGGGCACGCGCACCTGGATCACCCGCCCGGTCGAAGGCGCCACGGTCGACCTGACCCCCGAAGGCGGGTGGGTCTCCTGGCCGGTCCGAGTCGGTCCTACCGAGTAACGTCTCCTCCCTGCCCGGAGTCTCCCTTGATTCGATCCGCTGTCGTCCTGGCCCTCCTGATCCCTGCCGTCGCGCTCGCCGGGCCTCCGAAGGCCGCGGAGATCGACGCCGCCGTCCGCGACGTCACGGGCGAGGCCGCGACGGCCATCGACGAGGCCGGAGCGGCGGACGCCCGCGCGCGGGGGCTGGAGGAGCGCCGCGAGCAGGAGCTGGGCGCATCCCGGAGTCGGCTCGAGGCCGCCCGGGTGCGGGTCACCCAGGCGGAGATCGGGATCAAGGCCGTGGACCTGGATCTCAAGGCGGTGGACGCCACCGGCGACCTGGCCGCCAAGGAGCGCCTGGCGGTGGCGCGGGCCCGCATGGAGCAGCGACGGCGGTGGCGCATCGAGCAGCGCAGCGAGGCCGGCAAGGAGGTGGCGCTCGCCCAGAAGCGCCTGGCCGAGGCCCGCACGGGGACGAAGCTCGCCGAGGCGCGCCTCACCCGCGCCAAGCTGGCGGCGTGGGTCGCCCTGGGGGCCGATCCGGACGTGGACAAGGCGCTCGCGTCGGCGTCGCGCAAGGTCGCGAACTCGCGCCGCACCCTCGAGCGCGACCAGCGCCGGACCCTGCGGGCCGAGCAGAACCGCGACACCGCGAGCAAGGCGGTCGAGAGCCTGACGCCCGAGAGCGTGGAGGGGCGGCTCGTGGACGCGGAGGCCCGGGTCGAGGATCTCACGGCCTCCCTCGACGCGACCCGGGAGGACCTGGAGGCGCAGCGGGCGACGGTCGACCGCCTGGGCGTCCGCCTCACCGAGGAGCGCGACGGTGCCGCCGCCGACCGGGCGAAGGTCGCCGAGCTGGAAGACGCGCTCGCGGCCGCCGCCACCCACGCGTCGACGGCCGCGGGGGAGGCCGCCCGCGCGTCCGCCGCCAAGGACGAGGCCATCGTGAACCTGCGCAAGCAGCTCGAGACGAAGCTCGGGCCCCGCCCGGAGGACGATCTCGCCGAGCTGAGCGGCGAGCTCGAGGCCCTGCGGGGGGAGCGCGATCGGCTCGCGGCGCTCGCGTCGGCGTCCGCCGAGGAGCGCGCCGAGGAGACCCGTCGCCGCGCCGAGCTCGACGCCCGGGCGGTGGCGGCCGAGGAGGCGCTGGAGGCGGCGGGGGCGCTCGCCGGGCAGGCGGACCGCCGCGCCGAGGGGCGGGACGCGGCGCGCGTCGTGGAGCTGGAGCAGGCCCTGGCCACGGCCGAAGCCGAGCGTGACGCCCTGCAGCAGCGGCTCGATCAGGGCGGCAACGCCGAGGAGGCGAAGGTCCGGGGGCTGCAGGTGAACCTGCTGCGCAAGCGCCTGGAGGCGACCGAGGAGCTCAACCGCAGGCGCATCGCGAGCCTCGAGGAGGAGCTCGACGCCGCGGCCGCCTCCGTGGTGGGGGCCGGGCAGCGCGTGAAGCGGGCGCGCGACGAAGCCGACCGGCTGGCTGTGGAGCTCGCGGCGGCCCGCGTCGCCGCCGGCGAAGCCCCGGCTCCGGAGGCCGCGGCGGTCCGCACGGCCGAGCTCGAGGCGGAGCTCGATCGCGTGCGCGCCCGGCTCGAGGCGGCCGAAGAGGCGGGGCGGGCGGCCGACGCGGACGCCCGCGACGCCGAGGCCGCCGCCGCGCGGAGCCGGGGGGAGGCGGTCGCCGCCCTCGAGCAACAGCTGCAGGCGGCCGAAGCCGCCGCCGCCGGGGCGCGGGAGGAGAGCGCGGCCGCCGCGACCCGGGGTTCGGCGCTGGAGGCCGAGGTGGCCTCGCTGCGGGCCGCCCTGGACGAGGGCGGGGCCGACGCCCGCGTGGCCGAGCTCGAGGGGCGCGTCGAGGACCTGACGGCCGAGCGCGAGGACCTGACCGAGCAGCTGGAGGTCGCCCGGGACTACGCGCGGCTGGAGATGGACGTGCTCCGGGCGCAGGTCGAGGCGTTCAGCGACGGGATCGTGGAGGCCGAGGGGCGCGTGGAGGTGCGCGAGGCCCGGGTCGCCGAGCTGACCGAGGCCCTGGACGTCGCCGAGCGGGAGCGCCGCGACGACGTCACCGGCCTGCGGGCCGAGCTGCGGGCCGTGCGCGAGGAGGGGGCTCGTCGCCGCGCGGAGGTCCAGGATCTGGAGGCCCGGCTCCGCGAGGCGCACCGTCGGCTCGCTCGGCTCGAGTCCGAGAACAAGGGCCTGTGGGCGAAGGTCGACTCCGAGATGGACTGGGACGAGGCGACGGAGGACCCGCTCCCCGCGCCGGAGTAGCTCAGCTCGCCTCCGCCGCCTGCATCGAGGAGCTCACGACGTCGGGGTCGTCGGCTCCGGGCGGGGGGGAGGCCGCCTCGGCCGGGCTGTGCGGCGCGCTGGGCGACCACTCCCCCCGCATCCGCAGCAGCGTGCGCTCGATCTTCACGATCGTCACGCCGAGGATGATCGGCCACGACATCACGACGAACATCCAGATCTCGGAGATCTTCCCGAAGTTCATCGCCACGGACGCCGCCGCGATCGAGACGAGCCACAGGATGAAGCCGAAACCGATGGCTTCGGGAGTGAGGACCGTCGGGGGCGCCTTGAGCATCGACTTTCCGGGGCAAGGTCCATGCCCTATCGCCCATTTCACACGATTCGTGAGCGGAAGTCATTGGGCAGCGGCGGGGTGGCCCCTCGGCCCGGCCCGTGCTACGCCTGCCTCGTGGCGGGCGCAACCACCCAGACTCCGGCAGCGGTCTTCCTCACGGGCGGCACCGGCTTCCTCGGTCGTCGCCTGCTCGTCCGCCTCACCCAGGACGGTCGCAACGTCCTCGCCCTCGTGCGCAAGAACAGCCGGCGCACGGCTCGGGGGTGGCTCAGCGAGTACCGCAAGCGGGACGCCGAGGCCGCCTCGCGCATCCGCCTCCTCACCGGCGACATCACTTCGCCGGAGATCTTCGACGACCAGGCCAGCCGCGCCCGGGTGCTCAGCGAGGCCGTCCACATCATTCACTGCGCCGCCGCCACGCACCTGGCGGTCGAGCGTCGCGTCGCGTTCGATACCAACGTCGGGGGCAGCAAGGCGATCCTGGACCTGGCCGCCGAGCTCCCGAACCTCGAGCGTGTCCTGCACGTCTCCGCGGGGGCCGTGGCGGGTGACCACCGGGGTCGCTTCAGCGAGTCGATGCTCCTGGCGGGGCAGCGCTACCAGGACCGGTACGCCGAGACGAAGATGCTCGCGGAGCGCAAGGTCCGCGCCGCCATGGGGAAGCTGCCGATCACGGTCGTCCGGCCGTCGCACATCGTGGGCCGCTCCGACACCGGCGAGGTGGAGCGCGTCGACGGCTTCTATCACCTCCTGCTCTTCCTGCTGAAGTTCAGCTCGCTGCCCGCGCCGCTGCGCTTCCTGCCGGTGGCGCCGGGCGGGCACAAGTCGCGGATCGACGTCGTGCCCGTGGACTTCGTGGTGGACGCGATGGTCCACCTGCTCACCGATCCTGCCGCCGAGGGCAGGACGCTCCACCTCACGGACCCCTTCGCCCTGACGGTCCGCGAGTTCCTCGATCTCGCGGCCGACCGACTCGGCTTCGTGGGCCCCGTGGTCGACATCCCGGGGCGCCCCCTGGGGCGGATGTTCCGGTCGGGCCCGATGGCGGGCGTGCGGGCCGTCCTCGACCAGGCGATGAACCTGCCCCCCGAGCTGCTCGCGGGCCTCGCTCGCCCGGGCATCCTCGACACCACGGAGGCCGAGCGCCTGCTGCGCCCGGCGGGACTCCGGCCGCCCCCGCTGGCGGAGTACTTCGACCACTTGGTGGATTACACACGCAACAAGCTCATCTAGGGCGCGTAGACACCCCTACGCTGCTGCCGTCCGGGCCGATTGCCCGGGGGGGACGCAGGATCTAGACTCGGGAACCCCGTCGCTGCCGGCGGGCCCCACGACGAGGACCGAACGATGGCCGAAGGTGGATTCTTCGCGCGGCTGGGCAATCTCTGGAGCGGCTTCTTGTCGCTGTTCGTCTCCAACCTGGAGAAGGACAATCCGGAGGCGGTCTACGAGGCCGCCATCAACGCCCGCAAGCAGCAATACAAAGACCTGAAGAAGGCGGTCAGCGGGATCATCGTCCTCCGCAACAAGCTGGAGGCGGAGCTCACGCAGAAGACGAAGGAGCTCGCGGATCTGGACGCCCAGATCAACGCGGCCGTCGACGCCGAAGAGGACGACGTGGCCCTCGTCCTCCTGGAGCGCAAGGGGGACGTCGAGGGCCGCATCGCGTCGCTGGACGCGGAGCTGCTGCAGGCGGCCCAGGAGGCGGAGGCGGCGAAGTCGTCCATCGTGTCCTTCCAGGCGGAGATCGGGAAGCTCGAGCGCGAGAAGGCGGCGATGCTCGCCAAGAAGGAGAACGCCGAGGCCCGCATCCAGATCCAGGAGACCCTCGACGGGCTCTCCATGCAGGCGGACATCAAGGCCCTCGACAACGTGCGCGAGCACATCGATCGCCTGCACGCCGAGGCCGAAGTCACCACGGAGATCGGCGACGCCGAGATCGGTCGGAAGCTCGAGAAGATCAAGGCCAAGGCGGGCACCGCCCAGGCCCAGGCGAAGCTGGAGGCGCTGAAGAAGGCGCGCTCCGCGGAGGCGGCGCGGGCTTCGGAAGGCGCCGCGGTCAAGAAGACCATCTAACCCCCGGTAGATCCCCATGACCCAGTCTCGTTGGGCGCTGATCCTCGGCGCCAGCAGCGGCTTCGGTGCGGCCGCGGCGCGCGCCCTCGCGGCCGAAGGCTTCGACATCCTCGGCGTGCACCTCGACCGGCGCTCGACCCTGCCCAACGCCGAGGCGGCCCGGGCCGCGGTGGAAGCGGAGGGGCGTCGGGCGCGGTTCTTCAACGTCAACGCGGCGGACGAAGCGAAGCGCGCGGCGGTCCTGGACGAAGCCGAGACCCTCGTGGGCGACGGCACCGTCGGGGTGCTCCTGCACTCGCTGGCGTTCGGGACCCTGGTCCCCTTCGTCCCGGGCGTGGACCAGGACGCCCGTCCGGTGCGCAAGAAGCAGATGGACATGACCCTCGACGTCATGGCGAACAGCCTCGTGTACTGGACCCAGGATCTCGTCCTGCGCGGCCTCATGAAGGAGGGCGGTCGCGTCTTCGCGATGACCTCGACGGGTTCGTTCCAGGTGAGCCCGTCCTACGGCGTGGTGAGCGCCGCGAAGGCCGCCCTGGAGGCGCACTGTCGCCAGCTGGCCTACGAGCTCCTGCCCCGCGGCATCACGGTCAACTCGGTGTGCGCCGGGGTCACGCGGACGGCCGCCCTGGAGAAGATCCCGGGCCACGAGAACCTCGTCCGCAAGAGCCTCGACAAGTCGCCGATCGACCGGCTGACCACCCCCGAGGACGTGGCCGGGGCCCTCGCCGCCCTCACCGACCCCCGGCTGCACTGGATGACCGGCAACGTGCTCGGCATTCACGGAGGCGAGCCCCACATCGGCTGATGCGGTGGTCCCTGGACCGCCGCGCTTCCTCCGGCTCCTCCGGGCGACTTCGGCGTATTGAAGATACGCCTTCACCCGCTCCTCGGATCCGTCGTCGCGATCCGGTGCTATAGCTGACGCATGCCCATCTACGAGTACGTCTGCGACGCGTGCGAGGAGGTCCACGAGGCCCTGCAGCGCATGTCCGATCAGCCCCTGACCGACTGCCCGTCGGGCGACGGCGGCAGCCTGACCAAGGTGTTCAGCGCGCACAACATCGGCAGCGGCGCCCCCTCCTTCGCCGGGGGGTGCGCGACGCCCCAGGCCTGTGGGCCCGAGAAGGCCGCCATGTGCGGGATGGGCGGAGGCGGCTGCTTCAGCTGACGCCTACTCGTACTTCGAGCCCTCGAGGTTCGCCCAGTCCGTGAGGATCTCGACCCCGTCGGGCGTCACCAGCAGCGTGTGTTCGAACTGCGCGCTGAGCTTCCGGTCGCGGGTCCGCACCGTCCACTCGTCGTCCATCAGCTCCACCCGCCACGTACCGAGGTTGATCATCGGCTCGACGGTGAAGGTCATCCCCGCGCGCATCCGCGGATTGCGGCCCATGAACCGGTAGTGGGGGATCTGCGGGTCGGTGTGGAAGACGCGCCCGATCCCGTGACCGCAGTAGTCGCGCACCACCGAGCACTTCTGCGCGTGGGCGTGGTCCTCGATGGCGGCGCCGATGTCCTTGATGCGCGCGCCCGGCTTCACGGCGGCGATGCCGACGTCGAGGCAGGTGCGTGCGGTCTCCGTGACGCGCCGCGCCTCGGGCCCGGGGGTTCCCACGTAGAAGGTCCGCGACGTGTCGCCGAAGAAGCCGTCGAGCGTGACGGTGACGTCCACGTTGACGATGTCGCCGTCTCGCAGGATCTCGGTCTTGCTCGGGATCCCGTGGCAGACCACGTCGTTGATCGAGGTGCAGACCGACTTGGGGAAGCCCTTGTAGTTCAGGGGCGACGGGTACGCGCCGTGGTCGCAGATGTACTCGTGCACGGCGGCGTTGATCGCCTCGGTGCTCGCGCCCACCTCGACCTGCCGCTCGGCCATGCGCAGGGTGGCGGCCGCCAGGACCCCCGCCGCGCGCATCTTCTCGATCTCGGCCGGTCCCTTGATGTCGATGCCCACAGCCTTGTTCCTGCGATAGTCCATCGGTACTCGGTCCCCTCAGTCTGCCTCAGTCGCGGGCGATCGGCTCAGCTGTCGCTCGAGCCGTCGCCCTTCCCCTTGCGTCGCCGTCGGCGTCGTCGCGGACGATCGCTCCCGCCGCCCTCCGCGTTCGACTTCGGCGGACGGTCGTCGTTGCGCCCCTCGCCTCGGCCCCGGCCGCCCTCGCGACGGGGTCCCCGATCGCGTCCGCCGTCTCGGCGCCCGTCGCGTCGCGGGCCTCGGCCCCGACCGTCGCGACGGCCGTCGGAGCGACCCCCGCGGCCGCTGCGGGCCGCCATCAGCGCGTCCACGGCGTCCGGATCCTCGCCCCCCGCCTCGAGCTCGGCGCGGCGCTTCTCCATGCGGTGCCAGCGGAAGAAGCCGCGCAGGGCCACCGCGAGCAGCATGTCCGCCGTCGCGCCCTGCTCGCGCAGCTTCTTGGCGAGCGGCAGGAACGCCTCGAAGGGCAGGCCGTCCTTGAGGGTGTCCGTGAGCTCTTCGACGAGCCGCTTCGCCCGGGCCTCGTCCACGTCGGCGCGGCTGGGCAGGTCCCGGAGCTCGAAGTCGATCTCGTACTCGCGCTCGAGGACCCGTCGGCAGGTCATCTCCGCGGCGGACATCAGGGAGATCGCGCGCCCCTCCTTGCCCGCGCGCCCGGTGCGCCCCGTGCGGTGCAGGTACACGGCCGGGTCCTCGGGGAGGCTGTAGTGGATCACGTGGCTGAGGTCCTGGATGTCGATGCCCCGGGCCGCCACGTCCGTGGCCGCCAGGTAGTCCAGCTCCCCGCGCTTGATGCGCTTCATCACGCGCTCGCGCGCCTTCTGGGTCAGGTCCGAGCTGATCGGCTCGGTGGCCACGCCCTGCTTGTTGAGGAAGCGGGAGACCATCTCCGTGTCGGACTTCGTATTGCAGAAGATCAGCGCGCTCTTCGGCCGCTCCTCGTCGAGGATGTGCAGCAGCTGGCGGGGCTTCGGGTACTCGATCGTGGTCTCGTACAGGACGTGGTGGATCGTGTCGGCCACCCGGTCGGTGTCGAGGCTCAGGTAGATCTCGTGCGGGTCCTTGAGGAACCGCCCGATCAGCTCCTTGAGCCGCTCCTCCATCGTGGCGCTGAAGAGCAGCGTCTGGGCCGACTTCGGCAGGTGCTCCATGATGCCGGTGACCTCTTGGAAGAAGCCCATCGAGAGCATCTCGTCGGCCTCGTCGAGGGCGCTCACGATGGCGTCGCCGAGCTTGAGGTTGCCGCGCTTGATGTGGTCCATCACCCGCCCGGGCGTCCCGATGACGATCTCCGTGCCGGCGTTGAGGGCGTCGGCCTGGGGCCCGATGCCCACGCCGCCGTAGAGCGTGACGATCCGCAGGTCCTTGTCCTTCGCCAGGAGCTTGGTCTCCTCGGCGATCTGGAGCGCCAGCTCGCGGACCGGGCAGAGCACGATGCACCCCGCCTTGCCGTAGCCCGCGGGGATGCGCTGGATGATGGGGAGCATGAACGCGGCGGTCTTGCCGGTGCCGGTCTTGGCTCGCACGAGGAGGTCGCGCCCCTCGATCGCCGGGGGCACGGACTGCGCCTGGACGTCGGTGGGGTGGGCGTAGCCGCGGTCACGGACGGCGCTGAGGAGCTCGGCGTCGAGGCCGAGGTCGTCCCAGTTCGCGGGGACGGGCTCCGGGGCGGGCGTGGCGTCGGCCTGCGCCGCGGAGTCGTTGTCGATCGTAGTGGTACTCAAGTTGTTCCTTCCGAGGCCGCCGGGGGGGGGGGAATCGATCGTCCCCCTGGAAAAAAGGCGGGCGGCCTGCTGCGCCGGCGCTATATCCCACCGGACCCGCTGCAAGCAAGCGCTACGGGTCGCGAAGGGCGGATCAGCGCTCTTCGGTGAAGTCGCGCGTGGGCGACGCGATGTCCACCCCGGGCCGTCGGATCGTATCGACCTCCGCGGGCTCGTCCTCGGGTTCCGGCCCGTCGACGGCGGGGTTCCGGGTGGTCGTTCGCTCCCGCTTGCGCCGCCGCCGCTCCTCCTTCGGTCCGAGGACCTCGCCGTGATAGGCGAAGAACGCGTCGAGCACCGCGGGGTCGAAGCGCCCCTCGCGTCCCTCCTCGAGGTGCTCGAGCACCTCGGACATGGGCATGGGGTCTCGGTAGTGACGCTTGCGCGTGAGCGAGTCGTACACGTCCGCCACCGCGATGATCCGGCCCGCCAGCGGGATCGCGTCCCCCTCGAGGCGCCAGGGGTAGCCTCCGCCGTCCATGCGCTCGTGGTGCGCGGCCGCCATGAGCGGGAGGTCGCCGAGCTCGGGCGGGAACTCGATCTTCCGGAGGATGTCGTAGGTCTTCTGGGGGTGGGTCCGGACGTGCGCGTATTCGGCGTCGTCGAGCCGTCCCGGCTTCCTCAGCACGGCGTCGTCGATCCCGATCTTGCCGTAGTCGTGGAGGAGCCCCGCCCAGTGAACGACCTCCTGCTCGTCCTCGGACATGCCCAGGAACCGGGCGGTCTCCTTGGCGAAGTGGGCGACCCGCGCGGAGTGGCCCGCGGTGAGGCCGTCGCGGGCATCGATCGACGCCGCGAGCCCCTTCATCATCGACTCGAACATCGCCCGCTGCTGCGCCAGGAGCTCGAGCTTCTGGGCGACCATCCCCGCCTGCCGCGCCGCCGCCACGAGCCAGTCCAGGGCGTCTTCGTCGCCCTTGCGCAGGGTCCGGTGGGTGTCGAGGTACAGGACGCCGTAGATGCGCTCCGACGTGGCGATCGGCGCGGCCAGGATCGACCGCACGCCCTGGATGATGATCGACTCGCTGCCCTCGAGCCGCGAGTCGCGCCCGGCGTCCAGGGTGAGGAGCCCGATGCCCTCGCCCGCCACGCGGTCGACGACCGTGCGGATCGGCTGGAACGGGGGCTCCGCGCCTTCGTCCGGGTCGACGTGCAGGCTCCGGATCTCCGTGGACGAGACGAACCCGCTCTCGATGCTGTCGGTCGACAGCCCGGTGCGGGCGACCCAGACCCGGGGCACGAGGGCCTCCGGTCTTCCCAGAAGGACCATGCCGCGGTCCATCGGAAGGATGTCCATGACCCGCTGGAGCAGTCGACGCGCCATCGCCCGCGCGTCCTCGACCTCGAGGAGGTCCGAGGTCAGCGTGATCAGCGCCCGCAGGCGGCTCTCCATCTGGCTGCCGGAGCGCCGCCCCCCGGTCGTCCGCGGAGGGAGCTCCTGAGTCAGGTACTGCGAGCGGTTGAGGTCCTGGACCTGGAGGATTTCCGTGAGCCCGATCGGGGGGTCGGAGTCGCTGCGGAACGCCTCCCGGCGGGGGCCCTCGGGGTCGCCGGGCATCCCCTGCAGGAGCGTGAGGCAGTCGCCGTCGGGGCTCCCGAGGTGCAGGCGCTCCCCCGGGGCGAGGAGGCAGTCGCGCACGCGCAGGCCGCCCACGTAGGACCCCGACGTGGAGTCCAGGTCCTGGTAGCGCATCCCCCGGCCGTGGCGGGTGAACTCGCCGTGCCTGCGCGAGACGAAAGGAGAGACGATCTGGAGGTCGTTGTCGGGCCCCCGTCCCACGGTGAGGGGGCCGGACTCGTCGGCCGGCATCTCCACCGATCCCCGTCGTCCACCGGGGCCGACGAGCTCGAGTCGAAGGCTGAACCTCGGGGGTGTCGACATCAGCGGCATCCTTCCAGAGCGCCATCACCACGACAAGCAGGCGCCCTGCGCACGTCTTGCCCGGACGACCGGCGCGTGCTACCTCTGCGCGGCTTCATGAGCACCCATCCATCGAAGGCTCATCCATGACCGCCCGAAATACGCTCCTGCTCGCGATCGGACTGGCCCTGGCGCCCACCGGCGCCCTCGCCCAGTCGTCGCTGGAGATCCCG
This sequence comes from uncultured Rickettsiales bacterium, assembly GCA_964512225.1. Taxonomy (GTDB): domain Bacteria; phylum Myxococcota_A; class UBA796; order UBA9615; family UBA9615; genus CAZEKB01. The sequence continues at coordinate 5,670 of CAZEKB010000009.1, read as the reverse complement.
TTCGAGGAGTACCGCCTCGACAACGGCCTCCAAGTCCTCCTGCACCAGGACCCCGCCACCCCGATCGTGCACGTGGAGGTCTGGTACCACGTGGGCAGCAAGGACGAGGTGCAGGGCCGCTCCGGCTTCGCCCACCTCTTCGAGCACCTCATGTTCAACGGGTCGCAGCACGCCGACGGGGAGTTCTTCGCCCCCCTGCAGCCGTACGGCGCGCGCATGAACGGCACCACGAACGGCGATCGCACGAACTACTACGAGACGGTCCCCACCCACGTCCTCGAGCGGGCCCTGTGGATGGAGGCGGATCGCATGGGCTTCCTGCTCCCGGCGCTCACGGAGCAGAAGCTGACCAACCAGCGCGACGTCGTGCGGAACGAGCGTCGGCAGAACTACGAGATTCGCCCCTACGCGAAGGCCCGCAAGGCGATCAACGAGGCGATCTGGCCCGAGGGTCACCCCTACCACCACCTCACGATCGGCACCCACGAGGACCTCGAGGCCGCCTCCCTGGACGACGTGAAGAACTTCTTCACCACCTGGTACGTGCCCAACAACGCCACCCTGGTGGTGTCGGGGGCCTTCGACGCCGAGGCCGCCAAGGGCTGGATCCAGGAGTACTTCGGGCCGATCCCCAAGGGCGAACAGCCTTCGCCGGTGATGCAGGCCGAGGCGCCGCTGCCCGCCGCCGCGACCGTCGAGCTCACCGACGACGTGCAGCTCCCCCGGCTCCACCACGTGTGGCGGAGCGTGCCCTTCTTCGAGCCCGGCGACGCGGACCTCGACTACCTGTCGCTGATCCTCGCGTCCGGGAAGAACTCGCGCCTCTACAAGCGGCTCGTCTTCGAGGACCGCATCGCCAAGGACGTGCGCGCAGGGCAGTACAGCGCCCAGCTCGGCTCGACCTACCGCATCGTGGCCACGGCCGCGCCCGGGCACACGGTCGAGGAGCTCGAGAAGGCGATCGACGAAGAGGTCGCCCGGTTCCTCGCCGAGGGCCCGACCGAGACCGAGGTCGAGCGCGCGCGCAACGCGTGGCAGAAGTCCTTCTTCCAGCGGCTCGAGGGCGTCCAGGGGCGCGGATCGATGATGCAGATGTACAACCAGTACCGGGGAGACCCCGGGTACGCGGGCAAGGACCTGCAGCGGTACCTCGACGTGACGGGCGAGTCCGTCGTCGAGTGGGCGAAGAAGACGCTGGTCCCCGATCACCGGGTGCGCGTCATCGTCCACCCGAAGCCGCCGGAGCCGGAGCCGGATCCCGAGCCCGAGCCGGAGCCGGATCCCGGGGCCGACGCCGAGAAGGGGGCGAACTGATGTTCTCCGCTGCGACCCGCCGCCTCGGCGTCTCGATCCTCTCGATTCCCTTCGTGGCCTGCTGCTGGGGGGTGAAGAACACCTCCACTTCGGGCTCCACCGCCGAAGCTCCGCCCGCGGACGCCTGGCCCGCCATGCCGACCCCCGGCGAGGCGGCCGCCTGGGACGCCCCCGCGGCGAGCACCTTCACGCTCGCCAACGGCATCCCGGTCACCTACGTCCAGGCCGGCAGCGTGCCCCTCACGTACGTGCAGCTGAACCTGTACCGCGGCTACCACAGCGAGCCCGCGGACAAGGCCGGGCTCGCGTCGATCGCGGCCGACATGCTCAACGAGGGTGCGGGCGACCGCGACGCGCTCGCCATCGACGAGGCGCTGCAGGTCCTCGCGTCCAGCGTCTCGCTGGGGGCGGGCTCGATCTACTCCCAGGCGCGCATCGAGTGCCTGGAGGCGAACCTGGACGCCACCCTGGCGATCGCCGCGGACATCGTCCGGCGCCCGACCTTCGCCCAGACCGACTTCGACCGCGTCCGCCAGGACATCAAGAACCGCATCCTGACCGAGAAGGACGACCTGCGGACCACCGGCTCGAAGGTCTACTACCGGCTGCTCTTCGACGGGCAGGGCCCCGGGCGCTGGCAGCGGGGCTCGGCGGACTCCCTCGACGCGATCGGCGTGGACGACCTGAAGGCCTGGCACGCGTCGGTCTGGCGCCCGGACAACGCGGGCATCGTCGTGGTCAGCCGCCAGGACGAGGCGACCCTCAAGGCCGCGCTGGACACCCACTTCGGCGACTGGGCGGCCCCCGAGGGCGTCGCGCTTCCGGCCGCCCCCGAGCCCGTCGAGAAGAAGCACGAGGGCATCACGGTGTACTGGGTGGACCACCCGGGCGCGAGCCAGTCGGCGATCTACGTGGGCAACACCGCGGGCGCCTTCGATCCCGACACGGCCGCGGCCCGCACGCTCGGGAACGTCGTGCTCGGCGGGCAGTTCACGAGCCGCATCAACATGAACCTCCGCGAGGACAAGGGCTACACCTACGGCGCCCGCACGAGTCGCGGGGCGAGCGTGGACGGGGGCTGGTTCGTGGGATCGTCGTCGGTGAAGGCGGGCACCACGGCGCTCGCCCTCGGGGAGTTCCTCGGGGAGTTCCGGGCGATCGTCGGGGAGAACCCCATCACCGCGACGGAGTTCGCGAACGCGCGAGGTACGCTCCTGCAGGGACGGCCCGCCCGCTTCGAGCGGATGGGCGGCGTGCTGGGGCAGTTCGCGTCGGCGGACGCTCGTCGGCGACCCGAGGGTTGGATCGCGGGGTACAACGCGCGCGTCGGGGCGGTGACGCTCGAAGCCGCTCAGGCCGAGCTGAGCGCGGCGCTGGATCCCTCGAACCTCGCGATCCTGATCGTGGGTGATCGGAGCGCAGCGGCCGAAGGGGCCGACGGGACGACGATCGAGCAGGCAGTGGCCGCCATGGAGCTGGGGGAGCTCGTCTGGGTGGACCACGAGGGCGCTCCGCTGGAGCAGGAGAAGTAGATCGGCATGCACGGATTCCGAACCACCCTGGGGAGCGGCCTGCTGCTCCTCGCAGGCCTAGCGCTCTCCCTCACTCCGTCTCCCGCGACCGCGCAGGATCCGGTGGACCTGGAGGGGCTCCTGGGTCGCGAGATCCCCGCCAAGAAGATCGAGCGCAAGGTCCTCCGCAGCGGCATCAAGCAGGGCACCGCGTACCGCGTCCTCACCGGCATGTACGTCCTGCGGGCGCCGTCGCTCGAGGCGTGGGACGACTCGATCGTCCCCGCGCTGGAGGACGCCAAGCGCTCGGACCGACCCATCGAGTCGCTCCGCTCGACCCTGCTGGGCATGGGCACCGCCCTGATCGCGGGGCCCGACAACCCCGCCACGCGCGTCACGTTCGACCTGCCGGGCAAGCGCGGCCAGGGCTTCTTCATGCTCGCCGCGCCGCCGATCATCGGCCCGGATCCGGGGCTGTTGAACGTGCGCGCCCCCAACAAGCTGCGCGTGCTGTCCGGCATCGCGGTGGACGCGGTCGACCGAGGCGACGACCCCGTCCTCGAGTCCGTGGGGCTCAAGAGCCGTCCGGACGTGTGGACCGCGGGCGAGCCGCGCATGCCGAAGCTGAACCCGATCCCGGACGACGGGGAGGGGGTCTGGGTCAAGTACAAGGGGCGCAGCGCGACCGACGGCGACGACGTGGCGAAGATGATCGACGTCGTCGACCGGGTGAGCACGCGGAGCGTCGTCAAGGCCGACAAGATGCTCGCGTGGCCCGGCGAGAGCGGCGACCGAGAGGGCGTCCGCGACTTCCTCAACTCCGTCCGCTACCGGACCCGCGTCCTCGCGACCGAGTCGGTGATCTCGTCGATGGCCCGGCCGTCGGACGACTGGGACTGGGACGACAAGCGCGTCAAGCACCCCACGCGGTACGGCGTCGTGACCTTCACGACCAACGCCGAGCTGGACGAGGGCTCCGGGCTGCTGGAGCGACAGGAGATCCTCGCGTTCGTCTTCTTCTACACGCCGCTGATGGTCACCTTCGACGCGGCGCACCTGTACCTGGGCGCGAGCCCGGAGTTCTTCGCCAAGGCCGTGCAGGGCGGCCAGATCCCGTTCCACGACCGCGACGGCGAGATGCTCTTCTACCTGGGCGATCTCGACCGCTGGCTGGGGGGCGAGGGCCTCGAGGGCGGCGAGAAGTTCTACTCGCGCAGGGCCATCCCCGAGCGCGTCGAGCGGTGGGCGTCCCGCATGGACAACCGCGACCAGCGGCGCTTCCTCGGGGTCTCGAAGAACCCCCTGCAGTGGCCTCAGCGGTTCGTGCCCCGCGAGGACGACGACGACCGGCCGTTCGTGCGTCGCGTCGGCAAGAAGGACCTCGAGAGCTGGCTGCGGCAGCTGATCGATTACAAGAAGTCGGACGACGACCTCTTCGACCCCACCTGGACCCTGAAGTACACCGGCGAAGCCGACTCCGTGGACCTCGGGACGGCGTTCCAGGGCGGCAGCGTCGAGCTCGACCTGGACGGCTCGGCCGTCGCCGACGCCGACGCCGGGGGCTCTTCGGCCCGCAAGGCTCGGGCGGAGGAAGAGAAGCGGCTCAAGGCCCAGCGCGAGCGTGAGCTCGCGGCGCTGTCGGCCAAGGAGAAGGCGAAGCGCGAGGCCGAGATGAAGGCCGAGGACGAGCGCCGCAAGAAGGAGGAGGCGAAGCGCAAGGAAGAGGAGCGCAAGCGGGCCGAAGCCAAGCGCAAGGAAGACGAGCGTCGCAAGGCCGAGGAGGCCGAGCGCGAGAAGCAGCGCAAGGCGGAGGAGGCCCAGGAGAAGGCCCCGATCGAGGTCCGGCTCCGCGAGGTGCTGTACGGCAGTCCCAAGGAAGGCTCGCCCTACCTCGCCACGAGAGCGGGCGGGACCATCCCCGTGAAGGTCGGCTACAACATCGACGGCAACGTCGAGGGCCACACCCTCCACGCCGCCGTGCAGGCCTACGACGCCGAAGGCGAGGAGCTGTCCGACTTCAAGGTCACCTCCGGCAAGGTCAGCCCGAAGCTCGGCGACGGCAGCCTGACGACCTACCTCAAGGTGCCGCGCGGCTACACCAAGGCCGAGCAGATGGGCTCCTACCGCGTCGTCACGAAGCTGTTGCTCGACGGCGTGCCCGTGCGCGGCTCCCGCGAGGAGTTCGTGCACCTCGGATCGCCCCTGACCCTCACCAGCGCCACCATCGACCCGGGCGTGGTGTCCCCGGGGGACGAGGCCCTCCTGCTCATGGATCTGGGCGTCGGGGGCTGGTCGTCCGAGGCCGACGTTCCCCTCGACGTGACGATCGCCTACAGCGTGGGCGACAGCTCGGTCAGCGAGTCGTTCCCGATGACCCGCGGCGTGGGCCGCTTCGACCTCGAGGTGGACATCGACATCCCGCGCGAGCTCGCCGCGGGCGACGGCTCGTACAAGGTGACGGTCGCGGCGAAGAGCGGCCAGACCGCGTCGGTCGGGGGCAGCCTGCGGGTGTTCGCGGAGGAGACCGCCGAGAGCGGGAGCAGCCGCCGTCGCCGCGGGGGGCGCGTGGACGACGACGAGGAAGACGATGAGCTCCTCGCCGCGGCGCGACGAGCCCGGGAGGAAGACGACGACGACGATCGCGAGGTGATCCGTCGCCAGCGGGAGGACGACGACTCCGACATCTTCGACGAGGACATCGACCTGGACGAGGATTGGGGCGACGACGACGACGACGACGACGACGACGAGCCCCGCCGCCGCGACAGCGCCGACGACGACGACGACGACGACGACGACGACTCGGACGACGACGACGACGACGACGACGACGACGCCGACGACG
>CAZEKB010000008.1:0-99001 GCA_964512225.1 uncultured Rickettsiales bacterium | reverse complement strand
ACCGCGTCGTCGTCGTCCACCGCGTCGTCGTCGTCCACCGCGTCGTCGTCGTCCGCCGAGTCGTCGTCGTCCCCTCCCCCTCCTCCGCCGCCGCGCCCGCGCGGGCACCCGACGAGGACGAGGACGAGACCGAGGGCCAGGAGGGACGAGACTCGGCGCATGCGGCGGCTCCGATCAGCGGGCGGGGGGGGTCGGCGTGCAGTCGATCTCGCAGCCGTCTCCGGGCGTGGTGTTCCCATCGTCGCACTGCTCGCCGGGCTCGACGATGCCGTCGCCGCACACGGCGAGGGACAGGCCGAGCTCGAAGGCGCCCGCGTCCGCGCCCCAGGTGTCCACGATGATCCAGTAGGTGGAGCCCTCGGTCGCCGGGAACCCCGTGATCGAGCGGTAGTTGCCGCCCTGGGTGTCGACGTCGTCGTTGCAGGCGATCTCGCTGGCCGAGGACCGGCACGCCTCGCGGACGTGCAGCACGGTGTCCGTGGTCTCCGCGCTCCCGGGCAGGTCGGTGGTGACCACCACGACCTGGTCCCCGTCGGACACGAACTCGTACACGACGTCCTCGCCCTCCGCGCCGCCCTGGAGGAAGCAGCTGGGCGCGTGGTCGTCCACGCCGCCCGCCGTGGTGCCGGTGACGTTCGCCTCGACGGTGACCGGCCCGACGACCGTGCAGGTGGGCTCGTCGTTGAGCGTGCACACGTTGGAGCACTCGTCGTCGCCGTCCTCGTTGCCGTCGTCGCACTCCTCGGCGCCCTCGACCTCGCCGTTGCCGCAGTCCGAGAAGCCGGTCTCGACAGTCAGCGTGTAGTCCTGGGGCGCGACCGTGACGTCGCCGCCGGCCATGCCGAGGTAGACCGGCCCGGTGACGCTCGCCTCCAGGGCCACGGCGGGGCACTCGCCCTCGGCGGGGTCGGCGATCGAGAGCACGTTGAGCTCGGCGTCGTAGAAGGCGAGCCCCAGCTCCACGGTGTCGCACGCGGCGCCGCCCGTCTCGGCCACGCTCGCCGCCGCGAACTCGCCCACAGTCAGGTTCATCACCCAGAAGTCGACGAACACGTCGAAGTCGGGGTTGTCGTCCGTGGGGCAGAGCATCCCGTCGATCTCCGCGGGGAACTCCGTGATCTCGGTGGCGGTCTCGAGGCTGTCGTCGTCCTCGGCGTCGTCGTCGGTGCACTCCCACACGCAGCTCGCGTCGCAGCCGTCGCCCGGGTCGGTGTTGCCGTCGTCGCACATCTCGTTGCCCGTGACGACGCCGTCGCCGCAGATGGTGGGCTCGATGCTCAGCTCGTAGTGCCCGAACGCCTGGTAGCCGTCCACGACGACGTACACCGGCACGCCCATCTCGACCTCGATCACCATCTCCGAGGTGGTGATCTGCGCGTCGAAGTCGATGTCGTCGTTGCAGCCGATCTCGGTGCCGCCGGGGTTGTTGCAGTCGGTGAACGCGTAGATGAGGGTGTCGAAGTCGGTGCTCGGGTCCTCGGTGCTCACGGTGAACGTGCCGGTCACCGACGGGGTGAATACGAACATCGCGTCCCGCGAGCCGCTCTGGGCGTTCACCTCGCAGGAGCCGGTGAAGTCGTCGTTCTCGTCGTTCGTGCCCCCGCTCACGGTCTCGCCCGCGTCCACGGCCTCGGTGATGTCCTCGGGGTCGAGGCAGGGATCGACGTCGTCGTCGTCGTCGTCGTCGTCTCCCGGGGGGAGGCCGTCGTCGTCGTCCGTGGCGGCGGGCGGACACCCGATCAGGGGGACGGAGAGGATGCAGAGGAGGGGCAGGAAGCGGCGAAGGGTCATCGAAGAAGTCTCGTGGATTGGGGGGGAGGCGGGACCGTACCAGCGGGATCGCCGCGTGGGCAGGGTCGTTCGGACCCTTGTGATCGTCTCCATGAGTGTGTATTTAGTTGCGCTCGTGCACACTTCGGTTACTCTGTATCCACGAGTATGTCCGGAGCCCCCCAACGATTCGGGACGCAGGAAGCGGCCCCCCGCAGCCTCAACGACCTCGAGCTGTACTCCGGCAAGCGCTTCGGACGCTACCGCCTGCGGCGGGTGCTGGGGGAGGGCGCGTCGGCCCAGGTGTGGCTCGCCGTCGAGGAGGCGGGCGACGGCTCCCGGCGGCTGATGGCCCTCAAGATCTTCCGCCCGGACACCACCGACCCGATGGCCCTGCAAGGGGTCTACAACGAAGCGAAGGTCTGCTCCCAGCTGCAGCACCGCAGCATCGTGTCCGTGATGGGCGTGGAGGAGATCCAGGGCGTCCTGTTCATCGCGATGGAGTACATCGACGGGATCACGCTGGAGCAGCTCCTGCGCCGGGCCCGCGAGGCGGGGCTCACGCTGCCCGCGTCGGTGGTGCTGGACATCGGGATCCAGATGGCCGAGGCGCTGGCCTACGCGCACACCGCCGTGGGGCCGGACGGCGAGCCGCTCGAGCTCGTCCACCGCGATCTGAAGCCCGCCAACGTGATGATCGGGCCCAAGGGCGAGGTGAAGGTCACGGACTTCGGCATCGCCAAGGCCCGCACGACCGTGGGGACGACCCAGGTGGGGCTGCTCCGCGGCACGCCGAGCTACGTGGCGCCGGAGGTCTGGGCGGGGACGCGGGACTTCCAGCCCGCGCTCGACCTGTTCGCCCTCGGCGCGATCATCTGGGAGATGGCGGTCGGTCGCACGCTGCTCAAGGGCGAGCTCGCCCACGTCATCGGTCGCGCCATGCACGGCGACGCCGCCTCGGACGTGGCCGAGCTGCCGGACCGCCTCGGTCCCCTCCGGCCGGTGCTGCAGTCCCTGCTGGAGCGCGAGCCGGAGGACCGGATCCCCAGCGCCGCCGAGGCGTCGGCCCGACTCCAGCGGGCGTTCGAGGAGATGCGCGCGGTGGGCGGGCTGCGGCTGTTCCTGGAGATGGCGGCCGGACGCACGCCCGCGGGCGGGGCGGGCTGGGGCCGCGACAACCGGATGGGCGCCGGGCTCTTCGCCGACGACGCGTGGAGTCGCCTCGTGGAGCAGGAGAACCTCGAGCCCGTCGACTTCTTCGCCATGCCGGGGGGGTTCCAGGCGGTGGAGATCTTCCCCCGCACGGAGCTCGCGCCCGCGCCCCGGGCCCCCGCCGAGATCGGCCCCGCCGCGATCGTGGAGAACTCGTCCCTGCTGGCGGCGGAGGTGGTCAACGACCTCGTCACCACGGCCCCGGGGGTCCCCGTGGCGCACACGCGCCTGATGGACCCGAGGAAGAGCCTCCCGCCGACTCGGCCCCCGCTCGACACCCGGGGCCTCAAGACGCTGCGGAAGCTCAAGGCGAGCCGGCGTCGTGTCGCCGCCGCCCGTCGCCGCGAGCGACGCCTGCTCGTGCTGGTCGGGGGCCTCGTGGCCGCCCTGTCCGTGTCGCTTTGGCTGCTCCTGCAGGAGCGCGCGGCGAACCACGACCTGCGCCTCGAGCGCGAGCGCCGCGCGGCCTCGATGTTGCTCGATACGAGCGACGCGGCCGCCCCCCCCGCCGCGGAGACGCCCGCGGGCTGAGGGGCGAAGTCGGTCCCGTCCCGCCCGCGCCCCGTGCGATGATGCTCGGATGCGTGCCCTGCTCGCCGTCCTGCTGCTCGCGGGCTGCACCCCGTCGTCCGGGGTGCTGGGGCCGGCGCCCGTCACGGTCCCGGAGCCGACGCCGGAGGACGAGCGCCCCGCGGTGACCGAGGAGGAGGCGCTCGGGGGCGAACCCGACGACGGCGGGGCCTCGTTCTTCGCGAAGGACCGGTTCGTGCGGATCGACATCGAGCTGCCCGAGGAGTCCTGGGCGGCGCTGATCGAGTCCCCCTACGAGTTCACGCCCGCGCACGTGACGATCGACGGGCGGCGGATCGAGGACATCTCGGTGCGGCTGCGCGGGCGCATCGGGTCCTTCCGACAGGTCTGGCAGAAGCCGAAGTGGCGGCTCGACTTCAACCGCTACACGCCGGGGCGACGCGTGGACGGGCTGGAGGCGCTCTCGCTCGACAACAACGTGGTCGACTGCTCGGGCCTCAAGCAGATCCTCGCCTGGCACATCATGGAGCTGGCGGACACCCTCGGGTCCCGGGGCGGCTTCGCCCAGGTGACCGTCGGGGGCGTCGAGTACGGCATTTATCACACGGTCGAGGTCCAGGACGATCGCTTCCTGGCCGATCGGTTCGAGGACGGCTCCGGCAACCTCTACGACGGCGCGTACCTGTGGTTCGGGGACCGCAACTACCAGCTGCTGGACTTCACCGCGGGCGTCGCGGAGCAGTACGAGCTCGAGGAGGGCGTGGACGTGGGGGCGGCGGACACCGTCGCCGTGGCGGACGCGCTCGCCGCGGCGGTGGCGAGCGACGACTTCGTGGGCACGATGGAGACCGTCTTCGACATGGAGACCTTCTACCGCTACGCCGCGGTGGAGCACTGGATCGGCCAGAACGACGGCTACATCCTCAACACCAACAACAACCGCGTGTACTTCGACCCGTCGGACGGCGGGCGCGCGACGTTCATCAGCTACGACCTCGACTACTCCTTCATGCCCAACGCCTGGGGCCACAACTGGGACAACCCCCGGGGGGCCCTCGCCTGGCACTGCATGCGCGAGACCGAGTGCTACGAGGGCATCCGGACGGCCGTCGCGGACCTCCTGGACCTGCTCGACCCCGTGGCGATCGAGGCCACGTTCGACGAGTGGGACGTGCTCACCCAGCTCCCCGCGATCAACGACCCCAACAGCGGCTGCTCGGCGAGCCAGATCGGCAACAAGCGAAACGCCCTGCGCAACTGGATCCGCAACCGCCACGACATCCTGCGCGGGTACTGGAACCTGTGATGCGTCGCGCCGCGATCCTGGCCACGGCCCTCGCCCTGGGCTGCACCGAGGCCCCTCCGCCCGCGGCCGGCGACGACGACGACACCCCGGTCGTGCTGCCCCCCTTCCCCACCGTCTGCATCAACGAGTTCGTGCCCGCCAACGGCCGCGGCATCCAGGACGAGACGGGCGAGTACGCGGACTGGATCGAGCTGCACAACCCCGGCGAGGAGCCGGTGTCGCTCGCCGGGCTGCGGCTCTCCGACGACCTCGAGGTCGTGGGGACCATCCTCGGCGAGGAGACGATCGAGCCGGGCGGATTCAAGGTGCTGTGGGCCGACGGGGACTTCGGCGACGGCCCCGACCACCTCGGCTTCGCGCTCGCCCAGGGGGGCGGCACCGTCTCGCTGTTCGACGAGCAAGGGCGGGGATCGATCGTCCACTACGGCGAGGTCGCCTCGGACGTCGCCCTCGCGCGCGCCCCCGACTGCTGCGTGGAGCCCGGCTGCATCGCGCCCGCGGACGGGCCCACGCCGGGGCGGTCCAACGCCCTCGAAGCCGAGGACGAGCTGCTCCCGCGCGGCAGCTTCTGGAGCTGGACGATCGCCGAGCCCGTCGGCGACTGGACGGCCGAGGACTTCGCCGACGCGGGCTGGCCCGGCGCGCGCGGCCCCCTCGGCTACGGCGACGGCCACGTGGTGAGCTTCACGGAGACCCCCGTCACCGGGACGACGTGGTTCCGGACGACCTTCCGGGTGCTCCAGGACGACGTGTTCCGATCGCTGCGCTTCGAGCTGCTGCGGGACGCGGGGGCGGTCGTGTACCTCAACGGGGTGGAGGTCGTGCGCAGCAACCTCCCCGAGGGGCCGCTCGACGCCTATACGTGGTCCTCGCGCGACGTCGACGGGCGGGAGGAGGCGGTCTACTTCCCCCACGAAGCGGACGCCGCGCTGCTCGTCCCGGGCACGAACCAGCTCGCGGTGGAGCTGCACGAGTCGGGCCCGAACAGCAACGACCGGAGCTTCGATCTGGCGGTGATCGCGCGGAGGTAGCAGAGTCTCGGCATGCGCACGTCGATCCTCGTCCTCTCCGTCGCGCTCGCGGCGCCCCTGCTCACCCCCCGAACGGCCGCCGCGTGCGGCGGGTTCTTCTGCGTATCGGCGCCCGTCGAGCAGAACGCGGAGCGGATCCTGTTCGAGCTCGATCCCACCGGGACGGAGGTCACCGCCACGGTGGAGATCCGCTACGCGGGCGACGCGGACGACTTCGCCTGGGTGGTGCCGGTGTCCACGCTCCCCGAGAACCCCGAGCTGGACGTCGCCCCCGGCAGCCTCATGACCGTGCTCGAGACGACCACGGCGCGCAGCCTGATCTTCCCGCCCACGAAGTGCAGCACCCCGCCGTCGCCGTTCCCCGGGGCGGGGGACGCGATGTCCGTGGCCATGCCGGAGGCGGCCCCCGGCGAGGGCGTCGAGGTGGACGAGCTGGAGCAGGTCGGGCCGTACGCGCCCCAGCGCATCACGGCCACCGACGCCGACGCACTCGTGACCTGGCTGAACGACAACGGCTACCTCATCACCCCGGCCATGGAGCCGACGGTCGAGGAGTACGTCGCGCTCGGCTACGACTTCCTGGGCATGAAGCTGGCCCCGGACGCGGGCGTCTCCGACATCCAGCCCATCGTCATCCGCTACCCCGGCTCGGAGCCGATGGTCCCGGTGGTGCTGACGTCCGTGGCCGCGCGCCCGGAGATGCCGATCATGACGTTCATCGCGGGCGAGACGCGGTGGGAGTCGTCGAACTACACGAACCTGGACCTCAACGACGACGAGCGACTGCAGGCGGACCCGAACACCGGCGCCGACAACTACTACGCGCTCACCCGCTGGCTCACCGACGACGCCGAGGGCCACGCCTTCGTGACCGAGTTCGCGGGCCCGACGGACGACCTGTCCCCGCGCAACTTCTTCTTCTCCGCGGACGACGCCGAGGTGGCCGTCGCGGCCGTCGAGGATCTCTTCGCCCGCCACTCGATCCTCACGCGCATGACCGCCCGGCTGTCCGGACACGAGATGACGATGGACCCGACGTTCCGGCCGAGCGCGGGCGGGGCCGTGTCCCGGGTCCTCGATCTGGGGGACCGCGAGGCGATCGAGGTGTGCACGAACGCGGCCCCGCCGCTGTCGGAGACGCCCTGCGGCACCACCTACTGCGGGGTCGGCGCCCAGTGCGCGACGACCGATCAGGGCGAGGGGTGCGTGTGCCCGGACGGTCACTCGGCCCGCGTGATCCGGGTGCCGGGCGGCATCCAGCAGCAGGCCCTCGTGGAGACGATGACGTGCCTGTCGTCCGAGGACTTCCTCGCCGACGTGCTCGACACCCCCGGCGGCCCCGCGGACCCCTGCATCGCGGACCCGTGCGGCACCGGGGGGCGGTGCCTCGCCGTCAACGGCTTCTCCACCTGCCGCTGCGACGACGGGTTCGCCGCGGTGCCCAACGGCGTGGGCGGGCAGACGTGCGCGGCCGTCATCGAGACGTACGACCCCACGCAGATCCTGTGGCCCACGGGCGCCTGCGACTCGTCGTGCTCGACGGTCGACGCGCGCGGCGGCTCGGCGTGGATGCTGCTCCTGGGGCTCCTGGCGGTCCGTCGGCGCGCGTGAGTTGACCTCCGGCCCCCACGCCCACGCGGGCGATCCGCGCAACGAGTCCGTGCTCGTCTACGTGAACGGCGACCTGGTGCCGAAGCCCCGGGCGCGCGTGTCCGTGTTCGACTCGGGCTTCCTCATGGGCGACGGCGTGTGGGAGGGGCTGCGCCTGTACGAGGGCCGCGTCCCCTACCTCGACGCCCACCTCGACCGCCTCTTCGAGGGCGCGCAAGCCATCGATCTGGACATCGGGAGGACGCGCGAGGAGCTCGTCCGGGCGGTGGAGGCCACGGTCCGGGCGACGCTGGTGATCACCGCGGAGTGGAAGGAGCCGTCGCCGGAGGTGGTGGCGCGGGGGCTCGACCTCGTGACCGTGCACGTGCGCCGCGGACGCACCGACGTGCAGGACCCGGCGTGGAACTCCCACAGCAAGCTCAACTGCGTGACGGCGTGCATCCAGGCCGAGGTCGCGGAGCTCTGCCCCCCGGGATGACGGTGCGCATCGCCATGTGGTCGGGGCCCCGCAACATCTCCACGGCGATGATGCGCGCCTTCGAGAACCGCGAGGACAGCGCCGTGGTCGACGAGCCGCTGTACGCGCACTACCTGCGGGTCACGGGCTCCCCGCACCCCGGCGCCGCCGACGTGATCGCGTCCCAGCCGACGGACTGGCGGGTGGTGACCGAGCGGCTCCGGGGGCCGGGCCCCGGGCCCGCGGTCTGGTACCAGAAGCACATGACCCATCACATGCTGCCGAGCGTGGGGCGGGCCTGGATGGCGGACGTGGTGAACGTCTTCCTGATCCGGGACCCCCGCGCGGTCGTCGCGTCGTACGTGCGCACCCGCGGCGAGGCGACGCTGCAGGACGTGGGCTTCCCCCAGCAGGCGGCCCTGTTCGAGCACGTCACCGGCGACCTGGGGAGGCGGCCGCTCGTGGTGGACGCGGCGGACGTGCTCGGCGACCCCGAGGGGACGCTCCGGGGGCTGTGCGCGGCCGTGGGGATCGCGTTCAGCGACCGCATGCTGTCGTGGCCCGCGGGGCGGCGCGACTCGGACGGCGCGTGGGCCCCGCACTGGTACGCGAACGTGGAGGCGTCGACGGGGTTCGGGCGCGCGACCCCGCCGCCTGTGTCGCTCCCCCCCGAGCTCGAGGCGGTGGCGGCGGCCGCCGAGCCGCTCTACCGGCGCCTGCGCGGGCATCGACTGCGGGCCCCCCGGTAAGGTCGCCGCATGCGCCGACTCCTCTTCCCCCTGTTTCTCCTGGTCACGCTCGCCGCGGCTCCGGCGGTCGCCGGCGAGTCGAACTCGCGCGACGTGCTGTCGATCCAGCGCGTCGAGATGCCGTGGACGATCGGGCTCGCCCCCGGCCAGGTGCCGGGCGGGCTGCGCCTGATGTCCTGGACCGCGTTTCGCGGGTCTGAAGCGCTGACGGCGCCGCAGTTCGCCGAAGCCGTGGACGACCGCCGCATGATCGCGCGGCTCACGACCGAGCGGCGGGTCTCGGGCGTGCTGGGCGGGATCCTGAGCATCGGCTCGGCGACGTCCTTCATCGTCGGGGGCGCGACGCTCGCGAACCTCGAGCAGTACACGCTGGTCCTCCCCTCGGACATCGAGTGGGGGAACAACCAGCGGATCCTGGCCTACACGCTGTTCGGCGTGGGGAGCATCCTCGCCGTGTTCGCGCCCACCATCGTGATCGCCGTACACATGAAGCAGCTGTGGGTCGGCCGCTACTACACGCCGGAGCGGGCCGCCGAGCTGGTGGACGAGCACAACGATCGGGTGTCGACCCGGGCGCCGCCGCGGTTCGAGGTGGGGTTCGGGCTCGGGCGGATCGGGCTCGCGGCGCGCTTCTGAGGAGCAGGCCCCTCAGGGCGCGACGGGGTCGGCCTCGAAGTCCCCGCGGAGGTAGACGCCGACCTTGCGTCCGCTGTCGGTGCCCGCGAGGTTGCAGTTGCCCCACGTGCCGTAGACGTTGCCGGTGAAGTCGGTGTACGCGCAGAAGTTGTTCTCGACGTTGTGCAGCCGGCCGGGCCAGGCGGCGTCGAAGCCGCCCTGGTCGTAGGGCTCGTAGTCCCACTGCTGGTGGGGGTCGCGGGGGTTGCAGGTCGCGGTCACGAGGTCCCAGGGGCCGACGATGCCCCCGTCCTGGCTCAAGCAGGTCGCCTCGTCGAACACGCTCCGGAAGCCGCGGTGGCCGTCGTGGTCGACGAGGGCCCAGCGCTGGGAGAGGTCGCTCGGATCGCAGCCCTCGGTGGACTCCACGACGCCGCCCGATGCGCGCAGGCAGCGGCGGTCGGTCTTGAACTGGATCACGACGAACTCCGGGTCGTCGTCGCATGCGTCGCCGACGCCGTCGTCGTCCGAGTCCTCCTGCAGCGGGTTGGCGACGTCGGGGCAGTTGTCCTCCGAGTCCTCGACGCCGTCACCGTCCTCGTCGACCTTCGGGGGCTCGTCGCCGGGCTCGGGGCAGATGTTCCCGTGGCAGGTCCAGTCCGGGAAGTCGTAGAGGATCATCGCGCTCGCGGGGGCGCAGATCTCGTCGTCCAGGGGGTCCTCGGTGCACGCCGCGGCGAAGCCTCCGCCCCCCCGCGCGCTGTCGGCGATCTCGATGCGGGAGCGGATGGTGCCGGTGAAGTCGCCGGTGACGTCGACCTCGCCGCGCTCGCTGCCGTTGCCGGAGAAGTCGACGTCCTGGGTGATGGTGCCGGTGAAGGTGAGGGTGATGTCGAGGGGGACGGTCGCGGTCTCGTCCTGGAACCAGGGGTCGGCGGCGTAGTCGTGGACGTCCACGGTCGCGGTGGCGGTGCACGCGTCGTAGGTGAACTCGCTGATCGCCCGGAAGCCGCTGAGCTGGACGTTCCAGGCCGCGGTGCCGCCGTCGCAGTCGGTGGACCAGTCCCCCGTGCCCGACGGGTTCTCGCAGTTGTTCATGCGGCACTGGATGTCGTCCTTGATGGGCGCGAAGGCCTTCACGAGCTCGTCGTTGGCCCACAGGACGACGGGGCCGGTCTCCTCCTCGCAGTCGTCGCCTTCGTAGAGGAAGTTCGCCGACTCGGTGCGGTCCACGTCCCACAGGATGGTGACGACGGTGAAGCCGCAGGGGACGTCGATGGCGCGGGTATCGGTGAGGGTGCTGGTGCAGGTGCCCCACTGCGGCGTGGTGCCGTCGACGGAGAAGCAGATGGTGTCCTCGTCGTCGAGGCCGACGACGGACACGGTGGGGGCGTCGAGGGTGGTGCCGCTGGGCGGATCGAAGTGCGTGGCGGCCTCGGGGGGCGGCTCGGTCGCGGGGCAGGCCGCGAGGGCCAGGGAGGCGCTGAGGACGATCGCGGAGAGCCGGCGGGGGGACATGGCGCGCAGTCTAGAGGGCCGTTGCCGTGATGCCGAACGGGGATCGCAAAAGCGCGGCGGGGCGCGGGGGCGGGCTCGGTCAGGGGTCCTCGGGCTCTTCGTCGTCGCTGCGGAGCACGCGCCACAGCACGACGCCGGCGAGCACGGCGGCCCAGAACACCCAGGTCGAGGCGGGGATGGCGTCGTCCTCGTCGGAGTCGTCGTCCTCGTCGTCGTCGTCCCCGGCGGCGGCGGCGTCCTCCTCCATCTGGTCGGCGACGAACGAGGCGAGGTCGACGCCGGCGCCGGCCCCCTCCCCCGCGACGTCGACGAACCAGGTGAGGTCGTCCCCGCGGCGGACGGGGTGGGCGGCCCCCGAGGCGTCGGCGACCAGGAGGCGGGTGTCGTCCAGGCCGCGGAGGAGGAGCGGGTCGGCGACGGAGGGATCGAGGACGAGGGTGACGGCGTCGCCCCGCGCCCCCAGCTGGGCGGCGGCCTCGGCGAGATCGGGGGCCGACCCGGTGGGGCCGTGGCGGCCTGCGACGGCGATTGCCCCGTCGTCGGCCCGCGCCACGTAGGCGACGGCGCGGCCCGCCTCGCCGGGCACACCCGCGAGGACGGTGGCGGCGCGGCGCCCGAAGGACATCCCCCCGAGGGTCCCCGCGAGCTTGGCCCCCGTGCCGAGCTTGCCGATCTTGGCCGCCTTGCCGGCCTTCCCCAGCTTGGCGAGCTTCGACAGCGCCGAGAAGACGCCCGCCTCGGCCGTCGTCGGCGGAGCCGCGACGGCGAGGGCGAGGACCAGCAGGAGCAAGGCGCGTCGCACGACGTCTACGGGTAGCACGGCCCGCAACCCGCCGGAACGAGTCGTTTCGCCCCGCTACGACCCTCCCACGGCCCGCAACCCGCCGGAACGAGTCGTTTCGCCCCGCTACGACCCTCCCACGGCCCGCAACCCGCCGGAACGAATCGTCTCGCCTCGCTACGCAACGATCCCCCACACCGCGGCTCGTCGGGTCAGCCCTTCGCTTCGGTGCCCGTCACCGCCCAGGATCCGCGGCGGTAGTCGATCCCGGCCCAGATCGCCTTCGCCAGGAAGGACAGCGGGAACGCCGCCCAGACCCCCCAGGCTCCCAGGGCCAGGGGGAACCCGAGCAGCCAGCTGCCCGGGATCTGGAGCGCGAACGTCGTCCACGTGTTGATCCTCAGCGCGAGCCGGGTCGCCCCCGCCCCGCGGAAGCAGCCGACGAGCGCGATGTAGGGCCCGACGAAGGGCATGCAGGCCCCGAGCAGGATCATCCACTCCGTCGAGTAGGCCCCCAGCTCGGAGGCGGGCGCGATGTCGAACAGCATCACGATCGGGTCGACGCCGACGATGATCAGGATCGACAACGTCGTCATCACTGCCGTGCACATCGCCACTCCCGCCCGCGTGACGGCCCGGGCCTCGTCCACGTCGCCCGCCCCCAGCGCGTTGCCGACCATCGCCCCCGTCGCCTGGGAGATCGACAGCCCCGGCACGAACGCCAGGGCCTGGATCCGGAGCCCCACGCCGTGGGCCGCCACCGCCAGGGCGTCCACCCGGCCGAGCATCCCCACGATCGCCAGGAACCCGGCGTTGAGCACCACCATGTCCAGCGCCGCGGGCAGGCCGACGCGCCACAGCTTGCGCGCCAGGGGCAGGTCGATCCCGCGCGGCCGCAGCGGCAGCGTGACCCCCGCGATCACCCCCCGGCGGAGCAGGAAGATCAGCAGGCCGGTCGCCACCGCCTGGGCCGCGACCGTCCCGATCGCCGCCCCCTGGATACCCAGCTCCGGCAACCCGTAGTTGCCCAGGATCAGGCCGTAGTTGAACGCGAAGTTGAGCCCGTTCATCACGAACGCGACGCGGAAGGGCGTCTTCGTATCGCCCGTCGCCCGCAGGATCGCCCCGAACAGGATCGTCAGGTAGTTGAAGACGACCCCCGTCAGCAGCGGGCGCAGGTAGTCGATCGCCGCGACGTACGACGGCCCCTCCGCCCCCAGCAGCGTGAGCAGCGGCCCCGCCAAGGCGTTGCCGAAGACCGCCACCAGCGCGCTGACGATCACCGTCAGCGTCGTCGCCTGGACCAGCACGTGCTCCACGCGCGCGATGTCCCGGGCCCCGAACGCGCGGGCCGAGAACGCGACGCTCCCCACCACGAGGCCCATCATCGCGACCATCAGCAGGAAGATGAGCTGCGTCGCGAAGCCGAGGCCCGTGAGCGCGTCCTCGGCCGCGTCGATGCGCGCCAGCATCGCCGTGTCCACCGCCAGCGCGAGCACGTTCAGGACGTTGACCCCGATGACCGGCCACGCGAGATCGAAGAGGCGCCGCTGGATGCTGCGGCCGGGGTCGGGGGACGGCTTGGACACGTGGGCGAGGTACCCTAGCTCCGTGCCTCGTCTCGTGCTCGCGGTGCTCCTCCTTTGCGCCTGCCTCCCGGGGCTGGGCGGCCCCGCCCGCGCGTCGACCTCCGACTCCGCCCGGGCCGAGGCCGACCGCCAGATCACCTTCGCCCGCGCCGAGGTCGCCGAGAGCCGCTTCGACCGCGCCCTGACCTCCGCCGAGTCCGCGCTGCGCCTGTGCCCCGACTGCCGCGAGGCCACGCTGCTGAAGGCGCTCGCCTACGACGGGCTGGGCGACCGCAAGATCGCGGTCCGCCTCCTCGAGTCCTACAAGGCCGGCGCCCCGGAGGCCGACCGGGCCAAGGCCGACCGCATCCTCGCCTGGTTCGAGAAGACCCCCCGCACCCGCCCCCCCGGCATGGCGCTCTCCAAGGGGTTCGCGGGCATCGCCCGGTACGCCGTCCCGTCGAAGGAGCTCGACGCCGCCCCCTACGCCGAGCGCCTCGCCGCCGCCCTGGAGGAGGAGCGCTGCGCCGCCGCCGCCGTCGCCGCCGCCGAGTGGATCCGCGCGAGCCCGGACGACGCCGAGGCCCACCGACGGGCGGCCGACGCCGCGATCTGCACCGGGGACGCCCGGTTCGCCGCCCGGCTCCTCGCCCGCTGGACCGCCCTGGGGGTCGACGACCCCGACGCCCGCGCCCGACTGGAGTCCGTGGCCGCGGGCGCGGCCTCGCTCACGATCACCCCGTCCACCGGGAGCGAGGGCTGGACGTGGCTGCTCGACGCGGGCGGCGAGTGGATCGGCGGGACGCAGGTCGACGGCGGGGTGAAGTTCGCCCCCCTCGCGCCCGAGGTGGAGACGGTCGTCGTGGGCTTCGCGCCGGGCGCGGCCGAGGCGGGGGTCCGGCACTCCGTCGCCCCCCTGAGCCCCGCCGAGCACCGGACGCTCGAGGCCCCGTCGCCCCCCGGCGCGCCGTAGCCCCAACCGCGCCCGACGCGACTATCCTCCGCCGATGCGCTGCCTCCCCCTCGCCCTGAGCCTCCTCCTCGTCGCCTGCCCGTCCGAGGACGGCGAACCGACCCCCGCGCCCCTGCCGCGACCGGATCCGTCCGCGCTCGACCTGATCTCCCCCGAGCGCATGCGCGAGGCCGTGGACTTCCTCGCCGACGACGCCCTCGGCGGCCGCATCCCGGACTCCCCCGGCCACGACCTCGCCCGGGCCCGGCTGGTGGACGAGCTCACCGCGATCGGCCTGGAGCCCCTCGGGACCGACGGCTTCGAGTACGAGTACGAGCACGACGGCGAGGGCTCCCGCGGCCGCTGGTACCTCGACGAGGCCGGCGTGGTGCAGGAGAGCACCGCGACGATCGGGCGGGACCTCGTGGGCCTCCTCCCCGGCTCCGACCCCGTGCGCGCGGCCGAATACGTCGTCGTCTCCGCCCACTACGACCACCTGGGCGTCACCGAGGACGGCGACGTCTACAACGGCGCGTTCGACGACGCGGCGGGCATCGCGGCCGTCCTGGAGATCGCCCGCGCCCTCTCCGCCGCCCCGCCGCCCCGGTCGGTCGTATTCCTGCTCACCGACGACGAGGAGTCCGGTCTGCGCGGCGCCCGCGCCTGGTCGACGGCCCCGACCGTCCCCCTGGACGACATCGTCGCCGTGCTGTCCGTCGATCCCGTGGGCCGGGCCCTCCTCCCCGACTACTCCCCCACCGTCGTCATCGGGGGCGAGCGCAGCGGGGCCTTCGACGCCGTCCTGCGCGAGGCGGCGGCGTGGTCCGAGCAGCCGGTCGTGTTCATCCAGCGCGAGCTCGTGCGCGTATTCCACAGCGATCAGGACGCGTTCTACGAGGCGACGCCGCCGGTGCCCGGGGCCTGGCTCGTCAACCCCGGCATGGCCTTCTATCACCAGACGACGGACACGGCCGAGACCATCGACTACGCCGTCCTCGAGCGCACCACCCGGTGGACGGCGGAGGCCGCGTTCGCCGTCGCGAGCGACGAGACGCGCTACGCCTGGGACGGCCCCCGGGACATCGGGACCCAGGCGATGATCGGGGCGCAGGACCTCATCGCGGGGGTGCTCGGGTCCAAGGAGCTGACCACGGACGAGCGGACCGAGGCCGAGGGCTACTACTGGTCCCTGCAGGGCGCGATCGAGGCCGAGGACCCGAACGAGCTCGGCAACGTCGACGCGTTCATCGGCGGGGCGCTCTTCTTCCTGCTGTTCGACCTGCCCGCGAACCACCCCGGGCCGATCCCGCCTCCGTTCCCGGGCTGACCCCTACCGCGCGGCGAGCTCGAACAGCGCCCGCAGGGCGGCGTAGTTGGCCGGTTCGCCCAGCGAGGTCCCGGTCAGGTTGAAGACCCCGACCACGTCGTTGTCGGCGTCGAGCACCCACACGTCGCGGTACACGACGCCCCAGCCGTCCCAGACCTCCTCGTCCGTCTCCTGGAGCCAGGGCAGGTCGCGCCCGTCGCACATCTGGTCGTTGTCGGCGTCGAAGCCGGACTCGTTCACGCCCAGGATCTGCGCGTCGATCGTCGGGTCGGCGTCGAGGTCGTCTTGCAGGGTCTGCAGGTAGCCGAACTGGCTACGGCAGTAGCTTCACGTGGCGTGCCCGAAGTACCACCCCGACACCTTCTGGAGGTAGTCGCGCGGCGAGACCTCGAGGCCGCTCGTGAGGGAGGTCGGGTTGACGTCCGGCAGCGCGAAGTCGGGGACGCGCGTATCGACCTCGCCGATGGTGGCGGTGGCGAAGACCGCGGCCGACGCGGCGGTGCCGTCGGAGGCCGCGACCGAGCAGCGCCACACCTGCAGCGGCTCGGTTCCGGACCCGGGCACCGTGTCGCCGTCCCACGTCGTGGTCTCGGCCCCCTCGAAGTCGGCTCCGTCCACCGTCCAGGCGAAGGTGTAGGTGAGGGGGTCTTCGTCGGCGTCCCGGCCCTCCCCCGCCACGACGCACACGAGCGCGTCGTCGGGGGTCGGCTCGGCGGGTTGCACGGCGACCGTCGGCGGGGTGGGGACCGTGTTGGCGACGACCACCTCGGCGAACGCGGCGGGGGAGGTCAGCCCGCCCGCGTCCTCGGCCCGCACCCACACGCCCCACGTCTCGTCCCGGGCGGTGAGGCTCGCGGGGGCGGTGTCGCCCGCCGCCTCGGGCACGTCGACGCCGTCCCGCTGCCAACGGATCACGTAGCCCGCGAAGTCTCCGTCGGGATCGGTCGACGGAGACACGATCGTGACCGTCAGATCGTCCACCGTGGAGGGGTCGGCCGGGTTCAGGGCGATGGTCGGCGCCGTGGGGGCGACGGGCGACGCGGGGGGCAGCGCGGCCGGGCAGGCCGCGAGCAGGCCGAGCGAAGCCGCGGCGAGCAGGCGCAGACTCCCATGGGCGAACTCTTCCATGGGCCGAGTCTAGCGCGCCGGGCGCGCACGCCGGAGATCGGCTCGCCGGCCCTCGATCGGACGTGATCGATCCGCCGACCGGAAATTTCAAAGAAAGTTGGGCGATCCCATCGATCGACGTCTCCCCAATCGAAGGCCCGAGCGGCCGCCGATCGCGGCGCGGACTCCCATCCGGCGACGGAGTTGGCGTAGACTCCCACCAGCTCTTCGGAGACCCCGTGACCTCGACACATTTTCGCAGCGCATACGACGCCGCCCGAGCTGCTGGGTACCCCGGCACCCGCTCGGAGTTCGCGACGATGATCCTCCTCGCTCCCACGCTCTTCCGCGGGCAGGTGGTCGCCGCCGCGCGCGCCTGGGAGCAGCACCGGGGGAGCCTGCTGCGCACGGACGAGACCGCCCCGCGTCGCCGGGGCCTGACGCTGCTCGACGTCGCCGACGGCTGAGCCCGGCCGCCCCCCCGGCCGGTTCCGCACTTCCGACCGCCGCCGCTCCCGCCCCTCCCCCGCGCTCTGCTAAAAGCTGATCGATCGATCAGGAGCGGGAGTCTCGATGACTGAGGAGTTCGACTACGTCGTGGTGGGTGCCGGCTCGGCGGGCTGCGTGATCGCCGCGCGGCTCACCGAAGACCCCGACGTCCGGGTCCTGCTGCTCGAGGCCGGCGGCAGCGACCGGACGACCCTGTGCACCACCCCCGGCATGGTCTCGATCATCCACACCGTGCCCCAGGTGAAGAAGAAGTTCGACTGGGGCTTCTACGCCAACCCCCGCGAGGAGACGCTCGGCCGCAAGATGCCGTACGTCCGGGGCAAGGTGATGGGCGGGAGCAGCGCCATCAACGGGATGGTCTGGGTCCGCGGCAACCGCGCCAACTACGACGAGTGGGCCGCCGAGGGCTGCGACGGCTGGGGCTGGGACGACGTCCTGCCCTACTTCAAGCGCCTCGAGACCTGGGAGGACGGCGAGAACGAGTTCCGCGGCGGGAGCGGACCGGTCCAGGTCACGCGCGCGGGCGACCAGTCCGCGGTCTCCCAGCCCTTCCGCGAGTCGGTGGCCCGGACCTGCGGCGTGCCCCTCCTCGACGACTACAACGCCGAGTCCCAGGAGGGCATGGGCGTGTGCCAGGTGAGCGCGAAGGACGGCCTGCGCTACTCCACGTCGCAGGCGTACATCGAGCCCAACAAGCGGCGCCCCAACCTCGTGATCCGCAGCCGAGCGCTCGTCCATCGCGTCGTGATCGAGGGCGGCCGCGCGACCGGGGTGGAGTACTCGACCAAGAAGGGCACGGCCGTCGCGCGGGTGAGCCGGGAGGTCGTGCTGTCGGGCGGGGTCATCGGCTCGGCCCAGATCCTGATGCTCTCGGGCGTCGGCCCCGCCGACCAGCTGCGGAGCTTCGGCATCGACGTGGCGGCGGACCTGCCGGTCGGCGAGAACCTCCACGACCACCTCTTCTTCCCCCTGACCTACCTCGCCCCCAACGGCGGCCACCGCGGCACGCCGTGGCACTTCTTCGGGGGGATGATCAAGGAGATGATCTCGGGCGGCACCTGGTTCGGCCGGACGGTCTTCGAGTCCATGGGCTTCGTCAAGACGGACCCGTCCCTCGCCCTCCCCGACTGCCAGATCCACATGCTCCCGTGGGCCTACCCCTCGCCCAACCAGGACGCGCCGGTGCGCCCCACCGTGGACATGCGGCCCGCCATCACGGTCTGGCCGACGCTGATCTACCCGAAGTCCCGGGGGGAGATGCGGCTCCTCTCCGACGACCCGACGGCCGCTCCGTTCATCGATCCGCACTTCCTGGAGGCCCCGGAGGACGTGGAGTTCATGATGAAGGGCATCGCCCTGCTCCGCGAGATCATGGCCACGGGGCCGATCGCCGACGAGGTCACCGAGGAGCTCCACCCGGGGCCGGAGTTCTTCGACGAGGCCGCGCTCCGGGCGGAGATGCCCAACCGCGTCCAGACCGTCTACCACCCCGTGGGGACGTGCCGGATGGGCAGCGACGAGCGGGCCGTGGTCGATCCCCGCCTGCGCGTGCGCGGCGTCGAGGGCCTGCGGGTCGCCGACGCGGCGATCATGCCCAACGTCATCGGCGGCAATACCAACGCCCCCTGCATCATGATCGGCGAGAAGGCCGCCGATCTGCTCCGCGCTCAGTAGCCGCGGTCGCGGCGCCGGGGCAGCGTCGCCGTCACGAACAGGCCCAGGAGCGCCCAGGCAGACCCGTCGGAGAGCGACTGCCCGCACCCCGCGCTCGCGCCCCCCGGCCCCTCGCCGTCGCCCGCCTCGAACCGCCCCGCCGGGTCCTCGTCGCCGCCCGAGACGCCCTCGTCGTCGGTCGCGTCGCCGCCCGGGTCGTGGCCGGGCTCGTTCTCGGCGGCCGCGTCGTCGTCGGACGGCGGCCCCGGGTCCTCGTCGTCCTCGCGGCCGTCGGCCCCGGTGGCGTCCGCCTCCGCGTCGGACGGGTCCTCGCAGGGCGCGTCCCCGCACTCGCTCGGCTCCTCGTCGTCGTCGCCCCCGTCCCGGGCCCCGGAGCCCGGCGCCGCCGTCGTCGTGTAGCGGACGCGCACCCGGAAGGCGTCGACCCAGACGTCGGAGTCGCGGCGGCCGTTCGGGTGCCGCTCGAGGCGGAGCTCGGCGCTCATGGCGGCGACGTCGGCCCAGGTCCACCCCGCCCGATCGCCGGTCACGTCCGCGGTGTGCCAGCGGTAGTCGGTCGACTTCCAGATGCGGGCGGCGTCGCCCCCGGCGTGGAGGCGCACGTCGATGTCGTAGCGCCCCGACTGGTACTGCGTGCGCGCCCGGACGGCGAGGCGGACCGACGTGATTGTCTCGTCGCCCGCGGGGTCGCAGACCGTCCAGCCGCTCGCCCGGAAGAACTCTCCGGCGTCCAGGTTGGGGCTGTGCGACCCCCGCCGATCCGGGGCCCCCGTGGCGCGCCCGCGGTCGTCGAAGTCTCGCGCGTCCACCACGGTGGCGAAGCCCTGCTGCTGGTGGTCGCCGAGCCCCGGGAAGCTGGAGCAGGCGGCGGGGGGCGCGGGGGGCTCCGGGGGATCGTCGCCGCCGTCGCCGCCGGGGGTGTCGTCGGCGCGGAGCAGCCGGAACCGCACGGCGTTGGCCTCGTCCGACTGGTCGTCGTCGGTCCCGTCGAGGGTGACGCGGCAGCCGCCGGGCCCCCCGTCGCACCAGTGCCGACCGAGGCTCACCCAGCCGCTCGCCCCCTCGCCGCGCTGGTTGAGCGTCCGGCGCCGCTCCCCGCCGATCCCGTCGCGCACCACGAAGTCCGCGTCCGACGTGCGGTTCGACGTCCGCCGGTACCACGTCGCGATCTCGTAGCGGCCCGCCACCGGCAGCGTGGGGGTCCAGATCGCCATCCCCCGGCGGTCCGAGCCGCCGAGCGTGTGCGACAGGTAGAGGTAGTCGCCGTCGCCGCCGTCGTACCCGTTGCCGAGCATCCCCCACGACGTCCAGTCGTTCCCGGTGGTCACGAACTCCGGCGCGCCGTCCGAGTTGTCGATGATGACCGTCTGGGCCGCGGCCGGGGCGGCGACGAGCGAGAGGAGGAGGACGAAGAAGAAGCGAGACATGGACCCTCCGAAGGCTGCGATTCAGCCTATTTCGCGGGGGGTTGCGGGACTTCGGAGCAGATGTGGAGAAAGCGTGGAGGTCGATCTTCTCGGTACTGGTCACGGCCGTGACCTCCTGCCGGGGGCCCGCCCCTGGGCGATGATGAGGCCGTGATCTCCTGGAAGAAGCGCGCGGCGCTCGTCGCGATCCCGGTGCTCGTGGCCTTCGCCTCGTCTTGGACCGAGCCCCCGGAGCCCGAGTCGCCCCCGCCGAAGGCCGCGCCCGCCTTGGATCTGTCCGGTGTCCCCCTCCGGCTCGCCGCCGTGCCGGTCGACGGGATCGCGCACGCCGGGGTCACGGAGGTCACCAACCGCCAGTTCCGACGCTTCCGCCGCGAGCACACGTCCAACCGCTACCAGCGTCGCGAGCTGTACGCCGGCTTGGACTTCGACGCCGACGACCAACCCGCCGTCGCCACCTGGCTCGAGGCCCGCGACTTCTGCGCGTGGGCGTCCGCCGTCACCGGGCGGACGGTGCGGCTGCCGACCGAGGTGGAGTGGGAGGCGATCGCGCGCGCAGGCACGACATCGGCCTGGTCCTGGGGAGACGATCCGGCGGACGCGCACCGCCACGCCAACGGGAACGACCCCACCACCTTCGAGCGCCTCGTGAAGGGGGATCCGGCCTACCCCCAAGACGATCGGATGGGCGACGACGGCTTCGTGGGTACGGCGCCGGTGGGATCGTTTCCGCCCAACCCTTGGGGCCTCCACGACGTGCACGGCAACGTCGCGGAGTGGACGTCCACGCGCTGGACCGGCGATGGGGCCATGGCCCTGGACGAGGGCGACGACCACCCCGCCGTCACCCGAGTGCACCGCGGCGGGGCTTGGAACAACGGCCCCCGCCTCATGCGCTCGGACGCTCACAACTTCTGCAACGCGGGCAACCACTACGACGCGCTCGGGTTCCGCGTCGTGGTGGAGGCGGCCGGCCCCTGAGCGAGTCGGCCCAAAGCTCTGGACGTCGACTCCCGGGCCGTGTACTCAACGCCGCATGCGCCACCTCTCGCTCCTCGCCCTCCCCCTCCTCCTCGTCGCCGCGTGCGACCCCCCGGGCGCGTCCGTCGACGAGGTGGACGACACCCTCGAGCCGCCGCCGGAGGGCGGGGGCTTCCAGCTGTCCATCGACACGGAGGCCCCGCCCCGCAGCGAGATCTGGAAGTGCTTCGTCTACCCGATGCCCCACGAGGAGATCTCGGCGGTGCAGAGCGTCGAGTACATCCAGACCCCGGGCACGCACCACATGACGCTGTCCACCCTCGGCTTCAACAGCGCCGGCCTCATCCCTCACGGCGAGTACGACTGCGAGGAGCTGTACGGCGAGAGCAGCCTCATGCAGGACCAGGTGATGTTCTTCGGGGCACAGGGGACGGACCGCGAGACGCTGTCGCTGCCCGAGGGGACCGTCGCCAACTTCCCGCTGAACATGGACGTGATCCACGAGGTGCACTTCGTGAACGTATCGGACGAGCCGGTGCACATCTTCTCGCGCGTGAACGCGTACACGATCCCCCAGGACATGATCGAGGAGCAGATCTGGGGCGGCCAGGTGCGCGACGAGACGATCGAGATCCCCGCCGGGGGCACCAAGACGGAGTGGACGCGCTGCGAGTTCAACGTCGACGTCGAGGTGCTGTTCCTCGCGTCGCACACCCACGCGCTGGGGCGCGAGTTCACCGTGCGGATGTGGGACGGCGAGGCCGCGGGCGACGTCTTCTATACGAACGACGACTGGCACGACCCGCTCATCACCCAGTACGACCCCCCCCTGGTCGTGACCGCGGGCACCGGCTTCGAGTACGCCTGCACGTGGGAGAACCGGCGCGACGAGCCCGTCACCTACGGGCTGACCGCCGAGGACGAGATGTGCAACCTCGCCATCGTCCACACGCCCTTCAACATGTCGGCCCTGTGCGAGGTGGTCGAGACGTCCGACGGTGTGCTCTGGTCCCCGGACGACGAGTGAGACGAGGAGAAGGCATGAGCAGCAAGGTCATCATCGGCATCTTCAACCCGGGCGAGAGCCCGGCCGACAACGGGCGCACGGTGCACGCCCTCAAGCTCGCGGGCTCGCTGATCGAGGCGGGCGCCGAGGTGAAGGTCCTGTTCGAGGGCAAGGGCACGACGTGGATCCCGCGGTTCGTGAACCGCACGGACGACAGCCACCCCTTCGTGAAGCACTACGGCGCGACGTTCGACGCGGTGCGCGACCACGTGGCGACCTGCAGCATGTGCACGATCCGCTTCGACACCCGCGAGGCTTGCGAGGCGGCGGGCATCCCGATCCTCGCCGAGGGCCGCCACCACGTGGACCTCACCCCCTGGATCCTCGAGGGCTGGCAGGTCATCAACTACTGACTCGATAGAGGCTCCGGGCGACGTCTTCGAAGGAGGCGACGCCGGCGGGGGACGCGGCGAGCATGCGGGCGAGTTGGCCGAACTGGTGAATCAGGCCCCGGGCGACCTGCTCGCGGGCGAACCCGTCGTCCAGGTCCGCGGCGGGGATCCCGGCGGCGAGGAGCATCGCGCGCAGCAACCCCGGCTCGGACCTTGAAGACGAACTCGGCCGTCGCCGGGATCTCGTAGCCCAGCTCGCCCACGCGGCCGTCCGCGAAGTCCAGCAGCGCGGCGACCCGCCAGCGTCCGTCGACCTCGTGGAGCAGGATGTGCTCGTCGAGGAGCTCGGTGTGCAGTGCCCGCAGCGGCCCGGCCCGCAGCGGCTCCACCGACGCCAGGAACGGCTCGATCCGGTCCAGCCAGGCGGGCTCCAGGTCGCGGCCGCGCCCGCGAGGCACGATCCGCGCCCGCATCCGCGCCCGAAAGTCGGGCCAGCCGCCGTCGCCCGGGGGCTCGACGGCCTGCATCGCCGCGATCAACCGCCCCAGGTCGCACGCCACGTCGAGTCGCTGGGCGTGGTCCAGGGTGGGCGGGCGGCGCGAACGGCGGGGGGCTCCAGGACACGTCAGTCGTACTTGCCCGGGCACAGGCCGCGGGCGGCCTCCCACGGGTCGTCGGCGTCGCGCACCGCGTCGAAGGTGAACGGCATCGCCAGCTCCGTCACGAACTCCGGGGGCTCGTCCGTGTGGACCAGCGCGCGCAGCAGCCTCACGGCCACGGGGTACCAGCGCGCGGCCTCGCCCGCCCAGGGGATCTGCACCCGCCGGGCGACCCCCGCGTCGGACGCGTCGGGCCCGCCCTGCAGGAAGCCGACCTCCTCCTCGAGGATGCGGTCGAAGTCGGCCCGGGATACGCGCCCGTGGTGGACCTCCGCCCAGAGCTCCCAGCGGGACCGCTCGGTGGTGGCCAGGTCGTCCATCACGCGCACGAAGACCGGCTCGCCGCTCGCGTCGCGCAGCGTCGCGGGCAGGGCGACGCACCCGTTGCCGCCGAGCCAGTCGGCGAGGTACTGCAGCGCCTGGAAGACGTTGTATCGGACCTCCTCGGGGTCGTCGTTGGCGATGACCGGCGACGTCTCCAGGTCGGCCGCGAGGACGGCGCGCAGGTAGCGGGGATCGGCCGGGTCCAGGCCGGGGACGTCCTCGCCCTGCACGAAGTCGAGGAGCAGCGAACGGTCGGGCTCGTCCGGCACCAGGGCGGACACGAGCTCGAGCAGCGTGCGGTCCGACGGGTCCCGCTGCCGTCGACGGAACGCCTCCACGAGCGCGATCCCGGGGCGGACGAAGTCGGGGTGGGCGACCCAGAACCCCGTGAGCCCGCGCCGCAGCTGCGTCACCACGTCGCGCACGTAGCCGACCATCGTCACCCGGTAGGAGTCGGCGTCGCCTTCCTGGAAGAGGATCCCGTACATGCCGCCGATCGAGATGGCGCCCAGGGGCGCGAGGCTCTGCGCCAGCAGGACGTGGGACTCCTTGATGTGCCGGATGACGATGTCCGGGTCCGCCTTCACGGGGATGCGGTACCCCGGCTCGTGGCGGAAGAGGCGGGCGGTCGACGCGAGGAAGTCGTGCCAGCCGAGGCTGCCGCCCACGAAGTGCGGCCCAAGCGCCGCCGCCATCGCGCCGATGCGGAAGATGGCCCGGGGGTTCTCGAAGACCAGGAACAGCTTGATCGACCCGCGCACGTACGACGGGTCCCGCGCCTGGATGCCCGCCTCGGCGGCGTCGACCACGGTGCGGAAGTACGCGGCCTCCTCGTCGTTCTCGAGCTTCGGGACGTAGAAGACGAGGCCCTCGGGCCGCGCGCGGTTGTGCCACGCGTGCTGCACGAGGTCGAAGACGTGCAGGGGCAGCGGCGCCCCGTCCAGGAGGTGCGCCCCGTCCGGCAGCGCGAGCCCGGGGACCCGCTTGATGGGGTGCGACAGCCGATCGGGGGCGAGCTCGTAGACCTTGCCGCGGCGGGTGTCTTCGAAGCGCAGCGTGCGGTCGAAGCACCGCACGAGGTTGTCGCAGGCGAGCAGGAAGCTCCGCATCAGCGGGGTCTTGCTGTCCTCGTCGTCGGCGCCCCAGCGGGGGACCTGCCCCGAGGCGTCCACCAGCTCGCCCACCATCGCGGGCTCGTCCGCGCGACGTCGATGCAGCGCATTCATCGCGTTGATCGCCATCTTCTCCGTGTCCGGCGGCCCGAACAGCGTGACCTGCTCGCCCCGGAGGAACTCGGGGACGTCCGCGGGCGGCGGCCTGGGCCCGTCCGGCAGCGGTCCGAGGACGATGCGGCCCGCCGCGTCGCGGTCGCCGAACGGCGTCGGGTACTCCCCCGAGCCCCACGGAGTGCCCCGCTCACGCGCCTCCGCGGCGCAGGCGAGGACACGATCGTCGAGGAACGCTCGGTCCGCGATCCGCTGCTCGAGGACCCGCGCGAGCCCGTCGCGCGTGGCCCGGTAGACGTCGCAGACGAGCGAGAGGGCCTCCACCGTCTCGATGCGGGGGAACGCGTCGCGCAGCCCCGCCTGCACCCGCAGCCCCGGGATCTCGGGGACGGGCTCGGCGGCCGCGTCCAGGGCAGCGACGAGCGGGGCGGGGACGAAGTCGAGGTAGGCGCGGACGGACATGCTGAGGCGTCAGGCGTTCTGCAGCCGCTGGAGCTCCATCTGGCGCGTGTCCTCGGAGATGGCGCCCGCGCCCGCGAGGACCGAGAGGCACTCCTTGTAGCCGATGCCCCCGGTGGCCCGGCCCAGGTAACTACCGAGCTTCGACCAGTCGCCCGTGCGGAGGATGCTGCGCACCGCGGTGTTCGCCCACAGGGTCTCGATCGCGGGGACCCGACCCTCGGAGCCCGGGGTCGCGCCGCGCTTGGCGGCCCGGGGGAGGAGTCGCTGGTAGACGATGCCCGACAGCGTCGCGGCGAGCGCCTGCCGGACCCGCGGCTGGTCGTTCTGGGGGTAGCTGCCGACGATGCGCCCGATCGCCGACAGGATGTCGTCGGCGTGCATCGTCGTGAGCACGAGGTGGCCCGTCTCCCCCGCCCGCATCACCTGGTCCATCGTGTCCACGTTGCGCATCTCGCCCACGAAGACGACGTCGACGTTCTCGCGCAGCGACGCGCGCACCCCGTCCGCGAACGTGGGCACGTGCAGGCCCACCTCCCGCTGGATCACGACCCCCCGGGACGGCGTCATGATGTATTCGATCGGGTCCTCGAGCGTGAGGAGGACCTTGTCCTGCGTCCGGTTGATCTGGTCGAGCAGCGACATGCAGGTGACGGTCTTCCCCGCGTCCGTCGAGCCCGCGATGATCACGAGGCCCTGGCGGATGTCGCTGAGCCACTTGCGGGCCCGGTGGTGCAGGCCCAGCGTCTTGAACTCGGGGATCGACGCGCCCACGATGCGGACCGTCACGTACAGCCCGGTGTGGCCGCGGGCGAAGTGCACCCGGTACCGGACGTTCTCGCGCACCACGACCGCGTCCGCCGAGCCGCGCGCGAGCAGGGCCTTCTGGTCGTCCTTGGCGAGCAGGCAGCCCGCGGCGTGGGACAGCGCCCGGCGCGTGAGCAGCTCGGGCGACGGGCACACGACGGTCCCCTGCTTCTTGAACTTCAGCGGCGCCCCGGTCTGCAGGTACAGGTCCGTCGCGCCGAGCTGACGCATCCCCAGGAGCATGTCCGACAGGCTCACGCGGCGTCCGTCCATCTCGTGGATCGGGTGGGTCAGGGGATCCGGGTCCGACATGGCCCAAGCATGACACCGTCCGCGCCGCCGCGCCGACATGCAGGCGCCCTTCTCCCCCCGATCTCCATCGGTTCCTCGCACGGCCTCGGGATCGTCGCGCGGGTCCACAACATCGAGGGGGGAGACTCTCCGCTCCTAGGCGGGGGACACCGAGGTCGGATACATCTTCCGGGGCGACTCGACGGACCTCGTCGCCATCGTCTGCGACGGCGACATCCACAGCTGCACCGTCACGGCGCCCCGAGGCCCACCACCAGCTGCTCCCCCTGCCGCAGGCAGCGGATCGCGCTCCCGTCGACGTCGAAGGAGTCGGGGTAGTGGACCAGCCGCATCTTGGACCGCACCCGCGGCGGCAGCGCCGCGAGCCGCTCGTAGGGCGTGTGCACGCCGAGGTTGGTCTCGTGCAGCACCACGTCGGCCTCGTCCAGCCACTCGATGAGCTCCGGATCGAAGGCCGTGTCCGCCGAGTACCCGAGCGTGCGGCGACCCTCGGGCGTGTCGACGGCGACGCGCAGGGCCGTGGTGGGCACGTGGTGGACGGTCTTGCGCGCCTCGATCGAGAAGGGCCCGAACCGCACCGCGCGGTCGAGCCGCAGCGCGGTCACGGTGAAGAAGTCCGCGAAGTGCAGGGGCTCGGGGGCCGCGCCGGGCGCGCGCAGGAGGCGATCCATCCCGGCGGCGAGGCAGTCGGGCCACAGGCGCTCGAGGACGTCGGGGTGGCCGAGCAGCTCGACGCGCCGCCGCAGCACGAAGTGGTTGAAGAAGGCCATCCCCTCGACGCCGCTGCAGTGGTCGCCGTGCAGGTGGGTGAGGAGGAGGCCGTCGACGGCGGGCAGATCGACCCCCGCCCCGGACTCGGCGAGGACCTTGCGGATGGGGTGCGGACAGTCGATCAGCAGCCGGGTGCCGGCCGCCTCGAGCAGCAAGCAGGTGGAGTACCAGCGGGCGCTGAAGGCGTCTCCGACCCCGAGGGCCGTGCACAGGAACGTCATGGGGCCTCCGAGCGGGTGATCCGGGTCAGGTGGGGGGACGCCGCGAGGGCGACTCCGGCGAACGCGAGGACGGACGCGGCGAGGAAGAGGCCGTCGTAGCCGAAGCGCTCGGCGCCGAACCCGCTCACCGACGCCGCGAGGCCGGTGGCGATGACCACCGTCGACGCCTGCAGCGTGTAGTCCGTGGCCGCCTGATCGGGCCGACTCGCGTCCATCATGAGCGTGAACAGCGCCGCGACCGCCATGCCGCCGACGAAGTGCTCGAACGTCGCAGCCGCCCAGATCGCCCCCCGGGGGAGCTCGAAGGCGGCGACGGCGGCGTACCCGGCGATCCCCAGCGCCTGGAGCGACCCGAACCCGACGAGCGCCCGGCGGCGCCCCACCGCGTTGGTGAGCGCGCCGCCCGCGAGCGCGCCGAGCAGGCCCGCGGTGAAGCCCACGACGCCCAGCATCGTGCCCAGCTCCGCCAGCGTCATGCCCGCGTCCACGAGGTACGGCCGCAGCATCCCGCCCGCGAGGTAGTCGCCGAACTTGTACGTCGCCAACACCCCCAGCCACGCGGGCGCGCCGGGGCGACGGACCCAATCCCAGCCGCCCGAGTCCGCGGGAGCGGAGGCCGCGGGCAGGTCGCGGGCCAGCGCCACCGGCACGCTCGACAGCGCGATGAGGCCCGCCATGGCGAGCAGGACCAGGGCCCACCCGACGCGGTCGAACGCCACCAACAGCGCCCCCCCGCCCACGATCATCCCCACCCGATACCCGGCGACCTGGATGCCGTTGCCGAGCCCGCGCTCGTGGCGCGCGAGCAGCGACACGGCGAGCCCGTCGGTGGCGATGTCCTGCGTCGCGGCCACCAGGTTGGTGAGCAGGACCCCGACGAGCAGGAGCGTGAGCCCGGCGCCGAGGTCGATGGCGGCCATGGCCACCGCGAGGACCGTCGCCGCCGCTTGAAGGACGAGGATCCAGCGCCTGCGCGTCCCCACGCGATCGACGGCCGGGGCCCACACGAACTTGAGGGCCCACGGCAGCGCCAGCAGGGACGTGAGCCCGATCGCGGGGAGGGAGAGGCCGAGGTCGCGGAGCAGGGCGGGCAGCGCCTGGGTGAAGAACCCGTACGGGAGCCCCTGGGCGAAGTAGAGGGTGGCGAGGAGGCCGAGCTTGCTCGCGGTGCTCCGGGTCATCACGAGCCCCCGATCGCGGCCGCGAGGAGGGTGCGCGCCGCCGCCGACGCCGTGCCCGGGGGGACGTGCCCCGGGGCGCCGGTGCCGACCCGGAAGAACCCCTCCACGAGGGCGATCATCGCGACCGCCACCGGCCCTACCGACGCCGCGGGCAGGAGCGGGCCGAGCAGCCCCTCGAGGCGGGCCCGGTCCTCCGCGAGGAAGCCCGCGTAGACCTCCCGCACGTCCGGGTGTCGCTGCGCCTCCGCGCCCACCGCCGCCCACGCGGCCACCGCCTCCACGTCCGCGTCCCCGCCGGCCTCCAGGTGCGCGTCGAGCCACGCGAACAGCCGCGCTCGGTCCCCTTTCGCCGCCTCGACGCGCGCGTCGAACCGCTCCCGCAGGCGCCCGGCCAGCGCCTCCGCGGCGGCGACCAGGATCGAGCGCTTGTCGGCGAAGTGGTAGTGCACGAGCCCGGGCGCGAGGCCCGCCTCGCGAGCGATCGCGCCGATGGAGGCGCCCGCGTACCCCTTCTCGGGGAGGAGGCGGACGAGGCCCCGGGCGATCTGGGCGCGGCGCTGGTCGGTGTTGGAGGGGCGAGGCATGCGATCGGAGTTTCCTTGGTTGGTCAACCAACTAATAAACTCTTCTCGGCGCTTCCACAACCCCCTTCTCGGCGACCTCGGCCCGTTCGCCGACGAACGGCGCTCTAATGCGGCCGTGAGCCTGGCCGACCTGCCCGACGCCGAACTCCACGACCGGGTGACTGCTCACCCGGGGCGGCGGCTGCGGCCGTGGGCCGCCGTCGCGGGCGCGGGCCTCCTCGTCCACCTCCTGGTGTTCTCGTCGACGCCGCTCGCCGCGCTGCCCGTCTGGGGGGCGCTCGCCCTCGTCATGGTGTGGCCGACGTCGGTGGAGCGGGAGCTGCGACGACGCTTCGGGCCGACGCTCGAGGCGCTGGCCTCCGACCGGGTCGACGGGCGCGCGCTGCTCGTGGCCGAGATCCGCTTCCGCCCCGGGCACCGCGTCGCCGCGCGCATCGAGGACGGGCGGGCGACCCTGTACGTCCTCGAGAAGCAGCGGTTCGTACCCCGGAGCGGCCGTCGCGCGGAGGTCCCCTGCGACTCGGCGACGCTGATCGATCTCGCCCGCCGCGCCGACCTCTTTCGCCTCGACTCGCCCCCCACCGGGCTCCCCATCGCCTTCATCCACATCGACCCCGACGGGCTCGCGACCGGCTGGCGCGGCGACGCGGGGGCTCCCGTGGGGGACGGGCCCGAGGTGGAGCTCGTGCGGGCGCTGTCGGCGCTGCTCGGTCGGGCCGCCTAGCAGGCCGCTGAAGAAGCCGTCTTCGGAGGGGTTCCAGACAGGCCTCCGGCTGCCGATCGCGTTGGTCGGCCTACAGCTCGGGGTTCAGGCGCCGCTACGGCCGGGTGGGGCGTGACGCGAAGATCCCGACAAGCGCGAACGAACCCTCTCGAGTGATGCCCCGCATCAGCCGCCAAGGTCAGGCGGCGAGGCTTGGTGCCGCGGTGTCGCCGCTTGCGGCGACGTCGGAGCATCCGAAGTGCAGCCTCCCGCTCCGCGAAGCCGGCCGCTCGGCTGATCTCGAAGTCGACCAGCAGCCCGTTGCGGTTCTCCATGAGACCGTGGGCCATGTAGGAGAGCTTCGCCTCCCCGGCCGTTGCCCTTGCGATGGAGCCTGGCGTCGGGGTCGGTCTTCGACTCGTGGGTGTCGTTCTTGCGCTTCTTGCCGCGGAATCGAAACCCACAAAAGGAGCCGACTCGCCTGGAGGGTCGTCACGCGCGGCGTCAGGGAGAGAGCGCAGCGAACGGAGCAGGCCGGGGCGAGCGAGGGCGAGGCCTCCCGAGGGGGCGGCGTGTCCGAGGCGTGAGGCCGGTCTAGGGATCGGCGCAGCCGCCGTCTACGGGGTACTCGATGAAGATCGTCGCCAGCCCGTCGGGGATGCCGTTGGGCTGGAAGACCACCGCGTTCTGACCGGGGTCGTAGTCCCACAGCAGGGTGGGGGCGCCGTTCACCGTCACCGTGATGCGGCTCGGGTCGGACGGGACGGCGGACAGCACGAACGTGGTGCGGAAGCCCACGCTCGCGTACCCGATGGCCTCCAGCGCGGGGCTGAAGTCGCAGGTGCAGATGCTCGCGAAGACGCCCGGGTACTCCTGCTGCAGGGTGATGTACTTCGGGCCGGCTTCGGCGTTGGTGGGGTTGAACAGCCCGCAGTTGCCGAAGCAGCCGCTGGGGGTCGGGCCCACGATCGCGGACACCGACACCATGCCGGGATCGCCCTTCAGGTCGGCGAGCCAGTCGATGTAGAACTGCGCGTCCTGGTTCGACTGCTCGGGCTCGTCCGACAGGATGATCACCGACAGGAACGCGTCGTCCCGATAGAAGCCCTGGTTGTGCCCGGACAGGTTCGGCTCCGTGAGCGCCGCGACCATCGCCCCCAGGCCCGCTTCGCCGCCTCCGCCGTCGTACACGACCATCTGCGCGAGCGCCGACTGCGCGTTGGACACCTGGTCGGAGATGAAGCGCGGGTTCGTCCCCACGAGCTTGCCCGCGATCGCCGGATCGGAGTCGTCCGCCGTGATGACGCCCATGTGGAAGTCGAGGTTGAGGTCCTCGAACCAGGAGAAGAAGGAGTTGATGTTCTGGGCGACGTTGCCCTGCTCGCCGCTCATGGAGCACGACGTGTCGATGATGAAGAGGACGTCGACCTTGCTGGCCTCTTCCTGGGAGAAGTCGTCCACGCGCATGGTCGCCGTGTTGGCGCCCTCACCCGCGAGCCCGACCCCGACCTCCGGCCGCACCGGGTCGTTGGACCGAACCGCGAGCCGGGCCTCGTGCTCGCCGAACCCCGTGGCCGTGAACGCCACCGAGACCTCGACCGACTCGTCGGCCTCGAGCCGGAGGGTCTCGGTCCAGTCCGTGGAGAAGGACGCCGCTTCGTCGCCCAGGAGCTCGGGGAGCTCCACGAAGAGCTCGCCCACGCCCACGTTGGAGATGCGGACGAGCTGGTCCTCGTCGCAGTCGATGCCGATCTCGCCGTAGTCGATGCTCGCGGGCTCCACCGCGATCCGCGGTCCCGGCGGGATGCCCCCGCCCACCTCTTCTTCGCCCCAGCCCTGCAGCGCGTTCTCGCTGCACGCCGTGCCGAGGAGGATGAGGAGGGCCCCTAGAAGCTGAAGAATGCGCATGAAATGGACTCCGAACCGCGCGCAGCTTTCCGCCGATCGGCCCCGAATGTCAAGAACTTGTCAGGCCGGCGCGCGCCGTCCGCCCTATGTTCCGTGTACTCCGGGAGCGCCCCCGTCTTGGAGTCCGCATGACCCGCCTCTCACTCGCCCTGCTCGCCGCGTCCCTGCTGTTCGGCGGCTCCGCCCTCGCCGACGATGAACCGACCGAGGCCGAGGAGCCGGCGAAGAAGGTCGTGGTCACGAAAGAAGGCAAGAAGCGCACGGTCGTCACGTTCGACGAGACCGACGCCGAAGTGCTCAGCTGCCCGGTCCACACCCCGACCATCGAGTACCTGATCGGCCGCCCGGAGATCGTCGACGACGCCCTCGAGCTGACCGTCCCCGAGCGCGTGGACGGCGTCACGGTCGACCGCCCCGTCCCCTCGAGGGCAGGCGCGAAGAAGAGGGCCGACGCGAAGAAGAAGGCCGACGCCGAGAAGTGATGCTTGCGCCCGGGGCCGCTGCCCTTAGGGTCGAGCACATGTGGAACGACGACTGGCTCATGCGGCAGATCAACGCCCTCGCCGTGGGGATCGCCGAGACGCTGGTCGACCAGACGCACAAGATCGAGGAGCAGTCCTTCGACTGCGAGCAGCTGTTCGGGGCCGATCCCGAGATGCTGTCGACCATGTCCCCGGGCGCCCTCCTGGTGATGGTCCGGGGCGAAGGTCGGGTCGACGCGCAGCGGGCCGTCGCCCTGGGCGTGGGGCTCGCGAGCACCGAGAAGGGCCGGCCCAAGGCGGCCGCGCTCATCGACGCCGGGATGGCCGCCGATCCCGAGCTGGCGACGCCCGAGCTGACCGCCCTGCTCGAGGCCCTCGACGGGGCCGACCTGCACTGAGCCGAACGGCTACGACCCGCGGTACGTGGAGTATCCGAACGGGTTGAGGAGCAGCGGCACGTGGTGGTGCTCGTGCACGGCGCGCACCTCGAAGACGATCTCGACGTACGGGTAGAAGCCCGCCGTGCCGGTCTGCGCGAAGTAGACGCCGGTGGCGAAGCGGATGCGCCAGTGGCCCGTCGCGAACTGGTCGGGCGTGATGAGGTCGGCGACGCGCCCGTCGTCGTTCGTGGTCCCCTGCCCCCGGCCGTGCCAGACGCCTCCCGAGAGCTGCTCCAGGACGACCGGCACGCCCGCGGCGGGCCGACCGGTCGACGTATCGAGGATGTGCGTGGTGACGGGGCTCTTCATGACGACTCCAGACCGGCGAGGCGGATGCGGGTGATCTTTGCCTGCTCGCCCGCGGCGATGCGCAGCTCGGCGTCGGGCTCGTTGCCCATCCGCGACCGCAGGATCGCGAGCATCTCCGGGGCCGTCTTGCCGGTGGCGCAGACGATGAACAGGAAGCCGTACCGCGCCTCGTAGTCGCGGTTCGCGGCCGCGAGATCGGCGAGGACGCCCTCGTCCGCGGCCGCCACGCCGGACTGCTCGTTCGCCGACAGAGCCGCGGTGGCGAACTTCTCGCGCAGCGCGTCCACGTCCGCGCCGATGCGCGGGTGGTGGTCGAACGCAGCGAGCCAGTCGCCGTCGCCCAGGTGCCACCAGACGTGCTCCGCGTGACCCACGAGATGCTCCCAGGAGCCGTAGGGCCGGGCCGCGGCCACCGCCTCGGCCCAGCGTCGGGACCCGCAGCACCGCCGCAGCGCGGCCACCGCGTCGGCCTCGCTCAGGGCGTTGAGGTGGTCGGCGACCGGGTGCCCGGGGGCCGCGTCCGTGGGGCGACCGAAGACGCGGAGGCGAGCGACGCCCCCGTCCGGCTGGATGCGCAGGCGGAGGTGGGTCCAGGGCCCGGGCGAGGCGACGTCGACGACGTGCACCGCGTCGGCGGTGAGCGGGCGCCCCCCCACGGCGGTCCAGGCGTCGGTGCGCGTGAGGTCGTGCGGCGCCGCCCCGGGCCAGTACAGAGCGTCGACGGCGCAGGAGCTCGGGTAGTTCCCCTTGAAGTGCGCGGTGTCGACCTCGACGCGCTGCACGACGCCCGGACGCAAGCCGACGATCGCCCAGTCCTCGCCCGGGGGCCGCGACCGTCGCGTCTCCCAGCCGCCGCCCATGTCGACGGGCCGACCGGGCATCAGCAGGTTCTCGAGGGGCGAAAAGAACATGTCGGACGCGGCCACCGCGCGGCCTCCCCCCGCCAGGGCGGCGAGGTCCACGAGGTCGCCGTCGTCGGGCGGGACGGGCTCGCCGTAGACCCGGAGCCGGGCGACGCCGCCGGCGGGGTGGATGTCGAGCCGCACGTGGGTGAAGACGTCGCCGGACCGCGAGGCGGCGAGGTTGCGGGCGCCCCGCTGGAGCGCGAACTGGGGCACGACCTCGGTCCACGTCGCGTGGTCCCGGAGGTGCTCGGCGGTCGCGCCCGGGGCGTGAACGGCGAAGACCGACGCGAACGGGGGGTGATTGCCGAGGAAGTGGTCGGTGTCGACGTCGACGCCGACGATGCGGCCGGGCACGCCGAGGCGGACGATGCACCAGTCGTGGCCCGGCGTCCGCCTCCGGCGGGGCTCCCAGCCGTCCATGAGCTTGCCGCGATCGGTGTACGCGGTCGGATCGAACACCGCCCGGGCGGGCCGCACGAGGTTGTCGTGCCCGGCGAAGAAGCGGTCGCTGGACAGCAGCGCCTCGCCCCCGAGGGTCGACGAGGCGAGGTCGACGGTGCCTGCGAATGCCGAGACGTCGCGGGGATCGGGGGTCCGAGCCATGTTT
Organism: uncultured Rickettsiales bacterium; assembly: GCA_964512225.1. Taxonomy (GTDB): domain Bacteria; phylum Myxococcota_A; class UBA796; order UBA9615; family UBA9615; genus CAZEKB01. The sequence continues at coordinate 64,578 of CAZEKB010000008.1, read as the reverse complement.
CCTCCGGGCGCGAAGCCCGCACCATCATGCCGAAGCCGGCTCCCATGTCCCCGGGGACGGTGTCGTTCTATCGTCTGTTCATGAAGCTGCGGTCGGAGCGAGTGGTCACGGCGGAGGGCGTCCGACCGGGCGTCGTGGAGGTGCGGGACGGGCGGATCGTCGGGGTGCACGACGACGACGACGGCGCCGAGGACCTCGGGTCCGTCGCCCTGCTGCCGGGCCTCGTGGACCCCCACGTCCACATCAACGAGCCCGGACGCACGGAGTGGGAGGGCTTCGTCACGGCCACCCGAGCGGCCGCCGTCGGCGGCATCACGACGCTCGTGGACATGCCCCTCAACTGCATCCCCGTGACCACGTCGGAGGCCGCCCTCGCCACGAAGCGAGAGGCCTCCACGGGCCTGCTGCACGTCGACTGCGCCTTCTGGGGCGGCGTCGTCCCCGGGAACGCGTCCGAGCTCCTGCGCATGGTCGACGCGGGCGCCGCCGGCTTCAAGGCGTTCCTGTGCCACTCGGGCATCGACGACTTCCCCGACTCCGACCGCGCCACGCTGCGCGAGGCGATGCGCCTCCTGCGGGACACCGCGGTGCCCCTCCTCGTGCACGCCGAGCTCGAGGATCCCGCCTGGACCGCGGCGCTGCAGGCCGATCTCGCGGACGCGTCCGACCCCTCCGCCGTCCGCCGCGCCTACCGCACCTACCTCCACTCGCGCCCGAGCGCCTGGGAAGACGCCGCCATCGCGATGATGATCGAGCTGATCCGCGAGACCGGCTGCCGGGTCCACGTCGTGCACCTGTCGTCGGCGTCCGCGCTCCCGCTGATCCGGCGGGCGAAGGCCGACGGGCTCCCCCTCACGGTGGAGACGTGCCCCCACTACCTCTGCCTCACGGCCGAGGAGGTCCCCGACGGCGCGACCGAGTTCAAGTGCGCCCCGCCCATCCGCGAGGCCGCCAACCGCGAGGCCCTCTGGGCGGGCCTGCGCGCGGGGACGATCGACTTCGTCGTCTCGGACCACTCGCCGTGCACGCCCGGCCTCAAGCTCCCCGAGCGCGGCGACTTCCTCGACGCGTGGGGCGGCATCGCCTCGCTCCAGCTGGGCCTCGGCAACGTCTGGACCGAGGCGCGCCGCCGAGGCTTCGGGGTCGCCGACGTCGTGCGCTGGATGGCGACGGCCCCGGCGGCGTTCCTGGGGCTCCGCGACCGCGGCGTGATCCGCCGCGGAGCGCGCGCGGACCTCGTCGCCTGGGACCCGGACGGCACCACCACCCTCGCCGCCGCGGACCTGCACCACCGACACCCGGTCTCTCCCTACGTGGGTCGCGCGACCGACGGCCGGGTCCTCCGCACCTGGCGGGCGGGCCGGGTGGTCGCCGCGGACGGAGAGCCGGTGGGGCGCCCCGGCGGAGGCGCTCTGCTTCGCGAGGAGTCCTGAAGTCCTCTTGTGGGTGTGCCACAGGCATCCCAGCTTCGCGCCCATGTACGCGACCCCTCGCCGAGCCCCGCCGGGCCGCGCGGCCCCCGACAGAATCGTGACATTCCGGAGGCGGGGGGCGCGTCTATCATCCGCGCATGCGCCGCTCGATCCTCACCCTCGTGCCCGTCCTCGTCCTCGCCGCCTGCGTCGAGGAGCCCCCCTCGGAGGAGACGCCCACCCCCGTGCCGTGGGTGGAGCCCCCGGTGGCGGACGAGGTGGAGCCCGTGCGCGTCGCGCAGGACGCGGACTGGCTGATCGGCTACCTCGACGACGTCGACGACGACGTCGTGCGCCGGGACCTCCTCGCGGGCGTCTTCGAGTACCCCGACGTCGGGCTGGACGACCTGGGCACCCGCTGGCTCGAGCGCAACCCGGACGACAGCGGCTGGTTCGGCGACATCACCGCCCCCACCTGGTACGCGGTGCCTCCGATTCAGACGCGGGCGGGCGAGCGGTACTTCGCGATGACGCAGCGGAGCAGCGGCGTGTTCGCGGGGCCGAAGCACCAGCCGGGGTACGTGTACGGCGACGGGCGCACGCGCGTCCCCCTGCTCGTGCGGAGCGACGACGACGTCCTCGCCTTTCGCGCGATCGGCCGCCGGGACTTCCGCGCGCAGCTCTGGCAGACGACCGACGAGGTCCACTTCAACTTCGCCGACGCCCAGCCCCCGGACCTCGTCCAGGGCCGCGCCACGGAGCAGTGGTACGGCGTGCCCCTCCTCAACCTGTCCGGCATGCACCTGACACCGCTGTACGCGAAGGTCGTCGAGAGCGAGTGGTGGGAGGCCACGGAGGTCGTGCACGCGTCGATCGGGCCGGACACCGACACCCAGATCGCGTTCGAGCTGATCCCGAAGCAGGACGCGCCCACGCCGCCGCCGGAGACGCCGTCGGAGGAGTGGGAGACCGTCCCGCTCACGCTCCACGTATCGGCCCCGGGCCTCGAGTGGTCCTACGAGCGCACCGTCGAGCTGCCCACCCGGGCCGAGGGGCAGGCGTACTGGCGGACCTTCCGCTCCCCCGTCGACGGCTCGGTGCAGCGCTACGGCGTGCGCGACCCCCTCGACTTCGATCCGGGCCGCGACTACGCGCTGTTCCTCACGCTGCACGGCGCGGGCGTCCAGGGCCGGGGGCAGGCCGCCGACGTGTCCTCGAAGGACTGGGCCTACGTCGTGGCCCCCACGAACCGCCACCCCTTCGGCTTCGACTGGGAGGAGTGGGGCCGATTCAACGCGCTCGCGTCCCTCGATCACGCGATGGAGGTCTTCAACATCGACCCCACGCTCGTCTACCTGGGCGGCCACTCCATGGGCGGCCACGGGACCTGGCACGTCGGCGTCACCACCCCGGGCCGGTTCGCGACGCTCAACCCGTCCGCGGGGTGGCAGTCCTTCTACACCTACGGCGGCGCGACCCGACCCATGGGCTCGTTCGCCCGGGCCCGGGCCCACAGCGATACGATCAACTACCTGGACAACCTCGCCCGGCGGGGCGTCTTCGTGGTGCACGGCGACGCCGACACCAACGTCCCCTTCTCCGAGGGGCAGACGATGTACGACCTCGTATCGCAGGTCACCGACGACGCCCGCTTCCACTGGGAGCCGGGCGCGGGCCACTGGTGGGACGGCGACGACGCGCCGGGCACGGCCTGCGTGGACCTGCCCGCGATGGTCGAGTGGATGCAGGAGCACACCCTCGACCCGACGGAGCTCGACTTCCGGTTCATCAGCCCCAGCCCCGGGTACTCGCCGACGCACTCGTACGTGACGATCCAGTCCGCGCAGAGCATGAACGGCGACGTGATCATCGAGTCGGTCCGCGGGGAGGGCGAGGACACGGTGTACCTGACGACGACGAACGTGCGGTCCTTCGAGGTGGACGTCGACGCCCTGCGCGCCAAGGGGATCACCGCGCTCGTCCACAACGACGACGCGGACTACACCCTGGCCGAGGGCGGGACCCTGTGGATCGGGCCCGAGGACGGCAAGCGCGCCGAGGTCTACGGGCCCTTCAACCAGGCCTTCCGCAAGCCCTACTGCTACGTCTACGCCGAGGACGCCCCGGTGTGGGCGGACGCCGCCGCGTTCCACACGTCCTACGCCCAGCTGATCGGCCACGGCACGGCCTGCGGCATCCCCGCCTCGCGCGTCACCGACTCGCTGCGGGAGTCCCACAACCTCATCTACGTGGGCGTGGACGCCGACGACACCGGCATGCCCTACGGCTGGTCCTGGGACGGCCCCGTGGAGGTCGAAGGCGACGAGTACGACGAAGCCATCCTGTACGCGGTCTTCCCCCGGGCCGACGGTCGCCGCCTGGACGCGGTGATGACCGCCTCCGAGGGGGACGGCTCCCTGCTCTTCCGCATCCCGATCTGGTCCTCCCGAGGCGGGCTGCCGGACTACTTCGCGTGGGGTCCGAACACGGGGACGGTGGCCGCCGGGATGATCGACGCGGACTGGGATCCGTAGCCGCCCCGGAGGCGTAGACTGCCCCCACTCGGAGGGGAGCAGATGGTCGGCAACTACGAGGTCATCGCGCACTACGAGGAGTGCGCCCGCGAAGCGCACAAGCTCCAGGCGGACTTCGAGGGCCTGCGCGCCGAGATCGCGCGGGTGGGCGAAGCGGTGAACGTCGAGCTCGGGAAGGCGCGCACGGACCTCGCGAGCGCCTACATCGGCCCGAAGCTCACGCCGGAGGCGATCGCCGCGGCGGAGAAGAAGACGGGGTTCCGGGGCTTCACGAAGCGCAACCCGATCGAGGCGATGGAGCACGAGGGCACGATCCTGGCCCACGCGATCGCCCGGGTCCGAGCGGACGAGCGGTACACGCGTCGGGCGGTGCTCGTGGGGCCCCACGGCGAGCTGAGCGCGCGGGTGGACGAGTGCCGCGAGCTCCTCGCGCCGTGGGAGGACGAGTGTGGGCGCTTCGAGCAGCTCGACGGCTTCCTCGTGCTCGTGGACAGCGGCTACGACACCCCGAACTGGGCGAAGTTCTTCTGGGAGCCGACCTACTGGAAGCAGTGGAAGCAGGGCGACGCGATCTGCGAGGCCCTGGGGATGGACGACTTCGGCGACGACGTGCTCCCCGCCTACAAGGCGGTCGCGGCGAAGCGGCGCGAGTGGCGCGGCCAGGTCGCGAACGCGCAGCAGAAGGTGCAGGACGTGCACGACCTCGTGGAGGAGCACGACCGGTCCGTCGCGCGCATCCCGCAGCTGCCCGAGATCTACCTGCAGGCGTCGATCCGGGTCCTCGCCGACTTCCTCGCGAAGGCGGACGTCGAGCTCCTCTCCGAGTGGACGGACGCCGAGGACCGCCCCGTCCTCGTAGCGCTGCATCGCCTCGCGGGGCTCCGCGCCAAGGCCCGCTTCTGCCAGGAGATGCACGGCGGCGTGAACGACTTCGTGGGGCAGCTCGATGCGCGCACGCTCAAGTACATGCGCAAGAAGACGAAGTTCCAGCGGCCGAAGCACTACGGACGCCACCACCCGGACTCCGTGCTCGACGCGAAGTTCCTGGCCAAGGCGCCGAAATACCGCAGCCGCCAGGAGAAGCTCCGCAGCCGGCTCGCCAAGCTCGAGGCCTTCGACGCCTACGGATCGTTCGATCTGAGCAACGACCCCGAGCTGTGGTGGATCGTGATGACCGGCAAGAAGCCCACCTCCCTGACGCCGTCGCTGCGGGACTGGTACGCCCGGCACCCCGACCGGACCCCGGTGCTCCGGGAGGGCGTGAGCGACGACATCGCCCTGGCCGTCGCCCAGGCCACGGCCGCCGCCGCCGACGAGGAGGACCTGGGGTACGTCTCGTGACGCGGGTGACGGTCCTGTCCTACGCCATCAACGGGCGGGGCATGGGCCACCTGACCCGCCAGCTCGCGATCCTGCGGTGGATCCGCCGCATCGGGGCGGTGCTCGACGTGCACGTGGAGCCCTGGGTCCTCACGTCGTCCGAGGCGGACACGCTCGCGCGCCGCGAGGGGGTGCCGTCGCTGAAGATGCCGAGCAAGGCGATGTTCCGGGACGCGGACCTGGAGCCGTCGCGGTACCTCGCCGTGGCCCGATCCTGGGTCCTCAACGCGGTCGCGGGGCTGCGGCCCGACCTCCTGATCGTCGATACGTTCGCGGGCGGCAGCTTCGGGGAGCTGGTGGCCTCGCTCGAGCTCGCGAAGTCCCGGGTCCTCGTCCGGCGACGCGTGCGCCCGGAGTTCGCCGCGGCGGACCCCTACGCCTCCCTCCTGCCGTTGTACGGCACCGTGCTCGAGCCCGCCACGGACGCCCTCCCCCCGATCCTGCTGCGGGAGCGCGAGGAGCTGCTGCCCCGGGACGCCGCCCGGGACGCCCTGGGCCTGGGCGACGACGAGCAGGCCGTCTACGTCACGCTCGGGGGCGGCGGCGACGTCGCGGCGCCCGCCCAGCTCCCCCGCCTGATCGAGCGCCTGCGGCGGCCCGGTCGACGCCTCGTCGTGGGCGCGGGCCCCCTGTACTCGGGCCCCGAGATCCGGCGCTCCGACGTGCTCTGGATCGATCGGTACGTCCCCATCGAGCTCTTCGGTGCCTTCGACCGCGCGGTCTCCGCGGCGGGGTTCAACGCCTTCCACGAGCTCATGTACGCCGGGGTGCCCACGGTCTTCCTCCCCCAGCCGCGCATCGCCGACGACCAGGAGGAGCGGGCCCGCCGGGCCGAGGCGGCGGGCGCCGGGCGCGTGGCGGCGAGCCTCGACGAGGTCGCCGGGCTGCTGGAAGACGCGGGCGACCCCCGGGCCGCGCGGGCCCTGGTCCCCACGAACGGGGCGCGCCCCGCCGCCGTGGCCGCGCTGCAGACCGTCCTGCCGGATCACGGGGTAGCGGCGGCCGCCGAGTCGCTCACGGGCTCGGCCCTGCGCGCGCTGGCGCGGCTGTCCGGGTCCGCGGTCAACCCCACCGCCACCCTCGGGCGCCGGGGCCTCGCCCTCGCCCGGCTGGTGGGGGCCGACGGCATCGGGGCCTTCCTGGACCTCTGCGACGCTCACGCCGTGCCCTCGGAGGTCGGCTTCACCCTCGTCCGCGCCCTCGGCCGGAAGTTCCCCGCAGCCGACGCCGTCGCCCTGCGCGACGCCCTCGCCACGCTGGTCCCCGTCTGGGCGGGCTTCGACGACTGGATGGGCGCCGTGTCGCTGCTGCGCGCGGTCCCCACCCAGCGGACGCTCTCGGTGAGGGCGTTCGCCGACCTCGTGGGCCGCTGGCTGGCGGGCCGGGACGACCTCTTCGACGCGGTCGCCGATCTCACCCGCCTCGAGGGCGGAGGGGCGCGTCCGCTGGTGGAGGCCCTGGCCCTGCTCACGGCCCCGGGCGTGACCTCGCGTGAGGAGGCGTGAGCGCATGACGGAGCGGCACCGTGAGGCGTGAGGCCGCGCTGCGAGGCATGCTCTCGGGCACCCCCGAGGTGGGCCCGGAGACGGTGCACATCGACCTCACGAACGCCTGCAACGCCGCCTGCGTCACCTGCTGGGACCACTCCCCGCTCCTGACCGTCCCCCGGTCCCGGGCCTGGAAGCGACGGAGCCTGCCCACCGAGACCGCGCTGGCGCTGCTGGACGAGCTCGCGGGGCTCGGCTCCGTGCGCCGGATCGTGCTGTCGGGCATGGGCGATCCCCTCGTGCACCCGGACGCCCACGACCTCCTCGACGCGGCGACCGCGCGCGGCTTCGCCGTCACGCTGATGACCAACCTCATCGCCGCCGACATCGACCGCGTCGCGGCCTCCGGCGTGGACACGGTGCTCGCGTCGGTCCAGGGAGTGACCCCGGCGACGTACGCGGCGTTCCACCCCGGCTGGACCGAAGAACAGTTCTTCCTGCTCTGCCGCCACCTCCGGGTCCTCGCCCGCGCCGGGGTCCGCACGAAGCACGTCCAGGTGATCGACCGCGACACCGCCGAGGAGCTCGTGCCGATGGTGCGGTTCGGCCGCCGCTTCCGCGCCGCGCGCGTCAACTTCAAGCTCGCGTCGCTCGCCGCGGGCACGGAGGCGTGCGGGATCACGGCCGCCCAGCGGGACCGGATGCTTGCCGTGGACGTGCCCGCCGCGCGCGAGGCGGCCCGCGACCTCGGCGTCGCCACCAACCTCGATCTGTTCGAGCGTCAGCTGCGGGCCGCCCGGGGCGATCTCCGGGCGACGGTCCCCATCGAGGGCGTCGGCTGCTGGATGGGCTTCGTCTACACCCGCATCACCGCCGAGCAGCACGTCCTGTACTGCTGCAACACCGAGGTGCGCGTCGGGTCCCTGAGGGACGCGTCGTTCGCGGCGCTGTGGGCGGGCGAGCGCTGGCAGGCGCTGCGGGACCGGCTCGGGCGCGGCGAGTACTTCGCGGGGTGCGCCCGGTGCGGGAAGTTCGAGCAGAACGCGAAGTGGGCCGAGCGCGTGGCCGCGGCCCGCACGAAGGTCGCGACGTGAGCCGGATCCGCACGATCGAGTGGCAGGTCGCGGGCGCGTGCAACTACGACTGCACGTACTGCATCCAGAGCCGCAAGTACCGCCGCGGGCGCCCGGACGCGGCGCAGCTCGACGCGGCGCTCGCCACCTTCGCGGGGCTGCCCGGCGTGTGGGAGATCAAGTGCAGCGGCGGCGAGGCGTTCGCGCACCGGCTGTTCATGCAGCAGGTCGTACCCGGGCTCATGGAGCGGACCCCGCACCGGATCTCGGTGTTGACCAACCTGTCCGCGACCCACCGCGATCTCATGCGGTTCGCGGCCCTCACGCGAGGGCGCCTCGACGTCTTCTCGGCGTCGCTGCACGTCGAGTACGTGGACCCGGAGGGCTTCGCGGACAAGGCGGCCTGGTTCGTCGATCAGCTCGACCCGGAGGTCCGGTTCGTGGTGAACCAGGTCGTGCTCCCGGGGCGCGAGGAGCTCGCCGCGCGCTGCCGGCAGGCCGTGGAGGGCCGGGGGCTGCGCTGGTTCCCGCAGCTCTACAAGGTGAACGGCGGGGTGGCCGCCTACGCGCCGGGCGCGCTCGACGGGCTCGTGGGCCACGCGCCGGGACCCCGGGACGCGAACGTCGCGCCCTCCTACCTCGGCCGAATCTGCTGGACGGGCGTCGACTACTTCACCGTGGACAAGGACGGCACCGCGTGGTCCTGCCGCACCGCGAAGCGCCACCGTGAGGGCCGCCTGGGCAACGTCTTCGACGGGAGGGTGGCGCGCCGGTCGGAGCCCGCGCCCTGCCCCTGGACGATCTGCCCCTGCACCGTGCCCGCGAACCGCGGGATGATCGAGGGCGTGGGCCCCGCCGAGGCGAGCGCGTGAGGCCCCCCTACCCCCTCGAAGGCGTCGCGTCGTGGAACATGAACACGACGTGCAACTACCGCTGCTCGTACTGCACGCAGCGGTTCCTGGACGACCGCAAGCGATGGGCCGAGGACGTCCCCCGCTTCGTCGACGCGTTCGCGGCCCTGCCCGGCGACTGGGAGGTCAAGCTCTCGGGGGGCGAGCCGTTCGAGCATCCCCGCTTCGCGGAGACCGTCGCCGGCCTCGCCGCGGGGGGGGTGCGCGTGTCCGTAGTGACCAACTTCTCGGCGAAGGCCGACCGGCTGCGCGCCTTCGCCGACGCGACCGGGGACCGCCCCGGCGTCTTCTCGGCCTCGTTCCATCCCGAGTTCGCCGACGAGGCCGGCTTCCTCGCCCGAGCGGCAGCGTTCCAGGCGCGGTACGCGGGGCGCTTCGTCGTCACCTGCGTCGCCACCCGCGCGCTCCTCCCGGACCTCGCGGCCCTCCGCGACCGGTTCGCCGACGCCGGGGTCCGGGTGAAGGTCCAGCCCGAGAAGCAGGACCGGGACGTGATCGACTACGCCCCCCAAGAGCGCGAGGCGCTCGTCCGGCTGGGCGGCCACAACGGCACGGGGCGGGTCGAACCCGACTTCTCCGGCCGGCTCTGCTGGGCGGGCGCCCGCTACCTGATCGTCGACGACCGGGGAGAGGCCTACCGCTGCTACCCCGCGCGTCGGTATCGTCGGGAGCACCTCGGGAACCTCATCGACGGCTCGTTCCGGCTGCGAGTGGATCCGGTGGCGTGCGGGTACACCTACTGCAACTGCACCGTGCCCCAGGAGCGGGGCATGGTCGACACGACCGAGCGCGTGGGCGCGGCGTGAGGAGGACGACATGGGTCTCGCCGGCAACATGAAGCTGAAGACGTTCCTGACCATCGTCGGAGGCCTGGGGATTTTCGGCGCCGGGGCCCTCTACGTGACGTCCTCGGACTCCTCGGCCCCCGACGGCGGCGACCCCATCACCATCGAGCCGATGGGGGCCGACCCCACGCCCAGCGAGGGCTCCGAGGCGCGCCCCGGGGTGGTGCTGAACCGAGACCTCGAGGCGACGGAGCCGGTCGAGGACCCCCCCGCGGACATCGGCGACATCGGCCGGCCTCCGCTGGACCCGATCGACGCGGCGGTGCTCGCGTGGAAGGGGCGCTCGATCCCGTCCAAGAAGGTGAAGGACGTGACCAAGCACACGCCCTGGAAGATCAACGTCTACCAGGACGATCCGGGGGCGGGCGTGAACCGCGCGAAGGTCGACCGCGACCGGGACGACCGCTGGGAGATCAAGTACACGTTCGCGCCGGACGGGAGCGTGAGTCGCAAGATCGCGCCCGAGGACGACGAGAACTTCACCGTCGTCCAGCAGCTGACCGAGACCGGCTGGGTGCAGCAGGAGTAGCGGCCGGTGAGAGCGCTCGCCGCCGCCATCGCGGCGCTCCTGTGCGTCGGCTGCCCCGCCCCCGCGCGGTTCGCCGCGCCCGATCTCGACGTCCCCGACGACGCCGCCACGGTCGCCCGAGGGCGCTACCTCGCGCACCACGTGGCGATCTGCATCGAGTGCCACAGCGACCGCCAGTGGGAGCACTACGGGGGCCCCGCCGCCCCGGGCTCGGACGGCCGCGGGGGGATGTCGTTCGTGGAGATCTACAAGGTCCCCGGCGACGTGGTGATGCCCGCCCCGAACATCACCCCCGCCGCGCTCGGCGACTGGACCGACGGGGAGATCTTCCGGGCGATCACGGGGGGCCTCGACAAGGACGGCGTCGCCATCTTCCCGTCGATGCCGTTCAACCAGTACCGGCACATGGCGCGCGCGGACCTCGAGGCGATCGTCGCCTACCTGCGCACGCTGCCGCCCGTCGAGCACGAGCTGCCCGAGCGGGACCTCAAGTACCGCATGCTCGAGGACATCGCCAACGTCTTCCCGGCCAAGCCCATCATCCGGGACACCGCCCCCGGCCCGGGCGATCGCGGCTACGGCGCCTACCTCGCCAACATCGCGTCGTGCCGCTGGTGCCACACCCCGATGGACGCGGGCGGGTGGCCGATCGCGGGGCAGGACTACTCGGGCGGCAACGCCTTCACCGTGCCGCCCCCGGGGGGCGGGGTGGCCTACGCGCCGAACATCACGCCGGACCTGAAGACGGGCATCGGGGGGTGGACCAAGGAGGTGTTCGTCGCGCGGTTCCGGGGGACCACGCCGGAGGCGGTGCGGGCGAACCACGTCGCGCCCGGCGGGTTCAACTCGTTCATGGCCTGGCCCGCCTACAGCGGGATGACCGAGGAGGACCTCGGAGCGATCTACGACCACCTGGTGACGCGCCCCGCCATCCGGCGCGCCGTCCCGCGCTGGACCCCGCCGGACAGCGGCCGCCGGCACAGCATCCGGTGGTAGCCTGCCGCTCGGTCGAAAAGAAGCCCCTGGAGCCCCGCATGCCGTCGTTCACTCCCAGACTCCTGCTCGCCTGCGTTGTCGGAGCAGTGGCCTCCGCGGCCGTCGCGGCGAGCGCCACGAGCGTCCTCTACCTGACCGACGCCGAGCAGGCTCGCCTGAGCACCGCCGTCGTGGTCGCCGAGATCGGCGCCGCGCGCACGTTCGAGGACGAGGCCCGCGGGCACATCTTCACGCACACGACCGTCCGCGTGAGCGAGGTGCTCTACGGGTCCGCCCCGGGTGAGGTGACGATCGTCCAGTCCGGCGGCACGGTGGCAGAGCGCACCCTGTACATCCCCGGCGACGCCCGGCTCGAGGGCGGCGAGCGCTGCGTCCTGTTCCTGCGCGAGACCGACGGCGCGTGGTTCCTCACGGCGCTGGAGCAGTCGAAGTACACGATCGAGGGGTCGCCGCTCGGTCCCCGCCTCACGCGGCCGAAGCTCGGGGGGCTCTTCGCCCGAGACGCCGACGGCGCCCTCCAACCCACCGAAGAACCCGTCAAGCCGGTGCTCCTCCTGAGCGCGTTCCGGGCGTCGATGAAGGCGCTCGGCGCCGAGGGGGCGAAGTGATGCGCGTCGCCGCCGTCGTCCTCTCCCTCCTCGCGCTCCTGCTGCTCCCCTCGGCGGCCCACGCCTGGACCCCGTCGGGCTACTGCCCCAACGGCTCGGCCGCGACCTGGGACCCGGGCAACCCGAACTCGACCTGGCGGTACGCGTCGAACTTCCCCTCGGCGGACCTGAGCGTCGCGGCGTCGACCGGGGCCATGGTCTCGGCCTTCGACGAGTGGTCCGTGCCCGGCTGCTCGGAGTTCGACGCGAATCGGGGGAGCAACTCGAGCGCGGATCCCGACAACAGCAGCGACAGCGCACACGTCGTCGGGTTCTACGAGAACATCTGGTACTCGAACTGGGGCACGTCGACCCTCGCGATCACCTTCGGGATCACGAGCAGCTGGAGCGACGGCACGTGCTACCGCTCGGGCGCGGACATCATCGTGAACGGGTACAGCGTGAGCGGGCAGGCCCCCACGTGGATCACCGGGAACCCCAGCTGGTGGAGCGAGAGCGACCTGCAGTCGGTGCTGACCCACGAGGTGGGGCACTGGCTGGGGCTCGATCACTCCAACTACTCGGGGTCGACGCTGACTTCGTCCTACATGGGCGGCATCGACGAGCGGGACCTCACCTGCGACGACACCGACGGCGTCTGCACCCTGTATCCGTCGGGCGGGACGTCCTGCACGTCGAGCAAGTACTGCGAGTGCGGCGTGAGCTGCAACGGCGGCTTCTGCGGCGGGACCCCCGGCGACGACGACGACGCGACCGACGACGACGACGCGACCGACGACGACGACGCGACCGACGACGACGACGTGGCCCCGGGCGACGGCTGCGCGGGTCCCCCCACCGTCACCAGCGAGTCCGAGCCCAACGACTGGGTCAACGAGTCCGACGTGAACTGGTGGGACGAGCCGGGCCCCGGCGACTTCACGATCGAGGGCACCATCTCCTGCGGGAACAACGGCGAGACCTACTCGGCCGACCGAGACTGGTTCGTCATCGACTTCCCGTGCAGCGACGACGCCGACTTCGTGCTCGACTGGACGGGGTCCAACTCGGACGTCGACTTCTACGTCTGGGATACGACCAGCGACACCACGATCGCCTACAACGACGACCCCGACCTGTCCGGTCCCGCCGTGGACTCCGCGGCCGCCGGAGGCCGCCTGTACGTGTGGATCGCCTGCTGGGACGGCGCGACCACGGACTACCAGTTCACCGTGGACTGGGACGCCCCGGACGTGGGCGACGACGACGACGCGACCGACGACGACGACGGCACCGACGACGACGACGCGACCGACGACGACGACGACGACGACGCGGGTGGCGGCGGCGGCGGCACCGCGCGCAACGGCTGCTCGTGCTTCTCCAGCGTGGCCGCCGAGCCGGCGGGCGGCGCGATCGCCCTGCTGCTCCTCCTCGCGGCCCCCTCGCGCCGCCGCCGAGAGGGCTGACCGATGCACCGCGCAGCGGCCCTCGCGGGGGCCCTGATGTCCCTGGGCGTCCTGGGCTGCGGCCCGAGCGAGCCGCCGACCTGGCACGCCGACATCGGCCCGATGATGCAGACCTACTGCACGCGGTGTCACTTCGAGGACGGCCCCGGCACCGGCGACTTCACGAGGTACGAGGAGGCCGTCGCCTGGGCCGCCGCGGGCCTCGCGCGGGTGGAGGCGCGCGAGATGCCGCCGCCCGCCGCGGACCCGGCCTGCCGGAGCTACCACGGCCACGAGCGCATGACGCTGCCCGACGACGCCCGGGACCTCCTGGCGGCGTGGGTCGACGGCGGCACGCCCGAGGGTGATCCCGCCGACGCCGTGGCCGTGCAGCAGCTTCACCTCGAGCTCGAGTCGCCGGACATGGTCGTGCAGCTCCCCGAGCCCTACACGCCGAACTTCGACGAGCCGGACAGCCCCGGCAACGAGTACCGCTGCTTCCTGTTGGAGCACGACCAGACCGAGACGTTCTACATCTCGCAGATGGCCCCGGTGCTCGACGCGGCGCGGCTGATCCACCACATCGTGGTCTACCGGGTGTCGGAGAACTCGGTGCCCGCCGACTACGACCCGGCCGTCGGCTACGAGTGCCAGGACGACGCGGGCAAGGTCCTCCCCGGGATGATCGCGGGGTGGGCGCCGGGGATGCTCCCGATCGAGTTCGAGCCGGGGACGGGCGTGCGCGTCGATCCGGGCTCCCGTATCGGCCTGCAGTTCCACTACTTCCGCGCCGATCCCGCGGACGAAGGCACGGCGGACCAGTCGGGCTACTCGTTCGAGTTCACGTCGGAGGTCAAGAGCGAGGCCCGGATGTTCCCGGTGGGGACCACGAGCTTCACGATCCCGGCGGGGGACGCGAGCTTCACCCGCGAGGGGACCTCGAGCATGCCGCCGGGGTTCGGCAGCGCGACGATCCACGGCGTGATGCCCCACCTGCACGTGCTCGGGAGCGCGTTCCGCATGTGGGTGGGTCGCGACGAGAACGAGGAGTGCATCGTCGAGATGCACGACTACGACTTCGACAACCAGCTGACCTACATGCTCGACCCGCCGATCCACATCGACCCCGGCGAGCGCATCCACTACTCCTGCACCTGGGACAACTCCGCCGAGAACCCCGACCAGATGTTCCAGCCGCCCCGGGACATCCGCTACGGCGAGCGCACCGACGAAGAGATGTGCTTCGGCTTCACGCTGATGAGCTTCACCCCGTGAAGGGCGTCGCGGGACTCGCCGCGGCGCTCCTGCTCGCGGGCTGCCCCTTCGACACCGACCCCGAGCGGCGGTGCGACCCGGCGAACGAGGACGCCCCGGACCGCGAGGGCTACGACGCGAACTGCGACGGCGTCGACGGCGATCTGGCCCGTTCGGTGTTCGTCTCCCCCGACGGCTCGGACGACGCCGACGGCCGCTCGCCCGACGCCCCGCTGCGCACCCTCGAGGCCGCCTCGGAGCTGGCCCGCGTGGCGTGCGACCCCTCCTGCGACGTGCTCCTCGCGCCGGGCCGGTACGACGACGGCCGCACCTACGAGCCGGTGACGGGCGTGAGCCACTTCGGGGGCTACTCGGCGGACTTCTCCGAGCGCGACCCGGCGACTCACGTGGCCACGATCTCGGCCGCGGGCCGGCCGATCGCGGTGCTGATGAGCGGCCTCGGCCGGGCGACCTGGGCGGGGCTCACGATCGAGGGCAGCGACTTCGACGCCGCGGCGCCGAGCGCGACGAGCTACGCGGCCTGGGTCCGCGGCGGCAGCGGCGTGTCGCTCGACACCGTGCGCATCGTCGCCGGGGACGGCGCGCCGGGGGAGCCGGGGTCGCCGGGGGTCGTGCCCGAGGCGTGCTCGGCGGGCGGCGGCGACGGGGGCCTGAGCTTCGAGTGCGGATCGTCCGACGGCGAGCCGGGGGACACGGGCCGGGACCGCGCGACCGCGGGGCCGGCCGGGGCGGGCTCGCCCGACAACAACTGCCCCAGCGCGTGTCCGTTGGTGGGCGACGACGGGATCTCGGACGGCGCGGACGCCCCCGCCCCGGGCGGGAGCGGGTCGCCGGGCGACGAGGGGACCACGTCGGACGACGCCGTCGGCGCGTTCACCGCCGACGGCTGGGTCGGGGCCCCGGGCGGAGACGGCGCGCGGGGCACGGACGGCGCGGGCGGCGGCGGCGGCGGCTCCGGGGGCACCAAGAAGTTCCGCGCCTGCTTCGGCTGCGGGACCCTGATCGGCGGGGCGGGCGGCGACGGGGGCCACGGCGGCTGCGCGGGCGACGGCGGCCGCGGAGGCCGAGCCGGGGGCGGCAGCTTCGGCCTCGTGGTCGAGAACGGGACCGTGCAGCTGCGGGGCGTGACGGTCGTCACCGGCAACGGCGGCGTCGGGGGCGCGGGCGGCGACGGCGCAGACGGCGAAGCGGGGCGACCGGGCAGCCCCGGCGGCGACCGCCCCGGGCAGCAATGCGGGCTGATCAACTACGTCGCGGGGGCGGGCGGTCACGGCGGCGCGGGCGGCGACGGGGGCTCCGGCGGCGGGGGAGCGGGCGGCAACGGCGGCGTCGTGGTCGGCGTGGCGCTGGTCGGCGACGCGTCGGCCGGGGACGACCTCGCGGTGGTGCTCGACGGCGTCCCGGGCACCGGCGGCGCGGGGGGCGAGGGCGGCGACGGAGCCGACGACGCGCCCGCCGGGATCACCGGCGTCGTCGTCGACATCCAGACCTACGAGATCGTCACCCCGTAGCGCGCACGTTCACCACGACGCCGAGGTGATCGGACGGCGGGGCGCCCGACTCCGTGACCGGATCGCGGCCGATGCAGCGGAACCCCGAGAACTTCACGCCCCGGCCCCAGATCCGGTCGTAGCGGGCCTTGCTCGACCTCGACGCGATCCGCGTCCAGCGCTGGGCGGGGTCGGCCCCGCACGCCTCCCAGGCGTCCGGCAGGAAGCCGAGGGCGTCGGCCTCGGCGACGCGGAGGTTGGTATCTCCTCCGAAGACGGCGGGGCCGTCCCAGCCCCGCAGGTGCTCGAGCACCACCCGCGCCTGACCCACCCGCTCCCGGGCGCCGATGGACATGCTCTCGAGGTGGGCGGTCATCAGCCGCCACCGCCGCCCCTCGTGCTCGACCGTCACCACGAGGAGCTCCCGGCCCATCGCCGTGTCGAACGGCACCACCAGGGACTCGAGCACGAGCAGCGGCGACCGCACGGCCATCACCTCGAAGTAGTAGCGGCGCGGCGCGGTGGGGGGCACGACGCGGTACCCGGCGGCGATGAGGTGGGGCCGCAGGTGCGCGTGCAGCGTCCGCTCCGTCACCTCCTGGAACATCAGGATCCCGGGGGGCGGCGGGGGCGGATCGGGGCCCGCGAGCACGACGTCCGGCGCGCCCCCCAACAGGGCCAAGAACATCGCCGCCTCCGTCCGGACGTCGAGCTCGTCGTCGGACAGGCCGAAGAGGTTCCAGGACAGGACGCGCAGGCTCACTTCCCCGATAAGAGCACGCCGCACCCCGGGGGGCCGGTTCACGTCGTATCGCCGACCGGAGTACCCTCGATGAATGGACGCAGCGCCGGCTCCCGCCCCGCAGGCTCGCTTCGGGACCTTCACGGGCGTCTTCACCCCCACGCTGCTGACCATCCTCGGCGTGATCATGTACGTCCGCCTGGGGTGGGTCGTCGGCAACGGCGGGCTGCTCGGGGCGTGGCTGATCATGGGCCTCGCCCTCGCCATCACCGCCGCCACCGGGCTGTCCCTGTCGTCGATCGCGTCGAACACGCGGCTCGGCGCCGGGGGGCCGTACGCGATCATCTCCAACGCCCTCGGCTTCGAAGTCGGCGGGGCGATCGGCCTGCCGCTCTACCTGTCTCGCCCCCTGGGCGTGGCCATGTACATCATCGGGTTCCGGGAAGGCTGGCTCTGGATCTTCCCGGACCACCCCGCGCTCATCGTCGACATGTTCGTATTCCTGCTGCTGTTCGGCATCGCGTACCGCAGCGCCGCCCTCGCCTTCAACATCCAGTACCTGATCATGGCCGTGATCGTGGCCTCGCTCGTCTCGGTCCTGGCGAGTCCGGAGACCGTGAACCCGTCGGCCGAGATCGTGTGGTGGGGCGACTTCCGGGGCTTCCCCGAGGACGGCTTCCAGGGCGCGTCAATCTACGTGGTGTTCGCCGTCTTCTTCCCCGCCACGACGGGGATCCTCGCGGGCGCGAACATGTCCGGCGAGCTCAAGGACCCCCGCCGCGCGATCCCCGTGGGGGCCCTGTCCGCGATCGCCGTGAGCACGGTCATCTACTTCCTCCTCGCGTGGTGGTGCGCGGGGGCGGGCACGACCGAGGAGCTGACCTCCAACTACACGCTGATGATCGACAAGGCGAGGTGGCCCGCCGTCGTGCTCGCCGGGCTCCTCGGGGCGACGGCGAGCTCGGCCCTGGCGGGGCTCGTCGGGGGCCCGCGCATCCTCCTCGCCATGGGCGATCACCGGCTCCTGCCGCGGTCCGGCTGGATCGCCCGCTGCGACACGGACGGCGAGCCCCGGAACGCCATGGCGGTCACGGGGCTGCTCACGCTCGCCTGCCTCATGGTCCGCGACCTCAACGCCCTGGCCCCCCTCGTGACCATGTTCTTCCTGATCACGTACGGGATGCTCAACGTCGTCGTGCTGATCGAGCAGAGCCTCGGGCTGGTGTCGTTCCGGCCGTCGCTCCGCATCCCCTTCTGGGTCCCCCTCGTGGGGGTGCTCGGGTCCCTGTTCGCCATGATCGTCGTCAACCCGCTGTTCGGCCTGATCGCGACCACGATGGTGCTCGCCGTCTACGCGTGGCTGATGCGGAGGGGCCTGGAGGCCACGGGGAAGGACGTGCGGTCCGGCGTCTTCGTGGCCCTGGCGGAGTGGGCAGCGGCGCGCGCCCAGTCGATGAAGCGGCAGTCGGTGCGCGCGTGGAAGCCGTCGCTGCTCGTCCCCGTGGAGGACCCCGAGCAGATCCGCGGCGAGTTCCGCTTCCTCCTCGACCTGTGCCGCCCCGAGGGCAACGTCAAGCTGCTGGGCGTCGCCGATCGGGCGGGGCTGAAGGAGATCAAGAGGCGGGTGGACGAGCTCGCCGCGAGCTTCGAGGAGGACGAGGTCTTCTGCATCGCCAGCGCGGTCGCGGCGCCCGAGTTCTCCCTCGGCGTCACGGCGGGCCTGCAGGCCCTCCAGTCGGCGTTCTTCCGCCCCAACATCCTGTTCCTGACCGCCCCCGGCGTGGCCAACCGCAACGAAGAGTTCGAGGACGTGATCCTGCAGGCGAGGGACACCGGGGTGGGCGTGCTGCTGCTGGGGCTGCACCCCAAGGCGGGGCTCGGTAGACGCAAGCTCGTGCGGCTGTACCTGCGCGGCAAGGGGGAGGACTGGGACGTGCGTCACGCGTTCGAGACGGGGAACCTCAACCTGCAGCTGCTCCTGGGCTATCGGCTGCTGAGGACGTGGGAGGCGGAGCTCGAGATCGTGACCGTCCTGCCCGACGCGAGCCGGGCGGACGAGGCGAAGCGGTTCCTCCGGGAGCTGTGCGACGCCGCGCGCATCCCCCCCGTCGCCCGCAGGCGCGTGCTGATCGGGAACTTCGCGGACGTCGTCGCCGAACAGGATCCCGCCGACCTCAACCTCATGGGGCTGCAGCCGCGGCCGGACCTGGACTTCGTCGAGCACATGGTCGAGGTCACGCGGGGCAGCTGCTTGCTGGTGATGGACTCGGGCCGGGAGAGCGCCCTCGCCTGATCGGCCTCAGCGGACGGTGAGGCCCGCGCCCGTGAACTCACCCGCCGCGAACGTGGACAGCAGCGCGCCGAAGCCGTCGTAGTCCACCGCCTTCGCCTTCACGAACCCGCCCACGCCGACGATGTACGTGCCCCCGCCCAGGGGAAAGGCCGTGGCCGGGATGTGCAGGGTTTCGATGCCGTCGGTCTCGCGCAGCTCCTCGACCAGCTCGGCGTCGGAGCGGGGCCGACTGTCCCAGGTGATGTTCGCGCGCGGATCGGCCACGAACGCGAAGGCGTGGTCGAAGCCCTGGTCGGACAGATCGACGACCAGGGGCGAGCCCGCGAGGTGCGCGCCCGCGAAGACCAGGTCGGGGCCCGCGGGCGCCTCGACCTCGACCCGGTGAGTCTCCCCGTCGACGACCGCGGTGAGGCTGTAGGTGGCGTCGGCCACGTACGCGACGCCCGCCGACGACGAGTACACGCCCCCGCCCTCGTTGAGGAGCTGCACCTCTGCGCCGGACTGCTGGATGGTCACGGCGTCGGCGTCGTCGACGATGTTGGACTCGAGGTCGGACAGATCGCGCGGCACGGCGAGGAAGGTGGTCGCGGTCGCCGACGAACCGAGGAACTGCGCCGCGGACGCGTCGGCGCCGACGATCGCGCCGTGGGTGGTGAGCGACGCGGCGGGACCGACGCAGCCGGTGAGGGCGATGAGGGGGAGCGCGAGCAGGGATCGCATGGGCGGGACTCCGGGCGGGGGGGGGGACGGGGGGACACATGGCCGGGCCTGCTGAAATGCGACGCTGCGCAAGCTAGGGTGGAGTCTTCAGGGCGGCCAACCTTCTCCGCCGAAGGGGCCGCCGGGTCGAGCTGGGATGGATTCGAACGAACGCGCCGACACGCTGCTCGCTCAACTCGACGTCCTCCTCGCGATGGGACGGATCGACGCCGCCCGTTCCCTGGGGGCCGAGCTCCGGACCCAGCTGCGCGAGTCGTCGCTGGGCAAGCCCCGCGGGGCGACGCTGGAGCGCCGGGACGTGGTGCTTCGTCCGCTCGCGGCCATCCTGCGTCGACAGCGCGCGCTCAACCGGGACCTCACCGAGCTGATCGAGGAGATCGGCGCCCGGCCGGACGCGATCGGCGGCGCCGCCGCCCCGGTGTCGAAGAGCAACGAGGCGAAGATCGAGGAGGTCGAGGCGGCCTTCGAGACGCTCGTGGAGCAGCGGTCCGGGGTGGCCGCCCTGCGCCTGGCCACGGTCGTGGCGCGATCGCTGTCGAACCTCAAGGAGGCCGTGCACGGCGCCGGCCACAGCGAGATCCGGCTGGCCCTGGACGGCCTCCGCGACCTGCTCGACCCGAGGCTGCTGGGGGACCCGCCCGGGACCCCGCCCGACGCCCAGATCTCGTTCCTGTTGGACACCTTCCTGGAGGACGCCCGACCCCGCACCGGCATCCGCGAGCTCGACGTCCTGATGGCCCGCCAGATCACGCTGCTGACGGACGTCGAGCCCGTGCGCGACGGGCCCGCGGCCGCGCTGCCGAAGCTGTCGGGCATGCGCCGCGGCCTCATGGAGACGGCGGACGCGATGGCCCGCTGCCGGGACCTGATGGGCGTGCGCCTCCTCGATCAGGCGGTCGAGCAGGGTCAGAACGCCGCGGACGGCATGGCGGGCGCGCTGCGGTGGGTGGCCGACGCCCTCGGCGCGCCGAAGACCACGCCCGGGATCCCGGCGAGCTTCATCGGCCGGTACCTCGCCCGGCGCATGCCCGCCTGGGAGTTCCCCGACGAGCTCGCGGGCGCCGCCCACGACGCCATCGACGCGGCCCAGCCCGAGCCGGAGCTGCGGCGCGAGCTCCTGGGCGTCGTCCACCGGCTCACGGAGCTCACGCCCGCCGAGACGGTCGTGCGCACGCGCGAGAGCGGCGTCGTCGGCGCCGACCGCCGCGCGATCGAGGTCCCGGTCGTCGTCGAACGCATGGGGCGACGCCAGCGGTACGTCGTGGTCCTCGACTTCCTCCTCACGGAGCTCGAGCCCCGGCCCGCGCCCGGCGAGCGGCCCCCGGTGGGGATGACCTACGGCGGCTGCGCGCGGCGCCTCTTCTCCACGACGCTGCCGGAGGCCCGGCTCGCCATCCTCCGCCTCGAGGACCTCGGACCCGGCCCCCGCATCGGCTTCGTGAACGTGCCCGACCGCCGCGGCGTCGAGCTCGCGCACCGGGTCCGCCTCAACGTCGTCAAGGCGTTCAGCCTCGAAGAGTCGCGCCCGGGCCCCGTGCAGGCCGCGGTCCTGGCGTGGATCGACTCGCTGGTGGACCAGGAGGAGGAGGGGCCGATCGCGGTCGCCGACCTCCGGGCGCTCGGCCTGCCGTCCTACGACACCGCCGACCTCGCCGACCTGCTGCGGCCGGTCCACGAGAACCTGGAGTTCGAGATCCTCAAGCCGCGGGGGTCGGCCCCCGACTTCCCGGGGCTCGCCTGGCAGGACGAGAACGCGCACGCCTTCTTCGCGGTGCACCTGGGGGAGGACAGCACGACCCCGACGATCGTCGTCCCGCGCCCGCTGCTGCGCTACCTGGGCTGGACGCTCACCCGCAACGTCGCCGAGGAGGTCCGCCCCACCCTGCCGGACATGCTCGCGGCGGTGCAGCTGCACCTCGGCCTCAAGCTCGCGTTCTACGACCGCATCCTGATGCCCGGCGACCACGAGGTCCTTCACCGGGCGGCGCGGTCCGTGGAGCGAGCCTTCCTGGAGAGCCGCGGCCTGCCCGGCGACGTCGTGCGCGATCTGTTCACGCGGATCGCGATGCAGCACGCCGCCGCCATCGACCCCTCCCACGCGGACAACACCCTCGAGCGGTGGAGCCGCGCGGCGACCGACCTGTTCGAGGAGCGGGGCGGCGAAGAGCTGCTCAAGGCGTCGCGGGTCCCCATGTCCGCCCTGTTCGGGGCCTACCGGGAGAGCCTCGTGCGCGGGCTCGATCGCCAGGGACGGACCCGGGCGGCGAAGTCGGCCCAGGTGCTGTCGGAGTTCCAGGACGCGGCCCTGCTGTTCGGCAACCTCGTGCGCGACCCCGAGACGGGCTCGGGCGTGTTGATCGTGGGCGACTCCAAGCTCGGGAAGTCGTCGATCGCGGCGCGGCTCGCCACGGGACGCCCCCGGCAGGGCGTGCCCGCGTGGGAGTTCGGGGGCAACGACCGCATCCTCGTGCTCACGCCGCCCGGGGCCGAGCCCGTCGCCACCGCCAGCCCGGCGCACCGCAAGTTCGGCCAGTGGATCCAGGAGCTGTGGTACCGCGACGCGGACCATCGCGAGATCCGGCCCGCGGACCAGGTGGTGCGACGGGGCCTGATCCCGGTGCGCGCGCTCGTCTGGGTGCACCGCGACGGGGGCGAGTTCCGGGCCCCGACGCCGCACCCCGCCGCCATCGCGGAGATGGTGCGCAACTTCCAGGCGCGGTTCGGGTTCGCGGCCAACCGGCGGTTCTGGTGGACCTTCCTGAGCGAGGTCGCGCTGACCCACATCGCGATGCGTCGTCGCGGTCCCGACAGCTTCCACGGAGCGGCCGAGGCGATCCGCGAGCTCGTCGGGGGCCTCCCGCGGGGCAAGGGCGACGGCCGCCCCGACGCGCGGATCATCGAGTCGGACGGGGTGTGGTTCTCCGTCTCGGGCCCCCCCGGGCCGGTCCGCGTCTCCCGCGTGGGGGCCGACGGGCTCGACATCGAGTACACGCTGCACGCCGACGGCACCACGATCGCCCGGCCCGCGCAGCTCGGCCGGGAGATCGAGCTCCGAGGGCCCGGCGGCTACGGCGTGGAGGACCTCAGCAAGCTCGTGCCCCTCGACGACACGCGCTTCGAAGAGCACCACGGGCGGCCCCAGTACCGCGTCGCGCCCGGCCGCTGGATGCCGCTGAGCAGCGAGTACTACCGCTCGACGCTGGGAGGCCCCCAGCTCTTCATCCCGGCCCTGCCCTTCGACGTCGTCGGCGAGGTGCTGCGGCGCATGGAGGCCGACGATCCGGGGCTGTGGCACCGGTGGTTCTCGGCCGGCCCCATCTCCAACCTCGATCGCTGACCCGGAGACCACTCGATGTCCCACCCCCACGACCGGAAGGGCCGCAAGGTCCGCAAGCTCCGCTTCAGCGCCCTCGAGACGGCGGCGATCTGGGCGGAGGTCCTGGAGGAAGCCGGAGACAAGGGCAACGCCGACTTCGAGAAGGCGTTCCGCCAGGCGCTGCGGATGCGCAGCATGCGCAAGCTCGCCATGTTCAGCGAGGACGGCTTCGACGTGCCCCTCGCGACGGGGCACAAGTACGCGCAGGAGCGCTGGGTCGCCAACGAGACCGAAGACGGGGGCCTCGTCCTGGAGTGCGCCGAGTAGGCGGAGCTCAGCGCAGCACGAGGTCCCGCGGGTCGGCGGGGCTGCCCACCCGGGACCGCTCGTTCGTGGCGGGATCCCGGGCCTCGATCCACCACTGGACGTGCCCCGCCGCGGACTCGGGGAACCGGAACTCCGTCGTCCACACGCCGTCGCCCGCGGGCGTCATCCCGCCCTGCCGCCAGGCTCGCCCCGTGGGCCGCACGTGCGCCACGACCTCGCAGGTCGCCGGGCAGTCCACCTGCGCGGTGAACGTCACGGGCGTCTCCCCCCGCTCCTTCGCCCCGGTCTCCCAGTCCGCGTCCAGCATCTGCGGGCCGGACGTCGGCGCCGCCTCGGCTTCCCCCGCGTCCGTCGCCTCCCCCGCGCGATCCCGACGACGATCCCGCCGCGCGGCTCGGCGCTCCCGACGCCGGTCGCTCCGCGTCGCGGCCGACGCTTCGTAGGAGATCACGAGGTCGTCCCCGGCCGCCGCCGACGGCGGGCCCGCCTCCGCGACGGGGGCGACATCCGGCACCGACGACTCCTCCCCGGGCTCCTCCTCGGGGCCCGCCGACGGGGCCGCAGCCCGCGAGACCTCGGGCGGGGCGTCGGTGCCCCGCGCGAGGGGCTCTTCGACGGGCGGGGCGTCGATCGGGCCGTCCCCGCCGTCCCCGCGACCGATGAGGAGCCCCAGCAGGAGCGCCCCCCCGACGGCCGCCGCGACGCCCCCCACGAGGCGCGCCGAGAGGTCCCGGCCCGGGGGCGCGTCCCCCCGGGCCCGGCGCACCTCGGGGACCGCCTCCGGCGCCGGGTGCAGGGTCCCGGTGAAGGTCGGAGGGGCCGGCGCCGGGGACGGGATGTACGGCCCCGCCCACGCCGCGAGATCGACGGACGGGAGCACCTCGGCGAGGGCCCGCAGGTCGCGACCCAGGTCGGCCGCGCCGGGGTAGCGCTCGTTCGGGTCCTTCCGCAGGCAGCGAGCGAGGACGAGGCCCAGTCCCGGAGCGGCCTCGTCGAGGGGCCGGAGCAGGCTGCCGTCGGCGAGGCGGTCTTCGGTCTGCAGCACGGCCATCGCCAGCGCGGGCAGCGAGTCCGCCGTCTGCAGGCGGTCGCCCGTGGCGAGCTCGAACAGGATCGTCGCCAGCGAGAAGAGGTCGCTCCGGCCGTCCAGCGGCTCACCCGCGAGCTGCTCGGGCGACATGTACGACGGCGTCCCCTTGATCATCCCCGTCGCCGTGCTCGAGCCGAGCAGGGCGGACGCCTTGGCGATGCCGAAGTCCGCGATCTTCACGGAGCCGTCGCGCCCCACCAGCACGTTGGCGGGCTTGAGGTCCCGGTGCACGAGGCCCACCGCGCGCCCGTCCACGGCCAGCCCGTGGGCGTACGCCAGCGCGTCGCAGAGCCGCACCCCGAACGCCAACGTCACCTCCGGGGGCAGCCTGCCCGCCTCGCGAACGAGGTCGTCCAGATTGGTCCCGTCCACGAGCTCCATGGCGATGTACGGCGAGCCGTCTTCGACGCCGAAGTCGTAGGTCTCCACGACGCCCGGGTGCTTGAGCAGCCCGCCGAGGCGGGCCTCCTTCTCGAGCGCCCGGCGCAGGGACTCGTCGCGCCCCGCCAGGGAGCGCCGGATCACCTTGACGGCGGCCGCCTTGCGGAAGCCCCCGGGGCCGGACAGCTCCGCTCGGAAGACGCGGGCCATGCCCCCCTCCCCCAGCAGCCCGACGAGGGTGTAGCGGCCGAACCGCGCGGGGAAGTCGCCCGTGTCCAGCAGCTCGGGGTTGCGGCTCGTCACGCCCCCATCGTACGACGGTGCGGCATCCTTGCCGCGCCGCCCCGGCCGGAGGTCCCATGGCCCGACTGCTCCTGCTCCTCGCCCTGCTCGCCCCGAGCCTCGCCGCCGCCGAGGACGGCCCGGTCGTCCCGGAATCGCTGAACGCGAAGCAGCTCGTCGAGTCCTCGCGCCTCCGGCTCGCGCAGCTCGTCGCGCTCGACACCACCAACCCGCCGGGCAACGAGCGGGCGCTGGCCGAGGCGGTCGTCCCCGACCTCGCCCTGTCGGGCCTCGAGACGACCCTCCTCGGGCCTCCGGGGCCCCGCGCGAGCCTGCTCGTGCGCCTGCCCGCCACGTCCTCCCGGCCGGGTGATCCGCTCCTGATCGTCGCGCACGTCGACGTGGTGGGCTTCGACCGCGACGCCTGGGAGACGGACCCCATCACCCTCACCGAACGCGAGGGCTTCCTGTACGGGCGCGGCGTGATCGACAACAAGGGCATGGCCGCCGCGATGATCGAGCTGCTGCGCCACTTCGAGCGCAAGTCCACGAAGCGCGACCGCGACGTCCTCCTGCTCCTCGCGGCCGACGAAGAGGCGGGCGGGAAGGTGGGCACGGCCTGGCTGCTGAAGAACCACCCCGAGCTGGCCGACGCGGCGCTCGTGCTGAACGAGGGGGGGGACGTGCGCCTCATCGACGAGCGCGTGGCGTACGTCGGCTTCCAGACCACCGAGAAGCTCTCCCGCACCGTCACGCTCGTGGCCGACGGGCAGTCGGGGCACAGCTCCATGCCCCTGCCGCACAACGCGATCGCCCGCCTCGGGGCGGCCGTCGCGGACGTGTCCGAGCTGACCTGGTCCATGCGCACGAACGCCACGACGCGGGCCTTCCTCGACGGCACGGCGGCGACCTTCCCCGCGCCCGTCGCGGCCGCCGCCCGGTCCGCGGCCGACGCCCCCGAGGGCGGGCCGATCCCGGAGGACGCGGCGGCCGTGCTGGCCACCGACCCGTTCCTCAACGCCTTCCTGCGGACGACCTGCGTGGCGACGATGATCGACGGCGGGGTCCGCGCCAACGCCCTGCCGGGCCGGGCGACCGCGAAGGTGAACTGCCGCCTCCTCCCGGACGAGGACTGGTCCGCCGTCCAGGAGCGCCTGCGCGCCGCGGCCGCGCCCCACGACGTGACCGTCGAGGCCTCCGACGCCCCGAAGGTCAGCCCGGTCTCCCCCGCCGACGGACCGTTCTTCGAGGTCGCGGACCGGAGCGCGAGGCGCCTGTGGAAGGGCGCAGTCACCGTCCCGTTCATGTCCACGGGGGGGACGGACTGTCGGCGGTTCCGCCTCGCCGGGGCGCCCTGCTACGGCATCCTGCCGTTCCCCCTCACCGCCGAGGACGAGCGACGCATGCACGGCGCGAACGAGCGCGTGCACGGCGACTCGTTCGCCCTGGGAGTGGCCTACCTGCACGAGCTCGTCGGTCGCCTGGTCCGGGGCACCCTGAAGTGACCCCCGCGCAGGTCGGGCGGCCGCCCGTCGGGGTATCCTGACGCCCCCTGGAGGAGCGATGGCCGTCTTCGAGTTCGTATCTCTCACCTGCATTCGCCCGTCGGAGTTCGACGGCGACGAGGTGTACATCGAATACAACGGGGTGAAGGTCTTCCCCGGCCCCGACCGGACCTTCCGCCACTTCAAGGCGGGCTCGAAGATCGTCAACACCGAGGCCCGCCTCGCCACGACCACCCTCGGGGCGCTCCGGGGCGGCCCCGATACGATCGAGCTGAAGAACATCGTCGGCGCCGAGAAGCTCAAGCGCGCGGGGATCCCCAGCACCGGGCTGCTCGTGCGCGTGATGGACTACGACACGCTGACCCCGGACGACCTGCTCGGGCAGGTGCTCGTGGCCGACCTCTCGGAGGACGGGCTGCAGGAGCGCACGCTCAAGGGGGACGGCGGCGAGTACATCCTCAGCTTCCTGGTGCAGCCCGGCACCGGCTGAACGCCGCCGAACGACGAAGCGCCGAACCGCTGGTAGGCTCCGCCGGCTGATCGATCGATCAGGGAGGACGGATGACCCCCAGCAGCTTCTGGATCCACGCCCGGGAGAACCCCGATCACCGCGCTCTGGTGGAGCCGGACGGCACCGAGCACACCGCGGGCGCGCTCCTCGCGGCGTGCAACCAGGTCGTGCACGGGCTGCGCGCGCTGGGCCTCGGCGCCGGAGACACCGTGGCGGTCGTGCTCGAGAACAGCGCACCCGTCCTCGAGGTCGCGCTCGCGGCCGGGCAGGCGGGCATCTACATCACCCCGATCAACCACCACCTCACGGCTCACGAGGTCGCGTTCATCCTGGCCGACTGCGAGGCCCGGGCGGTGGTCTGCAGCCCCGAGTACGCCCCCCTCGTCGCCGACGCGATCGCGCGCGGAGACTCCGACATCCCGCCGGACGCGCGCTTCTGCGTCGGCGGGGCGGACGGCTTTCGGGACTACGCCGAGCTGAAGGACCAGCCGTCGACCACCCCGGAGCATCGCCTCGGCGGCTTCGTGATGACGTACACGTCGGGCACCACCGGTCGACCGCGGGGCGTCCGCCGACCCTTCGGCGAGGTGCCGCCGGACCACCTCGCGGACAACTTCACGGGCTTCCTCAAGCTCTTCGGCATCGCCCCGGGCGGCGTGCACCTCGTCTCGTCGCCGCTGTACCACACGGCCGTGATCAACTGGTCGCTCTACTCCCTGCACTACGGGGCCACGGCCGTGATCATGGACAAGTGGACCCCCGAGGGGACGCTCGACCTCATCGCGCGCCATCGCGTGACGCACAGCCACATGGTGCCCACGCACTTCTCGCGGATGCTCGCCCTGCCCGACGACGTCCGCGCGGCGGCCGACACCTCGTCCATCACCCACCTCGTGCACGGCGCGGCACCCTGCCCCATCCCGGTGAAGCACGCGATGCTCGAGTGGTTCGGGCCGGTCGTCTACGAGTACTACGCGGCGTCCGAGGGCGGGGGCACCACCGCCACGCCGCAACAGTGGCTCGCGAAGCCCGGCACCGTCGGCGCGCCGTGGCCCATCTCGACCATCCGCATCCTCGACGACGACCTGAACCTCCTGAAGCCGGGGGACATCGGGACCGTGTGGATCCGCATGGGCGAGCACAGGTTCGAGTACCACGGCGACGAAGAGAAGACGCAGAAGGCGTGGAACGAGGGCTTCTTCACCGTCGGCGACGCCGGCTACCTGGACGAGGACGGCTTCCTCTACCTCGTGGATCGCAAGGCGGACATGATCATCAGCGGCGGGGTGAACATCTACCCCGCCGAGATCGAGTGCGAGCTCATCACGCACCCCGACGTCGTGGACTGCGCCGTGTTCGGCATCCCCGACGACGACTGGGGGGAGCAGGTCAAGGCCGTCGTGGAGCTGCGCGACGGCGTGGGCCCCGGCCCCGAGACCGCGGACGCGATCCTGGCCTTCTGCCGCGAACGGATCGCCGGCTACAAGTGCCCGAAGTCCGTGGACTTCGTGAGCCGCCTGCCCCGCGACCCCAACGGAAAGCTCTACAAGCGTCGGCTGCGGGACCCGTACTGGGTGGACCGCGACCGCGCCATCTAGCGATCACCCGACCCCGGAGCCGCCGTGTCCGATTCCGAGAACACCTCCCCGCCCCACCTGCTGGTCGAGCGCGACGGCCACGTCGTCACCGTCACGATGAACCGCCCCGAGGCGAAGAACGCCATGGGGTTCGAGATGCTCGCCCGCATGGCCGACGCCTGGGATCTGATCGACTCCGACCCCGAGGTGCGTGTGGCGATCCTCACGGGCGCGGGGGGCTGCTTCAGCTCGGGCGCGGACCTCAAGACGATGCACAGCGAGGACGCCGACCCGTGGCGCGACCGGTTCCGGGACGCCGAGGGCAAGGACAACGGCCTGCACTGGAAGTCCTTCCTGCGGAACCACCGCCTGAGCAAGCCCCTCGTCGCCGCCGTCGAAGGCCCCGCGTACGGCGGCGGCACGGAGATCCTCCAGGCGACGGACATCCGCGTCGCGGGCCGGTCGGCGAAGTTCGCCGTGTCGGAGGTCAAGTGGGGGCTGTTCCCCCTGGGCGGCTCGACCGTGCGGCTCCGGCGCCAGATCCCGCACACGAAGGCCATGGAGATGCTGCTCACGGGGCGCGCCGTGCCCGCCGAGGAGGCCGAGCGCATCGGCCTGATCACGCGCGTGGTCGACGACGGAGAGGCCCTCGCCGAGGCGCGACGCATCGCGGACCGGATCGCCGCCAACGGCCCCCTCGCGGTGCAGGCGATCCGGCTGTCCGCCTGGGAGTCCGACGGCCTCACCGAGGCCGACGCGCTCGCCAACGAGCTCAAGCACGGGTGGCCCGTCTTCATGAGCGAAGACGCCAAGGAGGGGCCGAAGGCCTTCGCGGCGGGGCGCAAGCCCGAGTTCAAGGGCCGCTGATCCTCCCAAAAACGGACCGACGCACCACGAAATGAAACGTGTTTCACTCCGTCTCTGGACGGGGTGAGTGAAACGTGTTTCACTTTGCCGCGATGAAGGCCGAGGGCATGGACAGGCGGGCCCGACGAATCGTGGAGATCGCGGTCGATCTCGCCGAGCGGGACGGCTTCGCCGCGGTCCGGATGCGCGACGTGGCCTCCCAGGCCGGCGTCGCCCTCGGCACCCTCTACCGCAGGTTCCGGAGCAAGGAGGAGATCCTCCTCGCCGCGCTCCAGCTCGAGTCCATGGGCCTCGAGGAGATCCTGCGCGAGCACCCCGTCCCCGGCGACACCCCCCGGGAGCGCCTCCGGCACTTCTTCTCGGTGGCGACGCACGGCCTGTGCAGCAAGCCGAACCTCGCCCGCGCCCTGCTCCGGTCCATCGCGTCGGCCGAGCCGGGGGTCACGGAGAAGGTCGCCGAGTACCACGCGATCATCACCCGCCTCATCACCGCCGCCATGCGCGGCGCGCTCCTCGGGGACGGCACGCCGTCGTCCGACGAAGAGACCGTCGCCTTCCTCCTTCAGCACGTCTGGTTCGCCACGCTGGTGGGGTGGGCCGGCGGGCTGCACGACACCGAACAGATCATCGAGCAGGTCATGGCCGCGGCCGAGCTGCTCTTGCGAGGAATGGAACGCTCATGACTCTGCACGCCAACGGGCTCCCGGCATTCGGAGACGGCTGGTTCCAGGTCGCGTACAGCGACGAGGTCGCCCCCGGCGACGTGAAGCCCCTCGAGTACTTCGGCAAGGACCTCGTCCTCTTCCGGACCGAGGACGGCGAAGCGACCGTGCTGGACGCCTTCTGCCCCCACCTCGGGGCCCACCTCGGCCACGGGGGCTGCGTCGAGGGCCGATCGGTGGTCTGCCCCTTCCACGCCTGGAAGTTCAACGCCGAGGGCGAGTGCTCCGAGATCCCCTACGCGGACAAGATCCCGAAGCGCGCCCGGCTGGACAAGTGGGAGGTCCGCGAGCGCAACGGCCTGATCATGGTGTGGTTCCACGCCCTGGGAGAGCCGCCGAGCTGGGAGGTCCCCGAGCTGGCCGAGTACGACAACCCCGAGTGGACGCCCTACCGCCTCGCCTCCTGGAAGATCAAGGCCCACAACCAGGAGATGGCCGAGAACGCCGTCGACGCGGCCCACTTCCTCTACCTGCACGGCACGCAGGGCATGCCCACCACCCAGGCCGAGATCCGCGACCACGTGCTGGCCGTGAACTCCCAGACGAAGATGAAGGCGTACGGGACGATCGTGCCCGGGGAGATCGAGGTCCGCGCCCACGGGTTCGGCTTCACCACGACCCGGTTCCTCGGCATCGTCGAGACGCTGCTGGTGAACTCGGTGACCCCGATCGACGGCGAGTACGTGGACTGCCGGTTCGCCTTCACGGTCAAGCGCGGGCCCAACGAGATGGTCACCAACACCGTCGCGGAGAAGTTCCAGGAGGAGATCAAGCGGCAGCTCGAGGCCGACATCCCCATCTGGGAGAACAAGGTCTACCTCCCCAGCCCCATGCTGGTGAAGACCGACGGCCCCATCGGCACCTACCGCAAGTGGGTCAAGCGCTTCTACAGCGAGCTCGCGAGCTGATCCGCCCCCGGTCGTGACTGTCCCCGGCGCCATCGACGCGTACGTGAACGTGCGCATGGGCTCCACCGAGCGGCCCGAATGGCTGGTGCGGGTGGCCGAGGACTACTTCAAGCGACCCGACGCGATCTTCCAGGACTTCAGCGTCGACGAGATGCTGGAGGCGATGGACGCCTCGGGCGTGAAAACATCCATACTCACGCTGAGTTCCGACGATCCGCAGCCCGAGGTCCTGGACTTCGCCGCCAAGCACCCCGACCGCTTCCGGATCAGCGTCTACGTGGACCCGCGGCGCGGGATGAAGGCCGTGCGCGAGCTGGCGTCGCTGGCCGCGAACGAGAACGTCTGCCTCGCGCGGATGGTCCCCTTCATGTCGGACACGCTGCCGAACGCCGCCCGGTGCTGGCCCATCTACGCGAAGTGCGTCGAGCTGGGGCTCCCGATCTCGGTCAACACCGGCATCCCCGGCCCCCCCGCTCCGGCCCGCGGCCAGGACCCGATCCTCCTGGACGACGTCTGCCTCTTCTTCCCGGACCTCGTGCTCGTGATGGCTCACGGCGCGGACCCGTGGTGGGACGTGGCCATCCGGCTGATGTTGAAGTACCGGAACCTCTACTTGATGACGTCGGCGTTCGCGCCGCGGTACTTCCCCCCCGAGCTGCTCCGCTTCATGAACACGCGGGGGCGGCACAAGATCCTGTTCGCCTCGGATCACCCGGTCCTGTCCATGGAGCGGTGCATGCGCGAGGCGCGCGAACTCGACCTGCGGGACGGTGTCCTGCAGGCCTTCCTACACGACAACGCGGCGCGAGTCCTCGGGCTCGGCGCCGCCCGCGAGGCATGAGATGAGTCGATTCGAAGGCAAGGTGGTTGTGATCACGGGCGCGGCGTCCGGCATCGGCAAGGCGACCGCCGAGATCGTCGCGAGCGAGGGCGGCACGGTGGCGTGCGTCGACATCGACGTGGCCGGGCTCGGCGCGACCGTGAGCGCGCTCACGGAGGCGGGGGGGACGGCCACCCCGCACGAGTGCAACCTCGGGGACCCCGCCTCGATCGAGGCCTGCGTGAGCGGGATCGTCGAGGCTCACGGTCGCATCGACGCGCTGTGCAACGTGGCCGGGATCCTTCGGGCCGACCACACGCACGAGCTGGCCCTCGAGGACTGGAATCGGATCCTCACGGTGAACCTCACGGGGACCTTTCTGATCACGAAGGCGTGCCTCCCCCACCTCCTCGAGGCGAAGGGCAACATCGTGAACACGTCGTCCACGGCGGCGATGGGGGGGCACCCGTGGATGGCCGCCTACGCGGCGAGCAAGGGGGGCATCGCCTCCTTCACGAAGGTGCTCGCCTGCGAGTACGTGAAGCACGGCCTCAACAGCAACATGGTGGTGCCCGGGGGGATCGTCACGCCGATGCACGGACAGTTCCGCATGCCCAAGGACTGCGACCCGAACCTGATCCGGCGGATCATGCCCCACGTCCCCTACGTCGGACCCGAGCACGTCGGCCGGGCGATCGCGTTCCTCGCGTCGTCGGACGCGGGGTACATGAACGGCTCCGAGATCCGCCTCGACGGCGGGATGATGAGCTGAATGTCCGAGTCGCCGAGCACCTGGGACCGAGAGGTCGACCTCCTGGTCGTGGGGAGCGGCGCGGGGGCCATGACGGCCGCGTGGCGCGCTCACAAGCTCGGGGCCGAGGTCCTACTCCTCGAGAAGACCGAGCTCTACGGCGGCTCCACCGCCATGTCCGGCGGCGCCATGTGGGTCCCATGCAACCACCAGATCGCCTCGCGCGGCATCGACGACTCCCGCGACGACGCCCTGGCCTACCTCCGGGCCATCACCCGGGGCCGCGTGGCCGACGACCGCCTCGTCGCCTACGTCGACACCGCCCCCGTGATGTTGCGTGAGCTGTGTGATCACACGCACTTGGACATCGACGCCCTCGAGGCCTACCCGGACTACTACGCCGAAGAACGGGGCGGCAAGCCGGGGGGGAGGACCGTCGAGCCCGTCCCGTACCACGGCAAGCACCTCGGCGCGGCGCTGTTCGACCAGCTGAGGCCGTCCCACCCCCAGGAGCTGATCGAGGGCCGCGTCGGGCTCACGGCGCGTGAGGCGCACATCATGGTGAGCGGCACGTGGCGCATGTGGGTCCTCATGCTCCGGCACATGCTCGCCTACTTCCTGGACTTCGGGCGCAAGGGGCGGCGCGGTCGGCGACTCACGCTCGGCAACGCCCTCGTGGGGCGGCTCCGCAAGACGCTGGTCGACGAGGGCATCGAGCTCCAGCTGGAGACCGCCGCGAAGGACCTCGTGGTGGAAGACGGTCGCGTCGTCGGCGTCGTGGTCGAGCGCGGGGGCGCGACGCAGCGCATCCGCGGGCGCAAGGGGGTGCTGATCGCCGCGGGCGGCTTCGCGCGCAGCCAGGCATGGCGGGAGGAGCACCTGCCGGGCCCCACCAACGAAGCGTGGAGCGCCGCGAACCCCGCGAACGTGGGCGACGGCATCCGCATGGGGATGGACGTGGGCGCGACCGTCGACCTGATGGACGAGGCCTGGTGGACGCCCGTGACGATGCTCCCGGGCAAGGACTACTCGTGGATCCTCGTGGTCGAGAAGTCGATGCCGGGCTCGATCATGGTCAACAAGGCGGGCCGTCGCTTCACCAACGAGGCCGCCCCGTACGTGGACGTGGTGCACGGGACCTACGACGCCTACTCGGACGACAACCCGTCGATCCCGGCGTGGCTCGTATTCGACGCTCGGTACCGCAAGTACTACCCCGTCGGGCCCCTGCCCCCGGGCCGCGTCCAGCCGGACTCGCGGACCAAGCGGAAGTGGCTCGAGCAGTTCCTCGTACGGGCGAAGACGATCCGCGAGCTGGCGGAGAAGATCGAGGTCGACGCCGACGGGCTCGAGGACGAGGTCGCCAAGAACAACCGCTTCGCGGCGGCCGGCAAGGACGAAGACTTCGGCCGCGGCGACGCGCTCCTCGACCGCTACTACAGCGACCCCCGCGTGACGCCCAACCCGAACCTCGCGCCGATCGCGCGCGCGCCCTTCTACGCGATCCGCGTCTACCCGGGCGACCTCGGGACCAAGGGCGGGCTGCTCACGGACGCTCACGCCCGCGTGCTCCGGGCGGACGGCACCGCGATCGACGGGCTGTACGCGACCGGCAACTGCGCCTCGGCGGTCATGGGCGACACCTACCCCGGCGCGGGCGGCACGATCGGGCCCGCGATGACGTTCGGCTGGATCGCCGCGGAGCACGCCTGCCGTCGCCAGTGAGCCCTCCCGCCGGGCACGGATCCGGCATGCTGCCGCGAGCATGACCCGCACCCTCCTCTTCGCCCTCCTGCTCGGCGCCCTCGGGTGCCCCGCGAGCCTCGGCAACCCCGACGACGACGACAACCCCGACGACGACGACGCCACCGACGACGACGACGCCACCGACGACGACGACGCCACCGACGACGACGACGTCACCGACGACGACGACGCCACCGACGACGACGACGCCACCGACGACTGCGGCCCCGCCCAGGAGGCCATCGCCGCCGAGATCTACGCGTCGCGGCAGTACTGCTCGGCGATCCTTCGCCTCGACCACGAGACGACGGCGCCGCTCGCGTGGCAGCTGCTGTGCGCGGAGCCCGGCCCGGGCCCGGACGGGGAGGCTGCTCGGGAGCTGTCGCAGGCCCTCAACGGGACGAGCGCGACGAGCCCCCTGATCTCCGGACCGAACCCCGAGGACCAGTGGGTGTTCTACGACTCCCCCGGCGACTTCGGCGGGATCGGCGCGGTGTCCGCGACCACCGGGCTCGCGACCTTCGGCGGCGCCATCGTGTGGGACGGCGAGGGCGAGATCGGCAACCCCGCCTTCTGGCGCGAGCTCGACGAGCTGGGCACGGGCTGCCCGCCGATGGACGTCGACCTGCCCCAGCGGGGATTCGACGGGCTCGACGGCTCGCTGCTCTCGATCGCGGATACGAACGTCGCCACCAACGTGCTGGAGCAGACGGCGCTGCCGGGCGCGTTCATGTCCGGGGGCTACATGTTCAACGCGGTCGTCCTGCGCTACCCGCGGTCGGTGGGCGGGTTCCTCCCCGAGACCGCGGAGTGGATCGTCCTCCTCGACGGGGGCCCGCTCGAGTAGGGGTGGACGTCAGCCCCCGTCCCGGGCCCGCGCCATGTCGAGGGCGAGGTCCTCGATCATGTCCTCCTGCCCCCCCACGGTCCGGCGACGGCCGAGCTCGACGAGGATGTCCCGGGAGCTCACACCGTACTTCTCCCCGGCCCGCTTCGCGAACAGCAGGAACGAGCTGTACACCCCCGCGTAGCCGAGGACCAGGGCGTCGCGCCCGATGCGGACGGGCGTCGTCATGGGGGTCACGACGTCCTCGGCCACGTCCATGAGCGCGTAGAGGTCGCAGCCGTGGTCCGCGCCCATGCGGTCGAGCACCGCGCAGAAGACCTCGAGGGGCGTATTGCCCGCGCCCGCGCCCAGCCCGGCGACGGACCCGTCGATCCGCACCGCGCCCGCCTCGATGGCGGCGAGGGAGTTCGCGATG
This sequence comes from uncultured Rickettsiales bacterium, assembly GCA_964512225.1. Lineage (GTDB taxonomy): Bacteria > Myxococcota_A > UBA796 > UBA9615 > UBA9615 > CAZEKB01. The sequence goes on along the minus strand of CAZEKB010000008.1, from coordinate 28,791 downwards.
CCCATGCCCAGGTTGTGGTGCCCGTGGAAGCCGATGGCGGTCTCGGGCCGCAGGCCCTCGCGGAACGTGGAGATCACCGCCCGCACGTCGTCGGGGAGCATGTACCCCGCCGAGTCCGTGCAGTAGATCGTCTGCGCCCCGTAGTCCTCCATCTTCTTCGCCTGCACGAGCAGCTCCGCGGGCGTGATCATGTGGGCCATCATCAGGAACCCGACGGTGTCGACCCCGAGCTCCCGGGACATGCGGATGTGCTGCCGCGAGACGTCGGCCTCGGTGCAGTGAGTGGCGACCCGCAGCGTGCTCACGCCGCAATCCACGGCCATCTTCAGGTCGTCCACGGTGCCGATCCCGGGGAGCGTGAGCGCGCTCACGCGAGCGTTCTTCAGCTTGGGGACGACGGCCCGCAGGTACTCCTCATCCGTGTGCGCGGGGAACCCGTAGTTGATCGACGCCCCGCCCAGCCCGTCGCCGTGAGTGACCTCGATCAGGGGGATGCCCGCGGCGTCGAGCCCGGTCGCCACGGCGACCATCTGCTCCAGGCTGATGCGGTGCTGCATGGCGTGCATGCCGTCGCGGAGCGACATGTCGTGCAGGACGACCTTCTTGCCGGCGAGGTTCATCGTCGTCTCCTCACACGCCCACGGTGGGCGCGGCGGCGTCGGTCAGGATCGCCTCGGCGAGCACCTCCGCCGTGCGCAGCGCCGCCGCCGTCATGATGTCCAGGTTGCCCGCGTACCGCGGCAGGTAGTCCCCCCGCCCCGCGACCTCCATCCACACGGTCACCCGGCGATCGTCGAACACGGGCCCGTTCTTGAGGACGTAGCCCGGGACGTAGCGCTGGACCTCGGCGACCATCGCGTGGATCGAGGCGGCGATCGCGTCCCGATCGGGCGGCCCCTCCGTGAGGCAGTGGATGGTGTCGCGCATGATCAGCGGCGGCTCGGCCGGGTTGATCACGATGATCGCCTTGCCCCGCTTCGCGCCCCCGACGCGCTCCACCCCGGCGCGCGTGGTGCGGGTGAACTCGTCGATGTTGTTCCGCGTGCCCGGACCGATCGACTTGCTCGCGACGGTGGCCACGATCTCGGCGTACTCGACCGGCTGCACGCGGCTCACGGCGGCGACCATGGGGATCGTCGCCTGACCGCCGCAGCTCACCATGTTGACGTTCATCTCGTCGGTGCCGATGTGTTCGTCGAGGTTCACGGGGGGCACGCAGTACGGGCCGATCGCGGCGGGCGTGAGGTCCACCACCCGGACGCCGCGCGCCGTGAGCTCGCGGGAGTGGCGCTCGTGGGCGTAGGCGGACGTGGCGTCGAACGCGATCCCGATGCGGTCCTCCCCCAGCCCCGCGAGCAGCCCGTCGAGCCCGTCGGCGGTCGTGCGTAGACCGAGGTGCCGTGCCCGGGCGAGCCCGTCGGAGTCCGGGTCGATGCCCACCATCCAGCGCGGCTCGATCCACTCGCTCCGCAGGGCCTTGTAGAGCAGGTCCGTGCCGATGTTTCCGGGTCCGATGATCGCTGCCTTGACCTTCATCCCTGTCCCTCCCGACCGAACTCCACCGCCACCGTTCCGATCGACTCGATGTGCAGCCGAAGTCGGTCTCCGGCCTGCACGGGCTCGAGCGGCACCCACGACCCCGAGAGCACGACCTCCCCGGCGAGCAGGGGGATGCCGAACCCCCCGAGCGTGTTCGCGAGCCACGCCACGCACGCGAGGGGGTTGCCCAGGGCGGCCGCGCCCAACCCTTCGCTCAGCGGCGCTCCGTTCTTGGTGACCCGCATGCGCAGCCCGGGCAGGTCGAGGCCCCCGGGCGCCACGCGGTCCGCCCCGACGACGAACACCCCCGACGAGGCGTTGTCGGCGACCGTATCCTGGATCCGGATCTTCCAGTCGCGGATCCGCGAGTCGACGATCTCGAAGCACGGGGATACGTACTCGGTGGCGGCGAGCACGTCCGCTTCGCTCACGCCCGGACCCGCCAGGTCCCGCGACAGCACGAACGCGAGCTCCCCCTCCGCGCGCGGCTGAATGAGTCGCGACGTCGGCAGTGGCTCGCCCTCGGGGAGCCGCATCCGATCCGTGAGGTAGCCGAAGTCCGGCTGGTGCACGCCGAGCATGTTCTGCACGGCGGGGCTCGTGACGCCGATCTTCTTCCCCACGAGTACCTCGCCGTCGGCCTCGCGCAGGGCGAGGATCCGGCGGGAGATGTGGTACGCGTCCTCGATCGTGATGTCCGGCTCACGCTCGGTCAGGGGGGGCGACGTCGTGCGCTCACGCAGGTTCGTGAAGAGCTCCCGGCCGTACCCGTCGACGGTCCCCGCGACCAGCACTCAGGCCTCCCGGAGGAAGTCGAGCGTGAGCCGGTTGAACACGTCGCGGTGCTCGACCATGACCCAGTGACCGCACTGCGCGAGGCTCATCACGCGGGCGCCCTTCACCGAGCGCAGGATCGTATCCGCTCCGCTCACGGGGCAGAACTGGTCGTCGAGGCCCCACCACGCGAACACCGGGCAGGCGAGCTCCCCCAGGCGCTCGGCCTGGTTGGGCACCTTGCTCGTCGCCATCACCGCCTTGGGCTGCAGCTCGGCGATCTGGAACCGCTCTTCGATGATCTGGTCCGTCACGAGGGACCCGTCGTAGAGCTGCAGCTCGAAGACCCGCCGCATGGACTCCCGCGTGATCCCCTCGGGGCTGAAGAAGGCCTTGATCATGCGGCGGATGCCCCGCATCCCCAAGTAGACCTCCCGGGCCTCGAGGCCGCCCGGCGCCATGAGGACGAGCTTGTCGACCCGCTCGGGGTGCAGCAGCGCGAACCGGATCGCCATGGCCCCGCCCATCGAGTTGCCGATGAAGGAGGCGCGCTGCACGCCGATCGCGTCGAGCCAGCGCCGGGTCCCGTCCACCAGGTAGTCGAGGTGGTACTGCGCGTCCGCGGGCATGGACGATCGCCCGTAGCCCAGCGCGTCGGGCACGTAGGTGCGGAACCCGGCGTCGCCGAAGCAGCGGAAGTTGTCCTGGAAGTTGCTGTAGCCGCTCGCCCCCGGGCCGGAGCCGTGCAGGAATACGAGCGGGGGGCCGTCTTCGGGCCCCACCGCGTGGTAGTGGACGCGGAGGCCGTCGCCGATCTCGGCGTACGAAGCGACGGGCAGCGCAGGGGCGACGTCGGACATCGAGGCTCCTGGGATCTCTCAGCTCTTGGGGGCGAATACGATCTGCGGCGGGTGGTGCCCCCACTCGCTCACGCAGTGGTGGGTGGTGGGCTCCCACGTGGCGTCGTCCACCGGCCGCCCGCCCCAGCCGAACTCGAACTGGAACCTGCTGGGGGTGCGCGCGTAGAAGCTGAACATCCGGTCGTTGGGGTGACGCCCGAGCGTCTGCATGATCCGCAGCCCCTCCCGGATCGTCCGGTCGTAGGCGAGGCCCACGTCGTCCATCGACCGGGCCTCGAGCATGAAGTGATGCAGGCGCTTGCGCTGGCGGCCGCCGAAGGCCAGCGAGTGGTGCCGTCGGTTCGCGTGGAAGAAGGACAGGTCGACCGCGTGCCCGTACATCTCGGTGACGATGTGGTCGCTCAGGCGCAGGCCGAGGAGCCGCACGTAGAAGGCCTCGCTCGCCTCCTTGTCCGGGGCTGAGACCACGAGGTGCCCCAGGCCCTGATCGTCCGCCACGAAGCCGCCCCGGACGACGTCGGAGACGAACGGGGCGGCGCGCTCGCACCCCAGCACCAGCTCGTTGGGGATGCCCGCCGGATCGAGGACGCGCACCAACCGCTGCACGCGTCGGGACGCGCAGGCCGCCTCGGTGCCCTCTTCGACGGAGAAGCCCGCGGCCGTGAGTCGCGTGAGCAGGGCCTCCAGGCTCGCGGCGTCGGAGACCTCCCACCCCAGGGCGAGGAGGTCGTCGGCCGGTCCCGGCGTGACGAAGAGGCGGTGAGCGTGGCCGTCGTGACGCAGGGAGAACGAGCCGTCCGGCGCCGACGACGCCTCTCCCATCCCCAGGACACGGGTCCCGAAGGAGCGCCACGCGTCGGGGTCGGACACCTCGAAGACGAGGTAAGCGAGCTGTGAGACCGAGGCCATCGGGGTCCTCCGAGGGCTAGATGAAGAAGTCGGTGTTCTTCATCCCGAGCATCACGCGGCCCAGGTTCCGGCCGGGCTTGTCGGGGTTGTTGGCGTAGTGGGCCCGCGCGGCGTGAACGTCCTGCCAATACCGCTGGATCGGGTGCCCGTCGAACAGGGCGCGGCCACCGCTGGCGGTGAAGAGCGAGTCCACGACCTCCACGCAGCGCACGACCGCGCGCGCGGACTCGTACCGGTACTGCACCCGCCGCTCCACGGGGATCTTCTCCCCGGCGCGGACGCACTCCATCATCTCGTCGAAGTTCCGGCGGAGGATGGCGCGGACCTCGTCCAGCGTGGTCACGCCCCGGGCGCACAGCACCTGGGCCGTGGGGTCCTCCGCGACCTTGCTGCCGTCGGACGTCGCGTACCGCTTCGCCGTGTAGCCGCGGTACACCTCCAGCGCCCCGAGGGCGGCCCCGATCGCGGACGTGGAGACGGCGCGGACGAACACCTGGCCGAACGGGAGCTTGAAGAGCGGGGCCGGGTTCTGCGCGAGCCCCGGGCTCTCGCCGGTGAAGCCGTGGATCAGCTTGTGCGTGCGGTGCTCGGGCACGAAGGCGCGATCGACGACGATGTCGTTGCTGCCCGTCCCCTTGAGCCCGGAGACATTCCAGGTGTCTTCGATGGTGTAGTCCGAGCGCGGCAGCAGGAACGTGCGCATGTCGGGGCCCCGAGCGTCCGGCGCGGGGGGGGCGAACCCGCCGACGAAGACCCAGCCGCAGTGGTCGCTGCCCGACGAGAAGGACCAGCGGCCGCTGATCACGAACCCGCCGTCGGCCCGCTCGACCTTGCCCACGGGCGCGTACGAGGAGCTGATCAGCGCGGACGTATCGTCGCCCCACACGTCCTGCTGGGCCCGCTCGTCGAAGAGCGCGAGCTGCCAGCTGTGCACGGACACGACCCCCAACACCCACGCCGAAGACGGGCACGCCCGAGCGATCTCGATCTGCGTGTCGAAGAAGACTCCGGGATCGACCTCCCAGCCCCCGAAACGGCGGGGCTGGAGCATGCGGAAGAAGCCCGCCTCCTGGAAGTCCGCGATCGTCGCGTCGGGGAGTCGGCGCAGCCCCTCGGCTTCTTCGGCGCGACCCTTCAGAATCGGCGCGAGCGCGCGGGCGCGGGCTACGAAGTCGGGGGTGGCTTCACTCGGGTTCGCGACCATCGGTGCCTCCGTCGAGGGGAGGCTATACCAGAAAAGTGAAACGTGTTTCACTTCGCACGACACGAGCCCAAAACGCCCCGGAGATCCGCCCATGTCCGACCCCGCAGCAGCCCCCCGGACGCTCGCGATCGATACCTTCGTCAACCCTCGAATGGGCTCCATGAAGCGCCCCGAGTGGCTGGTGCGGGTGGCCGAGGACTACTTCGATCGTACCGACGCGATCTTCAAGGACATCGACGTCGAAGAGCTGGTCGACCTCATGGACGAGCACGGCGTCGAACGCGCGATCCTCGCGACCCGCGCCGAGGAGCCCGATCCGGTGACGATCTCCTTCCCGGAGAAGCACCCGGACCGCTTCTTCCTGTCGGTCTCCGTCGACCCCCGCCGGGGCATGAAGGCGGTGCGCGCGATCGAGGCCATGAAGCGCAGCCACCCCGTCCTCCTGGCCCGCGTCTTCCCGTTCATGACCGGCCTCGCGCCCACCGATCGCAGCTACTACCCGGTGTTCGCCAAGTGCTGCGAGCTGGCCCTCCCCATCTCGGTGAACACCGGCATCCCCGGGCCCCCCGCCCCCGGCTGGGTCCAGCACCCGATGCACCTGGACGAGGTCTGCCTCTTCTTCCCGGAGCTCACGATCGTCATGGCTCACGGCGCCGACCCGTGGTGGAACGAGGCGATCCGGCTCATGTTGAAGTACCGGAACCTCTACCTCATGACCTCGGCGTACGCGCCGAAGTACTTCCCGCCCGAGCTCGTGCGCTACATGAACACCCGCGGTCGGAAGAAGATCATCTTCGCCAGCGACCACCCGGTGCTGGGCATGGACCGTACGGTGCGGGAGGCCCGGGAGCACGCCGGCCTCGGGGCCCGCGAGGGGGTGCTCGAGGCCTTCTTGCGGGGCAACGCCCGGCGCGTCTTCTGGGGCGAGGACGGCTGAGGTCCGCTCGCTCCCGGGGACTGGATCCCGTGAGTGAAACGTGTTTCACTTCGGGCCATGGAGTCGCAGAACGCGCTGGATCCGGGCACCTTCAAGCGCGCCCTCGGCCGGTTCGGGTCGGGCGTCACCGTCCTGACGACCCGGGTCGGCGACGCCGACTACGGCATGACCGCGAGCGCGTTCTGCTCCCTGTCGATCGACCCCCCGCTCGTGCTCGTCTGCGTGAACCGTAACAACAAGACTCACGCGTACTTGCAGGGCCACGGCGCCTTCGGGGTCAACCTCCTCTCGGAGCACCAGCAGGCGCTCAGCAACCGCTTCGCCGGGGGCCGCGTGGACGCGTCGGGAGCGTGGCAGCGATGGCCCGAAGGGCAGTCGACGTTCGACGACCTGAGCCACGGCCGCGGCGAGGTCAGCGGCGCCGTGCTGCTCGACACCGCGCTCGCCTCCCTCGACTGTTCCCTCCACGCCGAGGCCGACGGGGGAGACCACACGATCTTCATCGGCCGCGTGCACGGCGCTCGGTTCCCGTCCGACGCGCAGCCCCTGCGGCCCCTCCTCTACTTCGCGGGCAGCTACCGGGCGATGGTCCGCGACGAGGTGGCCGAGGCGCTCGCCGGGCTGCACGTGCCCGAGTGGTTCGACTGATGGCCGACCTCGGCGCCTTCCGGAGCGAAGCGACCGCGTGGCTGCGCGCCCACGTCCCCCCCGCCCTGCTGGGGACGCGCAAGGGCGCGTTCGACGGCTATTGGGGCGGACGCGGCGGCGCCCCCACCGACGACGAGCGCCGCTGGCTCGACCTCGCCCTCTCCCGCGGGTGGACGGCCCCCACGTGGCCCACCCGATACGGCGGAGGCGGCCTCGACCCCGCCGAGGGTCGAGAGCTCCGCGCGGCGATGCGGGAGCTGTCCGTGCCGCCGCCGCTGGTGGGGTTCGGCCTCACCATGATCGGCCCCACGCTCCTCGACTTCGGGAGCGACGCCCAGAAGGCGGAGCACCTGCCCCCGATCGTCCGCGGGGAGATCCGGTGGTGTCAGGGCTACTCCGAGCCGGACGCCGGCTCCGACCTCGCGGGGCTGAAGACGCGGGCCATCCCCGACGGCGACGACTTCATCGTGAACGGCCAGAAAGTATGGACGTCCTACGCCGACGCCTCCGATTGGATCTTCTGCCTCGTCCGCACGAACCCGGACGTCAAGAAGCAGGCCGGGATCACCTTCCTCCTCATCGACATGGCGAGCCCGGGCGTGCAGGCCCGCAGGATCCAGCTCATCAGCGGCGCCTCCCCCTTCTGCGAGGTCTTCCTCGAGGACGTGCGGGTCCCGCGCGCCCACGTGGTGGGCGAAGTCGACGGCGGGTGGACCGTGGGCAAGGCCCTGCTGCTCTACGAGCGGTCGATGATCGGCGAGGCGATCGCGGGGCAGCTCGCGGGGGCCGAGGCCTCGCTCGTCGCGCTGGCGAAGGACCACCTCGGGGAGCGCGACGGTCGGATCGACGACCCGGCCGTCCGCGAAGCGATCGCCCGGAACTCGATGGGCGAGACCGCCCACCGGCTCACGGTCGCCCGAGTCGCGCAGGAGGCGACGGCGGGGAAGCCGAGCGCGGCGTCGTCGGTCCTGAAGGTCGCCGGATCGGAGCTGAAGCAGCGTCGCTGGGACCTGGCCGCGCGCGTCGCCGGCCCCCAGGCGCTGGGGTGGGAAGGCCCCGGCTTCAGCGACGACGAGCTCGCCGCCACGCGCTCCTGGCTTCGGTCTCGGGCCAACACGATCGAGGGCGGGACCTCGGAGATCCAGCTGAACATCCTCGCCAAGCGGGTCCTGGGGCTGCCGACGTGAGCGCACCATCGCCGAGCAGCACAGCGCTCACGCGTCGACTCACGCGCGACGAGGACGAGACCTTCCTGGCCGAAGAGGCGGCCAGGTTCGTCCGCGAGAACTCGCCCGTGGAGCGGGTCCGCACCCTCCGCGACCGCCGCGACGAGACGGGCTGGTCGCGAGACCTCTGGGCGACCCTCGCCGAGCTCGGTTGGACGGCGCTCACCACCGCGCCCGAGGACGGGGGCGCCGGTCTGGGGCTGTTCGGGGCGTCGCTCCTGCTGGAGGAGGCCGGACGGAGGCTCATGCCCGAGCCGCTCGTGCCGTCGTTCGCCGCCCTCGAGGTGCTGCAGCGCTGCGTCGCGGGATCCGCTCGGGGGCGCCTCGTGCGTCGCATCATCGAGGGCGAGGCCGTCGTCGCGCTCGCCCTGGACGAGCCCCGAGGTCGCTGGGACTACGGGGCGCCCGCGACCGTCGCCGCCTCCGCCGCCACCGGCTGGACGCTGCGGGGGACGAAGAGCCAGGTGCGGGAGGGGCACGTCGCCGACGTCCTCCTCGTCTCCGCCACGACGCCCGACGGCTTCGGCCTCTTCGAGGTGCCCTGGGACGCGTCGGGTCTCCAGCGCGAGCGACAGACGCGAATCGACGGCCGCGGCGCCGCCCTGATCACGCTCGACCACGTCGAGGTCGGTCCCCGGGCCCTGCTGGCGAAGGGTCCCGACGCGCGGCGAGCGCTGCGCGAGGGGCTCGACCGGGCGACGATCCTCCTCGCCTCGGAGATGCTCGGGGGGGCCGCGCAGGCGTTCGCCGACACCCTCGTGTACCTCAAGGAGCGCGAGCAGTTCGGCGTCCCCATCGGCTCGTTCCAGGCCCTCCAGCATCGCGCGGCGCGCGTCTTCATGAAGGTGGAGATGGCTCGCTCGGCGGTGGTCGCGGCCGCTCGCGCCGCCGACGATCCGGGCGCCCCCGCGGACGAGGTCGCCCGCATGGCGTCCCTCGCCAAGGCCGTGGTGGGCGAGGCCTACCTGCACGCCGCGGGCGAGGGGATCCAGATGCACGGCGGCGTCGGCGTCACGGACGAGTACGACATCGGCCTGCACCTCAAGCGGGCCCGCTGCGCCGAGGCGACGTGGGGAGACGGCGTGTGGCACCGGCGGCGCTGGGCGCGCCTCGGGGGCTACTGAACGATCACAGGAGCTGGAGGATCCGAGCCGTCAGGGGCGCCGGCAGCACCTCCTCCGTCTCCTCCACCTGCATCAGGATCCGCACCCACAGGGCCCACAGGTCGGGGTGCTGCATCTGCTGCAGGGCCACCTCCAGGAGCTCCCGCGCCTCGCCCGGGATGTCCGCCTTCCGAAGCGTGATCGCGATCTCCTGGGTGAGGACGTTTCGCTTCGCGGTACGCCGGGCGTGCTCCGCGGGATCGGCGGGGACCCGGGTCTCGCGCGCGGGGATGCGTCCGGCGAGCACCCCGAGCTGCCCCAGCTCGGCCCGCAGCGACTCCTTGCGGCGGTCGATCTCCTCCTGCTTGCCGTAGTTCAGGACGTCGACGATCCGCTTGCGGATGATCAGCTCGACCTTCGGCGTCCAGGACTCCTCGGAGCCGTCCCGGGCCACGCTCACGAGCACGCCGGGCGGGTTCTTGCGCTCCCCTGCCTTCACGGTCGTCACGTAGAGGTAGTGCAGCCCTCCCACGGCGCGGACGGCGTCCTCGACGCGGCGACGCCAGTCCCGCGGCAGGCCCTCCGTGTCGTAGTCGACCATCAGGCTGTTGTGACGCTTGAGTCCCACGCCGAGAGGCTACGCCTCCCGCTCCCCCGGTTCCATCCCGGGATCGAGAGGGCAGGCGATCGTCCACGAGCTCCTGCCGCGCCGAAACCGCCGGCGTCCGCGGACGCCCCGGACGTCAGGAGGCGACCCAGGCCTCCGAGCGGGTCCACAGCTCCCGCGCCATGGCCTCGTCGCGTCCGCGCTCCGACGCCGCGAGCACCGCCGACTCGGCGTAGTACAGCGCGGTCTCGCTCCCGGCCCCGGGGTCCACAGCGCAGTGCAGCGTGGTCCGGGCGCCCTCCTCTTCGTCGATCATGAAGAGCTTGGCGATCCATCGAAGCGGCCCCGGGATCCGCCGCCAGATGTCGGTCGCGACCACCCCCGGGTGAACGGCGTACGTCGTGACGCCGGTGCCCTCCAGGCGACGCCCGAGCTCGGCGCTGAACCACACGTTGGCGAGCTTGCTCACGGTGTATTCGGGGAACCCCGATGCGCTCGACGTCGGCCTGCGGAGCGCGTCCCAGTCGACGCCCGCGCACCGCCGATGAGCCCGGCTCGCGACCGTCACGACCCGGGCCGGGGCGGAGGCCACGAGCCGGTCGAGCAGCAGCGTCGTGAACAGGAAGTGGCCGAGGTGGTTCACGCCGAAGGTCATCTCGAAGCCGTCCCGGGTCACCGCTCGCTTCCCGGGCACGAGCCCGGCGTTGTTGACGAGCAGCTGCAGGGGGAGGTCCCGCGCGAGGAAGGACTCGGCGGCGGCGCGCACCGACGCCAGCGACGCGAGGTCGAGCTCCAGGAACTCCACGGCCTCGTTGCCGGTCGCCGCGACGATCTCGGCCCGGGCCGCTTCGGCGCGCTCGCGGCTGCGACAAGCCAGGAATACGCGACGGCCGGTGGCGGCCAGCTCCCGCGCGGTGACCTTCCCGATGCCGGTGTTGGCTCCGGTGACGATGGCGACGGACTGCTCGGACACGGACGAATCTCCTGGGGGGGCGCGCGAGCTTACCCGGCCGGCGACCTCGCGCGGTCCATCCGGACGTCGCTAGAGTTCGCCCAGGAGGCCCCATGTTGCATCACCCGTTCGTCCCCGCCCTCGTCGCCGGCACCCTGCTCCTGGCGTCACCCGCCGCTGCCGAGAAGGGCAGCTGCAGCGCCGAGGACGGGTGGGCCGACTGCCCCCCGATCGCGATCGATCTCGAGCGGGTGGAGTACGGGGGCAAGGAGGTCAAGGCGAAGACCCCGACGGCGCTGATCTACTCGCGCCTGGAGACGGGCGGGGCCGTGCACCTCATCGTCGCCGACAAGGACGGGGACGTCGTCGCGTACGATACGAAGTCCGGGGCGGCGCGGACGCTGCTGGCGATACCCGACATCGCGAGCATCAACCCCGAGCGGGGACTGCTCGGCTTCGCGCTGCACCCCGAGTTCCTCACGGACCCCCAGAAGCGCCGCTTCTACACGTATCACACGATCCCGCGCTCTCCCGAGGCCAACGCCAACTGCAAGCGGCTCCCCCCCGGCGCGTCCGAAGAGAAGCTGAAGGAGCTGTGCGCCATCGGCGAGGAGTACGGCTGCGGGGGGTCGCTCGTGGTCACCGAGTGGACGGTCACGGACCTCACCGCGCCGAGCAAGTCGCTCGTCGCGCGCGTGCTGCTCCAGCGGAACCAGCCCGGAGAGGGGCACAACGCGGGCCACGTGCTCTTCGGACCCGCCGGCATGCTCTACGTCTCGGTGGGCGACGGCGGCGCGCAGCAGGATCCGTGCGGGCGCGGCCAGGACCCCAAGCGGGTCACGAGCACCATCCTGCGCCTGGACGTGGACGGCAAGGAGCTGGTGCCCGCCGACAACCCCTTCGTGGGGGTCGACGACCACGAGTCGCTGATCTGGGCCTACGGCTTCCGCAACCCCTGGCGCATGGAGTTCGTGCCCGCCGGACTGCCGGGCGAAGGCGCGCTCATCGTCGGCGACACCGGGCAGGCGCGCCTCGAGGAGGTCGACGTGGTGCTCAAGGGCGGCAACTACGGCTGGAGCGTCCGCGAGGGGACGCTCGAGCACCCGCACGTCGGCGAAGCCGGGGGCACCTACGTCGCGCCGCTGTTCGAGTACGGGAACCCGAAGGGCCCGACCGGCGACGCGGGCGGCTACGCCGTCGTCGGGGGCGTCGTGCACGCAGGCGACGGCTTCGCGGCCCTCAAGGGCAAGTACGTCTTCGGGGACAACGTCACGATGAAGCTGTACGCCCTCGACCTCTCCGCCGCGAACGTGACCGACGCCGCCGCCTGGAACGGGAAGGCGAAGGTCCACCCGCTCACGGGCGCGAAGCTGCCGGTGGGGACCTTCGGGCGCACCCCCGACGGCGAGGTGATCGTGGGCGCGTCCGACGGACGGATCCGGAAGATCGTCGCCGGCAAGTAGCGACGGACGGCCTGCTAGAGCGGCTCGCACCCCTCGGGGTCTACGCCCGTCCCGACCCCGCTGATCGTGCAGCTGTCGTTGCCCGCGAAGGTGTGGGCCGACCGCAGGAAGTACGTGCCGGTGACGATCTCGACGTCCCCGTTTCCGGAGATGCGGCACGACGCGTCCAGGCCCTCGGCCACCCGCAGGCTCACGTCGCCGCTCGACGTCATGGCGAACGCGGACCGACACAGCATCGACGCTCCCTCGAGGGCCACGTCCCCTGCCCCGGTGACGTCCCCCGACACGTCGAGGGAGCCGTCCGCGGTGATCGTCACCGATCCCGGCCCCTCGATGGAGCCCGCGCTCCGGAACAGCAGGTTGCCGCCCGCAGTCCCCACGGCCCACAGCGAGCTCCCGAGCCGACCGCCGAGGTCCAGGTTCTCGGTGGCCGAGAGCACCACCTCGCCCACGGCCTGCACGTCCGACGCGGACCGCATCAAGACGCTCCCGCCGGACTCGAACACGGCGTCCCCCGCCGCCACGACGTCCCCGCCCATGTCGAGCGAGTCGACGCTCGCGAGGTGCACGTCCCCGGAGGCCTGGAGGGCGACGGCCTGCCGGATGAGGACCGAGTCGCCCGAGAGGACCACGTCTCCGGCGTTCGCGTAGCCCGTGCCGAGGTCCAGCGAGCCGCCTCGGATCTCCACGTCCGCGCCCCCCAGCACCACCGACGCGGAGCCCCGGACGAGGACGGACCCGGACTCGTGACACAGGCGCTCCCGCACCACCACGTCGCCGCTCAGGTCGATCGCCGCCGACTCCACGGCCAGCGCCGGGGCGTCCGTGGCCGCCGACGCCAGGATCGTGACGCCGTCCCGCCCCCGCACCGTGAGCCCCACGGAGGCCTCGACGCGGCCCCGACTGGTGAACCTGCCCACCTCGACGAGCGCGTCCGTGAGCCCCAGCAGCTCCCCCTCGGGCCGGATCTCCAGGTCGCACGGCGTGTTCAGCGCGAGCTCCGCGCCGCCGAGATCGACCCGGACGTCGAGCTGCGCGTCCCCGACCGGGGAAGCGACCCAGGCCGCCCACGCCCCGGCGTCGGCGATGAGGACGCCGGGGCCGGTGCAGAAAGCCGCGGGGTCCACGTTCGACTGCACGACGCCGTCGCCACACTCGCCGCCGCAGCCCTCGGTGAGCGTCGCGTCGCCGTCGCAGTCGTGGTCGATCGTGTCGCACCACTCGGGCGCGCCCGGGTGGACCGAAGCGTCGCCGTCGTCGCAGTCGCCGTCGCAGACCCGAGATCCGTCCAGGTCGGCGTCGGTGGGGTCGTCGCAGTCGTCGGCGTCGTCGTCGTCGCCCGTCGCCGCGGAGTCGTCGTCGTCGAGCGCGGGGGTCGGATCCGGCTCCCCCGTCGGCGCCGGACAGCCGGCCGAGGTCAGGAGTGTCGCGAGCAGAATGGTCGAGATGCGCATGCCGAGCCCTCTGCAGCCCACGCTACCTCCGGAGGGCCGCCCTCGGGAGTGGACCGCGTCCGGCCCCCGGGGGACACTGGCGGCATGCCCTACGACCCCTCGCTCGCGGAGCGGATCCGCGCCCGCGTCGCCGGCACCGACGGCCTCGTGGAGAAGAAGATGTTCGGCGGGATCGGCTGGACCGTGCACGGGAACATGGCCACCGGCGCGCACAACGACGGCAACCTCATGATCCGGTGCTCGCGCGAGGACTTCGAGGGGCTGCTCTCCGAGGACGGCGCCCTCGGGCTCATGCGGGGCGGCAACGCGATGACGGGGTGGGTCCTCGTCGAGGCGCGAGCCGTGGCCGACGACGCCGCCCTCGACGTCTGGGTGGAGCGCGGCCTCGCCCACGCGAGCTCGATGCCGAAGAAGAAGAAGAAGTAGCGGTCAGCGGCTGCGGGCGAAGTCCTCGAACGTCGCCCGGATGTCCTCCCGCGGGGGCGGGACGCGCCACGTGGGGAAGATCGCGCGCATCCAGTGCTGGTCGCGGCGCAGCCGGAAGTAGCGCTCGTGGTCCCACTCCACCTCGGCCATCTCCAGCAGATCGGGCACGAATCCGGGGCGCCCGGCGACGACCGCCAGGCGCGCTGCGCGCTCGTACGGGGTCACGTTCCGGCTCTCCAGCACCCCCGCGCCGTACATCGGTACGAACCACCCGCCCACGAGGCAGAGCAGCGAGATCGTCGTGCCGATGATCCGGTAGACGATCTCGAGGCCCCGGCTCGGAGCGGCCCCCATCGTCGTCAGCATCGGCAGGATCCGGTCGCGGTGGTCGATCTCGTCCCGGCGGATGCGCTCGATCTCGGCGGCCTGGATGGGGTCGGAGAGCGACCGCCGGTGCCCCGAGTAGGCGAGCGCCGCCGCGAGCTCGGCCGAGTACGCGAGGCGGAGGAGCGCGATGAGCCGGAGCCGCGCGGTCTCGGGGGTCAGGTCCCGTGGCAGGTCTCGACGCATCCGCCTCCCGGCTGCCTTCAGCCTAGGGCAACGGCGACGGCCTCACACGACCCTCACGCGTAGAACTGGCGGTACCAGCGCCGGAGCTTGCCCACCGGCCCGTCGCCGTCGACGAGCTGGGGAGACGGCCGATACACCTTGTTCTCCCAGATCTGGATGTCCTCCATGAAGCCCCGCCGGAGGTTGTCCACGTACATGTCGCTGAACTTCTCGGTGCGGCTGCGTCCTCCGATCACCTTGAGACTCACCCCGAAGCGGAGGTCGATGTGGTCGGCGCCGTCGTAGAGCCGCGCGAAGGGATCGCCGCCCTCGACGAAGCCGCGCCCGCCGCCGCCGCCCCCCAGGGAGACGGGCGTGTGCGCGAGGATGAGGATCGACCGCAGCACCCCGTCCATGTGGCTGATCTGGAACCCCGGACCGTAGTACGTCGCCTCGATCTTGAAGTGGTCGGTGCCGCCCCCGGGCGGGGTGGCGACGCCCTCGGTCCGCTGGGTGGCGCGGTGAGCGTCGTACTCGTTCTCGAACTGGAGGATCTCGGTGCGGTGGACCTTCGGGAAGTGGGCCTTGTCGGCGACGTTCTCCACCACCTCCTTGGGGTGGGTGCGGATGCGGAGCAGCTTCCTCGACCAGGGCATCCACTCGGGGGTGCCGTACTCGTCGATCGTGGGGATCTCCCACGCGGGCGGCGCCCCGGTCGCGTCGTGCCACACGTGGACGGCCCCGTTGCGCTCGACCACGGGCCAGGACCGGACCTTCGCCCGCGGCGGGATCTTGTCGGCGTAGGGGATGCGCGAGCAGCCTCCGTCGCGCCCGAACTCCCACGCGTGGAAGGGGCAGCGCACGTCGTCGCCCGCCACGGTCCCCCCCACCGCGAGGTGGGCGCCGAGGTGGGGGCAGTACGCGTCGAGCACGGCGACCTCCCCGGACTCGCCCCGATAGGCCACGAGCTCCTGCCCGAAGTACTGCATTCGACGGACGTCGCCGGGGGCGATCTCGTCCGAGAAGCACACGACGAACCACCCTCGCGGGTAGCCCTTCACCGAGGTATCTCGCGCCATTTCGGCCCTCCGAGGGGCTGGGATCGGAGTCGACCGAACCCGGCCCAGCCCATCGAATTGAAACGTGTTTCACTCCCGCGATCAAGCGGCGTTGGCTTAGAAGTGAAACACGTTTCACTTTCGCGCTGAAACGTGTTTCACTTCTCGGCGCTGCGGCGCGGAGCAGACCCCCGTCCCAGCACCACGACACCACCGATTCGGGAGGCTCCGATGGTCGCTCGCGTGAACACCTGCCAGGAATACTTCGACACCCTCAACGACCGCTTCGTCGCCGCCAAGGCCCCGAAGGCGGGCAAGACCCTGACCTACCAGTACGACCTGGAAGGCGACGGCGGCGGCACCTGGTTCGTCCAGGTCACGTCCGACGGTCCCGCGGTCACCACCGAGGCCCCCGGCGGCAAGATCGACGTCACCTACACGATGAACGCGGCCGAGTACGTGAAGCTCGCCAACGGCGACATCGACGGCCGCAAGGCGTTCATGACCCGCAAGCTCAAGGTCAAGGGCTCGATCCCCAAGGCCCAGAAGATGAACAAATTCCTCCCCCCCGGCTGCGACTGATCCATGGACGCGTACGGCCTCTTCATCGACGGAGCTTGGTGCGACGCCGAGGGGGGCCGCACCGTCGACACGATCAACCCCGCCACGGAGGAGGCGTGGGCGACCGTCGCGGCGGCGTCCACGGCCGACGCCGTCCGCGCGGTCGACTCGGCGCACCGGGCCTTCCGCGGGCCCTGGGGAGAGCTCGACAAGGACGCCCGGGCCGACCTGCTCGAAGCGATCGCCGAAGAGATGCGCGAGCGCGAGGACGAGCTCGTCGACGCGGAGATCGCCGACAACGGCGGCCCGGTCCGCAAGGTCTCGATCGCCGACATCCCCATCGCCGCGCAGACGTTCGAGTACTACGCCGAGCTGCTGCGGGAGACCGAGTTCGAGGAGGCGTTCGAAGAGGACACCCCGGTCGAGTCCATCAACCGGATCGTCCGCGAGCCCTACGGCGCCACGGTCGGGATCGTCCCCTGGAACTTCCCGACCGCGGCCGCGGCCTGGAAGATCGCGCCCGCCCTCGCCGCGGGCAATACGATGGTCCTCAAGCCGTCGCCGCACACACCCGTCACCGCGCTGATGCTCGCCGAGATCTGCTCGAAGGCCGGGCTGCCGGACGGCGTCGTGAACGTCGTCACGGCTCCAGAGAACGCGCTCGGAGAGGCCCTCGTCACCCACCCCCGCACCGAGAAGATCACGTTCACGGGCTCGACCGTCGTGGGACGGATCATCGCGGGCAAGGCCGCCGAGCGCCTCAAGCCGGTCACGCTCGAGCTCGGGGGCAAGTCCCCCAACATCATCCTCGACGACGCGGACCTCGAGACCGCCTGCATGGGCGCCCTGTTCGGCGTCTACTACAACCACGGGCAGGCCTGCATCGCGGGCACGCGGCTGCTCGTGCCCCGGGCGCTGCACGACGACATCGTGGAGCGGCTGGTGGAAGGGGCGGCCCGCATGGTCGTGGGCGACCCCACCGACTTCGAGACCACGATGGGCCCTCTGGTGGCGGGCTTTCAGCGGGACAAGGTCGAGCGCTACGTGCAGCTCGGGCTCGAGGCGGGCGCGAAGCTCGCGTGCGGCGGCGCCCGGCCCGACGACCTCGACCGCGGCTTCTACTACACGCCGACGATCTTCACGGGCGTCACCAACGACATGGTGATCGCGCGGGAGGAGATCTTCGGGCCCGTCCTCTCGGTCATCGCGTACGACGACGAAGCCGAGGCGCTCGCCATCGCCAACGACTGCGACTACGGCCTCGCCGCGGGCGTCTGGAGCGAGGACCTCGACCGCGCCCAGCGGCTCGCCGAGAAGATCGAGTCGGGCACGGTGTGGATCAACGACTACAACCTGCTCAACCTCCGCTTCCCCTTCGGCGGGTACAAGCAGAGCGGCCTCGGGCGCGAGCTCGGGCCCCACGGCATGGCCGCGTTCACCCGCACGAAGCACATCCACGTGGGGCAGCCCGGCCCCCTGGAGGAGAAGTTCTACTTCGACATGGTCGTCCCCCAGGGCTTCGACGATGACGACGACTACGACGACTGATGGCCGCTCTCACCGCCCCCTACGTCCTCGAGTATCCGTACTCCCGGTCCACCGGGCCCGTGATCGGCAGGTTCCTCACGGGCCTGCGTGATCGGCGCGTGAGCGGCGTGCGCAACGCCCGCGGGGAGGTCGTCGTGCCGCCCCTGGAGTTCGATCCGGAGACCGGCGCCGCGCTCGGAGCAGACGACGCGGACTGGGTGGATCTCACGGGTCGCGGCAGCGTGCGCAGCTGGACCTGGGTCGCCTCGCCACGCCCGAATCATCCCCTCGACCGACCGTTCGCCTGGGCCTTGATCCGGCTGGACGGGGCCGACACCGACCTGCTCCACGCGGTCGACTGCGGCTCCTCCGATGGCATCACGACGGGAGCCCGCGTCCGCGTCCGATGGGCGGCCGAGCCGACCGGCTCGATCCGCGACATCGCCTGGTTCGTGCCCGAAGAGGCGCCCGTGGACGAGGTCGCGCCCGCGGCGACGTTCGACCGCCCCGTCACCCGCATCGTGAGCCCGACGCACCTCGAGTACACGGTCTCGGCCGCCGCCCCGCTCGCGCGGTTCCTGCGCGGGATCGTCGAGAAGCGGCTGATCGCCGAGGCCTGCCCCGAGTGCGAGAAGGTCTTCGTGCCCCCGCGAGGGTCCTGCCCCACCTGCGCCGTGCCCACCGAAGACCCGCGCGACCTCGCCGACACGGGCACGGTCACCACGTTCTGCATCGTCGACTTCCCGTTCCCCGGGCAGGTCCTCGAGCCGCCGTACGCGACCGCGTGCATCCTCCTCGACGGGGCGGACCTCCCCATCTTCCACCTCGTGGGCGGGGTCGCCGCGGCCGACGTGCGGATGGGGATGCGGGTCCGCGCCGAGTGGGTCGACGACGAGGACCTGGCGCCGACGATGGAGTCGATCCGCTACTTCGTGCCCACGGGCGAGCCGGACGTCCCGTTCGAGCAGATCGAGGACCACCTGTGAGGCCCGTGGCGATCGTCGCGTTCGCGCAGCTGCCGTCGGTCCGTCGCGACACGGAGCGGCAGGAGGCCGAGCTCGTGCGCCCGGTCGTCGCCGACGCGCTCGCCCGCGCGGGGCTGCATCGACACGACGTCGGGTTCACCTGCTCGGGCAGCTGCGACTACCTCATCGGCAGGCCGTTCTCCTTCGTCTCGGCGCTCGACGCGCTCGGCGGCTGGCCGCCGCTGGCCGAGTCGCACGTGGAGATGGACGGCGCCTGGGCTCTGTACGAAGCCTGGATCCGGCTCCAGCACGACGACATCGACGTCGCCGTGGCGTACGGCTTCGGCAAGTCGTCCCCGGGGGATCTCCCCGCCGTCATGACCTCCCAGCTGGACCCGTACTACGTCGCCCCCCTGGGCGTCGACGCGATCTCCCTCGCCGCCCTGCAGACACGCGCGGTCCTCGACTCGGGGATGGCCACCGAGCGGGACCTCGCCGCGGTGGCGGAGCGCAACCGAAACATGGCGACGTCCAACGCTCACGCGCAGGTCGCCGGGTCCCCGGGTGTCGACGAGCTGCTGGCGGCCCCCTACCTCCGCGACCCCCTCCGCAAGCACGACTGCCCGCCGATCTCCGACGGCGCCGCGGCGGTGGTCCTGGCCGCCGGGGACCGGGCCCGGGAGCTGTGCGAACGACCCGCCTGGATCCGGGGCATGGACCACCGGATCGAGGCCGCGAGCCTCGGCATGCGCGACCTCACGCGCTCGCGATCCACCGAGATCGCGGGCCTGGAGGCGGGCGTCGGGGAGGGGCCTGCGGACGTCGTGGAGCTGCACGCTCCGTTCACGGCCCAGGAGGTCGTGCTCCGGGACGCCCTCGCCCCCGCCTTCGGACCCGACACGGTCGTGAACCCGTCCGGGGGTGCGCTCGCGGCCAACCCGATGATGGTCGCCGGGCTGATCCGGGTGGGCGAAGCGGCGAGCCGGATCCACGACGGCACGGCCTCCACGGCCGTCGCTCACGCGACGTCGGGTCCGTGCCTGCAGCACAACCTCGTCGCCGTGCTGGGGGCCTCGTGAGCCTGCGCTGCGCCGTCGTCGGCATCGGCCAGACGCGCCACGCCGCCAAGCGGAAGGACGTATCCCTGGCGGGGCTCGTGCGGGAGGCCGCGCTCGCCGCCCTCGAAGACTCGGGCTACGACTTCGCCGACATCGAAGCCGTCGTCCTGGGCACGGCGCCGGACACGATCGAAGGCGTGATGATGCCGGAGCTGCACCTCGCGGGCGCGCTGGGGGCCGTGGGCAAGCCGATCATCCGCGTGCACACCGCGGGCAGCGTCGGGGGCTCCACCGCGCTCGTCGCCTCGCACCTGATCAGCTCCGGTCGCCACAAGAGGGTCCTCACGGTCGCCTTCGAGATGCAGTCGGCGAGCAACGCGATGTGGGCCTTGTCCCCGCACTACCCGTTCCAGCCGCCCATGGCCGCGGGAGCCGGGGGCTACTTCGCGCCGCTGATCCGCGCCTACATCCGCCGCTCGAACGCACCCGCCCACATCGGCCACCTCGTCTCCGTGAAGGACCGCCTCAACGGATTGCGCAATCCTCACGCGCACTTGCGCATGGAGGGGATCGACCTGGCGACGGTCGAAGCGAGCCCGATGCTGTGGGACCCCATCCGCTACATGGACACCTGCCCGTCCTCGGACGGCGCCTGCGCTCTCGTGCTCACGGACGAAGCCGGCGCGGCCGGTCGCAACGTCGCGTGGGTCCACGGCACGGCGATGCGCAGCGAGCCGATCCTCTTCCCCGGCCGCGACCAGGTGAACCCGAAGGCGGGCTCGGACTGCGCCGCGGCGGCCTACGCGATGGCCGGGATCACCGACCCCCGGAGCGAGATCGACACGGCCGAGATCTACGTGCCCTTCTCCTGGTTCGAGCCCATGTGGCTCGAGAACCTCGGGTTCGCCGACGTGGGCGACGGCTGGAAGCTCACGGAGGACGGCACCACGGCGTTCGACGGCGACCTGCCGATCAACCCCAGCGGGGGCGTGATGTGCAGCAACCCCATCGGCGCCAGCGGGATGCTGCGGTTCGCGGAAGCGGCGCGGCAGGTGCGGGGGACGGCGGGGGACCACCAAGTCGAGGGCGCCTCCCGGGCGCTCGGTCATGCGTACGGCGGCGGCAGCCAGTTCTTCGCCGCGTGGGTTGTCGGGAGGGACAGACCATGAGCCTGAGTTACAACATCGCCGACCTCTTCGAGTCGCTCGTCGACGCGATGCCGGACAACGAAGCGCTGGTCTGCGGGGACCGTCGACTGACGTTCGCGCAGCTCGAGGACCGCAGCAACCGCCTCGCCCACTACCTGCGCTCCCGGGGCATCGGCGCCGGGGACCACGTGGGCCTCTTCATGTACGACGGCACGGAGTACGTGGAGGGGATGCTCGCGTGCATGAAGCTGCGGGCCGTCCACATCAACATCAACTACCGGTACGTGGCCGAGGAGGTCGCGTACCTGTTCGACAACGCCGACATCAAGGGCGTGATCGTTCATCAGACCTACGCGGCGGTGGCGCGTGAGGCGCGTGAGCGGGTGCCGTCGGTGAAGACCGTGGTGGTCGTCCAGGACGGCTCCGGCGAGTCGGCTCACGGCATGGACGCGGTCGACTACGACGCGATCCTCGCGCAGGAGACCGGCGAGCGGGACTTCGAGCCCCGCACCGGGCAGGAGCTGTACATCATCTACACGGGCGGGACGACGGGCATGCCCAAGGGCGTCATGTGGCGCCACGAGGACCTCTTCTTCGCGTTCCTCCAGGGAGGCGCCCCCGGCGGCGACCCGATCGAGAGCCCCGAGGAGCTCGCGGTCAACGCGGTCGAGGAGTACTTCACGCAGAACATCCTCCCGGCGGCGCCCTACATCCACGGCTCGGGGCAGCTGGCGACGTGGATCGGGATGCTCACCGGGGGCACCACCGTGATCATCCCCGGGGCCACGTTCGAGCCCGAGAAGATCTGCCGCGCGATCGAAGACGAGGAGGTCACCACGGTGAACATCGTCGGCGACGCGATGGCCCTCCCCCTGATCGAAGCGCTCGAGGGGCCCTGCAAGGACGTCGACCTGGACTCGCTGATGGCGATCGCGTCGGCGGGCGCGGTCCTCAGCGGGACGGTGCAGGCGAAGCTCCAGGAGCTCGCCGAAGACGCCCTGATCCTCAACAACTTCGGGTCCAGCGAGTCCGGTCACCAGGGCTCCGTCTATCCCGAGGACGGCGAAGAGCTCAACGGGGGGCGCCCGAAGTTCCTCATGAACGAGGACTCGACCGTGCTCCACCCCGACACGTACGAGCCGTGCTCCCCGGGGGACGGCGTGGTCGGACGCATCGCTCGCACCGGGCGGATCCCGCTGGGCTACTACAAGGACGAGGTCAAGACCGCCGAGCGGTTCAAGACCGTGAACGGCGTGCGCTACGTGGTCCCGGGCGACTTCGCGACCATCGCCGACGACGGGGAGATCATCCTCTACGGCCGCGGGTCGATGTGCATCAATACGGGCGGCGAGAAGGTCTTCCCCGAGGAGGTCGAGGAGGCGCTCAAGTCGCACCCGGCCGTGTTCGACGCCCTCGTCGTGGGCATCCCGGATCCGAAGTGGATGCAGCGCGTGACGGCCGTGGTGGCGCTCCGCCAGGGGTCGGACGCCACCGCGGAGGAGCTCGACGCCCACGTCCGCACGAAGGTCGCCGGGTACAAGGTCCCCCGGGTGTGGACGCTCACGGACCACGTGGAGCGGTTCGCCACCGGCAAACCCGACTACACGTGGGCCAGGACGATCTCCCTGGGCACCGTCGAGGCCACGGACGCGTGAGCCAGGCCCTCCCCATGCAGCCGCTCGAGGACCGGGTCCGAAGACCCGCCCCGGGCCCGACGGTCGCCACCCTCGGCGGCATCGCGGCGCTGGCGGCCCTCGCCCTCAGCGAGTCGCTGCACGGCTGGTGGACGGCGTCGCTCACCGCCCTGCCCCCCCGCTCGCTCCTGCTGGGCCTCCTCCTCGCGGTCCCGGTGGTCCACGCGCTCGAGGCGTGGTGGGTGCACCGCACGGCGAAGCGGATCGGCCTCACGGGCTCCGCGGGCGCGTGGGCGGCTCAGACGTTCGTGCTCGGCGCCCCGTCGACGATGCTCATGAGCAGCCTCGCGAAGTCCTTCTTCGGGCCCATGCCGCCGGGCTGGCAGAGCCCCCTCGCCCTCTACCCGATGGAGCGGATGCAGCACCACGCCGCGGAGTTCATGGTGGAGCTGCAGGCCGAACACGGCGACGTCTCGATGTTCCGCATGCTCGGCCACCCCTGGGTGCTCGTGAACGACCCCGATGCCATCTACGAGATCCTCACGAAGCGGGCGGACAAGTTCCACAAGGCGGCCGTGAACCCGAAGATCTTCCGCAGCTTCCTGGGCTACGGGATCCTCAGCGCGGACGGCGAAGCGTGGCGGCGCAGCCACAAGATGATGATGCCCGCCTTCCACAAGAAGCGGATCGACGAGTACGCGCGGGTGATGGTCGACTTCACGCGGGACATGCTCGACGGGTGGCAGGCGGACGAGGACCGAGACGTCTGCGCCGACATGAACGCGCTCACGCTCGCCATCGTGGCGAAGACCCTGTTCGACGCGGACGTCCGGGGCGCGGACGCCGAGACCGTGGGCCGGGCGATGCTCACGATCAACGAGGTGCTCGTCGAGCACATCCAGATGCCCATCCCCTTCCCCCGCTGGTGGCCGAGCCCCAAGAACCGGCGGAAGGTGAAGGCCGTCGACGCCATCGACGCCATCGTCCGGCGCACGATCCGCGAGCGCCGGGAGAGCGGCGAGGATCGAGGCGACCTGCTCTCGATGATGCTGCTCAGCCGCGACGAAGAAGGCCTGGGCATGTCCGAGACGCAGCTGCGCGACGAGGCCATGACGATCTTCTTCGCGGGGCACGAGACCACCGCTCACGCGCTCACGTGGGCCTGGTACCTCCTGGCGACGCACCCCCACGTGACCGCCAAGGCCCAGGAGGAGGTGGACCGCGTGCTCGGCGGCCGCCCGGCGGGCCTCGCGGACATCAAGGAGATGACGTACGTCGAGCGGGTGGTCAAGGAGGTCATGCGCCTGCTGCCGTCGGTCTACGTGTTCATGCGCGAGCCGATCGAGGACGTGGTGGTGGGCGGATACACCCTCAAGAAGGGCTGGTACATCCTCATCTCGCCGTTCGTCCTGCACCGCAACGAGCGGTTCGAGGACCCGCTCGAGTTCCGGCCCGAGCGGTGGACGAAGGAGATGGAGAAGGGCCTGCACAAGGGCGCCTACGTCCCCTTCTCGGCGGGCGCGCGGGTCTGCCTGGGCAAGGTCTTCGCCGTGATGGAGCTGAAGCTGATCATCGCGACGATGCTCCAGCGGCTGACCCCGCGGATCCCCGAAGGCCACGAGCCCGTGCTGCTCCAGCAGCTGAGCCTCAACCCGAAGGACGGTCTCCCCGCGATCGTCGACCTCCGCCCCCAGGACGAGCCCTCCGATCAAGCCCAGGTGCCTGCGTCCGCCTGAGGCGCTGCCCATCACTCACGCCGCTCACGGTCCCCCATGCGCATCGAATACACCGACGACCAGGTCGCCCTCCGCGCGGAGCTCCGCGCCTACTTCGACGAGCTCATGACCGACGAGCTGCTCGACGAGGTCCACGAGCTCGAGGGCGCGGGTCCCCTCTACCATCGGGCCCTCGCGAAGATGGGCGCCGACGGGTGGCTCGGGATCGGCTGGCCGAAGGCCTACGGCGGCCAGGAGCGGAGCGCGGTCGAGCAGTTCATCTTCGGCGACGAGGTCCAGCGTCGCGGCTTCCCCATCCCGCTCCTCACGCTGTCGACCGTGGGGCCCACCCTGATGGCGCACGGCACGCAGGAGCAGAAGGACCGCTACCTGCCCCCGATCCTCCGGGGCGAGATCCACTTCTGCATCGGCTACACGGAGCCCCAGGCCGGGACCGACCTCGCGGCCCTCGAGACCCGGGCCGTCCGCGAGGGCGACGAGTACATCGTGACCGGGCAGAAGATCTTCACGAGCCAGGCCGACTACGCCGACTACATGTGGACGGCCGTCCGCACCGACCCCGAGGCCCCGAAGCACAAGGGCATCTCGATCCTCATCATCCCCTGCGACGCGGAGGGCGTGTCCTTCACCCCGATCCGGACCCTCGGGGACAACCGGGTGTTCGCCACATACCTGCAGGACGTGCGGGTGCCGGCGGGGAACCTCGTGGGGGCCGAGAACGGGGGCTGGCGGCTGATCACGTCGCAGCTCAATCACGAGCGCGTGAGCCTGTTCACGGTGGGGCTCACGGAGCAGCTCCTGGAGGACGTCGTCGGCTGGGCGGCGGCCACCGACGCGCCCGAAGGGGGCAAGGTGATCGACCGGCCCTGGGTGCGCACCAACCTGGCGCGCGTCCACGCCGGGGTCGAGCTCCTGCGGCTGTTCAACTGGCGCCAGGCCTGGAACATCGAGAATGGAGCCCTGCCGCCGTCGGAGGCGTCCGCCGTCAAGGTCTACGGATCCCGGTTCTACATCGACGCGAACCGGCTGCTCATGGAGGTCGTGGGACCCACGTCCACCCTCCAGAAGGACTCGCCCCGGGCCGCCCTGGCGGGTCGGATCGAGCGCTTCTACCGCCAGACCCTGGTCCTGACGTCGGGGGGCGGCGCCAACGAGGTGCAGCGCGACATCATCGCGATGGCCGGGCTGCGCATGCCCCGGGCGAGGAGGTAGGTCGTGGACTTCGGACTCACCGAGGAGCAGGGCGAGCTTCGCCACCTGGCCAAGCAGATCCTGGGCGACATGACCGGCGCGGCCGCGCTGCGTGAGGTCGAAGCCGGCGACGGCACCCACCGGACGCTCTGGGCCGCGCTGGGCGAGGCGGGCCTGCTGGGCCTGGGCCTCCCCGAAGAGGTCGGCGGGCTCGGCATGGGCGACTTCACCGACGTCTGCCTCCTGCTCGAGCAGGTCGGCAGGCACGTGGCTCCGATCCCGGCGCTCGAGGCGCTGGTGACGGGCGCGCTCCCCCTCGCGCGGTTCGGGACCCCGGAGCAGCGCGAGGCCGCCGATCTCGCGGGCGTGATCGCGGGCAGCAGCGTGATCACGGGGGCCTTCCTCGAGGCTGGAGCGTGCCGACCCCTGACCCCCGGCACTCGGGCGGTGGCGGACGGCGGCGCCTGGAGGCTCACGGGCATCAAGCCCGCCGTGCCCTCGCTCCACGCGGCGCGCCGGGTCCTGGTCACCGCGCGCCTGGACGACGGTCGCCTCGCGGTCTTCCTCGTCGACCCCGGCGCCGACGGCGCGTCCGTCGAGGCCGGGACGGGGACGCACGACCTCCCCCTCGGGAGCCTCGTGCTCGACGGCGTGAGGGTCGGCGTGAGCGACGTGCTGGGCGGCATCGAGCGAGGCGACGAGGTCGCCCGATGGATCGTCGAGCGCGCCCAGGTGGGCCTGTGCGCCGTGGCCCTGGGCCTCGCGGGCAAGTCGCTGCACCTGACCGCGAAGTACGTCACGGAGCGAAAGCAGTTCGGCGTCCCCCTCGGCACTTTCCAGGCCGTGTCCCAGCGGGCGGGCGACGCCTGGATCGACGTCGAGTCGATCCGGCTCGTCGTGCAGCGCGCGAGCTGGCTCCTGGCCCACGAGCGCGACGCGGGCAAGGAGGTCGCGGTGGCGCGGATGATCACCGCCGACGCCGCGCACCGGGTGGCCTGCTCCGCGATCCACCTCCACGGCGGGATCGGCTTCGATCGGGACTATCCGCTCTACCGGTACTTCCTGTGGACCAAGCACCTCGAGTTCCTGCTCGGCTCGGGATCGGCCCAAGCGGCGGCCCTCGGGGACCGACTGGCAGCGGAGGCGCGCGCGTGAGCGACGTGTGCCGCCGCGTCCTCCTCGAGGAGGTCGGCTGGGACCGGGACCTGGCCCCCGAGTTCGGGCCGGACAGCCCGCCCGAGCCCGAGGCCGACGAGATCGTCGTGGCCGTGGAGGCGTGCGGCGTGTGCGGACGGGACCTGGTGGATCGCGACGGGCGGTTCCCCTTCCTGCAGCCCCCGATCGCCCCCGGACACGAGGCCGTGGGCCGGGTGATCGCGGTCGGGGAGGACGCGCGGGAGTGGTCCCCCGGCGACCGGGTGGCGACGCTGCACCGGGACCGGTGCGGGGAGTGCCCGGCCTGCGTCACGGGCCGGTCGTCGCAGTGCGGGGCCGCCGCCCACGTCTTCGGGCTCATGGCGGACGGGGGCTACGCGCGCTGGATCGCCGCCCCCGAGTCCGCGTTCTACGCGGTGCCGGACGAGCTCCCTGCGGGCCTGGCCGCGGCGCTGCACTGCACCTTCGGGACGGCCTGGCGCTGCCTCGTGACGGTCGGCGGGCTGAGCGCGGGCGAGCGGGTGCTGATCACGGGGGCGAACGGGGGCGTGGGCACCGCCGCGATCCAGATCGTCAAGGCGCTGGGCGGGGTGGCCGTGGCGGTCGTTCGGGACGAGCGCAGCGCGCGCTTCGTCGCGGGCCTCGGAGCCGACGAGGTGGTGGTGAGCTCCGACGCCCGGTTCCACAAAGACCCGCGCTGCGGGGAGATCGACCTCGCGCTGGAGTGCGTGGGCACGCCCACGTTCAACGCCTCGCTGCGCAGCGTGCGATTCGGGGGACGGCTCGTGATCCTGGGCAACGTCGACGGGGCCCCCGCGTCGCTCAACCACGGGCGGCTGATCATCTTCGCCGTGAGCATCCTCGCGGGCGGGGGAGCCACCCGAGAGGACATGGCGGCGGTCCTCGAGCAGCATCGGACCACGCCGTTCCACATGCCCCTCGCTCGCCGCTTCCCCCTGGAAGAGGCGGACGCAGCGCAGCGGTTCGTCCGGGCCGGCGGGCTCCAGGGGCGGGTCCTGGTCGACGTCGCGGAGGTCGCTTCATGAGGTTCGCCTTCACCGAAGAGCAGGAGGCCCTCCGAGAGATGGCCCGACGCTTCCTCACCGATCACTCGGGCTCCGAGCAGGTCCGGGCGGCGATGGAGACGGAGCTGGGCTGGGATCCGGACGTCTGGGGCCGCCTCGCCCGGGAGCTCGGCTGGACCGCGCTGACGATCCCCGAAGCGCACGGCGGCTTCGGCTTCACCGCCGCCGACCTGGTGCCCCTGATGGAGGAGATGGGCCGGGCGCTGCTGTGCTCGCCGTTCTTCTCGACGATCTGCCTCGGGGCCAACGCCCTCATGGTCGCCGGTTCCGAAGCGCAGCAGGCGGCCCACCTCCCCGGGATCGCCGCGGGCGAGACCCTCGCGACGCTGGCGCTCACCGAGCCGGGCGGGACCTGGGACGCGACGGCCGTGACCACCCGCTGCCGTCGGGACGGCGACGATTGGGTCCTCACGGGCCGCAAGCGCCTCGTCCCCGATGCCCACGCCGCCCACCTGTTCGTCGTGGCGGCCCGGGAGGAGGGGACGTCGGGGGACTCCGGCCTCCACCTCTTCGTCGTGAGCGCCGACGCGGACGGGCTCACGCGGTGCCGGCTGCCGACCATGGACCGCACCCGCAGGCTCGGCGAGGTGAAGCTCGACGACGTCCGTGCCTCCGGGCCCGACGAGCTTCGGGCCGAGGGTCTGGGGGCGGGCCCGGCGCTGCGCCGAGTCCTCGATCTCGCGGGCGCGGCGCTCGCCGCCGAGCAGGTCGGCGGGGCCGAGGCGTGCCTCGATCTGGCCGTCGACTACGCGAAGGTCCGCGAGCAGTTCGGCCGACCGATCGGGAGCTTCCAGGCCATCAAGCACAAGTGCGCCGACATGCTCCTGCAGGTCGAGTCCGCGCGCTCCGCGGCGTGGTACGCGGGGTGGGTGGCGGGCCGCGGCGACTGGGACGAGCTCGCCGCCGCCTCCGCGACGGCCCAGGCCTACTGCAGCGACGCGTACTTCCACTGCGCCGCCGAGAACATCCAGATCCACGGCGGCATCGGCTTCACCTGGGAGCACGACGCCCACCTCTTCTTC
>CAZEKB010000007.1:0-99240 GCA_964512225.1 uncultured Rickettsiales bacterium | reverse complement strand
ACGCGCACGACTGGGCGAAACGCGCCGTCTCGGCGACCTCTGATCGTCTCGACGCCCACGACTGGGTGAAACGCTCCGTTTCGGCGACCTCTGATCGCCTCGACCCACCCAGCCCCACCATCATCCATGGAAATAACTACCGATCGGTAGATATCTGCTAGATCCCCCCCATGACACGCCTTCGCACCACCCTCCTCGCGCTCCCCGTCTTGCTCGTCGCCTGCCCGACCCCGTCCCCGTCGACCGACGTCGACGACGACGACGCCGGCGACGACGACGACGCGGGAGACGACGACGACGCCGTGGACGACGACGACGCCGCGGGACCGGACCCGAGCACCGTGGGCGCGTACACCTTCACGGCGTCCACCGCGACCTACGCGACCCAGGGCACTACGCTCGACCTCGAGCTCACGCTGCCGGACGACCCCGGCCCCCACCCCGTCGTCGTGTTCCTGCACGGCTTCCAGCTCACGGCCGGCAACTACACGTCGTACGCCGAGCACCTCGCGTCGTGGGGCTACGTGGTGGTTCGACCCACGCTGCCGGGGTCCATCATCATGCCCGTCACCCACACGACGCTCGCCGCCCACGTCGTCGACCTGCTGGACTGGATCGACGCGGACGCCGCGAACCCCGCCGGGGCCCTCCTGGGGCGCGCCGACGCGTCCTCGTCCGCCCTCGTCGGACACTCGATGGGGGGGAAGATCTCGCTGCTGGTCGCGTCGTCCGACTCCCGCGCCGACGCCGTCTTCGGCATCGACCCGGTGGACGCCGGCCCGCCCTTCAGCCTGACCCCCGCCGAGTATCCGTCCGTCACGCCGGAGCTCATGCCGTCCGTGTCGGTCCCCGTCGGCCTCGTGGGCGAGACCACCAACTCGGCGGGTGGCGGGCTCACCCCCGCCTGCGCCCCCGCGGACGAGAACTTCCAGCAGTACTACGCCGCTGCGACGGCCCCGGCCCTCGAGATCGAGGTCCCCGGCGCGAACCACATGTCGTTCCAGGACGACCCCGCCTGCGCCGTGTGCTGGACCTGCCCCGCCGGGTCCGACGACCCCGCCGTCACCCTCGCCAGCAGCCGCGCGTGGCTCACCGCGTTCCTCGAGTACACCCTGCGGGCCGACGCGTCCTTCGCCACCTGGCTCACCGGGGTCGAGATGGACGCCGACGTCGCCGCCGGCCTCGCCCTCGTCCAGAGCAAGAACGCCTTCTGATCGCCTGCCTCAGCGGGCTCCCGACGGCGCCCGCATGCCCAGCGCGGCGAGGGCCGCCGGCACCAAGAGCAGCGCGAGCGCCGGGAACAGCTTCGCGAACCCCCAGGTCTCGCTGACCCAGCCCGCGTACGTCGAGCCGATCGAGCCCGCGCCGAACATGCACAGGAAGTACAGCCCGTACCCCATGCCGCGGAGCCGCGGCGGCGTGTAGTCCGCCACCAGGTTGTTCGCGATCGGCTGCGTCATGAAGTGGAAGAACGCCAGCCCCATCGCGATCGGCAGCAGCCCCGCGGGCCCCGCCGCGACGCTCCCGAGCCCCACCAGGAACGGGACCTGGAGCACCGCCGCCGCGAGGAACATCCGGGGTCGCGACCACCCCGCGTCGATCGCGCGACCCGCCCCGTACATCCCCGCGATGCCCACGACCAGCGCCGCGGTCGTGAACGCCCCGCCCACCGCCGCGCCCCCCGCGCCCGCCTCCCCGGCCGCGAGCGCGAACGCCTTCGGGAGGAACGTCGTCGCGCCCCGGTAGACCACCCCCATGCACGCCGCCGCCCCCAGCAGGAGCACGAGGGACCGCGCGTCCCCGGGTGTCGCGCGATCCCGAAGCTCCGCCCGCGGAGGCGTCTTCAGGGTCAGCGCTGCCGCCCCGATCACCACCGCGGGCAGCGCGAGGGCCGCCAACGCCGGGCGCCAGCCGAACGCGCTCCCCAGAGTCCCCACCACCACCGTCGCCGCCGCGATGCCCGCGTTCCCCGCCATCCCGTGCCGCGCGAACACCGCGCCCGTGGCCTCCGTGGCGTGCGTGAGCAGCGCGGTCCCCGCCGGGTGGTACAGGCTGATCGACGCCCCGAGCAGCATCGCCCCGGCCGCGAACGTCGGGAGGCCGGGGGCCGCCGCCATCGCGAGCACCGCCGTGGCTGCTCCCCACATCGCCGCCACGAACAGTGTGCGGCTCCCGAACCGGTCGACCAGCAGCCCCGCGGGCAGCGCGCCGAGGCCGAAGAGCAGGCCCAGCAGCGTCACCACCTGGCCCATCGCCAGGTCCCCGACCCCGAACTCCAGGGCGATCAGGATCAGCAGCGCGGGGGTCGCGAGCTCGAGCATGTGGACGAGCCCGTGGGCCGCGCACGCCAGAACCAAGGTCCGCCGGGGTGAGCCGGAGCCGTTCATTGCGCGATGATAGGGGCCGTGCTCGCACCCCGTGCCGACCGAGACTTCACCCGCGCCTGGGCTTGCCTGGGCCCCGCCGACGATCCGCGGTGGGCAGAACCGGGGTCCGTCGTGCCCCTGCGCGTCCTGGGCGAGCCCCTGATCCTCCTCCGCGACGAGGGCGGCGGGCTGCGGCTCCTGTCCAACGCGTGCACCCACCGGGGCATGCTCGTCGTCACGAAGCCTTGTCGAGCTCGCGAGCTCGTCTGCGGATACCACGGGCGCGCCTTCGGCCTCGACGGCAGCGTGCTGCGAGCGCCCGGCTTCGAGGCCGTCGACGGCTTCCCCGACCCCTCCGATCGGCTCGCTGAGCTGCCCTTGGGCCGCTTCGACGGTCACCTCTTCGGGTCCCCCCTGGGCACCGCGGAGGACTTCGAGGCGGCCCTCGCCCACCTCCGGCCGAGCACGGTCGCCGACCTGCCCGCGATCCTCGTATCCCCGGAGGACGCGTGAGGAGCCCACGCACGATCGCCCTCCTCTGGGTCCTCCTCGTGGTCCTGACGGCGTGGGGCATGCCGCGCCCCGACGACGATCAGCTCAGCCTCCGCGACGCGCAGGGCTTCGGCGACTGGTTCGAGTCGCCGCAGCCGGTCGAGCCGCTCTACCGCGCGCTGAAGGAGTCGGACGCGGGGCCCCGTCGGACCTGGCGCGTCGACTCGTCCGCCAGTCGTCTCGCGGCCGAGTTCGTCACCGGGGACGGCCCCACGCGCACGCTGCCCCTCGGCGTCTCCGGCGACGTGGTGCTCGACGCCCGCAACCTGGACCTCAGCCGGGGCACCGTCCACGTCGTGCTGCCCGACCTCGGCGTGCCGCTTCCGGTGGATCGGGTGCACGTGGACATCCTCGGCGCCGCGCTGGGGACGGCCCCGCGCGAGGTCGGCGCGCGGGCGGTCGGCGAAGGGCGCATCCGCCTGCGGGCGGGGTCGACGTCGCTCGATCTCGAGGGCACGTTCGAGGTCCGCCGGGTCGCCGCCGACCGGATCGAGGTCGTCCTGCACGACTTCCCCGGCCTCGACCTGCCGACCCTCGGCCTGCAGGCCGCGCTCGGGCCCCTCCGGGCGCGCTGGGAGACCGCCCACATCGAGCACCAGGCTTCGGCGAACCTCCGGCTGGTGCTCGCCCCCGCCCCGGATCAGACGTCCTCGTCCCCCTGAACCTTGGCGCCCGCCGCGCCCGGACCGCGGTCGATCCACAGCGTGATGCCCAGGTAGGTGGGATCGGGGACCCACTCGATCGTGCGCCCCACCAGCGCCCCCGTGGGGTCGTCGACCGCGAGGATCTCCGCGTGCGACCCGAGCCGGGAGCGAGCGATCGAACGCGCCGTCGCCACGAAGCCTTCGGGCACCCGGTCACGCGGGTCGCACTCGTGAGGTTCGTTCTCCCACCGTCGTGACGGGTCGATCCAGAGGCGCACGACGACGAGGCGAGGGAGGCTGTCCGGCGTGAAGTCCGACGCGGCGGTCACGAGGTTGAGGGTGGCGAAGCGCTCGAACGCGAAGGGCCACGGGGAGATCTTCGGCTCGCTGCTCGGCGTCGACTCGTCGGGACGCCCGAATCGCCACGACGAGCGGTGGCCGGGGTCTCCGAGGCGACAGCCGCTCGCGCCGAACCGCGCCGGGTCCCAGGTCAGGTCGAGCAGGCCGAGGTCGAGCGTCTCGAGGTCGGGACCCACGGTCTCCCGGGCGCGCTCCGCCAGCTCCACGTGGGCGAGGCGACGGCGCACCACCATGTGGTGGGTCACGAGGTGCCGCCCCGAGGTCGAATGGGTGAACAGATCGATCGGGAGCTCGCCGTAGTGGTCCGGCTGCTCGATCGGGTCGGGCCCGGCCAGCGACGCGTGGATCGGCGCGATCGCGACCCAGAGCCCGTTGAGCACCGCCGCCGCGGCCCAGGCCTCCCGGGTGATGCGTCGCCGGCGGTCCCCGGCGATCCGCTCCGACAGGCCCCCGAGCGCGACGAGCGCGAGCACGACCGTGGTGGGGAAGATGAACAGCCAGTCGTTGAGGTACGCCCGGTTGCTCGCCGCGAGCCCCAGGGGCGGGATCTGGGCGAGGACCGTGAGCAGGAGCATCCACTCGATGCCCCACGTCGTGACGTCGTCCGGCCGACGCAGCAGCCGGCCGGGCAGCGCCAGGAGCCCCGGGAGCAGGAGGAAGGCCGCGCCGGGCATGAGGTGGAGCCAGAAGACCTCGCGCACGAGGTCCGCGCCCAGGCGGAGGACGGCGAGCACCGACGCCCCCTGGATCCACGCCCCCTCGGTATACGAGTGCCGCGCTTGCACGTACTTGCGGAGCGAGTACTCGGGCTCGCCCAGGACGTCGCCGAAGAAGCCCGTGTACCAAACGCCGAGGAGCGCGACGAGGGCCGTCGCCGCGAGCCAGGGGCGGGCCCGGCGGAGGGCCTCTCCCACGTCGCGGCGGAGCACGGCGGGCGCGAGATGGACCGCCCCCACGAGCCCGACCGTGACCGCGATGTCGGGGAGGTGGATCGGGTGGCTGTACACCCGCATGCCCTGCCACAGCCCGAACGCCAGCCACCACCGTCGCCGCCCGTCGCGCAGGGCGCGCACGGCCAGCCACAGGCCGAACGGGACGAGGCACGCGGCGTGGAACTGGATGTCCCACTTGCGGCTGTAGTTCAGGACGATCGGCAGGGTGCCGACGAGGAACACCGCCAGCAGGGCGAGGCGCGGTCCGGACAGCTCCCGCGCGAGCAGGAACGTGCCGAAGAGGAGGAGGAAGAGCCACGGCGCGTTGGTCGCCCGAAGCTGGAAGCGGCCGACGCCGAACGTGCCCAGGGTGGCGACCAGCGAGGTCTGCGCGAGCTGCGGGTGGAGGCTGCCGCCCGTGAAGTGGTCGAGGAGCACCCCCGGCATCTCCCACGGGGCCGCGGCGTGTGCCTCGAACGCGACCGGGATCGACAGGTGGGTGTAGAAGTCGTCGTGGTCGTCGGGCGGGCGCCGGTCCAGCGCGGCCCACGTCAGCAGCCACCCCGCGAACGCCAGGCAGAGGGCCACGGCGAAGACGCGTCCGGACCGCTCCTCCCTCTCGGTGCCCGACGTCACCCCCGAAGTCTACGCAGCCCTCGTGTACAAGGACCCATGCGCGCTCGCGTTCTCTCGCTTCTGCTCTTCCTGCCGGCCGCTGCGTGCGTCGACGAGGAGACCTGCGGGGAGGGCGAGGTGTGCGTCGTCGCGGGCACCGGCGAGCTCGGCTTCAACGGCGACGGGCTCGCTCCCCGGGAGACCGACTTCTACCTCCCCACGTCGGTGCCGCCCCCGCCGGCCCGCGCGCTACAGCTCGTCGACATAAAAAACCAACCCCGGCCCGCGCTCACCACCCCGGCGCGGGCCGCCCCCCCCGGCCCCCCGACTCCCCCCCCCCCCCGGCGGGCCGGCGGGGGCCGCACGGCGAGATCCTGATCGTCGACTTCAACAACCTCCGCGTGCGCGCGCTCACGGACGACGGGCTGGTCGCGACGCGCGTGGGCAACGGCATCCACGCCTACTCGCAGCCGGGAAGCCCCGCGACCGAGAGCCCGCTGGAGAACCCGATCGACATCGGCGTGGGGCCGGACGGGCTGCTGTACGTGGTGCCCCTGCACGAGGGTCGCCTCCTCCGGATCGACGAGGCGGGGGACGTGGAGGTGGTCGCGGGCACGGGCGAGCTCGGCGAGTCGGGCGACGGAGGCCCCGCGATCGACGCGCAGCTCTGGTACCCCGCGGGGGTCGCGTTCGCGGGCGACGATGTCTACGTGTGCGACCAGGTCCTGGGCACCGTGCGGCGGATCGACGAGGACGGCGTCATCGAGACCGTGGTCACCGATCTGAGCCTGCCCCGGGGGATCTGGGCGGACGACGACGCGCTCCTCGTCGCCGACTCCCGCAACCACCGGATCCGCCGCCTCGACCTCGCGACCTCCGAGGTCACGACGCTCGTGGGCGAGCCCGGCACCCTCGAGTGGCCCGACGCGATCACCGTGACCCCGGGGGGGACGGTCCTCATCGCCGAGCAGCGCGGTCGCCGCATCTCCGCCCTCGCCCCGGACGGCGAGCTGCGGGTGGTGGTGGGCACGGGCGAGGCCGCCCCGCCGCCCCGCATGTCGGCGCCTCCGCTCGAGATGCCGCTGATGGGGCCGGGGGGCATCCACCTCGTCGACGGCGACCTGTGGATCGCCGACACCGAGGGCTCGCGGATCTTCGTGTGGGACGGGGCCGTGGACGCGCTCGACGGCCGCTGATCAGCCGGGCGACCCGCGTCGGGGCGCTCACGACGGGGGCGCTCAGGACGGGTGGAAACGAGCCGTTTCGGCGAGCGGTGATCGCCCAGACGCTCAGGACGCCCGCTGATCATGTAAGCCGCGAGTGATCAAGGGTGTTCTGTAAGTAGCTGAGATCACTGAGGCCGGCGCCTCGTGACGCGAGGGGTCGAAGTCGACACCGTCGCGGACGAGTGCGTGGATGGCTCGAAGGCCACGACCAGCCCACCGTCACCGCGGACACCGTCGAGGTACTCGGCGAAGCGCACGAAGCCCGCCCCGTCGTTGCCGCAACTTCGAGCGGTCGATGTCGATCCGCCGGACCACGCGACGAAACGCCGCTTCGCGAGGTCGATCCCGACCACGGCCGTCGTCATGGGGATGGAGGGAGAGTGTCGTCGCATGCGGCCTCCTGAGGTGTCGCGGCATTGCCACGAACAGCTTCCTCAGGAGCTGAAGGACGTGGGGCTTCCGCCCCATAGGATTCTCAGGGGTCGAACCGCCGGACGACGTGGTTGTACGTGTCCGCGATCCACACGCCCCCGTCGGGTGCCACCGAGACTCCGTACGGCGTGTTCAACAGGGCCTCCTCGGGCGGCCCGCCGTCGCCCTCGTAGCCCGCGGTGCCGCACACGCCCGCGGCGGTCCCCAGCGTCCCGTCCGGGTCGATCCGCCGCACGCAGTGATTGTCCGTGTCGGCGACGTAGATGGTCCCGTCGGGGGCCACGGCCACGTCGTGGGGCGCGTTGAAGGCGCCGTCGACCGCCGGGCCGCCATCGCCGTCCGCTCCCGTCGCCAGGACCCCCGGCGTGCCCGCGATCGTGGTGATGATCCCCGTCGCGTCGTCCACGCGCCGGAGCACGTGGTTCTTCGTATCGGCGATGAAGAGGTGGTCGTCGCCGTCCAGGGCCACGCGCCCCATGGGCACGCCCGACTGCCCCAGCGTGTTGTTGAGCAGGGCGTCCGTGGCGGGACCTCCGTCGCCGCCCCAGCAGTCGAGCGTGCCGACGGGCGTGGCGCCGATGCACCGCTCCGGGGGCTCGCCGTCCACCGGATCCGCCGTGCCGAGCCCCGTCCCGGCGATCGTGG
Organism: uncultured Rickettsiales bacterium; assembly: GCA_964512225.1. GTDB lineage: Bacteria > Myxococcota_A > UBA796 > UBA9615 > UBA9615 > CAZEKB01. Next base: position 91,468 of record CAZEKB010000007.1, on the reverse strand, counting down.
TGATCACACCGTCCTCGACCCGGCGGACGCGGTTGTTCCCCTGGTCGGCCACCACCAAGCGGCCTCGGGAGTCGAAAACGAGCGTCACGGGCAGGCTGAACACCGCCTCGTCGACCGGATCGCCCTCGCCCGCGAACCCCCGCTCGCTCGTGCCCCACAGCGCCTCGATGGTGCCCGACGCGGGATCGACCCGCTTGATCCGGCTGTTGTGCCAGTCGGCGAGCAGGATCGTGCCCCCGGGCTCGAAGGCTACGTCCGTGCAGTGGTTCAGGGCCGTCTCGAGGACGGGGCCGTCGGGCCCGTCGCCGGTGCGGCCGCTCCCGATGCGCGTCGTGATCCGGTTTGTATCGGGATCGACGCGGCGGAACCGGTTGTTGTTCCAGTCGTCGACCCACGCCGCCCCGTCGGGGGCGAAGCGCACGTCCATCGGCAGGTAGAGCCGCGCGTCGGGAGCGAGCACGTCCTCCGCGCCCGGGCCCGCGTCGCCCGTCCCGACGACCGTCTCGATCGAGCCGGGCGCGGCCGCGCACCCGGCCAGCAGGACGAGCGGGAGCCACCTCACAGCACGCGCCTCACCACGTGGTTCTCCATGTCCGCGATCCACAGGCCGTCTTCGCTCCACGCGAGCCCCGTCGGGCTCCGCAGGGACGCCTCGTCCGCGGGCCCTCCGTCGCCCTCGTAGCCCGCGCCGTTCCCCCCCGCGACCGCGGTCACGTCGAGGTCTTGGAGATCGACGCGCAGCACGGCGTGCGCGTCGCGATCCACGATCCACAGGGCACCGTCCCGCTCGAGGACGTCGTTGGGGTAGAGCAGCTCCACCCCGTCGTCGCCGCCGACGAGCGTCGTGACCTGCTGCGTCGCGGGGTCGAAGCGCCGGACCCGCCCGTGCAGCGGCTCGGCCAGGAGCAGGGTGCCGTCGCTCGCGAACCGGATCCGCCCCCCCGGCTGGAAGCCTTCGCCGCCGCCGTCCGGCAGGCCCAGCGCGACCTCGCTGCCGAGCCCATCGCCGTTGAACTCGACCTCCCCCGTGCCCGCGACCGTCTGCACGACGTCCTCCCGGATCCGCCGCAGCCGCCCGTTGCCGTTGTCCAGGAACCACACCACCTCGCCGTCCGTGACCGCGCTGTGCGGGTACTCGAGCAGCGCCCCGCTCGCCGGTCCCCCGTCGCCCGCGTACCCCGGGTCCCCCCCGGCGACGATGCCGACCCGGTCCCCGGGGTCGATCCACCGGAGCTTGTGGTTGTGCCAGGCCGAGAGCAGCCCGTCGCCCGTCAGCGGGTCGAAGACGAGGTCCGTCGGGTGGTTGAGGGACACCGTCGACCCGGGCACCCCCACCGGATCGTCCTCGCCGCCGTCGAGCGGGCCGTCGCCCGGCCACTGGGTCCCGACGATCGAGCGGATCGCCTCGTCTTCCACCCGGCGGACCCGGTGGTTGCTCCAGTCGAGGATCCAGAGGCGCCCCTCGCCGTCGAGCTCGACGTCGATCGGGCGGAAGAGCGTCGCCTCGCTCGGCGGACCGAAGTCGCCCGAGAAGCCCGCCTCGCCCGTGCCCACGACCGTGCAGATCGTCCCCGGGGGCCCCTCCTCGCAGGGCGTGTCGCAGCCCCCGAGCAGGAGCGCGGCGGCGATCAGGGTCGAACCTCGCATGCGCCGGCCAGTGTGCCCGCTCTCTACAATGGGCGCGATGGGACCCTCCTGCCCGACGTCGTCCGCGGTCGCCTCGATGGTGCCGGCGCTCGCGCTCCTGGCGGGCTGCGTCCCCGACGAGACGCCCCCCGAGGACACGCCGTCGGTCTTCCCCGGGCGAAGCTTGGGGGCCTACGCGGAAGCGGCCCCGGAGCTGGGGGTCGACTTCCGGGCGCCCGAGCCCCCGAAGGGCCACGGCCTCGTGCACACGGAGGACCTCACCAACGGGGGCGGCGCGGGCCTGCTGGACCTGACGGGCGACGGGAACCTCGACCTCGTGCTCACGGCCCCGTACGGCCCCAACGCGCTGTACCTGGGCGACGGCGACGGCTTCATGCCCGTGGACGCGCCCGCCTTCGAGGACCTCCCCCTGACGACCTGCGTGGCCGCGGCCGACCTCGACGGGGACGGCCTGCGCGACCTGCTGATCTGCACCGACAGCCGCGTCGCCCTGTTCCGCAACGAGGGCGAGGGACGCTTCACCGCCGCGGGCGATCTGCTCGCGGAGCCCCCCGAGCGGCGGCCCGAGGGCGTCGCGATCGCCGACGCGGACGGCGACGGCGCCCTGGACCTGTACGTCTCGATCCAGGGTCGCCACCTCGTGGGCGCGCGCCCGTCCGATGGCGCCGACCGCGCCTTCCGCAGCCTCGGGGGGTTCGAGTTCGAGGAGACCACGGAGCGCTACGGCGACGCCGCGGGGCGGGCGGGGTTGAGCTTCGCGGCGAGCTGGTTGGACGTCGACCGGGACGGCGCCCTCGACCTCCTCACGGTCAAGGATCGCGGGGCGGTGCTCGTCCCCGGCCGGCTCTACCTGCAGCCCGAGGACGCCGACGGAGCGTGGCCCGAGGCGTCCGAGGCGTGGAACCTCGACGTGCAGGCCGACGGCATGGGCGTGGGCGTCGGCGACATCCAGGGCGACGGCACGGTGGAGGTCGCGGTGAGCGACAACTTCGGCCGCCTGCACCTCCGCAGCGTGGGGAGCGACGGCGCCGCGGACGTCGGCGGCGCCTGGGGCGCGGTCAACCAGGACGTCGCCCTGCACGAGACGTCCTGGGGCGTGGAGCTCGCCGACCTCGACAACGACGCCGACCTCGACATGGTCGCCGCGTTCGGCCGACGCGAGTACGCCGTGCACACCGTGGCGATGGTCAACAACCTGTGGGAGTGGCACGCGGAGGCGGGGCGCTTCCGCGAGCGGACCGACCTCCTCGACTTCGAGCCCACCGACGGCTTCGACGCGTGGCGCGGCGTCCTGCCCGCCGACCTCGACGGCGACGGGACCCTCGAGCTGCTCTTCACCTCCCACGTGGGCCCGGCCTCGATCCAGCGCACGACCCCGACGCTCAACCGGTGGATCGCCGTCGCCGTGGACGGCCCGGTCGGCAACCCCGACGGGCTCGGCGCGGAGGTCGTGGTGCGGACCGAGGGGCGCGAGTTCGTCCAGTGGCTCGGGGCCGCCACCACGGGGGTGCACTGCGTTCGCGAGCCGGTGGCCCACTTCGGTCTCGGTCCCGGCGATCCGGTGGTGGAGGTGGACGTGCGCCTGCCCGACGGCACGGCGCGAACGTACGTCGACCTCGCGCTCGACGAGGTCCATCGCCTCGCCCCCTGAGGTCCCGGTGTCTCAGTCCTCGAGGTCGTCCGGGCCCGCGATCCGATCGTCCACCGTCTGCACGGCGTAGGTGGACGTGGCCGTCTCGCGCCCGCGCAGCGTGATCGTCTCCCGCTCGCCGTATCGCTCCGGGGCGTCCTCGCCCAGCGCGGCGAGGGCCTCGCCCGTCATCCAGATCTCCCCCGGGGGCGTGATCCCCTCCAGGCGCGAGCACACGTTCACCGCGTCGCCGAGGATCGTGTACTCCATCCGGTCGACGCTGCCGAGGTTGCCCGCGATGACCTCGCCGTAGTGGATCGCGTGGCGGACCTGCATGCCCCCGAAGGCGGCCGCGGTCTCGCCGATCTCGGGCCCGCGCTCCGCGAGCAGCGCCTGCATCGCCTCCGCCGCCGCGACGGCGCGCGCCACCGGGTGGTCCCCCGCCACCTCGGGCTCGGCGTCGTGCAGGAAGACGATGAGGATCGCGTCGCCGATGCGCTTGTCGATGATCCCCCGGTGCTCGGCGATCGTCGGGTCCGTCATCCCGAACCAGGCGTTGAGCGCGCCGATCACCTGTTCGGGCGTCGACCGCTGGGACATCGACGTGAACCCCGCGATGTCGCAGAACACGATCGCCGCCTGGATCGTCTCGCCCCCGAGCTGCAGCGCGGCCTCCGGATCCGCGACCACGTCGTCGACGACGGACCGCGGCAGGTACTGGCGGAACTTCTGGTTGATCAGCAGCGCCTCGCGCGCCTGCTCGTAGAGGAGCGCCGAGGACAGCCCCGCGCCGAGCGATCCGGCGACGGAGGCGACGACGTCGAGGTCGCGGCCGTCGAGCTTGCGCCCCGCGCCGCGCCGGTCGACCAGGAGCAGCCCGTGGCTCGTGCCCCGCCAGGAGACGGGGGCCGCGATGAACCCGGTGGTCCCGATGGCGGCGAGGCGGGCCGCGTTGGCGGGGAGCAGCTGCTCGGCGTACTCGTCGATGTTCGTGATCAGCAGCGGCTCGCCGTCGTGGAGGACGTTGGCGAACAGGCGCCGGTCCGTGCCCGACGGCGTGAGCGAGATGCGGATGTCCGCCTGGCGGGCCCCCTCCTCGCTGAACCCGACGCCGCTCGTGGCCACGAGCGAGTCGTCCTGCACCGCGAGGTACAGCGCTCGGTCGTAGCCCAGCGACGCGCGCAGCTTGTCGAGCACGCGCTGCACCAGCGCCTGGGGGTCGAGCGAGCCGCGGATCGCGTCCGAGACCTGCTGCGTGGCGGACAGCTCGCGCACCCGCCGCTCGTTGGTCTCCACCAGCTTCTGGGCGTCCCAGGCGTGCTGCTGCCGCTGGCGGTTGTCCCGCGTGGTGCGGTTCAGCGCCACGAACCCGGCCCCGAGCGACAGCCCCAGCGCGGGCGGCCCGAGGGCCGAGCCCGCGACGATCCCGACGATCCCGCCCACCCCCGCGACGACCGTCACGGCCCACAGGATGCGTCCCCACTGGGGCGGGTCGGACCAGCGGACGTCGTACACGCAGGCGACTCCGCCGCGATGCAGGCACGTCGGGTGCTCGACCTGGGTGCCCGGCAGCCCCACGACCCGGGGGAGGCTCTCGAGGCTGCCGTGGCGGTTGCGGCAGAACGTGATGTGGTCGCGCGCCGGATCCGTCGCGCGGAACGTGACCCGCGCCTGCCCCCGACCGAGCGTCTCCACCTCCCACGTGGAGATGCGGGAGACCTTCTCGGACACCCGCGGCAGGGCTTCGAGCGCCTGCTTCGTGGACACGATGTCGAACAGCCCCAGCCGCATGGGGCCCAGGGTCGCGGGGGCGACGATGTCGCGGCCCGCGCGGTAGGGCATCTCGGGGTCGCCCGCGCGCTCGACCATCGCCTGGTTCACGGCGATGAAGCGCTCGGCCGAGAACCACCGATCCGGCTCCTCCACGAGCATGAGCGTGGCGCCGAGCTCCTCGATCAGGCGCTTGAGCTCGTCGCGGCCGAATCGCTGCTCGTACAGCGTGAGCATGGGGCGCATGAGCCGGGAGCTGAGCTCCTCGGGCCCGTCCCGCCAGGGGTCGGTCACCGCACCACCCCCCAGGCGCCGTACCCCAGGGCGTGCCCGAAGAAGTCGGGTCGGTCGGCCGCCTCGCGGAGGGCGGCGAGGGTGTCCGCCGCGGCCTCGGGATCGATGTACGCCGGGTCCAGGCCCTCGGTCTTGAAGGCGGTGGTGACGTGCACGAAGGCGGCCGGAGGCACGTGGTCGGTGGTCAGGATCCGGGCGCTCGCCCGGACGTCGTCGAGCCCCGCGTCCACCAGCATCCCCCGCAGTCGTCGCCCGACGCCGCGATCCCCGCCTCGGTCGGCCTGGGACCGGGCCGCGGCCTCCAGCAGCGCCGCCCAGCCGGGGGGCTCGGGGTGCACGAGCAGCCCGGCGTCGTCGGTGTCCATCACCATCACGACGCCGCCCGGGCGTACGACGCGGCGCATCTCGGCGAGCACGTCCATCGGACGATCGAGGTGCTGGAACAGGAAGCGGGCGTACGCGAAGTCGACGGCGTCGTCCGGCAGGGGGATGTCGACGCCCGAAGCGAGCACGTACTCGATCGCCGACCCCCGCTCGGTCGCGCGACGGCGGGCGGGCTCGAGCAGCGCGCCGTCGACGTCGACGCCCGTGACGCGCCCCTCGGGCACGAGCTCGCCGGCCGCGAGCTCCGAGAAGTAGCCGGGACCGCAGCCGAGATCGAGGAAGTGAGCGTCCGTCGCGAGGCCCGCGTTGCGCAGGGCGGGCAGCTCCATCTGCGCCACGAGCCGCACCTGGGCTTCGAGGCGATTCAGCTCGGCCGTGGCGTCCAGTGTCTCGATTCGATAGCTGGACGTGCGACCTGTCTCGATGCGAACCGGATCGGACCCCACGCGAGGATCGTACACGGGCATGATGCGCCGATGGCGCGGCGCCTCCTCCCCATGCTCCTGGTCCTCCTCGTCGGCTGCTACGGCCAGCTCGGCGGGTCGCGGGGTCCCGGTTCGTCCGGTGGCGACGACGACGATTCGGCCGACGACGACGACTCGGCCCCCGCGGACGACGACGACGCCGGGGACGACGACGACGCGGCGGACGACGACGACGCCGGGGACGACGACGACGCGACGGACGACGACGACGCCACGGACGACGACGACGACGCCGGGGACGACGACGACGCGACGGACGACGACGACGTGGTCGATCCGAACGACGTGGACGACGACGGCGACCTCTGGACCGAGAACGACGGCGACTGCGACGACAGCGACCCCACGACGTACCCGGGCGCGCCCGAGGACGGGGGCACCGGCACGAACGACGGCGACGGCATCGACAACGACTGCGACGGCACGATCGACGAGGGCACGAACGACTTCGACGACGACAACGACGGCTTCTCGGACAACGAGGGCGACTGCGACGACTTCAACCCCCTCGTATCCCCCGGCGTCTCGGAGATCATCGGCAACGGGATCGACGACGACTGCGACGGGGCGGTGGACGAGCAGACGATCTGCGACTGCCCGAGCGTGAGCTCGCTGCCCCTGGCCATGGACGTGTGCGAGGGCCTCGTGAGCTCCACGGTCACGGGGCCGTCGTCGGGCGTGCAGACGTCGTTCGGGCTCTACGGTCCGCGGGGCGGCACCTGCCGGATGATCGCCCTCAGCTCGGGCATCATCGGCGGCTCGGTGCAGCCCGGCATGGACTTCGGCGCCTTCAACGCCCCGGGGGACACCACGACGCTGACGCTGACGCTCGCCGTGCCCGCGTGGGCCACGTCCTTCAGCTTCGACCTGAACTTCATGTCGGCCGAGTACCCCGAGTGGGTGGGCACGGCCTTCAACGACTTCTTCTTCGCCAACCTCACGTCGCAGGCGTTCACCGGGAACATCTCCTTCGACGCGAACGGCACCCCGATCGAGATCAACAACGCGTTCTTCAGCGTCACGTCCTCGTCGGCGTTGGCGGGCACGGGCTTCGACGGCGGCGTGGGCGGCGGCACCGGCTGGCTGACCACCACCTCGCCGGTGGTGCCCAGCGAGACGATCACGCTCGAGTTCACGATCGGCGACGTGTCCGACGGCATCTACGACTCGACGGTCCTGCTCGACAACTTCCAGTGGGGCACGGACAACCTCACGGACCCGAACACCCAGCAATAGGAACTCCCGATGACGCATCGCATCGTCGCCCTCGTGGCGCTGGCCGCGGCCTTGGCTCTCCCCGAGGTGGCCTCCGCCCAGATCACGCTGCCGTTCACCGAAGGGTTCGAAGGGACCAGCGGAGAGACCTACGGGACCCTCACGACCGGCCTGACGGGCGCTCCCGAGTGGGACTACTCGAACACCGACGCGGCGGGACGTCTCCGGATGGCGGCGGGGACCGGCTTCTACAACACCGGAGGCGCCGCGGCGACGATGGACCGGGACCCGAGCGGCGCGGTCCAGATCAACTATCTGACCCTCAACCTGGACATGTCCAACTACACGACGGCGGATCTCGTCGTCCTCGACTTCGCGTTGATGTCGTCCGGCGAGGAGGCCAGCGCGAACGATCGGGTCTGGGTCCGCGGCTCGAACACCGACGCCTACGTGGAGCTGGGGAACCTCAATACGCTCGACGGCGCGTCGGGCAGCTTCGTATCGGTCACCGGCCTGGACGTGACGGCCGCGCTGACCGGAGCCGCGCAGAACTTCTCGAGCACCTTCCAGGTGCGGTTCGGGCAGGAGGACAACTTCCCGGCGAACACGCCCAGCGGCTCGGACGGCTACACCTTCGACGACATCGAGCTCCGACTGATCCCGAACGCCGAGGTCGGCGCCACCGCGATCCTCTCCCCGGCGCCCGGGGCCTGCGGCCTGAGCACCTCGATGATCGAGGTGCAGATCGAGAACTTCGGGAACGTGCAGAGCAACATCCCGGTGGAGGTGAGCGTGTCCGGGGACGTGACCGCTCTCCTGACGGGCACCGTCGCCGGCCCCGTCCCGTTCCAGGGGACCGACAGCGTGTTGGTCGGTCCGGTGGATCTCTTCAGCGCCACGAGCATCACGATCGCCGCCGAGACGCAGCTGGCGGGCGACGCGGACGCGAGCAACGACGCCATCACCCCCGTCACCCTCGCGGTCACCCCGACCGAGATCATCACGGACACGCCCGCCACCACCTGTCCCGGCTCCCCCGCGTCGCTGGCGGTCACCACGCCCGTGGCGGGTGAGGTCTACGACTGGCTCGACGCCCCCGGCGGGACCGTCCTGGGCTCCGGCGACACGTTCACGACGCCAGCGGGGACCGGCCCCAGCTTCTGGGTGCAGCGGTCCGCGCTCGTCGAGAGCGCGGGGCCGGTCGACAACAGCTTCGGCGGGGGCGGGAACTACAACTTCCTCTCGGACGGCCTCGAATTCGACGTGACCGAAGCGGTGACCCTCGACACCGTCGTGGTGTATCCGAACGGGGCGGGCGACGTCGTCGTGCGGCTCCTCGACTCGGCGGACAACGTGCTGGAGACGGCGACGGTCGCCGTCGCGGGGTCCGGCGCGACCGTCATCCCGCTCGGCTTCGACCTCCCGATCGGCACCGGCTTCCAGCTGGACGCCCTGGGCACCACCACCGGGGGCATGTTCCGCAACAACAACAGCGCGGTCTATCCGTACTCGTCCGGCGGCGGCGAGGTCTCGATCACGGGCCCCATCAACGCCCTGTCCGGCTACTATTACTTCTTCTACAACTGGCAGATCTCCGCGGGCGGCTGCGGCGGCGAGGCGAGCGAGGTCGTCGTCCCCACGGACGCGAGCCTCTGCGCGGCCGACCTCGCGGTGACCGTGACCGGTCCCGATCCCGCGCCTGTGGCGGGGGCCGAGGCGACGTGGACACTCACCGTCGAGAACCTCGGTCCCGACACGGCCACGGGGATCAGCCTCGACGATCCCACGCCCGCGGGCCTGACCTTCGTATCGGCGACGGGCGACTGTACGCTGGGCTTCCCCTGCAGCCTCTCCGACATGCTGCCGGGCGCCGTCACCTCCATCGACGTCGTCTTCCTGGTGCCCGCGGACTGGGATCCCGCCGTCCCCCTGGTGAACGCGGCCACGGTCAGCGCGACGGAGCCCGACGCGGAGCCCGGGAACGACGCCGGCGACTCCACGTCCACCGTGGTGCAGGAGGCCGACCTCTCCATCACGGTCGTCGACGATCCCGATCCCGTGCAGGCGGGCGGCGTCGTCGCGTACACGATCACGATCGCGAACGCGGGTCCCTCGGACGCCGCGGACGTGGTCGTCGCCTCGACCTTCCCCGAGGGCTTCGGCGACGTGGTCGTGACCACCGGCTGCACCGAGGACCCCGACGGCACTCCGACGTGCAGCGCCGGGGCGGTCGCCGCGGACGGCACCCTGGAGGTCCTGATCGAGCTCGGCATCGATCCGGCGACCCCCGCAGGGTCGATCGACGCGACCTTCGAGGTGAGCTCGTCCGCCGGGGAGACGACCCCCGGCGACGAGTCGGTCACCGAGACGACGGCCATCGAGGTCTCCGCGGACCTCACGGTCACGATCGCCGACGACGTCGACCCGGTGCAGCCGGGCGACCCGATCACGTACACGGTCGAGGTCACGAACAACGGCCCGTCGAACGCGGCCGGGGTCCGCGCCGAGATCACGATCGGCGACGGCGGCAGCCTCACGGAGGTCCCCGACGGGTGCACCGACGAAGGCGGGCTCGTCTGCACGTGGGAGAGCCTCGACGCCGAGGCCACCGCGACGGTCGAGGTGGAGACCACCGCGCCGGACGCCGAGGGCACGCACACCACCTCCGTGACCGTGTCGCATGACACCGCGGAGGCGGCCGAGGGCGACGAGGACGCGTCCGAGGAGACGCTGGTGGCCCGCGTCGCCGACCTGGTCCTGACCGCCGCGCTCGATCCGGAGACGGTGTCGATCGGGGGCCAGACGACCCTCACCGCGTCGATCGCCAACGGCGGCCCCTCCGATGTGGACGACGCCGTGGCCACGATCACGCTCCCCGACGGCGTGGCGCTCGGCGAGGGCGCTCCGTGCACGGGCGACGCGCCCGAGGTCACGTGCGAGATCGGTGAGGTCGGCTCCGGGGCGTCCGTCGACCTGGAGGTCCTCCTCACGGTGGACGCCGAGGCCGGGATCGTCACGATCGAGGTCTCCGTCACCGCCTCGCCCGCCGATCCGACCGAGGACGACAACACGGTCGTGCTCGAGCTCACGATCGAGGCGGGCGGCGACGACGACGACGACGACGACGCCGGCGGTGGCGGAGGCGACCGCTCGGGCGTGGTGGGGTGCGACTGCGGGAGCAGCCTGATCGCCGCCGACGGGGCCGGTCCTTCGGCCGCGTGGCTCCTGCTGGGCGTGCTCGCCCTGCGGCGCCGTCGCGGCTAGGTCGGGAGCTTCACGAAGGTCCCGAGCTTCTTGTCCTTGGTGACGCCCGGGAACTGCAGCACCCGGTTGTGCATCGCGAGGTAGACGCCGGGCTCCACCAGCTGCACGACCGTGAGGGCCTCGGTCAGGTTCTGCATCGCGTCGGTCGTGCGCAGCTCCCAGGGCTTCATCGCCCCGGTGAGCACGATCGGCACGGGCGTCTTGTAGGCCTCGCAGATGCGCTCGCCGGTCACGTGCAGGCGATCGGTGCCGTGCACGATCAGGACGCCGTCGTGGTTCTTCGCGAACGAACCCGCCGTGGACGCGATCAGGTCGTGATCCTCGGGCGTCATGTCGAGGCTGTCCTTGTTCATCAGGGGGATGCGCACGAGCTTCACGCCCCGGAGCACGAGCTGCGCGAGCATCACGTCGAGGACGCTGACGTGGTTGTCCATGACGCCCTGGAGCGGGTCGTAGGTCTTCTCGATGGTTCCGCCCGTGGAGATCAGGGCGATGCGGCGTTCCATCACGGGGCCTCCGGGTCCTCGGAGATCTAATACCATCGGCGCAGGAGGACGCGTGGCCCCGCCGAGCCGGCAGCCGGCAGGATCGACTCATGCGTCGTCTCGTCCTGCTGCTCCTGCTGCCCGCGGCCGGCGCGCTCGCTCACCCGCCCCTCGAAGACGCCCGTCGGATCGCCTTCCCGGACGTCGACGGCGCCCTCACCCTCGTCTGTGATCTGCACACCCACACCGTCTTCTCGGACGGCTGGGTGTGGCCCACGCTGCGGGTGAAGGAGGCCGCCCGGGACGGAGTGGACTGCCTGTCGGTGACGGAGCACCTCGAGTGGCAGCCTCACGCCGCCGACATCCCCCACCCCGATCGAGATCGCGCCTTCGCCGTCGCGAGCGAGGCGGCGGAGGCGAAGAGCGGCGACGTCCTCGTGATCCGGGGCTCGGAGATCACCCGGAAGATGCCGCCCGGGCACGCGAACGCCGTGTTCATCACCGACTCGAACAAGCTGCTGAGCAAGCAGCGGCGCACGGGTCGAGCGAAGGAGCCGAAGGACCTCCCGGTGCGCGCGGTCTTCGAGGAGGCGGCGGCGCAGGGCGGCTTCGTGTTCTGGAACCACCCCCACTGGTGGGCCCAGCGGAGCGACGGCGTGGCGAAGCTGGACCCGATCCACGAGGAGCTGATCCGGGACGGGCTGCTGCACGGCATCGAGGTGATCAACGACGTCACGTTCTCGGACGAAGCCCTGGCCATCGCGCTCGAGCACGACCTCACGATCCTCGCCACGTCGGACATCCACGACCTGATCGACTGGCGCTACGACGTGCCCGGCGGCGGCCACCGGCCCGTCACCCTCGTATTCGCCCCCGAGAAGACGCCCGAAGCGCTGCACGCGGCCCTGACAGAGCGCCGGACCGTCGGCTGGTTCGGGAATACGCTCGTGGGTCGGGAAGACGTGCTGATGCCGCTTCTGCGGGCGTCGCTGGTGGTCACGGGTGCGGCCTACCGGGCGAAGACGACCGTCCTCGAGGTGACGCTGGAGAACCGGTCGGACGCGCGCTTCGTGCTGCGCAGCCTCGGGGACCATCGCTTCCACGAGGACATCGACGTCCTCGAGGTCGACCCCCACGCGACCCGGACGCTGCGGGTGAAGACGATCGAGGCGGTCGCCGAGACGACCCTGACCTTCGAGGTCCTGAACGCGATCACCGCGCCCGACACCCACCCCACCCTGTCCCTCGCCGTGCCCGTGGCGGCCCAGGACCCGCCCGAGTGAGCGAGGCCCCCCGGCTCTGGGGCGACGGCCCGGCCCCCTATCGGGTGCCGCTGGGACCGTTCGTCCTCCAGGCGCCGGTGGGCAAGGGGAGCATGGGCGCGGTGTGGCAGGGGGTGCACCCGGAGCGCGGGGTGCCCGTGGCCGTCAAGGTGATGAACGCCGCCGCGCTCGCCGAGCCGGTGGCCCTGGAGGGGTTCCGCACCGAGGTCCGCGCCATCGCCCGGCTGCGACACCCCGGCATCGTGCGGATCTTCGATCAGGGCGTGGTGGACGCGGGCGCCCGGCGCGCCGCGGGCGGGCGGTTGGAGGAGGGGAGCCCCTACCTGGCCATGGAGCTCGCCACGGGGGGCATCCTCCCGCGTCGGTACGACGACTGGCCGAGCCTGTACGAGGCGCTCACGCAGATCCTCGACGCCCTCGGCCACGCCCACGCCCGCGGGATCGTGCACCGGGATCTCAAGCCCGCGAACGTGCTCGTGTGCGACGGTCGGCTGAAGCTCACCGACTTCGGGGCGGCGCGCGGCCTGCACGATCCGACGGACGCGGGGCTGCAGGGCGCGGTGGTGGGCACCTACCTCTACATGCCCCCCGAGCAGATCGAGGCGCGCCCGCGGGATCAGGGACCGTGGACCGATCTGTACGCCGTCGGCGCGCTGGGTTGGCGGCTCTCGACGGGGCGCCACGCGTTCCAGGCGAACTCGACCGAGGACGTCGTGTTCGGGCAGCTGTATCACGATCCGCCGCCCTACAAGCCGCGCCTCGCCGTGGCCGTCGGGTTCGAGGGGTGGCTCCGGCGGCTGCTGCGCAAGGACCCGGCCGAGCGCTTCCGTCGCGCCGCGGAGGCGCGCGCCGCGCTCGACGCCCTGGACGAGGGCTACTCCCGGGCCGCCGAGCGCGTGGGGCCGCCGCCGCTGCCCCCGATCCCGGACTCGGCGGCGCGCGCGGGGCCGGATCACGCGCTGGACGGCGTCGCGATGCACGGCCTGCGGGTCCCGCCGCTGGTGGGGCGTCGGGCCGAGCAGGAGCTCCTCTGGTCGCGGCTGGCGGAGGTCGGCGAGAACCGCAGCCCGGCGGCGGTCCTCGTGCGCGGGGAGGTGGGTCGCGGCAAGTCGAGGCTCGTGCAGTGGCTGGAGGAGGAGTCGTACGAGGCCGGGGCTACGAAGATCCTCAAGGCCCGCCACGAAGCCACCGGCGGGCTCGGCCACGGGCTCGGGCCCCTCGCCGCGGACTTCCTGGGCACGATCGGGCTGTCGCGGTACGAAGCGGCGACGCGGATCCGCGAGTTCCTCCCCCGGCTGGGCCTCCCCGCGGACGAGACGAACGCCTACCTCGAGCTCGCGCACCCCCGGACCGACGCCGAGCGCGCCGCGGGAGCCCCCGGCGTCGAGTTCTCCTCTCCGTCCGAGCGGTGGACCCTCGCCCGGCGCCTCGTCGCCGCCGCGGGCGAGCGGCGGGCCGTGCTGCTGGTGCTCGAGGACGTCCAGTGGGGCGCCGACTCGCTCGGGCTGGCCCTGGACCTGCTGGAGCACGAGGATCTCCCCGTCCTGATCGTCGCGACCACCCGGCCGGTCGACGCGGGCCTCGTGGCGGAGCGCACGCTCGCCCTGGAGGCACACCCGCGGGGCGCCTCCTGCACGCTCGGAGTGCTCGGCGTGGACGCCATGACGCGCCTCGCTCGGGGGCACCTCCGCCTCGACGACCGGCTGTGCGCCGAGGTGCTGCGCCGCGCCGAGGGCAACCCGATGTACGCCGTCCGCACCGTGGATGACTGGGTGGCGCGCGGGCTCCTCGAGGACGGCCCCGACGGCAGTCTCGGCATCGACCCCGACGCGACCCTGGACTCCGCTTCGGACCTGCGCGACGTGTGGCGGCCCTCCTTCGACCGCGTCCTGCAGGGTCGGCCGGCGAGCGAGCGCCGCGCCCTCGCCCTGGCCGCCTGCCTCGGCGTGGAGGTGGACCGCGACGAGTGGGCCGCGATCTGCGCCGCCGCGGAAGTCGAGCCCGGGGCCCTGCTGGAGCAGCTGCTCAACGCCGGATTGGCGCGGGTCGACGGACCCCGCTGGCGGTTCGAGCACGACCTCGCCCGGGCCGCGGCCGTCGATCCGGTCCTCGCGTCCGCGGATCATCGGCTGATCTCCCGCGTGCTCCGGGACCGCGGCGCGAAGGGCGGCCGGGTCGCCTCCCACCTCGTCGAAGCGGGCGACCTGGAGGAGGCGCTCACGACCTTGCTCGAGGTCGGCCGACGCCTGCTCACCGCGGGCGAGTTCCACCAGGTCCGGGACGTCGCCGACCGCCGCGACACGATCCTGCGTCGGCTGGACGTCGACTCCCTGGACGAGCGGCTCGCGGAGAACGACCTCCTCCGCCTCGGGGCCTCCCGCCGCCTCAGCGACGGCACCCGCCGCCGGGCGGAGCTGGAGCGCCTGCTCGAGCGACATCGCCTCCGGCCGCTGTCGGACCGCCTCTTCGCGGAGCTCCTGTGGCACCGGGGGCGGCTGGTCCACGACGAGGGGGAGACCGGGGGGGAGGCGGACCCCGTCGCGCTGGGCGAGGAGGCGGTCGAGATCGCGCTCCGGTCGGGGGACGAAGCCCTCGTCGCCCGGGCGCGCTACGAGCTCGCGACGATGATCCTCGAGCTCGGAGAGCTGGACTACGCCGAGGCGCTGGTGCGCAGCGTGCTGCCGGTGTTCGCCGAGCTGGAGATGCACGCGGACCAGGAGCGGGCGGAGTCCACGCTCTTCCTCGCGCTGCGGCACCAGGGCCGGGGCGAGGAGACCTACAAGCCCCTGCTCGAGCGCGTCGCGCGCGCCGAACGGGACGGCCAGCGGATGCGGCTCGCGAGCGACCGCAACGCCCTCGGCGAGCTGAGCCGGGAGCGGGGGGACCTGCGGGCGGCGGAGCGCCACTACGGCGCGGCCGCGATGCTGTACGAGTCGCTCGGGGTGGCGGCGGGGGCGGCGGTGATGAGCGTCAACCTCGGGTTCGTCCTCCTGGAGCGCCGCCGCTACGCCGAGGCTCGCCTCCGCGCCCGCGCCGCGGTCGACGCCCTGAACGCGCAGGGCCGGGGGTTGCTCGCGACCAGCGGGGAGAGCGTCGTGTTCGCCGCGTCCGCGGGGCTCGCGGACTGGGACGCGTTCGACCGGGCCTTCGAAGCCATCACCGAGGCCCTCCCCCGCACCGGGTTCGTCGACCCGGACCTCGCGCGGTCGGCGCGCCTCGCCGGAGATCTCGCCGCCGCCGCGGGCAAGAAGCGGCGGGCCCGCCGGGCCTGGACCCTCGCCCTGGAGCAGTGGAAGGCCCTCGGCCGCATGGCCGACGCCCTCGCCGTCGAGCGTTTGTTGGCGAACTGAAAAAAAGGCGCCCCGAAACCGGGGCCCCGCCGTTTCTCCTCCGATCGCCCGGACCGCCGGGCAAGGAGAAACCATGCACGCTGCCCGCACCCTGCTCGTCCTCGCCGCCCTGGCCCTCGCCGGCTGCCCCACCGAGAGCGACGACGACGACACCCCGCCGCCCATCCCCCCCGCGCCGGAGCGCCCCGTCGAGCTCGCCGGCGACTGTCCCGACCAGGACCGGGCGGGCCGATTCCAGGTCACGCTTCAGCCCGACCTCTCCCTCATCGACGGCCACGTCGGCGACGCGGTGTGGCCCGCGGAGGTCCGCGAGCCCGTGGCCGGCGAAGCGGGCTGCATGCTCCTGCGCAAGCGCTTCCCCTTCTGCGACCCCGCGTGCACGTCGGGCACCACCTGCGACCACGACGGCTCCTGCATCGACGAGCCGCGCAACCAGGACGTCGGCACCGCCCGCATCTGGGGCCTCGCCGAGCACGTCGCCATGGAGCCGGTCGTGCCCGGCAACCGCTACTTCCACACGCGCCTCCCCCACCCCGGCTTCGCCCCGAACGCGACGGTGCACCTGGACAGCAGCGGCGGCTGGGCCGAGCTGAAGCTGGAGGGCCGCGGCGTCCCCGCCCTGACGCGCTCCGCCGAGGCCGTCCACGTGCGCGAGGGCTCCCCCGTGGCCCTGGCGTGGGACACCGCCGAGGCCGTCGACGGGGCCCGGATCGACCTCGAGTTCACGATCGACCAGCACGGCACCTCGCCGCTGCTGCTGCGCTGCACCTTCGACGACGACGGTGCCGCCGAGGTCCCCGCCGCCCTCATCGACCAGATGCTCGGCGCGGGCGTGTCCGGGTTCCCCAACGGGAGCCTCGCGCGCGCGACCGTCGACTCGATGGAGACCGGCGACACGTGCACCGAGCTGCGCGTGCAGTCGACCGTCCAGCTGTCGGTCGCCGTGGACGGCCACACCCCCTGCACCTCCGACGACGACTGCCCCGGCTCGCAGACCTGCGACATCCCCAACCAAACCTGCATCGACTGAAGGACCCGGACGATGACCATCAAGACCCTGCCCCTGCTCCTCCTGCTCCCCCTCGCCCTCGCCTGCCCGCCGGACCCGGATCCCGACCCCACGCCGGACCCGACGCCGGAGCCCGAGCGCTGCGACCCCGACGACCACGAGGCCCTGCCCGTGCAGTTCGAGCGCATCGACGGCGTCGTCAGCGCCGAGGACTTCGCCCTCGCCCCGGACGGCGGCCTCTTCAGCATCGACGAGAGCGGCAACTTCATCCGCAACCCGCCCGGCGGCGGCAGCCCCCAGGTGATCTCGCCCAACCTCACGGACGAGAGCGCGGGCATCACGTGGATGCCCGACGGCAAGGTCGTCGTGGCCGACGTCGCCCGAGGCGCCCTGCTGCTCGTCGATCCCGAGACGGGCGGCTCGTCGCCGATCCTGTCCGGGCTGTCCTACCCCAACGGCGTCGAGGTGCACCGCGACGGGTGGGTCGCCGTCGCCGAGCAGGACGCGGGCCAGGTGCGCCGCGTCGACCCCGAGACGGGCGACTTCGTCATCCTCGCGACGGGCCTGTACGCCCCCAACGGCGTCACGTTCAGCCCCGACTGGGAGACCCTGTACGTCGGCAGCTTCGGCGGCGGCACCGTCCACGCCGTCCCCCTCGACGAGGATGGCGCCGCGGGCCCGGCCGTCGAGTACGCGTCCACCGGCGACGGCTGGGAGGGCGACGACGACGACTGGGACGAGGACGACTGGGAGGACTGGGAGGACGGCATCGGCGCGGGCGGCCTCGACGGCATCGCCGTGGACGCGTGCGGGTACGTCTACGTGACCGTGTTCGAGAACGGCGGCGACGGGAACATCCTGCGCGTCACCGAGCAGGGGGCCGACTTCGAGGTGGTCGCCAACCTGCCCGTCGGCTGGGTCCCGAACATGGAGTTCGGCCACGGCGAGGGCGGCTACGACGCGCGCACGCTCTACGTGAACACCCGGGATCGCGACTCGATCTTCGCCCTCTCCATCGGCGCCCTCGGGCGGCCGCGCGCGGACGCAGGACGATGAGCAGCACCGTCCTGGAGAAGCTCGAGGCCCTCTGCGTGGTCGTGATCTTCGTGGCCCTGGCCGTCGCCCTGGCGGGGTGCCCCACCGACCCCGAGCCCACCTGGGAGTGCCGCCTCGAAGCGGACGATCCGGACTTCGGCAAGGAGATCGGCTGCGCCGAGGACTTCGACAAGCTGGCGTCGGCGCCGCTGGAGGCGTCGATCCCGGGCGCTCGCTCGGTCAAGACGGTCGTCGATCGCGTGGACGGCGACGCTCTGTACTTCCAGAACAGCAAGCGGTTCGCCATCCACCACGAGTTCGCGTCCGCGCACCTCAGCGGCGGCGACCTCCCCGTCGTCCCCCAGCTGGCGCAGTTCAACGCGACGGAGTACTTCAGCCCCGACCGCCGGTTCATCCTGGGCGCGCTCACGTACTACGAGGAGCCCGACGTCTGGGCGTGGGAGCTCTCGCCCTACGACACGGCGTCGGCGGCCATGATCACGACGGCCTTCCGGGCCATCGCGAAGGCGTCGTTCCTCGGTGAGAAGCTGAAGTTCCACCCCACGAGCGAGCCGATCACGCGGGTCGCCCGCGAGCTGCCGGACGACGTCCCGATCGTCACCACCGACGAGATCTTCCGGGACATCACCTACCAGCCGCTCAACCTCGCGACGTCCATGGGTCGTCTGCGCTTCCAGGCCGCCGACGACCTCGAGGACGCGCCGCCGTGGTTCCGGGAGATCCTGGTCCTCGACCGGGTGCCCAACGACCTCGCCGTCGTCATGGGGATCATCACGGCGGAGTTCCAGACGCCACTGAGCCACATCAACGTCCTCAGCCGCAACCGCGGCACCCCGAACATGGGCCTGCGCGGGGCGTTCGACGACGCGGAGCTGCGCGCCCTGGACGGTGCGTGGGTCGCGCTCGAGGTCGAGGGGCTCCGGTGGTCGATCCGGGAGGTCACCCAGGAGCAGGCCGACGCGTGGTGGGAGGGCTTCCGCCCGGACCCCATCGACGTCCGCATGATGGACACGTCCGTCACGCGCTTCACGCCCGCGGGCGAGCTCGTGGACCTCGACGCCCACGACGACCTGCGCGCCGCCATCTCCGCCGCCGTCCCCGCGTTCGGCGGCAAGGCGACGCACTTCGGCGCCCTGACGCTCGCCCCCGACGTGCCCCACCCCGACGCGTTCGCCATCCCCGTGGTCCACTACGACGCCCACATGGAGGCCCACGGCCTGTGGGACGAGGTGGATACGATGCTGGACGACCCGTCCTTCCGGGACGATCCGGTGGTGCGCGCCGCGCGCCTGAAGGCCTTGCGTCGGTCGATCAAGGAGGCGCCGCTGGACGCCGACTTCCTCGACGACGTGCTCGCGTACCTCGCCGAGCACCACCCGGACACGCGCATGCGGTTCCGGAGCTCGACCAACGCGGAGGACGTCGAGGGCTTCAACGGGGCGGGCCTCTACACGTCGAAGACCGGCGATCCGAACGACGCGGAGAAGCCGGTGGACGTCGCCATCAAGAAGGTGTGGGCGTCGATGTGGCGGACGCGAGCGTTCGAGGAGCGCAGCTACTACGGCATCGAGCACCGGAACATCGGCATGGCGCTGCTCGTACACCGCTCGTTCCCGAGCGAGGACGCCAACGGCGTGGCGGTGACGGGGAACATCTTCGACCGCAGCGGCGTGAACCCGGCCTTCTACGTGAACGTGCAGGCGGGCGGCGAGTCCGTCGTGCTGCCCGAGCCCGGCGTGACCACCGACCAGTTCCTGTACTACTGGAGCCAGAACGGACGCCCGACGGTCTACCTGGGCCGCTCCAACCAGGTGCCTGAGGGCACGCCGGTGCTGAGCCCGGTCCAGGTCAACGACCTGGGCACCGCGCTGGAGTCGCTGCACACGTACTTCCAGTCTGCGTACGGCGACGGCGGCTGGTTCGCCATGGACGTGGAGTTCAAGATCGACTCCACCGCGACCGGCGAGCCCGAGCTCGTGATCAAGCAGGCGAGGCCGTACCCGGAGTAGCCGGGGGGCCGGGGGTCAGGGGATGAACCTGCCCAGGGCGAACAGGAAGTGGCCCATGGGGCGGTTGAGGACGCGGCCCTCGCCGCCGATGATGATCCCGTAGCCGCCCTCGAAGGTGAGGCGGAAGCCGTCGCCGAACTCGAAGTCGACCCCGCCGTAGGGGAGCACCCCGGCGTAGACGGTGAACTGGTCGTCCGAGTACTGATCCAGGCGAGTCGTGCCGAAGATCAGGTCGCCCGCGACGGCCACCCAGGGCTGGAACACGCCGGTGAGGAAGCGGTAGCGGACGCCGAAGCTGACCTCCGGCGCGAGCACGCCGCCCTGATCCCAGTCCGAGACGGTGGTCCCGAAGCGGATGTCGAGGTTGAGGCCCTTGATCAGGTTGACGTCGATGCCGATCAGGCCACCCATGTACCGGGCGACGCGCTCCTGGCCGTCGGGGCAGATGCCGGTGCTGTCGGCGTCCGCGGCGGCGCACAGGAACTGGTGCTGGAACTTGAACCCGACCGCCACCGAGTGCCGGTAGTCGGGGTCGCGCAGCAGCGCTCGGCGGTTGCGCTCGCGCGGCGTGAGCTCCTCTTGGATGTTCGCCGCGGACGTGGTCTGCGACAGCACGCCGTCCACCATCTCCAGGCGGGTCCACTGCTCGGCCCCGGGCTCGTAGCGGACGACCTTCGGGGCCGCGCCCTCGCCCTGGAACGCCACGATGAAGATCGACTCCAGGTTCTCCTTGCGGGCGCGTCGGGAAAGGCTCGACGCGGCCACGTTCGCGAGCACGCCGTCGGGCCCCTCGAGGAGCATCTGCTCGGCCCCCGCGGCGGAGAAGAACGTCAGCGTCGCGCCCTCCTTCATGCCGCGCATCCACGTGGACCACTGGCCCTGGTCGTCGACCGCCTGCACGAGGTGGTCGCCCGTGAGGATCGCCTTCTCGAAGGCCTTGGTGAGGTCGAGCTGCTCGCCGTCGAGCCACACCTCTCGGTAGTTGGTCGACCGCATGTCGCCGTAGACCTTGGCCTTCGGCCGCGCGATCACGTCCTTGACCGCGGACAGGAACGTGGACTGCGGCTCGGGCGGGTACGAGCTGTCCCACTCCCGGTCCGGGGCGATGGCGGCGGCCTTGCGGAACATCTCCCGCGCGCCCGCCGTGTCCTCGGAGTAGTACGCCGCGATGCCGCCGTAGAAGAACGCCTCCCAGATCGCCTGCAGCGGGACGAACCCCGTCTGGCAGGGGATGCGCCCCTGGGAGATTCGGAAGGTCTCGAGCGAGGCCGCGTGGTCGAGGTTGTCGAGCTGGCTGCGGCCGACGCTGTTCAGCCCCTGGATCTCGCCCGGGGCGTTGTCGGGGATGGCCACGTCGGCGGGCGCGGTGGCGCAGGGGATCGAGCTCGCGGAGCCCCCGAGGCGGAAGCGGGCGTCGCCCAGCCAGTCCGAGACCTGCACCGTCCGCGCCGGGCGCAGGACGTCCTTCGGGAGCATGGCGTCGAGCAGCCCGGCGGCCTCCTCGCTGCGGTCGGAGAGGCCGGTGGGCCCCCACAACAACAGGGCCTTGGCGTCCTTCTCGGGCGCCTCCTCATCCGCCGCGGAGGCGGGGCCTGCGAGCAGCAGGGCGGCGACGACCACGGGGAGGGATCGGGAGAACAGGTTCAGCATCACTCGCTCCAGCTGCTCGATGCGAAGTCGTACGAGCCGAGCACCAGCTTTCCGCCGGCGTCGATGGTGATCGTCCGGCTGACGCGTCCTGCGTTCTCGGATCCGATCAGTTCGATGTCGTGGCTCCCCGCAGGCACGCGGTAGCCGATCAAGGGGGTGGTCTTGCCGATGTCCTTGCCGTCCAGCAGGACCCGCGCCCAGGGCTTGCTCGCCTTGATGTAGAGCTGGCCGGGCTTGGTGGGGATGGCGGGCTCGACGAGCGCGGGCGCCGGGGTCGCCTCCACCACGGGGGCCGGCGTGGGCGCGGCGACGGGCACGGGCGTGGGGGCCGCCGTCTCCGCGGGGGTGGCCTCCACCGGGGGAGGGGTGGCCTCCACCGTCAGCGCGGCCACGGCGTCCGTCCGGGGGGTGGGCGTGGCGCGAGGGGGGTCGCCGGCGTCGCGGACGAGGTCGGGGACGGGCGTCGGCGCCTCCAGCTTGGCGGTGTCCACGGGGCCGGAGTCGCGCGCGACGGTGCTCGTGGGCGTCGGACCCTCCCGGCCCGCGAGGAAGACGCCCACGCCCGCGAGCACGCCCACCGCGATCAGCAGCAGGGCCGCCACCATCGTCATCCTGCGCCGCCGCTCCGCCGCGGCCCGCTTCTCCTTGGGGCTCTCCCCCGGCGGGTAGACCCGCGTCTGCGCCGACGCGGCGTCCTGGGCGGTCGAGCGCTTCTTCTTCTTCCGGCGCTTCGGAGGGTCCGAGGCGCGGGTCTCGCGCAGATCCGGGTGGGCCGACTCGGACGACAGGGGCGAGGTCAGGGGGACGGTCCCCGTCTCGTCGGCCACGAGGCCGGGCCGGGTGGGCGCCCCGGTGTCGACCATCGGCTGGCCGCCGATCCCCTCGCGGATCGAGCGCTCCGCCGCTTCGATCGCCTCGTCGAGGCCCGTGCGGTCGACCGTCGACTCCTCCTCGGGCTGCTGCAGCTGTCCGAACAGGGTGGCGAACTCGGGCAGCTCCGAGACGAGCGTCGACTTCTCCTGGCGCTGCTGCTGGCTGCCCACGAGGTGTCCGCGGAGCGAGTAGAGGTAGTCCTGGATCGACGCCGTGCCCGGCAGTCGGTCGCGGAGGTGCAGCAGCGCCTCGCCGAGCTCGGCCGCGCTCCGCCACCGGCTCTCGGGCTTCTTGGCGAGGCACTTGGCGATGATCGCGCCGAGGCCCGGCACCTTCGCGTCCACCGCGTCCAGCTCCCGGACCACGTCCGCCTTCACCACCGCGAAGAGGACCGTGGCGAGGTTGTCCCCCGAGAAGAGGACGTCGCCGGAGATCGCCTCGTAGATGACCGAACCGAGCGAGAAGATGTCCGACGGGAAGCCGATGTCCGGGTCGCCCGCCACCTGCTCCGGCGACATGTAGTGCGGCGTGCCCTTGGTCGTCTTGTGCTCGGGATCGACGACGGTGGTCTGGAAGAGGTTGGTCGCCGCCTTGGCGATCCCGAAGTCCATGATCTTCGCGATCCCGAACCGGCTCACCATGATGTTGGCGGGCTTCAGATCGCGGTGGACGAGCTTGACGTCCTGCCCCTCGAGCGACTCCAGCGTGTGCGCGTAGTGCAGGCCGTCGCACACCTGGGCGAAGACCTCGAGCACGACCTCCGGCGGCAGCGGCTCGCCGTACTTCTTCGCGAACGCGAGGATCCGATCGATCGTCCAACCGTCCACGAACTCCATCGCGAGGAAGTACTTCCCCTCGACCTTGTTGAACTCGTAGACCTCGACGATGTTGGGGTGCTTGAGCTGCCCCCCCAGCCGCGCCTCGTTGATCAGCGCCTTGAGGATCTTCTCGTCCTCGGTCAGGGCGTCGTGGAGGCGCTTGATCGCCACCTCCTTCGCGAAGCCCATGGGCCCCGACCGCAGCGCGCGATACACCGACGCCATCCCGCCCTTGCCCAGCAGGTGGGTCAGGCGGTAGTTGCCGAACTGCTCGTACTCGCCGGGGGCGGGCATGGGCGGGGGAGGGCCTCCTGACTACAGCGCTTCGAGGGTGATCGACGCCGTCCCCTCGAGGCCTCCGCCGTCGGTCGCGGTGAGCGTGACGACGTGGGTCCCGGTGGTGGTCAGCTGCGCGGTGAGGACGGCGCCCGTCCCCAGCTCGCCGTCGATGTCGGAGGTCCAGACCAGGGACTCGCCGCCCAGGGCGCCGTCCTCCGGATCGTCGCCGCTGCCGATGAAGGAGATGTCCGTGCCGGTGGGCACCGAGGAGTTGTTCGTGGGAGCCGTGATCGCGGCTTCGGGCGCCTGGTTGGGGTTGGCGCTGTCGTCGTCGTCGGGGGCCCCGTCGTCGTCGTCGCCCGCGTCGTCGTCGTCGCCCGCGTCGTCGTCGTCGCCCGCGTCGTCGTCGTCCGGCGCGGAGTCGTCGTCGTCCGCGGGCGCGCGGTCGTCGTCGTCCTGGATGATCCGATCGTTCGGGCTCTTGTACCCGCAGGATTCGATGCGCAGTTTGATCCCGGGAGACAGGTCTTCTTCGTCGGTGGCGTCGTCGTCTCCCAATGCATCCACGGAGAAGCACAACGTGAACACGAGGAAGAGGTAGGTGAGCCGCCGCAGCAGCCGAGAGGGGCGTGAAGCCTTCATGGTTCGCTCCGCGGGACCACCGGGAGGCAGTCCGCCGCGCGGCGAGTATAGCCGGCGGGCGCGTCCTGCCATGCGCGTGCCGTGTGTTCGCGGTTCCGTTTCCGGCCCTCCTGCGGCACGCTTGCCGACCTGATGTCCGACTCGATCGATCCCGTGCCCCCCGCGTCGACGCCCCGGCGGGCCGAGCTGCTCCGTTGGATCGGCTTTACGGCCCTCGGCGTCGTCCTCGGCTTGGGCGTCATGCACGCCACCGCGCAGGAGAGCCCGAACGCGGCCAAGGTGCGGGAGCTGCACGAGCAGGGCGTCACCCTGCAGCGGGCCAAGCAGACCGACGCCGCGATCGAGGCCTACAGCCAAGCGCTCGGCTTGGATCCCGAGCACATCCCGACGCTGTACGAGATCGGTTGGTCCTACTGGGTGCTCGGCCGATGGGCGGACACCGTGCACGTTTGGGAGCGCGTTCTGTACCTCGAGCCCGGCCACGAGGACGTCCCCAAGTACCTCCCCGAAGCGCGGGCGAACATGGAGACGGCGAAGCGCCTCGCGGAGGCGCGCAAGCTGCCCGAGCTGGGTCCGGACGACGTCCCCCGGGCGGACGGCGCGACGTTCCGCTTCGCGTTCGGCGGGGACACGATGATGGGCTCGCCGCTCACGAACGCAGGCCTGCCCCGGGACGACGGCGCGGCGCTGTTCGACGCCTACCGGGAGACCATGAAGGCCGCGGACGTCGCCTTCCTGAACCTCGAAGGGACCCTCCTGGACTCCGGGGACTCGCGGAAGTGCAAGGAGGGCTCCAAGGTCTGCTACGCGTTCCGCACGCCGGTCCGCTACGTCGCGAACCTCGTGGGCGCGGGGGTGGACGCAGTCTCGGCCGCGAACAACCACGCCAACGACTTCGACGACGTGGGCCGCAAGACCACCTGGAAGACGCTGCGCAACGCGGGCGTGCTCCCCGTGGGGCCGGTCCACGAGCCCGCGATCCTGGACACCGGCGGCAAGCGCATCGGCTTCCTCGCCTTCGCCACGTCCCCCGGCTACCCCGACCTGCGCGACGTGGAGACGGCGCAGCTGCTCGTGCAGGACCTCGCTCCCCAGGTGGACCTGCTCGTCGTCAGCTTCCACGGCGGCGCCGAGGGGGCGAAGGCGGCCCACACCCCCAAGGGCACCGAGAAGTTCCTGGGCGAGGATCGCGGCGACGTCCGCTTCTTCGCCCAGATCGTGGTGGACGCGGGGGCCGACATCGTGGTCGGCCACGGTCCACACGTATTGAGGGGGATGGAGATCTACAAGGGGCGTCTCATCGCGTACAGCCTGGGCAACTTCATCACCTACGGCGGCTTCAACCTCCGCGGCCCGAACGGGCTGTCGGCGCTGCTGCTGGTCGACCTGTACCCGGACGGCCGGTTCGCGTCCGGTCGCATCATCTCCGGCCGCCAGGTGCCCCCCGGCGGCCCCCTGCTCGACCCGGACCACGAGGCGGCGCGCACGATCGCCGCCCTGTCGGTCGAGGACTTCGAGGAGCGAGCAGCCCCCATCGAGCCCGACGGGACCATCCTCGGCCCCGCGTCGTCGGGGGAGGGCGGCGGGCACGAGCCCGACGAAGCCCAGGTCACGGACGACGACGACTCCACCGCGCCCCCGCCGGAGAAGAAGTAGATGCATCGGCTGTTGCTGGGGGTCGCCCTGCTGGCCCCCGCCACCGCGTCGGCGGGCTGGCAGGAGGACGTGGCCGCGCTCGCGGGCGACACCGGGATCGTGTACGTCGTGGACGCGGACGGGAACGACGTCTACGGCCTCCGCGACGGCGAGGCCTTCGTGCCCGCCTCCACGCTCAAGGTGGTCACGACGCTGCTGGCGGCCGAATACATCGGCCTCGACTCCCGCTTCGAGACCCGCTTCTTCCGGGACGGGGACGCGCTGATCGTGCGCGGCGGGGGCGACCCCTTCCTGGTATCCGAGGAGCTGGACGTGGCCGCGAAGGCGGTCGCGGAGGCCCTGGGCGGGGCCGCGCTGTCCGGCGTCTACATCGACGACTCGCACTTCGCGCCGGACATCGTCATCCCCGGCGTCGGCGGCACCGACAACCCCTACGACGCGCTCAACTCCGCCACCGCGGTGAACTTCAACACCATCCACGTCGACGTCTCCGGGGGGACCGTCCGGTCGGCCGAGGAGCAGACCCCCCTCACGCCGCTCGCCGAGGCCGTGGCCGAGCGCAAGGGCGTGCGGGGCAAGCAGCGCATCAACCTGTCCAACTCCGCCGAGGACGTGCGTCGGTACGCCGCCGAGCTCATCGCCGCGAAGCTCCGGGCGGCGGGCGTGACCGTGGGCGACGGGGTGGGGACGCGCGCCGCCGCCGGGGACCCGGTGCACGTGCACGCCAATACCCGCACGGTGGGCGAGACCTGCGCCGCGATGCTCTTCTATTCGAACAACTACATCGCCAACCAGGTGTTCCTGGCGGTGGGGGCGGCCGCCGAGGGCGGGCCCGCGTCGCTGGCGAAGTCGGTGCAGGTGGCCGAGGCCTGGAAGAAGAAGCACCCCGAGCTGAGCGGGTTCACGATCAAGGAGGGCTCCGGGATCGCCTACGGCAACGAGGCGACGGCGCGCAGCTTCGTGGCCGCGCTCGCGCTGCTCGAGCCCCACCGAGCCCTCCTGCGGGAGCGGCACGGCTCGCCGAGCAAGACCGGGACCCTCAAGGTGACCAAGACCCTGGTCGGCTTCATCGATACCAGGGACAAGGGCCGCCTCCGCTACGTGGTCAGCCTCGACGGAGGCGGAGCGCAGAAGCGCTGGGACATCGTCAAGCGGCTGACGTCCGCCTTCGGAGGCCTCGCGACCGAATGACCGAGCGTCTGCCGTGCGTGGTGCACGTGCCGGATCCGTGGGACCTGCCGCCGTTCGGCGAGCGGCCCGCGATCCTGTTCCTGCACGGCATCGGCGAGTGCGGCGACGGCGACGGCAAGCAGCTCGAGGTCGGTCTCGGCCCCGCCCTCAAGGACGGCGCGGCGCGGGGTCACGTCGTCCTCTTCCCCCAGAAGCCCCGAGGCGGGGAGTGGGAGGATCACGGCGACCAGATCGACGGCCTGCTCGAGGACGTGGTGTTCGAGCACGGGGTCCACCCCGAGCGCATCATCCTCACGGGGCTGTCCCACGGGGGACACGGCTGCTACGGCCTGGCGGTCAGCCGGGCTCGGCGGTGGGCGAAGATCGTCGTCTGCTGCGGCTACCTCGAGCGGTGGCGGGCCCTGGACTCCCCCCTCGTACGTCTCCCGCGCCTGCGCGGCCCCCTCGCCGATCGACTCGCGTCCGCCGTGGGCGACGTGCCCGTCCGCATCTTCCACGGCACCGCCGACCCCGCGATCTCGATCGAGGAGTCCCGCGCCGCGGCGGCCGTGCTCCGCGAGTCGGGCGCGGACGTGGTCCTCACCGAGCTGCAGGGCCTCCCCCACAACTGCTGGGACGAGGCCTACCGCCGGGAGTTCGGAAGCTGACCGGCTCGTCCCAGGAGCGCGGCTCGCCTTCGTCGGTCGTCGCGGAGATGGAGGGCCTGCGGGACCGCGTCGCGCAGATCACCGCCGTCGGGATCCTGGTGATGGGGATCCCGATCGTCGCGTCCTTCGCGGTCACGGACTTTCAGGCTCGTCTGACGTGGATGGGCGTCTCCTTCTTCGTGGCCATCGCCGTCGGCGTGGTCGCGATCCGCTCGGGGCACGGCCTCGTGGGGCGGTTGCTGATCCTCGGCGCCATGGCGGCGCAGCTCCTGGCCCGGGCGTGGCTCTACGGCGGGGTGACATCGGTGCCCTACACCGCCTGGGTCGTCGTGGTGATCCTGGGCGCGATCCTCCTGGGGGCTCGCGTGGCGTGGATCGCCACGGGCGTCGGGGTGGCGGCGGGCCTCCTGCTGTATCGAGCGGAGGCCGTGGGGGCGCTGCCCGCCCCGCTGCGGGAGGACTCCGCGGGGACCGCGCTGCGCATCTCCTCCGCCCTCTTCGTGATCGTGGGGCTGCTCACCTGGGCCACCGTCCGCCGCATCGAGGAGGGGATGGTCAAGCTCGCGGGCGCGAGCGAGGAGCGGCGCTTCCTGCTGGAGCGCTACCGGCACCGCGCGCTGCACGACCCGCTCACGGGCCTGCCCAACCGAGACCTGTTCCTCGATCGGGTGGACCAGGCGCTGATGCGGGGGCGTCGCTCCGAGGCCGCCGACTTCGCGGTTGTCTTCTTCGACCTCGATCGGTTCAAGGTGATCAACGACAGCCTGGGTCACGCCACCGGCGACGCGCTGCTCGTGGAGCTCGCCGACCGCGTGAAGGAGGTGCTGCGCGGCGCCGACACGGTGGCTCGGCTCGGGGGCGACGAGTTCACCGTCCTGCTCCACGGCGTGGTCGACGAGGCCGCGTGCCGCGCGGCCGTCAGCCGCATCCTCCGCGTCTTCGACACCCCCTTCCGCGTGGGCGAGCACGAGATCAGCGTGAAGGCGAGCGCGGGCATCGTGCTCGGCGACAGCGGCTACCGCGACGCGCTGGACATCCTCCGGGACGCCGACATCGCGATGTACGCGGCCAAGGAGCAGCCGCTCGAGACCATCACGATCTTCGACCCCGCCATGCGCCGCGAGGTGCACGGGCTGCACGCGCTCGACAACGAGCTCCGGGCCGCGCTCGACGCCGACGCTTTCGTGCCCTGGTTCCAGCCGATCGTCGACCTCGAGACCCGCGAGATCGTGGGCGTGGAGGCGCTCGCTCGCTGGCCCCACGGGGGCGAGGTGCGGTCGCCCGCCGCGTTCATCCCCCGCGCCGAGGAGACGGGCCTCGTGCGGCGACTGGATCGGCAGATCGTCGCCAAGGCGTGCGCCGCGGTGGCGCCGCGCGGCGAGCTGACGCTCAACGTGAACCTGTCGGCCCAGCAGTTCCTCGACCCGGGGCTGGTGGACTGGCTCCTCGGCGTCCTCGCGGAGACCCGGCTGCCCGCGCGGCGCCTCGTCGTGGAGGTGACGGAGTCCACGCTGCTGGGCGAGTTCCTGTCCACCCGACGCGCCTTCGCCCGGCTGCGTGAAGCCGGGGCCCGGATCGCCATCGACGACTTCGGGACGGGGCACAGCGCGCTCAGTTACCTCCATCGCTTCGAGCTGTCCTGCCTCAAGATCGACACGTCCTTCGTGCAGGAGCGCGGCCCGGCCGGCCCGGGGCCGATCTGCGAGGCGATCCTGTCGGTCGCGGACAAGCTCGGCATCGACAAGACGGCCGAGGGCATCGAGACCGAGGCGCAGCGGGCCCGGCTGATCGAGCTCGGCTGCCGCGTGGGTCAGGGCTTCCTCTTCGGCCGCCCCGCGCCGATCGAGGATCTGTTCTGACTTCCGCCCCCCCGAACCGAGGCAAGCTCGGCCGCAACATCCTCGTCTCGGTGATCTTCACCGGGGGCCTGATGGGCCTGTCGTTCATCTCGAGCGTCGTCGTCGCCCGCATCGGGGGCCCGGACGCCCGGGGCCTCCTGTCCGTCGCCCAGTCCTTCTTCGCCCTGGTGGGATCGATCGCGTCCCTGGGGCTGGGCTACGCGACCACCTGGGCGATGGGTCAGGGGTTCGACCGGCGCGAGATCCTCGGGCTGATGCACGGCGTGACCGCCACGGCGCTCCTGATCGGGGCGATGGTGGCCGCCGTGATCTTCGCGCTCGCGGGGGGGATCCCCGCCTCGGACATCCTCCTGGGCGCCGCGACCTGCGCGGCGGGGCTCTGGGCGGCGAACTACAGCGAGTACATCCGCGGCTACTTCATCGGCGTGCAGCGCGTCACCGCCTACAACCTGGTGCAGACCGGCAACCTGATCGTCTTCATCGGGATGAACCTCGTATTCCTCCGCGAGGGTCGCAACTGGGTCCTCGTGGACCTCATCGTGTCGTACATGGTCGTGGGGTCCATCGCGCTCGTGGCGATGATCAAGGCCGAAGGGCTCCCGAAGTGGCCCTCGAAGAAGCTGCGCGCCGACGCCGTCCCCTACGGGATCAAGGCGTCCCTCACGATGACCGCGGAGTACGCCCTGCTGCGGCTCGACGCGCTGCTGCTGGCCGCCTTCGTGGCCACGGAGCAGGTCGGGATCTACGCGATCGGCGACCAGCTGAACCACGTGGCGGCGGTCGTCCCGCTGGTGATCGGGCGGATGATGTTCGCGGAGTCCGCCCTCGACGTGGACGGCAAGGGGAGCCGCATCAAGCTCGGCATCGTCGTGCGCCTCGTGCTGCCGATCATGACCGTGGCCGTGCTCGGCGGCGCCGCGACGTTCTGGTTCCTGATCCCGCTGGTCTTCGGCGAGGCCTTCGCCGACTCCTACATCGCCTTCCTGATCCTCATGCCCACGGCCGTGTGCAAGGCGGTCCAGACCCAGTTCTCGACGTACCTCACCGGCCAGGGTCACCAGCGCCGCGTGATCTCGGCGGGCGTGGCGGGCGTGATCACCGACGTCGTGATCCTGCTCTGCCTCGTGCCCGTGATCGGCTGGACGGGCGCCGCCTGGGCGAAGGTCTGCGGTTACTTCATGCAGCTGTTCCTCGTGGTCAAGGCGTACCGGGTCCACGAGCCCGAAGGCGAGCGCCTGACCTGGATCTTCGGGCGGTCCGACATCGCGTTCCTCGTGCGCTGGGTCGAGACCCGGCTCGACCGTCGACGCGCCTGACGGGCCCGGGCCCGGGTCCCCGCGCCCGGTCGGCTACCATTCGGGCGTGCGGGTGCCGTCCGATGCGGAGCTGCTGATCCACGTCGAGGCCATGGCCGCGGGGGACGTGAGCGGTCTCGTCGCTTTCCACGCCGCGGCCGGACCGTGGGTCCACGGCGCCCTCGTCCGCATCGTCGGCCCGGGGGCGACGGCCGAGCAGCTGCTCGAGCAGGTCTTCGTGGGCCTGTGGCGCGAGGCCGCGCACTACGACCGACACTTCGGCCGGCCCCTGATGTGGGCCCTCGCGGCGGCGCGGGAGGCTGCCGTGGCGTCCGTCGGCGGGGGTCTCCGGGTGACCGTCGAGTCGGCCGAGCCCGCCCCCGACCATCCCCTCGCCCGCATCTCCCCCGAGGACCGCGACGCCGTCGTCGCCTGCTGGCGCAACGACGTGCCCCGCCCGGACCGCGGGCCCGCCGCCCTCGCCGCCCTCGTCGCGGCCGCCGCGGAGCCGTCCGAATGATGGACGTCGACCGCTGCCGGGACATCCGCCCGCACTTCGTCGCCGTCGCGCTCGGCACCGTCGAGGCCGGGCCCGCCAACCGCGTGCGGCTGCACCTCTCGGAGGGGTGTCCCGCCTGCGCGGCCGAGCTCGAGACCGTGCTGGAGGCCTACTACGGGCTGCCCCTGGCGTTCCCGCCGGTGCCCGTGCCCGAGGGCGCGGCCGAAGCGCTGCGAGCGGCCGCCGAGGAGACGGCGCAGCTCGAGGCCGAGCCCGCGATCGTGTACGCCGAGACCAACGAGCGTCGCCTGCTCTGGACGCTGCTGTTCCTGATGATCGGGGCCGTCGTCGCGGCCGCGTGGTGGGGGCAGCGGCAGGTCGAGGACGCCGAGTGGGCCGCGCAGGGTCGTCGCGCCGCCGAGGCGCAGGCTCGCAGCATGGCGGCGGACTACCGGATGGTGCGGGAGCGCCTCGTGCCCGCCGAGGCGCTCGCGAGCCTCGTGGCGGACCCCACCTCGGTCGTCGTGGACCTGTTCGACAACGCCGGCGTCGCCCGGGGGCGGGCCGTGCTCGACTGGCCCCGAGAGCGCGCCCTGCTCGTACCGCCCGCGCAGCCCGCGCCCCCGGACACGACGTTCGTGCTGTGGCTGCGCAGCGGCGAGGCCCTCGTGCGCGTGGGCCCGCTGGCGGTCGACCCCGACGTGGGTCCGAGCCCCCAGCCCTTCGCCCTGCCGGAGCTGCCCGGGCCGGGCGTCGTGCTCGAGCTGTACGCGTCCCCGAACGCGGACGTCGACGCCGAATCTCCCGCCGGGGACGTGCTCGTCTCGGGTCGGGGCCCGTCGCCCGAGCCCGGCATCGAGTAGCCTGGGTTGTTCGTCTGGAGGAGGTATGACGCCCGAAGAGATCGTCCGGCTGTGCAAAGAGCACACGATGTACACGTGGACCCGCGGCGACGCGGTGAACCCGATGCCCATCGCGCGCACCGAAGGCGTGTGGATGGTGCAGCCGGACGGGACGCGTGTCCTGGACTTCAACTCCCAGCTGATGTCGGTCAACGTCGGCCACGGTGACCGGCGCGTCCTCGACGCGATCAAGGCCCAGCTCGACGAGTTCACGTACGTCTACCCGGGCACCGCCACGGCCGTGCGCGCGCGCGTCGGCAAGCTGCTGTCCGAGATCGTCCCCGGGAACATCAATACGTTCTTCTTCACGCTCGGCGGCGCCGAGGCCAACGAGAACGCCATCAAGGCGGCGCGGCTCTACAGCGGGCGGCACAAGATCGTGAGTCTGCTGCGGAGCTACCACGGCGCCACCCACGCCTGCATGCAGCTCACCGGCGATCCCCGGCGCTGGGCCAACGAGCCCGGAGCCCCCGGCTTCCTGCGGGTGATGCCCCCCGTCCCCTACGACTACTCGTTCGGCGACACGGACGCCGAGCGCACCGAGAACCACCTCCGCTACCTCGACGAAGTGCTCATGTACGAGGGCCCGCAGACCATCGCGGCCATGTTCATCGAGCCCGTGATCGGGACGAACGGGATCATGCCGCCCCCCGAGGGCTGGCTGCGGGGCCTCGAGGAGCTGTTGAGCAGGCACGGCATCCTGCTCGTCTGCGACGAGGTGATGGCGGGCTTCGGGCGCACGGGCAAGTGGTTCGCCTTCGAGCACGGCGGCATCGTCCCGGACATCGTCACGATGGCGAAGGGCCTCACGTCGTCCTACGTGCCGCTCGGCGCGATGGGGGTCTCCGACCCGATCGCGGCCCACTTCCGCGAGAACGTGTTCTGGGGCGGCCTCACCTACAACTCACACGGCGTGGGCCTCGCGGCGGCGGAGGCCGTCATCCGCGTGATGCAGGAGGACCGCCTGGTGGAGCGGGCGGTGGTCATGGGCGCGAAGATGAGGGCCGAGATGGACGCCCTGGCGGCCAAGCATCCGTGCGTCAAGGAGGCTCGAAACATCGGGATGTTCGGGATGGTCGACCTGCAGAAGAACGCGGCCGGCGATCGCATGGCGCCGTACAACGGCACGTCGCCCGCGATGCAGGAGTTGGGCGCGCACTTCCGGCGCGAGAACCTGTTCACATTCGTCCGGTGGGGCTCGTTCATGTGCAACCCGCCCCTGTGCATCTCCGACGAGGATCTGCGGCGCGGGTTTGCGATCATCGACCGGGGGCTCGACTTGTGCGACGCTCACTACGAGGGGTAGTGCATGCGACTCGCCGATCCGATGGGGGAGGAGCGCGGATGAAGTGGGCCTCCACCCTCGCGGCCGGGGGCGGCTTCGACGAGGCCTTCACCGGCGCGATCGCCCGCCTCGTCGGCAAGCTCGAGGGCGACGAACCGGACCTCCTCCTCGTCTTCGTGACCCCCGGCTACGGCGACGACTACCACCGCGTCCCGGCGGCCCTCCGCGCCGCGTTCCCCGACGCCGCGATCGCGGGCTGCGCGGCCGGAGGCGTGGTCGGCGGGGGCCGGGAGCTCGAACACGTCCCCGCGATCGCCCTGGTGGGCGCGGTGCTCCCCGACGTCGAGGTGCGCGCGGTCCACATCGACGGCGCCGACCTCCCGGGATGGAACGCCGAGCCCGAGGCCTGGCACGACCTCATGGGGCTGGAGCCCGTGGGCGACCCGCAGTTCCTCCTCTTCCCGGACGCCTTCACCATGGACGTGGACGCGCTCCTGGCGGGCCTCGACGCGAGCTTCCCCAAGGCCGTGAAGATCGGCGGGCTGGCCTCCGGCGCGGCGGCCCCCGGCCTCAACGTCCTCTTCGTGGACGACGCGATGCACCGCATGGGCACGGCGGCCGTCACGCTGCGCGGGGAGATCCTCGTGGACACGGTCGTGGCGCAGGGCTGCCGCCCGATCGGGGCGCCGATGTTCGTGACGCGCTGCGAGGCCAACCTCATCCACGAGATCGACGGACGCCCCGCCGCCAAGGCGCTGCTCGAGCTCTTCGAGTCGCTGCCCGAAGAGGACCAGCGGCGCTTCCGCACGTCGCTCTGCCTCGGCGTCTCGCTCAAGTCGGACCCGTCGAACCTGGAGCACGGCGACTTCCTGATCCGCAACCTCGTGGGGGTCGACCCGCAGCTCGGGATCGTCGCCGTGGGGTCGGAGATGCGGCCGCAGCAGGTCATTCAGTTCCACCTGCGCGACGCCCACGCGTCGGCGATGGACCTCCGGGCCATGCTGCGGCGCCGCCTCGCGGCGGAGCCGGACGAGCCCGCGGCCGCGCTCCTGTTCAGCTGCCTGGGCCGCGGAGAGGGCCTGTACGGCGTGGCCGGTCACGATTCGGGCATGATCGTGGAGCACCTGGGCGAGCTGCCGATCGGCGGCTTCTTCTGCGGCGGGGAGATCGGACCCGTCCAGGGGCGGACCCGGGTGCATGGGTTCACGTCGTCGATCGCGCTGCTGAGGGCTCCATGAGGATGCGGATTTCGAGGTTCCTGCCCGTCGCCCTGCTCGCACTGCTGGTGGGCGTGGGCACGCCCGCCTCGGCCCCCGCCGCCGACGAGGCCGAGGATACGAGCGGCTGGAACGCCGACCGGTGGACCGCCGAGGGCTGGAAGCGGAAGGCCGTGCGCAACTTCCGGGGCGCGCTCGACGCGTTCGAGAAGGCGCGCAAGGCGGGGGGCGACCCCCAGGTCCTGGCGATGGAGATGGGGTACGTCTTCACCCAGCTCGGCAACATCGAGGCCGCCCGCGCCCAGTTCAACAAGGCCAAGGGCGGGCCCAACGAGAAGCTGAAGGAGCAGGCCGAGCTCGAGCTGGGCAACCTCGGTCGGTCCAGCCAGGCGGAGGGGACCGTCGCCCACGCGGCGATGACCAAGGCCTACGACCTGTGCGAGCAGCAGGACTGGGACGCCGCGGTCGAGGCCCTGGAGGAGGCGCGCGAGGCGGGCTGGTCGGCCCAGGCCGTCGACCTGCAGCTCGGCTACGTCGAGATCCACCGGGAGCGGCTCGACGCCGCGCGGGCCGCGTTCATCGCCGCGAGCGAGGGCGACGACGAGCGCCTCGCGGAGCAGGCGGCGGGCGCGCTGGCGGCCCTGCCGCCGGGGATCGGGGAGCTCACCGAGAGCGACCGCCTCCTCGCGGAGGCGCGAGGGCTGCGGGACCAGCAGCGGTGGGACGAGGCCGTGGTCGCCTACCGGCGCGCGCTGGACGACGGCGCCGAGCCCCAGCAGACGCACTTCGAGCTGGGGCAGGTGGCCCTGAAGATGCGCGAGCTCCGGCCCGCGGTCCGGGCCGAGCAGAAGGCCGCGCGGGAAGCCGCGGAGCTCGAGGCCGAGGCCCGTCGGAGGCAGCGCGAGGAGGAGGCGAAGGCGGCGGCCGAGGCGGCGGCGGCGGCGGAAGAGGCGGCGGAAGAGGACGGCGACGACGTCCCCGAGGAGCCGGAGCTCACCGAAGAGGAGCTGTTCGAGCTGGAGCAGGCCCGGATCCGAGAGCAGCAGCGCCGCGAGTTCGCCCAGCGCTTCATGAACCAGGCCTACGTGATGAAGCGCAGCGGCGACTACGACGGGGCGATCGCGGCGTTCCGCTTCGCCCGCGACGCGGGCGCCGATGCCCAGTCGATCGCGATGGAGATCGGGTACGTCGAGCTCGAGCGCGGGAACAAGGGCACGGCGCGCAAGCGGTTCCTGGAGGCGGCGAGCGGGCCGAACAAGGCGGTCGTGGTGCTCGCGGCCGCGCAGCTGGAGTACCTGCCCCCCGACGACCCCGCGCAGTGGAGCGGGCGCCACTGGATGATCGAGGCCTATCGCCTCAAGCGCGAGGGCGAGATCGAGGCCGCCGAGGCCGCCTTCGCCACGGCCGTGGAGCGCGGCGCGGACCCCCGGGTGGTGGCCCTCGAGCTCGCCGTGATCGCCGAGGGGAGGGGCGACCTCGACGCGGCGAAGGAGCACTACGCGAGCCTCGTCCGGGGCGAAGAGGCGGACGAGTACGAGGTGCGCGGTCGAGGCGGGCTCGCCACGTCGGACCCCCGAGAGCGCGAGGACTGGACGGGCGACCACTGGATCGGCGAGGCGTACTTCCTCGCGAGCGTGGGCGACTACGACGGCGCGGTGCGCGCCCTCGACCTGGGTCGCGGCGCCCCCGAGGCGAACGAGGCGATCATCGCCGACTACCGGGCCGTCTTGGAGGACGCCCGCAAGTGGACCGACATCGCGCGCGAGCACCTCTCGAAGGCCCGCACCGGACGCGACGACGAGGTCGTCGAGCAGGCTCAGGCGGACCTCGACGCGCTCCCCCCCGAGGGGCGGAAGGCGTGGGGCTCGGACCAGTGGCTCGCCAACGCCCGCATCCTGCGGCGGCTCGGCGACCTCGAGGGCTCCCGGGAGGCCTACGAGGTGGCCCGGGAGATGGGCGCGGACCCGCAGATCGTGGACCTCGAGCTCGGGTACCTGGAGCTCGCCGCGGGCCGGATCAAGCAGGCCCGGAAGCACTTCCGCGACGCCAAGCAGGGCGAAGACCCCGAGTACGCGCAGACGGCGCACACCGAGCTGCAGGTGATGCCTCGCCTCTTCTGGGGCGACCTGTACGCGGACCTGTACGGCTACTCGCGGCTCGCGCCCCAGCGCTTCGACAACCTGATCGGGTTCCTGCGCATCCGGGGCTTCGTCCGGCCGATCCCCTGGCTCGACCTCGAGCCCTACGTCTTCCTGCAGATCAGCCGCGACGTGAGCTCGCGGGGCATCACGGACCCCAGCCAGACGCCGCTGATCCTCAACGACAACGCCCTGCTCGTGGGCGGCGGCATCCTCTTCCGCTTCTGGCGGCAGCAGGCCGGCGTGTACGCGCAGATCGCCTTCGCCCTGAAGCTGATCCGAGACGGGAGGACCCCGGCCACGTGGGACCTCCGCATCGGGGCGTACGTGGGGCCGTCCACGCCCACCTGCAATCCGGATCCGCAGCCCGGCGGGGCGCGCCTCGAGCTGCTCGCCTGTGCCGAGTTCTACGGCGACGTCACCTACGTCAGCCGGTTCGACCACAACGTCTTCTTCTTCGCGCGCGGTCGCTTCGGCGCCACCTGGCTCGTCACCGGGCCGATCGCGTGGCAGCCGCTCGTCGAGGGTCGGTTCATCAAGGACATCCGCAACGACTACTGGAACAACGTCGCGGACGTGGGGATGCAGCACCGTTGGCGCTTGCTGCAGCCCATCGGCATCGACCTCATCCTCGGCGTGCACGCGGGCCGGCACCTGGGCCTCGCCCACGTGGACGCCGACGGCATCGTCCGCAACCCCGTGCCGGATCCCCCGGGCTACCTCGACCTTCGCCTGCTCCTGGCCACCTACTTCATCTTCTGATGCCCGTCCGGTTCGTCCTCGTCGCGCTGTTCTCGGCGGGCCTGGTCGTGGGCTGCGGGAGCTCGTCCCGCGGGGGCGGCGGGGGCGGTGGCGGCGGCGGCGGGGGCGGCGATGACGACGCGGACGCGCGGATCGACGGGATGACGGCGACCGTGGACGACGTCTACCGGTGCGAGCCGAACGCCGACGGGGTGGAGGTCGACTGCGCCGACTACTCGATCGTCTTCCGCGTCGAAAACCAGGGTCCGGCGGCCACCCTGAGCGTCACCCGCGTCGATCTGACCATCGGAGACCAGTTCGCGACGTCCGGCCCCACGAGCTGCGACGAGCCGCCGTGGCAGGTCCTCGCCGGCGAGGAGTCCGAGGACATCCTGGTCGCCCTGCTCTACGACGGGATCGACGGCCTCCCCACCCTCTTCCACCAGTGCGGGACCCAGCAGTCGGTGCGCACGTCCGGCGGGTTCGGCCCCGCGCCCCTGCAGGGCGAGGTCACGCTCGAGCTGACGGGCGGCACCGACACCGGCGGCACGTGGTCCGACGCGCGAACGACGACCCTGCAGACCCCGTGAGGCGCCTCAGCCGGACTTCCCGCGCTTGCGCAGCGAGACCCGCGCGCGTCGCCGCACCTTCGGGTCGGGATCGTTGTCCCGGAGGGCCTCCAGCCGCACCTGCGCGCTCCGCCCGGGGATGACCATCAGCGCCTCGGCGGCGGCCTTCCGCACCGCCGCGTCGGGGTCCTCCGTGGCCGCGAGCACGGCGTCGCGGGCGGCCGGGTCCTCGACGGCCCCGATGCCGAGCAGCGCCTCGATCCGGAGCTCGGGCAGCGGCTCCGACGCGATGGGGCCCGCGAGCAGGGACCGGGCCTCGGCGCGGTCGGTCTCCCGTCCCAGGCGCTCGATGGTCGCCCGGCGGACGCGCGCCGCTTCGTGCTCCAGCAGGTCCGCCCAGGCGACCATGGCCCAGTCGAGCTCTCCGGCCTCGACGCGCCCCGAGTGGAGCCAGCGGACGAGCCACTTCTCCGACGGGGCCCCGCCGGTCTCCCGCACGAGGGCGAGCCGGTGCGACGCGGGCGACCCGTCGGGCATGACCACGCGGCCGTCCAGGGCGACGGTCCAGCTCGCGGGCGACGGCGGGGCGGGCTCGGCCTCCATGCGCCGGTAGTCGGACAGCGTGGGCGCGGCGAAGCGCCTCAGGCCCCCCAGCGCCCGCTCGGACACGCTGCTCGCGCGATCCGTGGATCCGAGCAGCATCAGGTCGCGCACGTCGTCCGTCACGCGGCCCTCGAGGCTGTCGATCACCCGGCCGCGCATGCGGGGGGAGCCGTCGCGCGCGAGGAGCCAACGCAAGGCGATGAAGAGCCGGTCGCTGAGCGGCTGCTCGGCGTCGGGCGGGTGCTCCCCGCGCAGCAGCCACGCGAGCACGTCCTTGCGCAGCGTGGGGTTCGAGTCGTTGAGGAGGAACCAGTACGCCAGCTCGGTGCGCGCCGGTTGGGGGATGACCCGGCTGCCGAGGTGGAACGCCAGGGCGTCGTGGCGGTGCTTCGGATCCGATACGAGCAGCTGCCAGAACTGGGCCCCGACCGCGCCGGGGGCGCCGAGCTCGGGGGGCGCGCCGGGCGGTCGATCGACGCGCGCGAAGAGCAGATCGCCGAGGCGACCGTCGTCGGCGATGATCCGGGGCACGGTGGTGAAGGCGCGGGCGGCGGACACTTCGAGGAGGGCCCCGAGTCGCAGCGGCGCGTAGTCGTCCTGCTCGGCGCCGGCCCGTGGATTGAGCTCGAGGGGCGGGGCGCTCAGGACCGTGGCGTCGTCGGACGGATCCGCGGCCGGGTAGTGCACGGCGAAGGACAGTCGCCACCGCATGCCCAGGCTCCAGTGGGGCACGGCGACCTGGAGGATCGAGCCGCCGATGCGCTGGTCCACCTCGCGGGTCCCCGAGATCTGGAGGTCCTCGAGCCGCGCTTCGACGATGGCGCGCGCGGGGAGGCGGACGTCGTCGGGAGCGGGGTGGGCTCCCGCCGCCTCGAGCATCCGCCACAGTCGGTCGCAGAGCATGTCGTCGAGCCACTCGAGCGGATCCTCGGCCTCGGCGCGCTCGGCGAGGGTGTGCAGGTCGACGCCCGGCTGACGGTGGGCGACCGGGTGGCCGTCCGGGAGCTTCGCGTCGCACTGCAGCTCGATGGGGACGCCCGCCAGCGGCGGGGGCGGTCCGGGCCGGTTCGGCGGGGCCTGCGCGGACGCCGTCGCCGCCCACAGGAGGATCGGCAGGGCGAGGACGGTGCGGCGCATGGTCGGTTCGAGACTAGAGTCTCCTCGACGTCGGAGCCAGGGCCCCCGGCGGCGGATTCAGCCCACGAAGTAGCGCGAGGGGATCCAGTTCCAGCCGCCGAGCCCGGCGCCCGCGGCGGCCTGGCGGGCGGACAGCCCGAGCACGCCGCGGCAGGCGGCGACGATCTTCGCGGGGCTGATCGCGGTGTGGTGCTCCAGCTCTTCGTTCTGGGCGATCGCGGGCACGTTCTCCATCCCCACGGCGACGGTGGGCACCCCCGGCATCGCCTCCACGACCTGCGCCTGGATCTCGCGGTGGAAGCCGCCGAAGGGGCGGTCGTCGGCGGCGACCACGAGGCGACCGGTGCGGGCCACCGACGCCATCACGAGGTCGATGTCCGGGGGGACGAGCGTGCGCAGGTCGATGACCTCGACGTCGAGGCCTTCGTTCGCCAGCTCCGCCGCGGCGTCCAGGCCGAACAGGGCCCCGCGACCCCAGCCCACGAGCGTCAGGTCGCTGCCCTCGCGGCGCACGATGCCCTTGCCCAGCGGGACCTTCACGCCCTCGCCGACCTCGGGGATCCCGCCGCGACGCACGTGGTCCCGCAGCGCCTTCACCGCGGCCTTGTCCGACGGGTCGGGCTCGTCGGGGAACGCCGGCCCGAGCGTCCGTCGGTAGCAGTACTTCGGCTCGAGTACGACCACGGGCCCGCCGTACTCGGCCGCGGACTGCATCAGCCCGTAGGCGTCGTAGGACGTGCTCGGCATGACGATCACGAGCCCCGGGATCGGCGTGAAGAAGCCGTCCAGGGACATCGAGTGATAGATGGCCCCGCCGCCGAAGGGGTCCGTGGGCATGCGCAGGATCACGGACGCCTTCACCTTGCCCATGGACGACCAGTACAGGTTCCCCATGTGCACCAGCCAATGGTACGCGTTGAGGCTGTAGTCGCCGAACTGGATCTCCGGCATGGCCGTGAAGCCGGGCGCGAGGGCGGCGCCGACGGCCGTCCCCACGATGAGCGGCTCGTTGATCGGGGCGTCGATCACCCGGTCGTCGTAGAGCTTCTTGAGGCCCGCGGTGGCCTGCATGACGCCGCCGAGCTTGCCCACGTCCTGCCCCCAGATCGCCGACGGGCGGCTGTCGAGGATGCGGCGCATGGCGATGCGGAGGGCGCCCGCGTACGTCACCGCAGTGGTGGGGCGCGACGCGAGGTCGGCGGGCTCGGTCACCGCCGGGATCGGCGGACGGATGTGGTCGTGGATCGAGTCGAGCTCGGGCTCGGGCTCGGCCTCGACCTCCTTGAACCACGCCGCCACCTGCGCGTCCTCCTCGCCCATGATCCGGCCGAGGTCGTGGTGGGCGAAGTAGTCGGCGCCCGTGCCTTCGGTGCGCCGGCAGATGTCGGCTTCTTCGAGTACGCCGCGATCGACCAGCTCGCGGCCGAAGATGAGGATCGGGTCGGGCTGCTCCAGGTCGAAGCGGTAGTTGCCGGCCGAGCTGTGACCGTTGAGCCGCGGCAGGTCGCGGATGTGCCAGACGGCCCCGCGCTGGGACTCGCGCACGTAGGTCGCGACGTCGAACGCGGTCCGGTAGCAGGCCGTGAAGTCCTTGCCGTCGCACGTGAAGTGCTTCAGCCCGAAGGCCTTCGCGTAGGCCGCGAAGTCCTTGATGCCGCGCCCGTCCGACGGCTCGGTGCTGATCGCGACGCCGTTGTCCGTGACCACGAGGACCATCGGCAGGTCCCACACGGAGATGGCGTTCATGGCGTCGTGGGTG
This sequence comes from uncultured Rickettsiales bacterium, assembly GCA_964512225.1. Taxonomy (GTDB): domain Bacteria; phylum Myxococcota_A; class UBA796; order UBA9615; family UBA9615; genus CAZEKB01. The sequence continues at coordinate 49,827 of CAZEKB010000007.1, read as the reverse complement.
TCGATCTCCGCGGTGGAGCCGTCGCCGATGATGCCCGCCGCGAAGGGCTTGTCCGCCCCCTGGATGCGCATGGCCTTCACCCAGCCCGCGGCCTTGCCGAGGTTCATGCCCAGGGGCGACTGCCCGGGCAGGATCCCGCGCTCGAGGTCTTCGAGGTGGTTCACCATCTGGCGCCCGCCGCTCATGGGGTCGGTCACCTTGCACAGCTGCTGGCGGATGACGTCCTTGACGAAGCCCTGCCTGCCGTGGAGCTCGGTCCACATGGCGGAGAGGGTGCCGCTGCGGTAGTGCGGCCCGATGCCGACGTTCTCCCCGCCGGTCGCCTTGAACCAGCCGAGGGCGGTGGCCGTGGCCTGGATCTCCTCGCCGGGTCCGTAGATCGCGAACTTGACCTTGCCCTGGGAGATCAGACGCACGATGCGCTCGTCCATCGAGCGGTTCCGCACGGCCACCCGATAGGCCTGGATCAGTTCGTCGTTCGTGAGCTCGGGGGCGACCGGGGTCTTCTTCGCCATGGGGTCTCCGAAAGGGCCCGGAAGATATCCGATCCGCGTGGTCCAATGCAGGAATGAAGCGCGGGTCGACCGTCCTTCTTCTCCCGGTCCTCCTCACCCTGCTCCTGTTGGCGGCCTGTCCCCCCGATCGAGGCCGGGAGCTCGAGGGCACCGATGTCGGACAGAAGTCCGGAATCGGGCGGTTCGAGACGCCCGAGACGCGCTGTCTCGGACACGAGTCCGAGGGGGGCATGCGGGGCCGACCACGGAGCCTCCCCGCCTGGAGGGTCGCGCCGCGCGGCGTCGGGGAGCGAGCGCGGCGAGCGGAGCCGCGGCGGGGCGAGCCCTCCAGGTTGGAGGGGAGGCGTCGGGCTCGGGAGCTGCGGAGCGTGCCGCTACCGGGGACCGCTCAGCGGCGACGGAGGCCGGGGAGCAGGCCGCCCAGGGTGTAGATCGCGGCGCCGGACGCGAGCTCGGCGGTGCTCACGACCCCCTCGAGCGGGACCTCCGCCGCGGTCATGCCCAGGACCATGATCGCGAGGGACGCGAAGTAGGCGCCCGCCATCGCGGCCCGCTTGCCGGGGCTGATGTCGTAGTAGCCGGCGACGGGCGCCTTCCACATCCGGTACAGCGTGAACAGGCCCAGGAACAGGATCAGCGCGAGGATGGGCGAGCCCGTAGCGAGGAAGAGCGGCACCCCGATCCCGTAGCCGAGGACCCAGAACCAGCGGCTGATCGCGCCCGCGATGCGGCCGCCGTCGAGGGGGCTGATGGGGATCATGTTGAACAGGTTGATGAGGAACCCGCTCGAGGCCAGGGCGTACCAGATGAGGGAGTCGGTCGCGATCGCGATCAGGAGCGCGACGGCGGCCCCCGCTGTGCCGAGCAGCGGGCCGCCGATGCCGACGATCGCCTCGACCCACGCGTCGCGGGGGCGGCCCTTCATGGCGATGACGGCGCCCATGAACGGCACGAAGACCGGCGCCCCCGCGGGGATGCCCTGCTGCCGCAGCGCGAGGGCGTGGCCCATCTCGTGGACGAAGATCAGCAGCACGAAGCCGACCGAGAACTTCCATCCGAAGATCAGCGAGTAGGCGCCGACCGACAGCACCATCGTGATGAGCGTCTTGAACTTCAGGAACTTGGCGCCCGCGACGAGCCACTTCGCCTTGCCCAGCACCACCGCCGCCAGCGCCGCGATCGGGGCGAGCTTGGCCAGCCCGCCAGCCTTCTTCCGGGGGCGTGCGGGGCGCTGCGGGGCCGTGCGAGGCGCGGTGGGATAGTCGCTCATGGTCGTGAGTGTGGGCACTCCGAGCCGAATCGCAAGGAGCGGGGGATACTGGGGCCGTGCGACCTCACCTCCCGGCGGCGCTCCTCGTGTGGTGCCTGGGATGCGACGACGGCGTGGACGACTGCCCCCGGTTCGCCGATCCCCCCGCGCCCGCCTACGAGGGCGCGCTGGTACCCCCCGACGTCGGCGCGTACCTGTCGGTGGTCCTCGACCCCATCGAGCCGTGCGGGGCCGTGAACGACGAGGCGATCGCGGAGTTCGAGGCCCAGGCAGCCGAGTCGTTCGTGGCCTGGTGCGTCGACGACTGGGAGTCGCCTTCGGACTTCGGCACCGACGCCAACGCGGGGATCGTCTTCCCCTGGGCGTGCATGGACTCGGCGGCCGCCGCGGGCAAGCTCCCGATGCTCCGCTGGAACCCGCGCAGCACGCAGACCGACTGGCCGCGCCGGGTCATCGCGGGCGGCTATCCGCTCACCGAGGACGTCGACCCCCTGGACGTGCCCCCCGAGGCCGAGGACGCCGAGTTCGGGCTGCAGCGCGTGATCGACGGCGCCTTCGACGCCGAGTTCGAGGCGTTCGCGGACGACGCCGCCGCCTTCGGGGGCGCGATCGTCCTCGAGCTGTGCAGCGAGTTCAGCGGGGTGCAGTACACCTGCAACGGCATCTACAACGGGGGCGCGGTCCTGGACGGCTACGGCGACGACACGAAGCCCGACGGGCCCGAGCGCTTCGTGGACGCCTGGCGCCACATCGTCGACCTCTTCCGCGCCCGGGGGGCCGACAACGTCACGTGGCTGCTGCACTACGACTCCATCGACCCCACGGACCTGCCGTCGGAGCTGCAGGAGTGGAACTCGATGGCCAACTACTACCCGGGCGACGACTACGTCGACTGGATCGGCACGTCGATGTACGGCCAGGAGGACCGCGACGACCCCTGGACCCCGTTCCGCACTGTCCTCGACGACAACCTCCCGGACCTGGAGGCGCTGAGCGAGACCGTGCCCATCGGCGTCGTCGAGTTCGGCACGCACGCGTCCGGTCGGAGCCCCGACGACTCCGACGGCATCGCCGAGTGGCTCGAGGACATGTTCGACACGCTGCGGGACCCCGACTACGCGAGCGTCCGCTGGATCAACTGGTACCAGACGCGGGACTACGACCTGACCGCCGAGGACGACGGCCTCGAGGCCTTCCGGGCGGGCGCCGCCGACCCGTTCTTCGTCACGGAGCCGACCCTGCGTCAGTAGCGGGCCAGGGCCTCCTTGACCTCGTCGATGCTCATCCGCCCGTTGCCGTCGGCGTCCACCCGAGTGAACAGCTGCTTGCGCTCGTCGGGGCTGACGGCGATGTCCAGGAAGAGGAACAGACGCTGCAGCTCGTCGGAGTCGATGTGTCCGTCGTCGTCGGTGTCGAAGGCGGCGAACAGCAGCTTGAAGCCGATGCCGATGGCCGTGCTCTCGAGGGTGCCGATGACCACCGCGAACTCGTCGCGGTCGAGGTCCCCGGAGCGATCCGTGTCCCCCGTGGCCATCGTCGCTTCGGCGATCTCCCGGGCTCCTTCGATGCCCAGGCCGAGCAACACGTGCGTCATCTCGTCCAGGGAGATGCGTCCGTTCCCGTCGAGGTCCATCTTCTTGAAGAGGCGGTCTACGAGGCTGTTCGCGAGCTGTCGATCGTCCATGTCCCGAGGATATACCGGAGGCCGGGTCAGGGGCTCGTGCTTGCGGTGAGGTCGTACAGGAAGCCGGGCAGCGCGCCGCCGTCGGCCACGAACTCGATCTCCACGTAGACGAACTGGGTGATCTCCGGCGTGTAGCTGACGGTCTCCGAGCCGGTGCCCGAGGCCGAGAACGTGAGCATGCCGCCCCCCCCGTCGTAGAGGCGGAGCGCGAGCTCGCCGTCGGCGGGATCGTGGTTGACGGTGACGGTGAACGTATCGTCCTGGACCACGAGCCGGTTGAACCAGTCGTCGTCCGAGCACAGCGACAGCCCGACGTACGGGTCCAGACCGAGCCCCGCCGCCTGCCCGAGGTGGTTGTTGGGCTCCCAGGTGTCCGGGTAGCAGACGGGCGACTGCCCCGTGACCTCCAGGCTGTAGGACGTGCCCGACACGGAGCCCACGTCGTTCCCGAGGAGCACCTCGAGGAAGACGTCGCCGTTCGTGGGCATCGTGTACTCCACGAGGGTCGAGGCCGCGCCCGCGGTGACCGTGCCCAGGGGGGCCCCCGTGCTGTCGTGCAGGCCCACGTCCAGCCCGCCCTCGGCGTCGTCCCAGGGCACCTCGACGACCAGCTCGTCGCCGGCGGTGCCGACGATCTTGAACCAGTCCGCGTCGCTCGCGCAGGCCTGCAGACCCGGGTACGAGCCCGTCCCGATCGGCCACGCCCAGCCCTGGCCGTCGTTGAACTCGAACGCGTCGCGCGCGCAGCCGTCGGGGTACGTCTGCTCGATCAGCAGGTCGTAGACGTTGCCGAAGTACCGGCCGCCGTCCTGCTCGTGCCAGACGCGGAAGGAGTACGGCGGCCCGTCGACGGTCAGCCACTCGACGTACTCCTCGCCCCCGGTGCCGGTGGACTCGACCAGGAGCTCGCCCGTGGTGCCGTCGTGCAGCGAGAGGTTGATGTCGCCCTCGGCGGGATCGAAGAAGGCCCAGATCTGGAGCAGCGGCCCGGCCCACTGGGCCGTCTCGTACCAGTCCTCGTCGTCGGGGCAGACCACCTGGTTCCACCACGGGTGGGGGAAGATGAACGGGGCCTGGGTGAACGTCGGGTTGGGCTCCCACGGGTCCTGAACGCAGTACGCGGGGTCGATCTGGAGGTTGAGCAGGTACTCGGCGCCCTCGTCCCCGTGGTCGGTCGTGAGCGTCACGACGGCGTAGTACACGCCGGTGTCCGGGGCCACGAATACGAGGTGCTCGTCGCCCTCCTTCTCGGCCGACGACGCGAGCAGCGTGCCCTCGTCGTCGTAGATGAACAGGTCGATGTCGCCGTGTTGTCCGTCGGCGAATGCGTCGAAGAGGAACGTGTCGAACACCCGCAGGTCGAGGCGGAACCAGTCGTCCTCGTCGGGGCACGCCCACAGCCCGGAATAGTTGTCGGGGTCGAGGGTCGACGCACCGTCCGCGTCGTCGTTCGGCTCGAGGCGGTCCGTGCAGGTGGGGGCCGCGTCGTCGTCGTCGTCGTCCGGGACCGCGTCGTCGTCGTCGAGGACCGCGTCGTCGTCGTCGATCGGGGCCGCGTCGTCGTCGTCGGCGACGCTCACCCCCGTCTCGCTGCAGCCGCAGGCGACGAGGAGGACGATCGGCACGAACCGCTTCATGCGGTCATCGTAGCGTCCGCCGAGGTCAATGCCCGCGCTTGCGTACGTGGCCCTTCTTCGCGGCCCACTCCTGGTTGCGCACGAGGCCCTCGTACTGCTCCTGCTGCTGCGGGGTGAGCTCGGCGAAGGTCGCCTCGAAGATCGCCTTGAGGTCCGGGGGCGGGATGTCCTCGACCTCCTTCCACGTGGAACGGATCCGCGCGTCGACCTCCTGCTCCACGCCGTCCTGGTCGTCGTCGGACCACAGGCCCTTCTTCGTGAGGTACCGACGCACGCGGGTGAGGGGCTCCACTGCCCACCACTCGTCGGTCACGGACTCGTCGCGATAGCGGGTGGGGTCGTCCGAGGTCGTGTGGGCGCCGAGGCGGTAGGTCAGGGCCTCGATGAAGGTGGGGCCGCCGCCCGCGCGCGCCTTGTCCGCGGCCTCGCGGGTGACCTTCTGGACGGCGAGCACGTCGTTGCCGTCGACGCGGACGCCCGGCATCCCGTAGCCCTTGGCCCGCGACGCGAGCGTGAGCGCGGCCGTCTGCCCCGCGACCGGGACGGAGATCGACCACTGGTTGTTCTGGCAGAAGAACACGACGGGCAGCTGCTGCACCGCGGCGACGTTGAGGCCCACGTGGAAGTCGCCCTCGGAGGTGGCGCCGTCGCCCATGAAGCAGAGGGTGACGCGCCCGTCCGTGCGCAGCTTGCCCGCGAGGGCGAGGCCGTTCGCCTGGGGGATGTGGTTCGCGATCACCGACGACATGGTCACGTAGTGGAAGCCGCCGCCGGGGGGGTGGCACGGCATCTGACGGCCCTGCGTGATGTCTGCGGCGTTGCCGAGCAGCTGGTTGAAGTAGGTGGCCAGGGGCAGCCCGCGGTACAGCAGGATCCCCGCCTCGCGGAGCGCGGGGACCACCCAGTCCGTCGGCTCGACGCCCGCCGCCGCGCCGAACACGCTGCCCTCCTGCCCCGTGCACGCGCCGTAGAAGCCGATGCGGCCCTGGCGCTGCAGCGTGAGCATCCGCTCGTCGATGAAGCGCTGCTGCAGCATGTGCCGGTAGAGCGCGAGCAGCTCGTCGTCGTCGAGGAGGGGGTCGCCCACGAGCTCGCCCGCGGCGTCCATCACCCGGACGAGGTCGTCGGGGAGCGCGTCGGGTCGGCAGACGCCGTCGGCGGGGTAGCTGGGGTGGGGAGACGCCATGGCCGCGGAGCGTACCGCGCGCCGCCGTCGCGTCAATGGCGGACCGTTCAACGATCGCAGACCGCCTGGCTGCGGAGGGCGGCGAGCGCGTCGCCCGGACCTCTTGCCGATCTCACACGCCGACGTCCGGGGGCCCGGCGCTCTCGTGCCGCACCCAGTCCACGTACTCCCCGAGCGACCGGTCGACGTCCACCGGGAGCACGACGATCTCGGGCAGGTCGTAGGGATGCAGCGCGCGCAGCTCGGTGACCAGCCGGTCGAGGGTCGCCTCGCCGACCTTGATGATCATCGTGGTCTCGGGGTCGTCCTGGACGGCGCCCTCCCAGCGGTAGAGCGACCGCACCGAGGCCAGGTTCACGCACGCTGCGAGGCGACGCTCGATCAGGGCCCGGGCGACGTCGTCGGCGTGCTCGGGGGAGATGTTCGAGAGGACGACGCGCATGTCAGGCGTGCAGCTCGCGCAGCGTGTCGTCGGCCGCCGCCCGGTCGAGCATCTCCCGGATGGTCGCGAACTCGACGGCGGGCGAGAAGAAGAAGCCCTGGCCCCGATCGCAGCCGAGGAGGCGCAGACGGTCGAGCTGCGTCTTGCTCTCGATGCCCTCGGCCACCACGTCCATGCCGAGGCTCCGAGCGAGGCTCAAGATGGCGCCGACGATGACCTGGTCCTCGGCCGACCCGTGCAGCCGGGCGATGAACGACTGGTCGATCTTCAGCGCGTCGATGCGCAGCCGCCGCAGCAGCCCGAGCGACGAGTAGCCCGTGCCGAAGTCGTCGAGGTGGATGCGCGCCCCGAGGCTCCGCAGCCGGTCCAGCATCACGGCCGCCTCGTCCGGCGCTTCGAGCAGGGCCGTCTCGGTGAGCTCGAAGACGACGCCCGCGGGATCGCAGCCCGTCTCCACGAAGATGAGCTCGATCTGCTCCACGAGGTCGGGCTCGCGGAACTGCCGCGCGGACAGGTTGATGTTCACCGGCACCGGGATGCCGTGGCGCTGGAGCACGGCCGTGTCGATGCAGGCGCGGCGGATGAGCTGCAGCCCGAGCTGCGACATGAAGCCGCGGTCCTCGGCGAAGGGCACGAAGATCTCGGGGCCGATGCGCTCGTCCGGCGGGCCGTTCCACCGCGCCAGCGCCTCGAGGCTGCAGATCGACCGGGAGTGCAGGTCGAAGATCGGCTGGTAGTGCATCACGAACTCGCGCTCGCGCAGGGCGCGCCGGAGCTTCGTCTCGAGCTCCAGCTCGTCGAGCACGGCCCCGTCCAGCTCGGCGGTGTAGCGCTCCGAGCGGGCGCGGCCCTGCCGCTTGGCGCCGTACATGGCCAGGTCCGCGTGGCGCAGCAGCTCCTCGGGCTTCTGGCGCGCGGTGCCGCCCGCGATGCCGATGCTCGCCGACGTGAAGACCGACTGCCCGCCCACGGACACGGGCACGCCGAGCGCGGCGTGGATGCGGTCCGCCGCCACCAAGGCGCCTTCGTCGGCGTCGAGGTCCTCGAGCAGCACGGCGAACTCGTCGCCGCCCAGCCGGGCCACGGTGTCGCCGGGCCGCACGCAGGTCTCCAGCCTCCGGGCGACCGCCATCAGCAGCTCGTCCCCCGCCTCGTGCCCGAGGCTGTCGTTGACGAGCTTGAAGCGGTCGAGGTCCACGAACAGCACCGCGAACCGGGAGGAGGCGCGCCGTCGGGAGCGGCGGCTCACCTGGGCGAGGCGGCTCACGAAGAGGGTGCGGTTCGCGAGCCCGGTGAGGTCGTCGAAGAGCGCGAGGCGCGTGAGCTTCTGCTCCGCTTCGACCCGCGGGGTGACGTCCCCCAGGGTGCCCGCCATTCGGAATGCGTGGCCGCTGTCGTCGCGCTCGGCGACGCCGCGCACCATGATCCACCGCCACGCCTCGGGGCCCCCCGCGCGGTGCTCGTGCACGAAGCGGCGGCTGCGGCCGTCGACGTGCATGTTCAGGGCGCTCTCGAGGCCCGCGACGTCGTCCGGGTGCACGTGCTCGAACCAGTCCTGGGGTCCCTCGACAGTCTCCTCCGCGGCCAGCCCGAGCAGCTGCTTCCACCGGTCGCCCACCCGCAGCCGGTTGGTGCGGAGGTCCCACTCCCAGACCCCCGCGTCGGCCGCGTCGGCGGCGAGTTGGTAGACCTCGGGGGAGAAGGGTGTGGGTCGGTTCATGTCAGGCCTGCATGGGAACGCTGTCGGCGAGGGGAACGGTGAACGTGAAGACCGAGCCGCCGGCGGGCGCGGGCTTCACCCAGATCCGGCCGCCGTGGCTCTCGACGATGCGCTTGCACACGGAGAGCCCGATGCCGGTCCCGGGGACGCGGTCGCCGACCTCGCCCCGCTGGAATCGCTCGAAGATGCGGTCCCGCGCCTCGGCGGGCACGCCGCGACCGTTGTCTTCCACCTGGATCTGCCACTTGCGGCCGTCGAGCTCGGCCCGGACGTGGATCGTCGGGGGGGAGTCGCTCCGGTACTTCAGGGCGTTCGAGACCAGGATCTGCAGGACCTGCGCGACCTGGTTGGCGGGGACGGGCAGGACGGGCAGCGGCCCGGACGAGAGGCGGCCGCCGGTCTCCTCGAGGGCGCGCGAGAGGCTGGCGCGGACCTCGTCCAGGAGGATCTCGCAGTCGGCGTCGAGCTCGTCCGCGTCCACCTGCACCGTGCGGCCGCCCTCGAGCTCCGCGAGGATGTCGGACAGGCGCTCCTGCCGCGCTTCCCGGATGGTGGCGGTGGGCTCTTCGTCCTCTCGGGCGGCGCGGGCGCGCAGCCGGTGGGGGTCGAGCTCGACGACGTTGGGGATGGCCGCGGCGGGCTCCGTCGTGCGCTGCAGGGCGCGACGCACGGCGGGCATGAGCATCGTCGGGGCCTCGTCCTTGCGAGGGATGCCGTAGGAGCGTCGCTCGGCGGGGGCCGGGGTGGGGGCCGGCGGTGGGGCCGCGGCGACCGGCTCCGGCGGCGGGGCCGCGACCGTGGTGCGCCGCTCGACGAAGGGTTGCTGCGTGGGGAGCGACGCGAGGACGGCGTCGCGCACCTGCAGGGCGGCGCCGGGGTCGGCGGAGACGACGCGGCACATCGTGATGTCGCGGGCCACGGCGTGGGCGTCGGAGCGGTGGGGCTCCACCAGCAGGACCCGGGGCACGCCGGGGAAGGCGGCGACGACCCGGCGGGTGAGGTCGAAGTCCGGCAGCCAGGGGCAGGGGTGGGCGAGCACGACGACGTGGGGGGAGGGGTCGCGCAGGCACTCGCCGACGGAGACGGGGTCGGGCGGGGCCGTGATGTCCGATTCCATCGACGCGTGCAGCACGACCCGGAGCAGCTCGCGCCGCTCGGCTCGGTCGTCGATCAGCAGAATGCGGCGGCTCTCGGCCATGAATTCCCTCGTCCAGTCGCGAGGTTACCCCGGATCCACCGATCTAGATGATCAACTTGGCGTTTTTTCCCACTGCAGGGATCGAAGGCTCAGCCGTCGAGGACCTCGGCCATCTCGACGACGGCCCCGCCGCGCTTCAGGCTCTCCTGGGCGGCCACGATGGCGGCCGTGACGGAGGTGCCGTCCGCGCCGGGCACGATGCACTCCGTCTCGCCGCGGGCGCAGGCCAGGAAGTGCTCCATCTCGGCGCGCAGCGGCTCGGTCCACCGCAGGCGCGGGAGCGTGACGTCGCCGTGGCGGATGTCCACCTGCCACTCCGCGAAGGTCTCGGGCGCGCGGCTCCCCATGGGCGTGATCGTCGAGTCGTAGAGCCGGATCTTCGCCTGGGCGGCGACGTCGTCGAACACGACCATGCGGCGGTTCCCCACCACCGTCATCTCGCGGACCTTGCGCGGGTCCAGCCAGCCGATGTGGAGGTGCGCGTTCTTGTTCTCGGGGTAGGTGACCGTCGCGAACACGACGTCCTCGACCCCCTCGGAGATGTACGAGAAGCCGCGCGCCTGCACCGTGAGGGGCCGGGCGCCGAACCAGTGGTCGAGGATCGACAGGTCGTGGGGCGCGAACGACCACAGCGCGTTCACGTCGGCCTGCACGCGGCCCAGGTTGACCCGTCGGCTGTGCACGTAGAGCACGTCGCCCAACGTGCCGTCTTCGATGTACGTCTTGACCTGCTTCACCGCGGCGTTGAACCGGAAGACGTGCCCGACCATGAGCACCAGGTCGCGCGCGGCGGCCAGCTCCTCGAGGGTGCGGCACTCGGCGACGGTCATCGCGAGCGGCTTCTCCACGAGCACGTGCTTGCCCGCCCGCAGCGCGGCCGACGCGAGGGGGAAGTGCGAGCGCACGGGCGTCGCGATCACCACGGTCTCGACCGCGGGGTCGGCGAGCATGCGATCGAAGTCGCCGTGGGCCTGCGCGGCGGGCGCGAGGCGACGGCCCACGGCCTCGACCTTGGCGACGTCGAGGTCCACGAGGTGGAGCAGCTCCGCGGCCGGGATCCCGGCGAGGTTGCGGACGATGGCGGGACCCCAGTAGCCGGTCCCGACGACGGCTGTGCCGGTCGGCTGAGTCATGGTCACCAGGGTAGCCCGTTAAGAAGACCCTTGCTTCCGGGCTACGGCTCACGTAGGTACCCCGCCCACCGGAGGTCCCATGGTTCGTTCCCGCTTCTTCCTCGTCCTCGTGACGCTGCTGTCCCTGTCGATGCTCGCGAGCTGCGCCCGTCCCCGCGGCGGCGGCGGTGGCGGCGGCGGTGGTGGCGGCGACGACGTGCGCGGGGGAGGCGACGACGACGACGACGACGACGACGTCCGCTCCGGGTGGGGCCGGAACGTCGGCGATACGACCATGGCCGCGAACATCGGCGTCGGCGGGGGCGACACCACGCTGTACGTGGTCAACCTCACGAGCCGGACGATCGGGATGATCCTGGGCTGGTCCTGCGACGAGGAGGACTCGTTCCAGAACGAGCTCGACATCGGCCGCGACGAGTACGGGATCATCGAGGGTCTGTACGGCGACTGCTGGTACTTCCAGGCGTTCGGGGCCGACGAGGCCTTCGAGTACTCGGTCGAGGACATGGACGGCGAGTGGACCTGGGTGATCGACGGCGGGGGCAGCAGCGGCGACGACGACGACGACGGCGACGACGATGAGTAGCGAGTCGAGGCCCGCGCTCTCGCTCCTGATCGCGCTGCTCGGCGCGGCGCTGATCCTCGGCTGCACGCCTCGCCGAGGGACCGGCGGGGGCGGCGGCTCCGGAGACGACGACGACTCCGGCTCGAGCGACGACGACGACGCGGGCGTCGACGACGACGACGCGGGCGTCGACGACGACGACGGCGTCGACCCCCAGGGGAACGTCGAGGTCCGCAACGAGACGAACTACGTGTTCTTCGAGCTGCTGGTCGTCGACGTGAACACCGGCGACATCGTGGTGATGTGCTCGCCGTTCGAGCCCGACCGGTCCTGCTGGATGAACCTGGACGGCCAGGCCGGCTTCGTCGCCCTCACCGAGCCCGATCGCTTCGAGAACCCCGAGCAGTGCTTCATGCAGACGGCGGTGGAGGAGATCGACGGCGGTCGGCAGTACGAGTTCGTCTTCAGCGGGACCGACCTGGACTGCGACGGTCCCTGACCGGTCGGGTCAGCAGAGCGGCGCCTTGCCGCCCCCCGCGCCCGGCGGCCGCTGCGGCCGTCGCTCGTTCCACAGCTTGAGCATCTCGTAGATCGTCTTGAGGATGACCGTCGGCTTGCCGCCCTTGGCCTGCCCGCCCTGTCGCGGTCGGTAGACGGACGGGACCTCCGCGACCTTCTTCCCCCGGTCCCGCGCCCGCACCAGGATCTCCTCCAGGAAGAAGACGCCGCGGCTCTGGGGCTCGAAGTCGTGGAAGATCGACCGCCGCCAGAGGTGCACCCAGTTCACGTCCTGGAACTGGTGGTCGAAGAGGTTGTTGCACAGCGACAGGAAGACGACCGACGAGACGCGCCGGTAGAGCGTGTAGTCGTCGCGGCTCAGGCGGTGGCCGATGACGATGTCCGCGCCGTCGTCCGCGGCGGCGACGTAGTCCGGGATCTCCCCGTGGTCGAACTGCCCGTCCGCGGGGACGTAGATGACCAGCTCGCTCTGGGCGGCCTGCACGCCGGTCCAGATCGCCTGCCCCGAGCCCATGTTCGTGCGGTGCTTCACCACCCGGAGCCGGGCGTCGCGCTCGACGTACGTCTCGGCGATCGGGACCGACTGGTCGCGGCTGCCGTCGTCGACGACGATGACCTCCCAGGTGAACGGGACCTGGCGGAGGACCCCGAGCAGCTCGTCGAGGGTGGCCGCGATGCAGGCCTCTTCGTTGTAGCAGGGGACGATGATCGCGAGCTTCGGGTACACGGCCGGGTGGGACGCGGTGGACCGCTCGTCGTTCATCGGAGCGGCCCCTCGACGTTCTTGCGGAGCACGAGGTCGCCGAGCACGAGCCGGTCGAGGCCGGTCGAGGCCCAGCAGCGGATCGCGTCGTCCGGGGTGAGCACCATCGGCTCGCCCTTGACGTTGAACGACGTGTTCAGCAGCACCGGCACGCCGGTGACCGCGCCGAAGGCCGAGATCACGGCGTGGTAGCGGGGCGAGGCCGACGCCGACACCGTCTGCAGCCGCGCGGAGCCGTCGACGTGCGTGATGGCGCCGAGGTTCGGTCGGGCGGCCGGGCGCACGTCGAACACCTTCTGCATCGAGGGCACGCCGGCCGTCCCGCGGCCGGGCAGGTCGAGGTCGAACAGCTCGTTGGCGGCCTCCTCGATCACGGACGGGGCGAAGGGCCGGAACGGCTCGCGGTACTTCACCCGGGCGTTGAGCACGTCCTTGTTCTCGGGGCGTCGCGGGTCGGCCAGGATCGACCGTCCGCCCAGGGCCCGGGCCCCCAGCTCCGCGCGGCCCTGGAACCAGCCGATCAGCTCGCCGTCGGCGATGGCGCGGGCGGTGTCCGCGAACACGTCGTCGGGCTCGTGCCACGTCCAGCCGCCCCGGCGCAGAGCGGCCACGCAGGCGTCGCGGTCGTACTCGGGGCCGAAGCGGTCGTTCGTCCACGGCACGCGCTCGACGCCGCCGAGGATGGCGTGGTGGGCCCACAGCGCGGCGCCCACCGACGTGCCCCCGTCGCCCGCGGACGGCTGCACCCAGATCGACTCGAAGGGGCTCTCGCGCTCGAGGAAGCCGTTGGCCACGGAGTTCATGGCCACCCCGCCCGCCATCACCAAGTGCTTCTCGCCGGACCGGTGGTGGAGCCGGCGAGCGCACGCGAGGAGCGCCTCCTGCACCACGGTCTGGAGGCCGCGGGCGATGTCGTGGTGGTGCTGGGTGTAGGTCGTGCCCGCGGGGACGGGGTCGCCGAACTCGGCGCGGAAGCGGGCGGAGACCCGCCGCGGGGTGTCGAGGTAGTACTCGAACCAGGACAGGTCGATGTCGTACGGCGGGGCGTCGCCGGCCGGATCGTCGTGCACGCGGACGATGCGGCGGAACAGGTCGGCGTACCGGTCGGTGCCGTAGGGGGCGAGGCCCATGACCTTGCCCTCGCCGTTGTTGGGCCGGAAGCCCAGGAACCCGGTGATGGCGGCGTAGACCCCTCCGAGGGTCTGGGGGAACGCGATCTCGCCCAGCGACTCGTAGGTCCCGCCGCCGGACCAGCGCCCCATCGTGGTGCAGGCGCGCTCACCGAAGCCGTCGACCGTCAGGATCGCGGCGCTCGTGTAGGGGGACGGGAGGAACGCGGCGGCCGCGTGCGTGCGGTGATGCGTCACGTAGTGGATGTGGAGGGGCCCACGCCCCTCCAGGCGGATCGTCTGCGTCATGGACGGGCTGTCGATGCCGCCGAGGGGTCCGCGCAGGGCCCCCAGCAGCCACGCCGGGGCCATGTGCAGGTAGTCGCCGTGGTGACGGTAGGTCCGGGACCGCCCCGGGTGGGCGAAGTCGAGGTGCAGCGCCGGGTTCCAGAAGAAGGCCACGTGCTCGATCTCGGCCAGCGACGTGCCCGCGTTCTGCAGGACCCAGGCGATGGACTTCGACGGCCAGCCCCGGTCGTGCTTCAAGCGGGAGAAGCGCTCCTCGAGCACGGCCCCCACGACCTCGCCGTCGCGCAGCAGGCAGGCGGCGGTGTCGACGCCGAACGAGATGCCGAGGATGTCCACGCCGTGATTCTGCCCGGTTCTGGCGGGGCTCGCCGCCGCCGGCGATCGCTCAGGCGCTCACGGGTCGTCGAAACGCTCCATTTCGCGGGCCCGTGATCGTTCCTGAATCCGCTGGAGGAGGAAGAGGTTCGCGCCGAAGACGCCCAGGTTGAAGGTGATGAATGTCGCGTACTCGTACCAGGGGTCCGGCCCTTCGAACATCCACATGGCGACGAAGCCCGGGAAGAGGGTGAGGAGGGTGCCGGCGACGGATCCGGCGACGATCGCCGTGCTCCGGGACGCCCGCACCACCTTCCGGATGGAGACCCCCGCCCTCAGCTCGCCGCCGGCCGCCGCGAGGACCAGGCTCCCGGCGAAGCAGGGCGCGAACAGCGCGAAGCTCGTGCCCGCCACGTGGGGCAGCTCCGGTGGCCGCCAGGCCCCGGCGACGAGGAAGCCCGTCTGCACCGAGGCGCCGAGGATCCCGCAGGGCGCCGACCTCTTCGCGACGAGGCCGAGCTCCGCGCGGAAGGCGTCGGCGGACTGCGCCTGCGCGGGCGTCGCGACGAGCGCGAGGACCAACCCCAGCACCCCGGCGATGGCCCTCACGGTCGCCGCCGCCGCCCCGCCCCGAGCAGACCGGGGCCGAGCACGACGAGCAGGACGCAGGATCCGCGCCCGTCGTCCGTGCAGGTGCACCCGGCAGGCGCGTACGTCGCCGTCGTCGTCTCGGACCAGCCCGAGAACCCGCCCGCCAGGTCCATCGCCCCGAACGCGACCCCCACTCGGTGCCCCGGCCCGTCCCCGTTGATCTCCAGCCGGCCGGTCGTGGACGTGTCGATCGTGCCCCCCTCGAGCGGGCCGACCTCGGGGCCGTCGAGGCCGTGGTCGGCGTCCGCTCCCAGCAGGTGGAAGTACCCTCCGCCGCCGACGTTGAACCGGATCCAGTCGTAGTAGGGCGAGCCGCACGCCCCCCCCGAGTACGGGTCGGAGTGGGCCGTCCGCGACTGCTCGAACGGGAGGTCGGGCGGGGGGCCCGCCGGGTCCGAGCCGGTCCGGAACGTGGACTCGTGGGGCCACTCCTCGGGCGCTTCCTCCCGCGGCGCCTCCACGGGCGCGACCCGCACGGTGTAGTCGGTCTCCGGCAGGAGGTCCGGCGGCGTGAAGGCGAACATGCGCCCGGTCAGGACCGGGGTCGCGGCCGGGTCGACGAGCCGCACGGTCTCGACCGGACCGATCAGGTCCACCTGGAACAGGTCCGCCTCGCCCGTGAAGCGGTACTGGTTCGTCACGACCACCCAGATCAGGCTGTCCACGGGGGCCTCGGCCTCCCCGTTCGGGTGGACCGTCACCTCGCGCAGCGGGAGCGGCGACAGACCGCACTCCAGGGCGAACGCAGGCCCCGCCGGGACCAGCAGCCCGAGCGCGACGACCGCGACGAGAATCCCTCGAACCACCGACCCTCCGCCCGAGGGTCTACCACGCCGCGGCGGGCCTACATCCCGCGGACTCCGACTCCTTCGGCCTTGTCGAACGCGGGCGTGCCCGCCTGCTCGGGGCCGAGGTCGCCGTCTTTGCGGCGGATCTCCTTGAGCTTGCTCACGAGGTCCGGGACGGTCGTCCCGGCGGCCTCGATGTTCCGCGTGATCGTCTCGCGCATCAGCGGGTACTTCTCGCGACACAGCTGCTCGGAGTCCTTCTCGCGCTGATCGCCCACGAGCGGGCCGTAGAAGAGGCGGCCGTAGACGTCCGCGGGGACGCCGAACGCGCACGTGGCCTGGGTGTCGAAGAGGATGAACTGCTTCTTGAGCCGGCTCTTGTCGGCGATGCCCAGCTCGGACAGGCGCTGGTCCGACTCCGACTCCTCGTAGATGGGCGAGAAGTGGTGGATGCCGTACTCCTGGCTGTAGAAGCGACGGTTGCGGCGGATCACCGTCTCCATCTGCTCGGGCACGGACGACTGCGCGCGGATCGAGCCGTCGGCGAGGTACGGGACGCCGTTCTCGAGGCACCAGGTGATGGCGAAGGCGTGCATGGAGAGGCGGCAGCTGAGGCAGACGAGCGCGGCGAGGTTGAAGCCGTACTCCTTGATGTCGGCGGGGATGTCCGAGCCCGCGATGTCCCGGATGTAGTGCCGGATGTCGATGATCTGGTGCTCGACGCGGTCGGTCCCGAACTTCTCCTGGAGCTTGCGGGCGTGCACGCGGGTTCGGCCGATGAAGAACAGGAAGCCGGGGTCGAACGTCAGCAGCGTGACTCTCTCGCACTCCTCGAGCATCTGCGCCGCGGCGAGGGTGGAGTCGGTCCCGCCCGAGAACAGGACTGCGGCGTGGGCCTTCTTCGTGGTCATGTACTTCCCTGTGCGGGGGTCGATCTAGGCGAGTACGTCGGCGACAACGTTGCACACCGCGTCGACTTCGTCGCTCCGCATTCCGGGGAACATCGGCAGCGAGAAGTTCCGCGCGCACTGTCGCTCCGTGAGCGGGAGCGGTCGGTCCGACGGGTAGGGCGTCATGTGGTGGACGGGCACCGGGTAGTGCATGCCCACGCCGATCCCGCGCTCCTTGAGCTTCGCCACGAGGGCGTCTCGGTCGTCCGCCTCGACGACGAACAGGTGATAGACGTGGTCGGGGTGGTCGGCCGGTAGGGTGAGCCGCGGCAGCGCCGACAGCGCGCGGCGGTAGCGCGACGCGATCTCCCGTCGCTGCGCGTTCCACTCCCGGAGCCGCCGCAGCTTGATCCGGAGGACGGCCGCCTGGACCTCGTCGAAGCGGGAGTTGACCCCGTACTCGATCGAGTCGTGCTTGCTCCCCCGGCCGTGGTTGCGGAGGCTGCGCATTCGCTTCTCGGTGGCCGGCTCGCGGCACAGGACGATGCCGCCGTCGCCCAGCGCGCCGAGGTTCTTGGCGGGATAGAAGCTGTAGCAGGTGATGTCCGTGAGACCGCCGATGCCGGAGATGCCGTGGCACTGGGCCGCGTCGCCGATGACGGCCACGTCCTCGCGACCCGCGTCGGCGAGGGCTCGGCGGATGCCGACGATGTCCGCCGGGTGCCCGTACAGGTGGACGGGGATGACGGCCTTGATCCGGTCCGCGCCGGGCTCCTGCAGGAGGCGGCCGAGGTCTTCGGGATCGAGGCACCGGCTCGTCGGATCCGGCTCGGCGAACAGCACCCGCGCGCCCGTCCGCCCGATGCTCTCGGCGGTGGCCAGGAACGAGTTGCTGACGGTGACGACCGCGTCGCCGTCGCCGATGTCCAGCGTGCGCAGCGCGAGGTAGAGGGCGTCGCTGCCCGACCCGCAGGCCACCCCGAGCTCGGCCCCCTCGTGCGCCGCGAACTCGGCCTCGAAGGCCTGCGTCTCCGGTCCCAGGTGGTAGCGGCCGGACGCGAGGACGCGCTCGAACGCGGCCGTGAACTCGCCCCGCAGGGGCCCGTGCAGCCGCACGAGATCCACGAACGGGACCCCGGCGATGGCCCCGATGGTGCCGGTCTGCTTCGTATCGATGATCGCCGGCTGCAGCTCCGGCCGTTGGGGTGCCACGCTACTCGGGGCTCGCGCCGCCCTCGGTGGGGCCCTTGTCGTCGGGAGCGTCGCCCCCTTCGTCCGCGGGCGGATCGCCCGCCTCGCCGCCTTCGCCCTCCGGCGTGTCCCCGGCGGGAGCCTCGCCCCCGCCCGCGAGCAGCTCCGGGGAGATCGTGCCGTCGATGCAGATCTGACCGAGCCGACGCTCGACCATCTCCTCGAGCCGGTTGGCCACGTCGGGCTCGCCGTTGAGGTGGGCCCGCACGCGCTCCACCCAGTCCTCGGACGCGCCGTAGCGCGCGAGGATCGCTCCCTGGGCCTTGTCGAGCGCGTCCGCGTCGTCCTTGAACTGGCCCTTCACGCAGCGCATCTCGGCTTCGATGAGGGCGTAGTCCTCCTTGCCGAGGCCGCGCGAGGACAGGCGCACGCCATCGCCGTCGCCGCCCGAGTCGCCGGAGGCTCCGTCGTCGCCGGGCCCCTGTCGGGGCGGGGGGCTGCCCCGCCGACTGTCGCTGAGCTCGCCGAGCTTGGGGGCGCCCTCCCGACCGAGGTCTTCGGGGGGGCGGCAGCCGGGCAGCAGGAGGAGCGCTCCCAGCGCCAGCAGGGGCAGGGAGGTGAACAGACGCGTCGTCATGGGTTCGGCAGCTCCGGGCGGGCGCCCCCCGGACCATGGGCCCGGGGGGCGCTCGATACCAGGGGTCTCTACCAGGTCAGGACCACCTCGTAGTTGATCGTGGTCCCCGCGGGCTCCTTGCAGGCGATGAGGAGCACGAGGTCGGCGCCGCTCGGGCTGAAGCTGCCGCCCTCGCTGGTGCCCGCCCCGTCGGCGGGCTGGGACAGCGGGTTCTCCGGGTCGAACGAGCTCGTGGTGCCTTCCCAGGCGAAGGAGTCGCCGTCGGCGTTGCCGTTGGTCCAGCTCATGTTCATGGCCACGGTCGCGCCGGGGCTCGGGAGCGTGATGGAGAAGAAGTCCGTGTCGTCGTAGTCCTCTTCGGCGCTGACGGGGCCGCAGAGGGCCGAGCCGGAGATGCAGAGCGCGCTGCCGGTCGCCGTGAAGCTGTTTGCGTTGGGCGGCTCGTTGTTGCCCTCGGACTCGGTGACCGTCTGGGCGCCGCCGGGGCAGCCCACGGGCGCCGCGTCGTCGTCGTCGCCGCCGCCGGAGTCGTCGTCGTCCGTAGCGTCGTCGTCGTCGCCCTTGGCGTCGTCGTCGTCGGGCTGGACGTCGTCGTCGTCGGGCTGGACGTCGTCGTCGTCGGGCTGGGCGTCGTCGTCGTCGCCCTGGCAGTCCGGGGAGCCCGCGCAGTCCGGATCGTCGCAGTCGAAGAGGCCGTCGGCGTCGTTGTCCGCGCCGTCGCTGCACTCGCCCGGGTCGTCGCCCTCGGCGGGCGCCGCGTCGTCGTCGTCGTCGGTCCGCTCGGGACAGCCGGTGGGCATGAGCACCAACCCGAAGAGCAGGGCGGTGAAGACGGAGACGCTGATCAGGACGTTGCGAAACATGAAGACCTCGGCAGGTGTTGGAAGTAAGTGCGGCGATCAAAGCACGCCCGAACCGCCGCGACAAGTACCCCCCCATGCCCGATGCCCCCGCCGGGGCGCGCTCAATCCCGGGGAACGACGCGCAGGATCCGGCCCCCTCCGTAGTCCGCCACGAACACCTCCCCCTGCTCGTCTTCGCCGAGCGCGGAGGCCGCGAGCCCCGTCCGGGCGATCGACACCGGCCCCTCCGAGACCTCGCCTTCGCTCCGCGTCAGCGACCACAGCGGGGAGTCGGCGGAGTAGTCCGAAAACAGGTACACGCCGTCCAGATCGGGCAATGTGCAGCCCCGGTAGACGCGTCCGCCGGTCACCGACTGGCCCGCGGTGTGGCCGTACTCGTACACCGGCGCCTCGTACAGGCTCGGATCGCACCCCGCGCGGAAGCAGTGGAGCCCCTCGGTCTCGGGCCAGCCGTAGTTCGCGCCCGCCACCCCGATGTCGATCTCCTCCCAGTCGTACTGGCCGACGTCCCCGATCCACAGGGTGCCGTCGGACCGGTCGAAGCCGAACCGCCAGGGGTTGCGGAACCCCCACGCCCACGTCTCGGGGCGGTGCGCCGCGTCGCCGACGAACGGGTTGTCCGGGGGGATGCCGTAGGGCAGCCCGCTCGTATCGACGCCGATGCGCAGGATCTTGCTGTGGAAGGTGTCGGGGTTCTGGCCGTTCCCGTACTCGTCGCCCGCGCCGCCCCCGTCGCCGAAGCTCACGTACAAGAAACCGTCCCCGGGAGAAAATGCGACGTCCCCGCCGTTGTGGTTGAACGCCGGCTGCTCCTGGGAGAGCAGGATGCGCTCGGACAGCGGGCTCGGGTCGTCGAGCAGGGGGTCGCCGTCGACGGTGAACTCGGAGACCCGGCTCGTGCCCGAGGGGCCGCCGCCCGACGTGACGTAGTTCACGAACAGGCGGCCGTTGGCGTCGAACTCGGGGTGGAACGCGACGCCCATGAGGCCGCGCTCGTCGTACCCGGAGATGGTGATCGTGTCGGCGACGTCCAGGTAGGGGACCCGGACGCCGCTCGACACCTCGACGATCGCGCCGGTCTGCTCCCCCACGAAGAGCCGCCCCGTGCCGTCGAAGGGGGCGCCGATCCAGATGGGCCGCTCGAGCCCCGAAGCGACGACGTCGAGGTCGACGTCCGTGCCCGGGGTGGGGACCGAGCCGTCGGGGCAGGGCGCGTCGTCGTCGTCGTCGGTCGCGTCGTCGTCGTCGGTCGCGTCGTCGTCGTCGGTCGCGTCGTCGTCGTTCGCCGGTTGGAAGGCCCCCTCCTCGGTCGGACAGGCGACGAGGAGGGCGGCGAACGGGACGACGAGCAGGGGACGCATGACGTCAGTCTAGGTCGCCGACGCGGCGCTTCCCGCCCGACGCGCGGCGAGGAACAGCGCGCCCAGGCCGAGGACGGTGGCCGCCAGCACGGCGAGGCCGCCCAGGTAGGGGACGGCGGCCGCGAGCTGCACGGCTGCGACGCCTACGAGCAGGGTCTGCATGCGCCCCGCGTCCGCGCTCCCGAACCGCTCCATGAGCAGCTCGCCGACGACCAGCGCCGCGATGAAGCGGGCGAGGAAGAGCGACGGGACCCAGATGGCGAGCGCGAGCAGCGACAGCGGGATGGGGAGGATGAACAGCGCCAGGAAGACCGCGAGGACGGGCACGCCGAGGAGGACCGCGAAGCCGACGCCCAGGGACGTCGCCCCGTCTTCGCGCAGGATCGCGGCGGGCTCGGTGACGGCGCGGGGGAACAGGCCCAGGAGGACCGCGCCGACGAGGAGCGCGCCGAGGAGCCAGAAGACCGTGCTCACGACCGCGCTCACGATCGGGTTGCCGGCCTCGTCGTCGTGGTCGACGATCTTCTTGGACCAGTCGACGTCGCCCGCGATCGCGGCCTCGCCGGAGATGTCGCCCTTATCCGGGGACTCGTAGTCCACGTTGCCGCCGATCGAGGCCGTGGGGCCGATGTGCAGGTCGGCCGCGTCGACCTTCACGTCGCCGCCGACGGTCCCGGACACGTCGATGTCCGCGCCGCCGCCGAGCAGGTCGCCGTCCACCGCGCCCGCGAGGGACAGCTTCGCGCCCCCGAAGTACAGGTTGCCGCCCACGGTGACGTCCGCGGGGATCACGAGCGTCTCGCCCATGGCGTACACGTCGCCCGCGACGTCCGAGTCGAGGGTGAGCGTCTCCCCGAACAAGATGGCGTCGCCGCCGACCGGGCCCTTGATGGTGACCAGCCGACCCGCGCCGATGAAGTTGTCGGTGACCTCGCCGTGCAGGGTCACGGTCTCGCCCGCGGCGATGGCGTCGGGGGCCTTGGCGGACAGGTCGACGGAGCGGCCGCCCGCCCACACGGTGCGGTCGGAGGTGCCTCGCACGGTCACGTCCTCGTCGTCGCTGCCCGAGCGCTCGACGGCGACGGGGGTCGGCTCGACGGCGGGGGTCGCCTCGGGGGTGACCTCCGGGGCGGGGGCTGCGTCGGCGTCGGCCTCGGCGGCGGGGGTGGGGTCCAGGTCCTGCGCGAGCGCGACGGGGGAGAGGACGAGGGAGGCCGCGAGGGTGGCGGCGAGGGTGCGTCGGAAGAGGGACACGGCGAAGCTCCAGCGCCGGGGATGTGACCGGCTGCGAGGGGAAGCTACGGGCGGCCCGGGCGGTTGTTCGCGGGGTCCGTCCGAGTGGTCGCGGGAATCCCCCGAACGGTCGCGGGACGCCCCAGCGGTCGTCCCGGCGGTGCTCAGCGGGTGAGCAGCGGCTTCAGTTCTCGCGCCCGCCTGCGCGAGACGTGCAGCTCGCCCTCGACGTCCCGGAGCGTGGCCTCGAACGTGCCCGACGCGAGCGGCTTGAGCGCCGTGATCCACGACGGCCGCACGATCGCCGCGCGGGACACCTGGAAGAAGTCGTCCGGCAGCTGCTCCTCGACCTCCCGCAGCGTGCCGCCCAGCCGGAAGCGCCCCGCGGGCGTCCACGCCCAGGCGATCCGATCCTCCACCACCACGGCCGCGATCGTGTCGATCTCCAGCGGGATCGTGCGGGTGCCGCGGTGGGCCATGAGTCGACCGCCGGGGCCGGGCGCCGCGGGCGCGGCGGGGGCTCCGTCGACGCGCTTGCGCACGCGCTTCATGGCCCGGGCCAGCCCCGCGCGCTCCACCGGCTTGAGGAGGTAGTCCAGGGCCTCGAGGGCGAAGGCGTCGACAGCGTGCTCGGCGTGGGCCGTGGTGAAGACGACGAGGGGCATCGCGCCCTCGGGCACGGTCTCGCGCAGGAGGCGGAGCGCGGTCGGCCCGTCCTCCGTGGGCATCTGCACGTCGAGGAAGACGAGGTCCGGTCGCAGCGTGAGGACCTGCGCGCGGGCGGTCTTCCCGTTGGCCGCCTCGCCCACGATCTCCACGTCCGGGTGGTCGGCGAGCAGCCGCGTCAGCCGCGCTCGGCCCAGGGGCTCGTCGTCGACCAGGAGGGCTCGGATCACGACTCGCTCCTCGGCAGGCCGAGCTTGATCTCGGTGCCCGGCTCCGAGGTCTGCGTCACCTGGAGCCGGGCGCGGTCGCCGAACCGGAGCGCCAGCCGCCGCTTCACGTTCGCGAAGCCCCCGCCGTGGCCGTCCCCTTCGACTGTGCCCTCCACGACCGAGGCCGGGATGCCGGGGCCGTCGTTGTCCACCACCAGGAACAGACCGGACGCCGTCCGCTGCCCGCTCACCCGGATGGTCCCGCCCTCTTCGCGCGGCGCGACCGCGTGCAGCACGGCGTTCTCCACGAGCGGCTGCAGGATCAACCCCGGCACGCGCTCGTCCAGGACGTCGTCGGTGAAGTCGATGTGCACCCGCAGCCGATCCCCGAGGCGGGCTTTCTCGATGCGGATGTACCGCCGGATGGCCTCGACCTCCTCCCGCAGCGCCACGTCGCCCTCGGCAGAGGACCGCAGGGAGTAGCGCATGAGGTGCGCGAGGTCCGTGACGAGGTCCTCCGCGGCGTCGGCGTCCAGGTGGATGAGTTCCGCGAGCGCGTTGAACGTGTTGAACAGGAAGTGGGGTCGGATCTGGGCCTGGAGCGCCCGAAGCTGCGCGACGACGGCGGCTCGTCGCTCGGCCGCCAGCTCCTGCTCCCGGCGTCGGATCACCGCGGCGAGCCGACGGTGGGTCTCCACGAGGGCGGCGACGGCGACGGAGACCAGGGCGAGGGAGAGGGTCGCGGCGATCAGCTCGTCCCGGCGCATCACGGCGTACCAGGGGCCGCGGACGGCGATCGAACCCACGGCGAGCAGCACCACGCCGATCCCGGCGACCGCGGCGCTCAGCGCCCGGGCCAGGAAGGCCGGGAGGTCCCGCCACACGGGGGCGAGGAGGAGGGGAGGCAGCGCGCCCGCGACGGCTCCGCCGGCCGCGACGCCCAGCCCCGGGACGGCCTTGTGGACCCACAGGTGCACCGGCAGGGCGAGCAGCGCTCCGCCGAGGCCGCACGCGACGACGCGCGCTCTCACCCCAGGACTTCGCGGATCGCCCGGGCCACCTCGCGCTCGAGCTGGGGGTTGGTCCGCTGGAGGATCGGCGTATTGGTGACGCGCGCCATGGAGAAGCCGACGGGCGCCGCGAGGCCGCTCTGCGTGGGGCAGCCGCAGCCGCTGCAGTCGAGGCAGGCGGCGGGGAGGTCGGCGCCGGGATCGTTCGCCATCGCCACGGCCTCGGGCGGGCCGCCGTAGCGCTTCAGGCCCATGGATCGGAGCTTGACCGCCTCGTCCGGGGGCAGCTCCTTCACGCCCCCGAGGTCCCGGGCGGCCTTCATGATCTTGGCGCTGTGCTCGATGACCTCGAGCTTGCAGAACGCCTCCTCCACGGTCTTGCCCACGCACACCGCGCCGTGCCGGTCCATCATCACGGCGTCGTGCGATCGGATGGCCTCGCCGACCTTGTCGCCGAGGGTCTGCGTGCCCGTCGTCTGGTACTCGAGCGTGGGCACGGCGCCCAGCACGAGGACGACCTCCGGGAGCACGCACCGCGCCATGGAGACACCCGCGATCGTGAAGGCGACGCACAGCGGCGGGTGCGCGTGCACGACGGCCTCCACGTCCGGCCGCTCGCGGTAGCAGGCGAGGTGCATCGCCATCTCGGACGTCGGCTCGCCCCGGCCGCGCACCTTGTCGCCGTTCATGTCGATGACGACGAGGTGGTCGTCGGTCAGCAGCCCCTTGTGGCACCCCGCCTGGGTGCACAGCACGAGGTCGTCGGACAGCCGCGCCGAGAGGTTCCCGTCCAGGCCCACGAGCAGGCCGCGCTCGTACGTGAGGTGCGAGAAGCGGACGATCTGCTCGCGCAGGACGCGCTCGGACGGGCGGGACATCGGCGCGAGCCTACCCGACGGTCCCATCCCCTCCGGAACGTCTTGACAGGAGCCGTCGCCGTCTTAGAAACCACCCTCGTTTCACGGGCCGCGCGCCCAGGGGATTCTGATGACCGATACGACCGCCGAGACGGCGCCCAAGAAGTCCAAGAAGACGACCCGCAAGTTCAAGGCCGACGTCAGTCGCGTCCTGCACCTGGTCGTGAACTCGCTCTACTCCAACCGGGAGATCTTCCTGCGCGAGCTGATCTCCAACGCGTCCGACGCGATCGACCGGATCAAGCACCGCAGCCTCACCGAGGAGGGCCTCGTCGGCGACGACGAGGAGCTCGCCATCAAGGTCTGGGCGGACGAAGAGGCCGGGCTGCTGCACATCGCCGACAACGGCTCGGGGATGACGCGCGACGAGCTGATCAAGAACCTCGGGACCGTCGCCCACTCGGGCACGCTGCGGTTCCTCGAGGAGATGGAGGCGAGCGGCGGCGACGGTCGGTTCATCGGCCAGTTCGGCGTCGGCTTCTACTCGGCGTTCCTCGTGGCGGACGAGGTCGAGGTGCTGACGAAGGCGGCCGGCGAGGCCGAGGCCCTGCGGTGGACGTCCGACGCCAAGGAGTCCTTCTCCATCGAGTCCGCCGAGCGGGACGGTCGCGGCACGACCATCACCCTGCACCTCGGCGACGAGCACAAGCAGTACCTCACGTACTGGCAGCTGAATCAGCTGATCCGTCGCTACAGCGACTACGTGGGCCACCCGATCCTGCTCGCGGGCAAGCCCGACTGGGGCGCCCCGAAGGAGGACGACGAGCCCGAGGACGGCGTCATCGACGTCACGGACGACACGCCGAAGTTCGAGAAGGTGAACGAGGCGGGCGCGCTGTGGACCCGGTCCGCGTCCGAGCTCGAGGACGACAACTACAAGGAGTTCTACCGCCACCTGACCCACGACTGGGAGGACCCGGCGGCCTGGAACCACTTCAAGATCGAGGGCACGCAGCTCTTCAGCGGCATCCTCTTCCTGCCCAGGAAGCCCCCCCACGACATGCTCCAGCGGGACGCGAAGCGCGGCGTGCGGCTCTTCGTGAAGCGCGTCTTCATCATGGACGACGCCAAGGAGCTCGTGCCCGAGTGGCTGCGGTTCGTGCGCGGCGTCGTGGACAGCGACGACCTGCCCCTGAACGTCTCCCGCGAGCTCGTGCAGGACTCGGCGACCGTCCGCAGCATCCGCAAGCAGGTCACCAAGAAGTCCCTCGACATGCTCAAGAAGCTGGCCGCGGACGACGCCGACGCGTACGCCGAGGCCTGGGCGTCCTACGGCACGGTCCTCAAGGAGGGCATGCACATGGCGCCGGAGTTCAAGAAGCAGCTCAGCGGGCTGGTGCGGTGGCGCAGCACCGGCGTGGAGGGGCTGACGTCCCTGGACGACTACGTGGAGCGCATGCCCGAGGGTCAGGACGTTATCTACTACGCCCTCGGCGAGTCCGAGTCGGCCCTGCGCAGCGGCCCCCACCTCGAGGCGCTCAAGAAGAAGGGCTTCGAGGTCCTGCTCATGACCGATCCCATCGACGAGTGGGCGGTGAACGGCCTCGGCGAGTACGAGGAGAAGAAGCTGGTCTCGGCCATGAAGGCGGACCTCGACCTCGGGGAGACCGAGGAAGAGAAGAAGGAGGTCGAGGAGAAGGTCGATGCCTTCAAGTCGCTCACCGAGCGCATCCAGGAGGTGCTCGAGGAGCACGTCAGCGAGGTGCGTCTGTCGGGGCGGCTCGTGGACTCGCCCGCGTGCCTCGTGGTGCCCGAGGGCGCCAACCACGCGTTCCTCGACCGCCTGCTCCGGGCGCACGACAAGACGATGGCGAAGACGAAGCGGATCCTCGAGATCAACCCCGCGCACGTCCTGATCGACAACATCCAGGTGCTGCACGACAAGGACGCCGAGTCGGCGCAGGTCACGGAGTGGATCGAGCTGCTGTACGATCAGGTGCTGCTCACCGAGGGCAGCCCCGTCGAGGACCCGAACCGCCTCGCCCGGCGCATGACGGCGCTCCTCGAGCAGGCCAGCTCCGCCGCGCTCGAGGCGAACGCGTAAGCTCACCCCATGAACGTCCTCGCTGCTCGGTACCTCTACGGCCTCGAAACCCCGCTGGAGCGGGACCTCGTGGAGGCCTACATCACGGCCCTCGTGCGGGTCGCGCAGGCCAACGGGATCGTCGAGTCGGAGAGCCGGGTGCTGCAGGGTGCCGCGGACAGCCTCGGGGCGCCGCCGTTCCTCCTGTCGGGGCTCATGCGGAGGCGGGACGAGACCGACTTCCAGACGGCCCTGCTCAAGCTGCGCACGCGGCCCTCGATGATCGTGATGCTGTACCGGGACTCGATGTTGGTGGCCCACGCGGACGGCGAGGTGACCTCCGAGGAGACGGACGTCATGGCGGGCGTGGCGAAGATGCTGGGCCTGGACGACGAGCAGCTCGCCCGGGCGCAGGCCGCGGTGGAGGAGCTCGAGGCGCTCCGTCGGCGCATGGCCTCTCTCTGATCCGATCGACGTCCTCCGCGAAGCCTGGCGACGCCGCGCCGCCCTCGCGGCGACCACGTCCGCCCTGCGCCGGTTCGACGGCCGCTGGGAGGGCGCGCCGGGGTGGATCGTCGAGCAGCTGGGCGACGTGGCGCTCGTCCGGCGCTTCAGCCGAGAACCCGCGGACGTCGAGGCCGTGGAGCGGTGGGCGGCGGCCGTGGCCGACCTGCACGCAGGCGGGATCGTCGTCCGCTGGGGGCGCGAGACCGCGCTCGCGCGGGGGCCGGTCCCCGAGGGTGAGTTCGAGGTCGTCGAAGACGGGCTGAAGTTCGGGGTCGACGTGCACCGGGGCAGCAACGTGGGTCTGTTCGCCGACGCGCGCCCCCTGCGCCGCCTCGTGCGGTCCCTCGCACCGGGGCGCCGCGTGCTCAACCTCTTCTCGTACACGTCGGCGTTCGGGGTCCACGCGGCCGCGGGCGGGGCGCGGTCCGTCACCAACGTCGACCTCGTGCCCTCGGCGTTGGAGCGCGGGGCCGCCAACTTCGAGCGCAACGGGCTGCCCACCGACTCCCGCACGCACGTCCGGTCCGACGCGTTCGAGTTCCTGAAGCGGGCGGCCGCGCGCGGCGAGACCTGGGACGTCGTGGTGGTGGACCCCCCGCCGGTGCCCACGGTCGGACGCGGGCGCAAGCGCGGGGGGCGTCGAGGGCGGTTCGATCCGCGCAAGGACTGGCCGACGCTGGCCCGGGGCGCGGCGGCGGTGTGCCCGGGCGGCGCGCTCGTCCTGCTGTCCGCGGCCCGGGGCGAGGACGGGTTCGAGAACCCGGTGGCGGAGGCGCTGGAGGACCGCGACGTCCGTCGGGTCGCCCGGGGGGAGGACTTCCCGGGGCCGTCCGATCAGGGGCTGCGGGCCCTCGTCGCGGTAGCGTGCACCTGATGCCGCAGGCGCACCAGGCGGACTTCACGTGGATCGACGGTCGCTTCGTGCGCGACGCCGTCGTGACCGTGGGCGACGACGGCCGGATCGCGTCCGTCGGGGTCGAGACGGGGGACGAGCAGACGGTGGAGCGGCTGCGGGGTCGCGTGCTCCTGCCCGGCTTCGTGAACGCCCACTCCCACGCGTTCCAGCGGCTGCTCCGCGGCCGGGTGGAGGCGCGCCCCGCCGATCGCGCGGGCGGCGACTTCTGGGGGTGGCGCGAGGCGATGTACCGGGCGGTGGACCGGCTCGACCCCGACGACTTCGAGCGCGCGACGCGGCTGGCGTTCGTGGAGATGGCGCTGGCGGGCTGGACGCACGTCGTGGAGTTCCACTACGTCCATCACCAGGCGGGCGGGGTGCCCTACGACGACCCCCACGAGCTGTCCCGGCGTGTCCTGGCCGCGGCCGAGTTCGCGGGCATCGGGATCACGCTCCTGCGGGTCGCGTACCAGCGCGGCGGGCCGGGCGTCGAGGCGGGGGGGGGACAGCTCCGGTTCGTCGACACGCTCGACGAGTACGCCCTCGCCCTCGACGAGCTGGACGCGTTCCGGTCGTCCGGCCCCCGGCCCGTGGGCGTGGGGGTCGCGGCGCACTCGGTGCGCGCGCTCGACGGCGACTTCCTGCGCGGGCTGGCGGTCCTCGCCGAGGGCGACCCGGGCGTAGTGCACGCGCACGTCTCGGAGCAGCCCCGGGAGATCGAACAGTGCCTCGCGGAGCACGGCCGTCGGCCCGTGGAGCTGCTGGACGAGGTCGGGCTGCTCGGCCCTCGCTTCACGGCGGTGCACGCGACCCACCTCGGGCCCGGCGAGCCTGCGCTGCTCGGGCGCGCGGGCTCCGCGGTCTGCGTGTGTCCGACCACGGAGCGAAACCTGGGAGACGGTCTGCCGGACCTGACCGCGCTGCTCGACGCGCGCGTGCCGCTCGCGCTCGGATCCGACTCCCAGGCCCGGATCGACGCGTTCGCGGAGGCTCGCGCGCTCGAGGACGGGGAGCGGCTGCGCTCGGGACGTCGGGTGGTGCTGCCGCGGTCGGGGACGACGGCGGCGGTGGTGCTGGGAGCCGCGACGACGGGAGGCGCGCGGGCGGCGGGCCTCGACGCGGGCCGGATCGAGGTGGGCGCCCGGGCCGACCTGATCACCGTGGCGCTCCGGGATCCGGCGTTCGCGGGCACGGTCGGCGACCCCGAGGCCGTGGCCGGGGCGCTCGTCCTGGGCGGCACGCCGGCCATGGTCGAGGACGTCTGGGTGGGCGGGAGGCGGATCGTCGAGGGGGGGCGTCACCCGGGGCTCACGCGCGCGGCGCGCGCCTTCGACGAGGTGGTCCCTCGCGTCTACGGCTGAGTCGGCGGGGCGCCCCGACGCAGGTCGGCGAGGGCGTGGCGCAGGGACGACTCCGGGGCGAGCTCGATGCCGTCGAGGATCTCCGACAGCTCGGCGGCGACGGCGGTCGCGTCGCCGCCCGTCATCACCACGGCGGCGCCCCTGGAGGCGAGGAGGTGCGCGACCAGGAGGGGGTCGTGGACGTCGCGGACGTCCGAGTCCAGCGCCTCGGCGAGCGCCCGGGCCTCGTCGCCCCGGCCCCGCGCGAGCTCCAGCTCGAGCCGCTCCAGGCGCCCGGTGAGGTGGAAGCGGGTCTCGGGCAGGACCCGGAGCACCCGGTCGGCCTCGTCCAGGATCGGCTCGGCGTCGTCGTACTCCCCGCGCAGTCGATGGAGGGCGGCCCGGTTGATCGCGGCCTCCCCGATGTGCCGCGGGTGCCCCATCGACGGCGCGAGCTCTTCCGCCTCGGAGATGGCGGCGTCCGCTTCGTCGAGGCGGTCCATCCCGAGCAGGATCTGGGACAGGTCGTTGAGCTGGCCCGCGAGGTGGCGGACGTTGTTGGTGGCGCGGGAGTGCGCGATGCCTTCGAGCAGCCAGGGCTCGGCGGCCTCGAGGCGACCCTGGTCCTTGAGGACGTCGCCGAGGTTGCCCAGGGCGGTGGTCTCGGACGCGGCGAAGCCGATGCGGCGCGCGAGCTCGAGGGCCTGGGTGTACGTCTCCTCGGCCGCCTGCAGGCGACCCATCCCCTGCTGATAGACGCCGAGGTTCACGAGGACGACCGCCTCGTAGCGCAGCGCCCCGAGCTCCCGGGCGAGGCGCAGCGCCTCGTTCAGGGTCGCCTGTTGCAGGACGTTCAGGCCGAGCTCCTTGTAGGCGATGGCGAGGTTGCCGAGGGCGACGAGTGACGACATGCGGTCACCGGTCCTCCGGAGCTTGAGCAGGGCCTGCTCGTTGCCGCTGCGAGCCTCCTGGAACCGCCCGGCGACGGCGTCGCGGACGGCGATCGAGCACAGGATCCAGCCCTCCCGTCGCGTATCGCCGAGCTCCTCGAAGCGGGCTCGCGCGCGCTCCAGCAGGTCGCTGTGGCCGACGTCGGGGCTGTTGAGGTTCAGCCGGCCGCGCTCGGCCCAGGCCCAGCCCTCGAGGAGGCTCTCGCCGTGGTCCGCGGCGAGCCGCTCGGCCTCCAGCAGGTCGGCCTCCGCGGGGGGGTAGTCGCCCCGGAGGCTCCGCAGGCTCCCCCGGGCGAGGAGGGCGCGAATGCGCTGGACCACGGACGTGTCCGGCCGGTCGAGCACCCGCCCGAGCAGCCGGATGGGGATGGGCAAGGGTCCGACGGTCGACAGGAGCTCGGCGACGACGAGGGCCCCGTCCGCGGCGTCGTCGGCCAGGTCGTGCTCCAGGCCTCGCTCGGCGGCGAGGACGAGGTTCTCCAGGTCTTCGGACAGGCGTCGGCGCCGGACGGACGCGCCCTTGCGGAAGAGCGACTCGACCGCCTCGGGCCGCCCGAAGGCGGAGAAGTGGGCCACGTGGCGGCGCGCGGCCCGCTCGGCGTCTCCGGACTCGGCCAGCTTCTCCGCGGCGAACTCGCGGATCGACTCGTAGTGCAGGAAGCGGACGTCGCCGGACTCGGCGGTGACGCTTCGCAGGAGGCTCTTGTCCTCGAGGGCCTGGACGACGTCGAGGACCCACGGGGCGTCGGGGTGAGCGGAGAGATCGAGCACGGCCTCGGCGGCGTCGACGGTGAAGCCGCCCCGGAAGACGGACGCCTGGGCGAGGCCGAGCTGCTCCCAGGGTTCCAGGAGGTTCCAGGACCAGTCGATGGTCGCGCGGAGCGTCGCCTGGCGGCCGGTGACGTCGGTGCGACCGGTGGAGAGGAGGTCGAAGCGGCGGGGGAGGCGCTGGAGGAGCCGCTCGACGCTGAGGACGCGGAGGCGGGCCGCGGCCAGCTCGATGGCGAGGGGGATGCCGTCGAGGGCGCGCACGAGGTGGGCGATGTGGGGGGCGTTGTCGTCGTCGAGCTCGAAGCCGGGTCGGCACCGTCGCGCGCGGTCCAGGAACAGCTGCACGGCGGGCAGGTCGGCGAGGTCGGTGGTGTCGTCGGTGAGGGGGCCGCGGAGGGGGCCGACGCGGACGACCTGCTCGGCGCCGAGCTGCAGGCGCTGCCGCGTGGTGACGACGAAGCGCGAGTCGGCGCAGCGCCGGGCCCAGGCGCCGACGGTGTCGGGGGCGAAGCGCTGGACCTGCTCGAAGTTGTCGAGGAGGAGGAGCAGCGGCGGGCGGCCCTCGAGGGCGGCGGCGATCTGATCGGCGGCGGAGCCGTGGCGCAGGGGGACGTCGAGGGCGTGGGCGACGGCGGCGCAGACCCCGTCGGAGGTCCGCGCCTCGGTGAGATCGACGAACCAGACGCCGCCCGGGTAGGCGTCGCGCACGCCGAGGCCGAGCTCCTGGGCGAGGCGGGTCTTGCCGGTGCCTCCGGGGCCCAGGAGGGACACGACGCGGCGGGGCGCGGTGAGGGCGTCGCGCAGGGCGGCGAGCTCGGCGTCGCGGCCGACGAAGGTATCGGGGCCGGCGCGGAGGTTGCCGGTCGGCGGGGTCGGCGAGGGGGCCTGCAGGGTGGTGGCGCCCGCGAGGTCGCCGAAGGAGCCGGACGGCGGCTCGAGGAGGCGATCGCGCACGTCGCGGGCGGAGGCGGGGCGGTCCTCGGGGTGTTCGCGGAGGCAGTCGGCGAGGAGGCTGCCCAGGCCGGGGGCGGTCGCGTCGAGGGCGCGGAGCTCGTCCTGACGCTGCTCGACCTGCAGGAGGCCGAACATGACCTCGAAGACGGAGCCGCCGGTGAGGAAGCGGCGACCGGTGACGAGCTCGAAGCCGATCATCCCGAAGGCGAAGAGGTCCGAGCGCGCGTCCAGGGGGGTGTTGCGGGCCTGCTCGGGGGACATGTAGGCGGGGGTGCCGCGCAGCGAGTCGGTCTCGGTGGCGGTGAGGGCGTGGCTCCCGCGGGAGATGCCGAAGTCGGCGAGCTTGACGTGATCGTCGGGGGTGACGAGGACGTTCGCGGGCTTCAGGTCCCGATGGACGAGACCGGCGGGGGCGCCGTCGACCTCGAGCTCGTGGATGGCCGCGAGGCCGAGGGCGATCTGAGCGAGGAGGGCGCGAGCCCGGCCCGGAGCGATCGTCCCCCGCTCGGCCAGGATGCGGTCCAGGGACCGGCCCGGGACGAGCTCCATGCTGAACCAGGGGGACCCGTCCTCGACGCCGAAGTCGTAGAGGTCGACGAGGTTCGGGTGACGCAGGAGGCCGCCGATGCGCGCCTCCTTGGCGAGGGCCGCGCCGATGGTCGCCGGGTCCCGGTCGCGGTCCGACCGGAGGACCTTGAGCGCGAGCTCCTTGCGGAAGCCGTCGGGTCCGTCGATCCGGGCCTTGTAGACGCGGCCCATCCCGCCCTCGCCGAGCACCTCCAGCAGCGTGAATCGCCCGAATCGGCCCAAGTCGCCCATCGCCCGGATGATACGGATCGCGCGGGTGGGCGCTCACGACTCGCCGAAACAGCTCGTTCCGGGGCTATCTGGACCAACCTCAGTGATCGCCCCGATAACTGGACGCTGCACCGCCAGGTGCCAGGGCCACCACACATCACATTGATCCGTCCGCGTACACGCCTGGCTCCTATCGCGCCCCCCACTCAGAGCCTCCGAGAAAGATGTAGGTCCGCCTGCGCCATGCGGCGGCCTCTCCGTCACCGGCTTCAAGCCGCGGGATGCGCACCGCGAAGTCTGCGAATCCGTCGGCGTCTATGTCTCCCAGGCCGGTGACGGCATCGCCAGCGCCGAAGGACTCGGCTGGTGGCGGGCAACCGGACTCTGGCGCGGAGTTGAGCACTCGGTCCGCCGCCGCAAGGGACATCGACTCCTCCTCTCGTCTGCCGGACATCGCCGGCCGTCCGAGGGAGGACGCGTCAACCTATTTCAAGAACGAGGGGGGCCACTTCCAAGTGGACGCTGCAAGAGTGGGTCCCAGGTCGGTTGCGCACCTCCGTCGTCTCCTTGGAACCGGCGCCTACGGTGATCGCCTCCACGCGCCGGCTCGCGCTGCTACAACCGGGGCCATGTCGTTCATTGGTCTGTTCAAGGGCACGGGGCCGAACGGGTTCGGATACAACAGCACCGCCGAGCAGGTGACCGACGGCCTGGAT
The DNA here is from genome assembly GCA_964512225.1 of uncultured Rickettsiales bacterium. Lineage (GTDB taxonomy): Bacteria > Myxococcota_A > UBA796 > UBA9615 > UBA9615 > CAZEKB01. The sequence continues at coordinate 16,092 of CAZEKB010000007.1, read as the reverse complement.
CTGTCCGGCCGCACCTACCTCCTCACCGGCGCCAACTCCGGCCTCGGCGCCGAGACCCTGCGGGTGCTCACCCTGCGCGGGGCGCGCGTCCTCGCCGCCGCGAGGACCATCGAGAAGGCGACCGCCGCCGCCGAGGCTGCCGGCGGCGACGTCGTCCCCGTCGCCTGCGAGCTGAGCGAGCCGGAGTCCGTGCGTGCGGCCGTCCGCGCCGTCGTGGAGACCGGCCTCGCGCTCGACGGCATCATCGCCAACGCGGGGATCATGGCGCTCCCGGAGCGGACGGTGCACCACGGGCTCGAGCTCCAGTTCCTCACGAACCACGTCGGTCACTTCCTGCTCGTCACCGGCCTGCTCGATCGCCTCACCCCCACCGGGCGAGTGGTCGTCCTCTCGTCCGCCGCCCACACCGGTACCTACCCCGAGGGCGTGCGGTTGGACGACCTCGACGCCGCGGGCGGGTACTCCGGCTGGGGCGCGTACGGCCAGAGCAAGCTCTGCAACCTCCTCTTCGTGCGCGAGCTCGCGAGGCGGCTGCCGGACGGGCAGTCCGCCTACGCCGTCCACCCCGGCGTCATCGCCACGAACCTCGGGCGGCACATGCCGGGGGTCGTCCGGGCGCTCTTCGGAACGCTGGGCCCGCTCATCGCGCTCAAGTCCGTCGCCCAGGGGGCGGCCACGCAGACCTACGTGGCGACGCACCCGGACGCCGCCGGGGCGAGCGGCGAGTACTGGGCCGACTGCAACGTGGCGAAGTCCAGCGATCACGGCACCGACAAGGACCTGGCTCGCGCGCTCTGGGACAAGACCCTGGCGCTCGTCGACGGCCTCTGACCCAGGACCGCGCATGGCCTGGTCGATCGCGTCGCTGGGTGCCTTCGAGGTCCACGAGGTCCTCGGCTCGGGCGGCATGGGCGTCGTGCGACGGGCCGTGCATCGACCCACCGGCCTGAACGTCGCCGTCAAGGTCCTGCGGGGGCACGAGTCGCACGACCGGGACTTCGTCGCGTCCTTCCGGTCGGAGGTCCGCGCCGTCGCGTCGCTGAGCCACCCCGGCGTCATCACCGTCCTCGACAACGGCGAGGTCGACGAGGCCGCCCAGGCCCAGTCCGCGGGCGAGCTGGCCGCGGGCAGCCCCTACCTCGTCATGGAGCTCATGCCCGGCGGCACGCTCACCCGCGCCCGCACCTACCCCTGGCCCGCGCTGCGGAGCGTCCTCATGGCCCTCCTCGACGCCCTCGCCCACGCGCACGCCCGCGGCGTCCTGCACCGCGACATCAAGCGCGGCAACGTGCTCCTGGCGCACCGCGACGGGCCGCACCGGGGCCTCCGCCTCACCGACTTCGGCATCGCGCACATCGCCGGGACCGCCGACGAGGAGGGCGTGTTCGGGAGCCCGTCCTACATGGCCCCCGAGCAGTGCCTCGGCCGGTGGCGAGCGCACGGGCCCTGGACCGACCTCTACGGCGTCGGGTGCCTCGCGTGGTCCCTGGCGACCGGGGCCCCGCCCTTCGCGGGGAGCTACGCGCAGCTGCTCGAGGCCCACGTGGTCGACGACCCGCCGGACTTCGAGCCGCGCCGGGAGCTGCCCCCGGAGTTCGAGGACTGGCTCCGTCTGCTGCTCGCCAAGCGACCGGAGGACCGCCCGCGGTACGCCGCCGAGGCGGCCGCCCTGCTCCGTGAGTTCGGGCCCGCCGTCCCTCTGCCCGAGGGATCGGTCGTGGACGCCGTGGACCTGCTCCAGCCCGCCGACGAGCCGAGCGATCCGTCCTTCAGCGACCGCGCGACCCGGCCGGTGGCGTCCGTCACGCGACGGTTCGCCCTGGGGACCCACACGGCTACGGGTCGACACCCAGCCCTGGGGCTGGAGGTCCCCACGCTCGTCGTCCCCGATACCTGGCGCCGACCCCGCCCGCCTCCGCCCCCGATGAACCTCGTCGGGGCCGGGCTCGGTCTGTACGGCCTCCGCCCCGTCCCCCTGGTCGGCCGTCACGACGAGCGCGACCGGATCTGGCGGGCGCTGCAGGAGACGGCCCGCGACGGCCGGGCCTCCTTCGTGCTGATCCGGGGCGCGGCGGGGCGCGGCAAGAGCCGCCTCGCGGAGTGGATCGCCGAGCGGGCCCACGAGTGCGGCGTGGGGTCGGTGTGGAAGGCCGTCCACAGCCCCGTCGCCGGTCCGATCGACGGCCTCGGGCCCATGCTCGCGCGCAAGCTCGCCTGCGTGGGCCTGCCCGCGGACGAGGCCGCCGAGCGCGTCTCGTCCCTCCTCGCCTCCGACGCGATCACCGACGCCTACGAGCGCGACGCCCTGGTCCAGCTCATGGCGCCCCAGGCGGAGCGCGTGCGGTTCACGAACCCCGTCGAGCGGCACGTCGTCCTGCGGCGGGCCCTCGAGCGCGACGCGGCCCGCGGCCCCGTCCTGGTGTGCCTCGACGACGTGCAGTGGGGGCTCGGGGCCCTCGCCTTCGCGTTCCACGTCCTCAAGTGGCAGAAGGGGAGCCCGTCGCCGATCCTCATCATCGCGACCGCGCGCTCCGAGGCCCTGGCGAGCGAGTCGCTCGAGGATCTGCAGCTCCGCGAGATCCTGCGCCGGGCCCGCACCTCCGAGATCGACCTGCCGCTCCTGGGGCGCGCCGCGCACACCGAGCTGGTCGGGGGCCTGCTCGGGGCTCTCCGGGACGCTCGCCGCCGAGGTCCGCAGGCGCACGGACGGCAACCCGCTGTTCGCCACCCAGCTCGTGGGGGACTGGGTCCGGCGGGGCGTGCTGGTCCCGGGCCCGCGGGGGTTCATCCTCGAGGGGGACGAGGCGGCGGAGATCCCCGACGACATCCACGAGGTGTGGGTCAATCGGCTCGAGCCGGTCCTCGACCTCGCCGGGCGCGACGCGGTCGAGCTCGCGGCCGCCCTCGGTCAGAACGTCGCCCGCGACGAGTGGGCGCTGGCCGCCGGGCACGCGGGGATCGACCTGCCCCGGGACCTCGCCGACGCCCTCGCGACCGAGGGGCTGGTCCGGCCCCACGACGAAGGGTTCGAGTGGATCCACGGCATGCTCCGGGAGTCCGTCGAGCGTCGGTCCCGCGAGCGGGGGTCGTGGCCGCGCTGGAATCGGGCCTGCGCCGCCATGGTCGGGGCGCTCGACGCCGGACCCGAGGGCCCCGAGCGGTTGGGCCTGCACCTCCTCGCCGCGGGCGACTCCGAGGCGGCCCTCCAGCCGCTCCTGATCGGGGCACGTCGGCTCCGTCGCATCAGCGAGATGCCGCGCGGGATGCGCCTCCTCGACCGGCGCGAGGACGCCCTCACGGACCTCGGAGTCCCGCAGACGGACGAGCGCTGGGGCCTCGGCTGGGCGGTCCGTTCGACCCTGTTCAACGCCCTGGGCCGCATGGACGACGCCCGCCGCTGGGGCGAGAAGGCGGTCGAAGGGGGGCGGCGGCACGGCTGGGGCGAGGCGCTCGCGCTGGGGCTGCAGTGCGCCGCCTGGGGTCCCTTCTGGGCGGGCGACCTCGGGACCGCGCGCGGGATGCTCGACGAGGCCCTCGCGATGTACGCGGAGCTCTCCGACCCCGGCGCCGAGGCGGCCGTGCACCTGAGCCTCGCGTACGTGGCCCTCTTCTCCAACGACCCCGCCGAGGCCCGGCGCCGGGCGGGGCGCGGGGAGGAGCTCCACCGGCAGGGAGGCAACGCGATCGGGGCCGTGGAGGCCACCCGCCTGCTGTCCACGATCGAGCGCATGGACGGGGACTACGAGGCGTCCATGCGCGTATCCCGGGAGGTCATCGCCCGCAACACCGTGCTCGGCAACCGGATCGGGATCGCGGAGGGCCACAACGAGATGGCCGAGACGGCCCGCTACCTCGAGCGCTGGGGTCTGGCCGAGGAGCACTACCGGGCGGCCCTCGCCATCTACAAGGAGCGCGGCTCCCGCATCGCCGACATCATGTACGTCAACCTGACCCTGCTCATGCTCGCCCAGGGTCGCCTGGTCGAGGCCGAGGCCTTCCTGGCGAAGCTGCCCGCAAAGATCGACATCCAGGACTCCTGGCTGATGGCCTGCGTCGCCGGGTTGGCGCGGATGGCCGTCGCCGCGGGGCACGCGGACTGGGTCACCTGGGATCGCGAGGCCGAGGTGGTGCGGGGAATCGCGGCTCGCGGTGCGGCGTTCGATCGGGACACGCTGTGGACGGCCGAGATGGCGGCCGGCATCGCGGAGGACACCGGGGACCCCGAGCGCGCGCGGGAGGCCCGGGAGCTGGTGGCGATGCTGCGCGAGCGAACGGTCTAGACCACCCGATGAACGTCCGCCCCGCCGCCGTCGAGGATCTGCCCGCGATCGTCGCGATCAACAACGAGGCCGTCGCGAACGGCTTCGCGCACTTCGGGGTGCGCCCGTGGACGCTCCGGGAGGCGCGCGAGGCGTTCGACGGTCGCAGACCCCGCCACCTCTGGCTCGTCGCCGAGGACGGGGGCGTGCTCGGGTACTGCAAGGCCGGCTTCTGGAAGACGCGCGGGGGGTACGACTGGACCGTCGAGCTGGGGGTGTACGTGGACGCGTCGGCGCGGGGGCGCGGCGTGGGTCGCGCCCTGTACGAGCGGTTCCTCCCCGACCTCGAGGCCGCGGGCGTGCGTCACGTGGTCGCGGGCATCGCCCTGCCCAACCCCGCCTCCGTGGCCCTGCACGAGCGCTTCGGGTTCGAGCGGGTGGCGTTGTTCCCGCGCCAGGGCTGGAAGCTCGGGGCGTGGCACGACGTGGGCTACTGGACCCTGCTGTTCGGAGGCGACGAGCCGCCCCCGGGCTGAGGAGTATGGTCCCGACCATGCGCCGCCTCGCCCTGCTGATTCCGGTCCTCTTCGCCGCGCCCGCGTTCGCCGCCGACGCCTCGTTCCTGGAGCCGTCCGACGAGCGCGCGCTCGACGAGGCGATGCGATGGGCCGAGCTCAACGCCTCGGACCTCGACTTCCCCCGAGATTATGTCAACTACGGATCGAAGGAGGCTCCGGATCGCTGGCGGCTGCCGTCGGCCGAGACCGCGCTCGCCGAGGCCATGTCGCTCCCCCGGCTCGCGGCCGGAGCGACCCGGTCGCTCACCCGGGACCTGGGGCCGGGCTCGGCGAAGTGGAGCGGCTTCTTCGACGTCGTGGACGCCGAGATCCCGGTCGGCACGGAGGAGCCCTGCGCGAAGGCCGCTTCGCTGCGCACGGGCCTGGGCCTGATCGACCGCATCGCCGAGTTCGACGCCTCCCGGGGCGAGAAGTGGTCGAAGCGCGAGCTGCGGGACATGAAGTCGCGGGTCGACGCGAAGATCGACACCGCCGTGGGCCGGCTGCTGGACGAAGCGGCCGTGGGGCGCTGCCGGGTGCGGTCCGCTCTCGACGGCGTGTCGCCCGAGGCCGAGGCCGAGCTGCTCGAGGTGCTGGACGCGGCCCTGCGCGGCGGAGACGAGGACCCCGACTCCGAAGAGGAGGGGCGGCGCCGGTTCGAGGTCCTGACGTCCGCCTGGGACGACGTCGACGCGGCGGCGCTGCTGCACGCGGGGCGAGCGTGGTCCGACGCGCTCGGCGAGGCGGCCGTGGACCTCGCGGCGGCGCCGGAGACCGGCTGGCCCGACGCCCCGATGATCCTCCACTCGCGCCTCGGCGAGGTCTGGATCGGCTCCCTCGGGCCCAACTCGGGCACGGGCGACCCGGTCCTCCTCGTCGACCCGGGCGGGGACGATCGGTGGCGGATCTCCTCGCGCTCGAAGTTGACCGACGTGCCCACCCGAAAGGTCCGCGGCTGGATCGACCTCGGGGGCGACGACGCCTGGTTCGGTGGCGACGTGGCCGCGGGCGGGGCGCTCCTGGGCGTCTCCGCGGGGCTGGACCTCGGGGGCGACGATACGCACCGCGCGGGCCGCCTCTCGCTCGGCGCCGCCGCGTTCGGGGTGGCGACGTGGGTCGATCTCGACGGGGACGACCGGTACGACGGGAGCGTCGCCACGCAGGGCTTCGCGCTGGCGGGCGCGGGCATCCTCCGCGACCGGGGCGACGGCGGAGACCTCTATCGGGCGGACTCCTGGGGCCAGGCCGCGGCCCGCTTCCAGGGCATCGCCGTCCTCCACGACGGCGGGGGCAACGACCACTACGTGCTCAGCGCCGTCCACGAGGACAACCCGAACCGGCTGCCGGGCTACTTCATGGGGTTCGGCCAGGGCTTCGCGATCGGGCTGCGACCCTACGCGGGGGGCGGCGTGGCGTGGCTCCTCGACGAGGCCGGGCACGACCGCTACACCGGGGGCCTGTGGGTGCAGGGCTCGTCGTACTGGCACTCCCTCGCCGCCCTCGTCGACCGCAGCGGGAACGACCTCTACACGTCCGTGGAGTACAGCCAGGGCTCGGGGATCCACCTCTCCGCGGCCGGCCTGTTCGACGGCGGCGGCCACGATCGTTACCTCACGACGCACCTCGGCCAGGGCAGCGGGCACGACCTCGCCGTGTCCTGGCTCATCGACGCGGACGGCAACGACGCGTACCACGGTCGGTCCACGGTCCAGGGGACGTCGCTCACGAACGCGGTGAGCTTCTTCCTGGACCGGCGCGGCGACGACACGTACTCGTGCCGCACCGGCCGCTGGACGGGGGCCTCGCCGGCCGCCCGCGGCTGGGGGTCGATCGGCCTGTTCGTGGACGCGGCCGGGGCCGACGCCTACCTCGGACGCACCCCCCCGCCCGTCAACGGCGAGGTGGTGCGGCGGGAGACCTTCGGGGCAGCCGCCGACCTCGGCCCGCGGCTGCCGGACGGAGGGGGCGACGGCGAGGTGCCCTGGGCGGGCGACGCGAGGCCCGTGCGGGTGAAGGACGGCCCGGCCCCGAAGACGGCCGAGGAGGCGGTCGACATCCTGCTCGCCGGGGTGGTTTGGACGTCGGCGAAGCAGCAGACGACGGCGGCCGTCGATCGGTTGTTTCGGGCCGGTCCCCGGGGGTTGAAGTGGGTGTTGCCGCTCGTGGACGACCAGCGTCTGCTGCAGTCGTACACGGTGGACGCGCTCGTGAAGCGCTGGCTGAAGGACGGTCGCCCGGCGGATCGCGAGCGCGTCGCGCAGGAGATCGCCTCGTCGGCGTCGTCCTGGGAGCGCGGCTCGGACGTCGTCGACGTGCGCTGGCACCTGCGCTGGCTCGGTTCGCTGGCCGTCGCGGAGCCCGCCCGCACGCTGGTGGTCGCGTCGGGGGCGGCCGAGGCGTACCTCGAGCACGACTCCCACATCCTGCGCGTCGCGGCCCTCGATCTCCTGACGAAGATCGCGTCCATCGACGAGCTGGAGCTCGACGAAGCTCTCGCCGAGCGTTGGGCCCAGGCGGCGGCCCTCGCGCTGCAGACGGACGTCGACCCCACCGGGCGCGGGGCCGCGGCGCGGCTGCTCGAGCAGGTCGGCGGAGCGGGCACGGCGTCCTTCCTCGCCAAGGCGCTGCTCGGGGACTCGTTCGCGGTGCGCGGTCCGGCCGAGGCGGCCCTCGTCGCCATCGCGGGACGTACGGACGGGGTCGCGGTCGCGCGGGGCGTGTTCCCCCTCACCGATCCCGGCTCCCGCCGGGTCCTCCCGGTGCGCACGGCCGCGCTGCGGATCCTCGGCGCGACGAAGCACCGGGACGCCCGGGAGGTGCTCGAAGCCGCCCTCGAAGACGCCGACCCGATCGTGCGCCGGGCCGCCGAGGTGGGGATGGCGCGTTACGACGCCGAGTAGAGGCCTTGCGACGCCTCGGGGGCGGGCCGACTCTCATGGTTCGATGAAGCGGTTCCTCCTGGTCTCGACGATGCTCGTCGCCGGCTGCTCGCAGGCGGTGGAGGTGGAGAGCGCGTGCGGCACGGTCACGGCGGCCGACCGCGACACGCCCTGGTCCGACCCGATCGAGCTCCTCGACCGCTACGACGGACCGTCGTTCAGCGAGCTGGGCGAGGTGAAGGTCCACGGCGACCACGTCTTCTTCTGCACCAGCGTCATCGGCCTGAACGCCTACCACGCCCTCGACCCGCGCAACCTCGTCGAGGCGGACCGGCTCTCCTTCACGCTCGGCAGCAGCAGCTTCCCGCGGTGCGACCACCTCGCCGTCGACGAGGCCACGTCGACCGTCTACGTGACGAGCCTCGCCACCACGATCCAGCCCCAGTCGTTCATCGGGATCGTGGACGGCTCGAACCCGAACGACCTCACGGAGCTGGCCGCGCTGCCGGTCGACGACGAGGTGGAGGGCGTCGCCGTCGCGGGCGACCTGCTGCTCGTGGCGGCCCACGAAGGCGGGCTCATGGTCTGGCGTCGCGGCGACGGGGCGGACATCGAGCTGCTCGGTCGGACCGAGGGCATCGCCAACGCCTGGGACGTCGCGCCCGGCCCCGGCGATCTCGCCTACGTCGTCGACCCGGCGGGCAGCCTGCACACCGTCGACCTGGCCGATCCCGAGGCCCCGACGGTCCTGCACGCACTGGCCCTGCCCGGAGCCCCCAAGGACTTCGCGGCGGATCTCGCGTCGGACCGGCTCTTCGTCGCCGCGGGCAGCGGCGGCGTGCTGGAGATCTCCCTCGCCGACACGCGCGCCCCCACCCTCGGGGCGGTGGGCGACACCCCCGGGTCCGTCGTCGCCGTCGCATACAGCCCCCGGGAGGACGCCGTGGCCGTCGCCGACTGGAGCTCGGTGCGCGTCTTCGAGGCCGACGGCCTGGTCCACCGCGGCCACGAGCCGCTGCCGTCCGGCTCCGGCAACCACAGCCGCACCCTGGGCGTCGCGTTCGACGGCGACGTCGTCTTCTCCGGCAACTGGACCGAGCTCGCCTCCTATCGGTTCCACGCCGACGTGTCGGCGCCCGACGCGGAGGTCTCCCCGAGCATCGTCCTCCTGCCGGACACGGGCGGGGGCGAGGAGACCCAGGACTTCGTGCGGCTCTTCAACCGGGGGACGGAGCCGCTGGAGGTGCGCGGCGCGGCCGTCGGCAACTCCGTCTTGGACTTCGACCTGGAGCCCGGAACGCTGGCCGCCGGGGACTCCGTCGTGAGCCGCCTGGGGTTCGCGCCCGCCTCGGGGGCGGCGCTGGCGTCCTGGATCGACCTGCTGACCGACGACCCGGACCAGCCCCGCCAGTGCGTCCCCGTGCGCGCGAACCAGACCGGGACGAGCGTCGGCGACGTGGTCGACGACGTCTCCTTCCTGACGCTCGAGAACGAGACCTTTCGCCTGTCCGACCTCCGGGGCGGCCCCGTCCTGCTGGCGTACTTCGCCACCTTCTGACCCGTCTGCAGTCTGGAGTTTCCGGACATCGAGCGCGACATCCACCAGGTCCACGGCGACCGGCTCACCGTCATCGGCATCGCCACGGGCAGCTTCGGCGAGGACGAGGCCACGCTCGCGTCGTTCATGGAGCAGACGGGCGTGACCTTCGAGATCGTCCACGATCGGGACACGTACGGGCTCTACGACTGGCCGTCGGCGTCGTCGCCGTTCCCCCGGCAGGCGCTCCTGGACGCGGACGGAGTCGTCACGTACCTCGCCTCGGAGCACCGCGCCGCCGACCTGCTCGCGGCGGTCGAGGCGGTGCTGGAGTGACCCGCGCTGCTACTCGCAGTCGATGACGTAGTCGTACTCCTCGCCGCTCACGGTGCAGTTCACCCCGTCGTTCGACGTGATCGTGCCGGAGGTGACGCCGTCTTCGTCCTTGGCCACCACGACCTCCCACTCGCGGTCGAGGAAGCCGCTGTAGCTGTAGTCGACGGACCAGAAGGCGAGGTTGCCGTCGCCGTCCGTGCGCGCGGTCGCTTCGTTCATGACGAAGGACGCGTCGTAGACTCCGTCGTTGCGCTCGCTGCCCTCGATCGTGAGGGCGCTCGAGGCGCCGCCGGACCGTTCGACGTCCCACCAGGTCTCGTCGAACTGCTCCCAGCTTCCCGACCAGGCCCACTCGGTGATCGAGTACTCGTAGCGCACGTCGTTGACGGTCAGCGACGCGGTGCACGGGACCCCCTGCAGCTCCATGTCGAGCGTTCCGGAGACGGCGTCGCCGTCGAAGACGTAGTGGCGGGTGCAGCCCGCGTAGCCCGCCCGGTCGACCTCGAAGGTCCCGCGCGCGGCGGCCGCGTCGTCGATGTTCTCGGTGGCCCCGGCGAGCTCGCCCAGGGCCTGGTCCAGGTCGTCGGAGGCGCGCGCCTCGAGGCGCTCCTTCTCCCAGTTCGACAGCCCCCGGTCGAAGCAGCCCGACAGCAGCAGGCCCGCGGCGGCGAGGGTGGTGAGGAGGAGGCGGGTCGAGGTCGTGGACATGGGGGCTCCAGGTGGCTTCCGGGTCGGACGCTAGACTGCCAGAAAGGGGTTCTGCGAACTCGGTGATCCGGTGCCCGAAATGTCGGTTCGTGCAAGACGACGGCCCCGAGTGCGGCCGGTGCGGGATCGTCTTCGCGAAATACGAGGCGCGGCGCCTGCTCGTCGAGGAGGAAGAGGAAGAGCCCGACGTCATCACCGATACGTTCTCGACGGTGCAGCCCGTCCGCGGTCCGCCGCCGCCGCCCCTCACTCGCCCCTGGCGGGAGCGCAACACCTACCGGTTCGTGCGGTGGCTGGCCCTGCTGCTCCTGCTCCCCACGCTCGTCGGCGCGGGGGTCATGTCGAGCATGACGATGAAGCTGCACCGCAGCGAGGCGTACGCGACCCTCAGCGGGTTCCTCCGCACGGACGAGCGGCTCGCCTCCGAGATCGGGGAGGGCGCCGACCTGCGCTGGTGGATCCTCGGTCGGATCGAGGCCGATCACGAGACGGGGACGGCCGTGTTCGTGGTCCCCGTGAGCGGCGCCGAGGGCATCGGCCGGGTGGGCGCCACCCTGGTGAAGGCGTACGGGCGGTGGGAGGTCGCGTCGGCGGGGTTCATCTGGCCGTCGGGGCGCGAGGTGGTGCTCGCCGGGAACGGCTGGACGGCGGGGGATCGCGTGCCCGCCTGTCCGCGCGACATCGCCGCCTTCCGGTTCACCGCCGCGGAGCTGCTCATGCGCGGGGAGGACTTCGGCCCGGGGTCGGGCGCCTTCTCGGAGAAGCCGCCGTCGGGCGCGGCCCCTCGCGCGGCCGACGAGGTTCCGGACGAGATGCCGACGCCGGACCGTCGTCCGCTGTATCGCAAGCTCAGCCCCGACGAGGTCCGGGGCCTGCTCTCGACCGAGGACGTGAAGCTGGGGGACGAGCCCCCGCTGTGGCGCGAGCAGAAGCTGCTGACGGAGTCCCAGGAGCGGCTGTGGCTGGAGGGCGGGCCGCTCCGACCCACGGAGCTCTACCTCCGTCGCGCCAAGGCGGGCCGGGCCCGCGCCGCGGGCTACCTGGCGGCGGCCTGGCTCAACGAGCGGGAGGGCTACGAGGAGGCCTCGGTGGAGTGGATCGAGGGTCGCACACCGCTGGTGATGTACTTCCGCGCCGACTGGTGCCCCGAGTGCCTGGAGTTCGAGCGGTACACGCTGCGGGCGCCGAGGGTGCGGGAGGCGCTGGATCGCATGGTCAAGGTGCGCGTGAACCCCGAGAACAGCAGGGAGTCGCGGCTGCTCGCGGACGCCTGGCGCGTCGAGGGATACCCCGCGGTCTACGTGCTCCCGGTCGACGCCGAGGAGCCGATCCTCGTGGCGACCCACCACCGCGACCCGGGGGGCCCGCTGAGCTTCGCCCGCTGGGTCACGCACCCCCCGGACACCTTCCTGGATCGGCTCAAGGAGGCGGTCCACTCGCGGTGACGGTCAGGGTTGCTTCACCTCGAGCGCGTGGGTCGGCGCGGCGGCCTCGAGGTCGATGACCACGGGCGTGCCGCGCGGTCGCTTGGGGTCGATCCGGATCGCGTCGTAGAGCGCGCGCGCGGCCGGCCCCCACGCCCCGCCTTCGCGGATCACGAGGGGCCGCGCCCCGGTGGTCCCGCGGACGTCGACGGGGATGGCGACCGCCCGGGACTCGTTGCGGGTGCGGGCGCGAAGGGCGACGACGTGCCTCGGGTCCACCGCGCAGTCGCAGCCCTCCACCGCCCTCACCGCGGTCTCGATCCAGAGCTCCGCGCGCTTGTGCGCGGGGACCTTGTCGACCCAGCTCCAGTCGACCGGACAGGACTCGCCGAAGACCTCGCTGGTCACTGGAGTGGCCAGGTCGATGCCGGCGTCGAGGGGGCGCGCGAACAGGAGGCCCACGCGCTCGACGCCCGCGTCGCGGAGGCCCCGCAGGGTCCGGCGGACTGCGTCCCCGGCGGCGTGTCGGTCGGCGCGGAGGAGGACCGAGGTGGCCCCGTCGAGGGAGTCGGGGGACGGGGTCGTGCTCCCGTCCTTGTCGAGCCCGACGGCGATCGCGTAGTCGAAGTCGGCGAACTCGGGGCCCGGGGGAGTGCTCGTGGCGGGCAGGGTCTCGGGGATGCTGTCGGGGGCGGCGACGAGCGCGGGCACGCCCTCATAGAGCAGCTCGGTGGCCATCAGCCGTCGCCGAAGCGCCGCCGCGCGCTCGCTGCAGGGCCCGTCGTCGAGCACGGACAGGGCGGGGACGAGCGCCATGCCCCCCAGCGCGGTGGTGACGCTCGCGGTGTCCTGCAGGGTGGTCACGGCCACGGGCGCGGGGCCGGGGTTCGCTCCGGGCGGCGGCGCGGAGCCGCAGCCGAGGAGGGAGAGGCAGACGAGGAGGGCCGGCGCGCGCATGCACCGGACCCTACCTGCGAGGGCTCGGGCGATCAGTCGCGGCGGCGCACGACCACGAACGGCAGGAGCAGCGCGAGCCAGGTCGCGTTCGCGCTCGCGGCCGTCGAGCACCCGTTCATGGGCGCCAGCGGGACGCGGTCGGAGGCGTTCCAGTCGCCCCAGCCGAGGTCGTCGTCGTCCCGGCCGTCGCCGTCGGAGTCGGGGTCGTTCGCGTCGGGGATGCCGTCGTTGTCGCTGTCGAGGTCGAGGAAGTCGGGGGAGCGATCGCCGTCGCTGTCGTCGTTGCCCTCGAAGCGATCGGAGAGGCCGTCGCCGTCGGAGTCCAGGTCGAGGTGGTTGGGGATGCCGTCGCCGTCGAAGTCGGCCGGATCGTCGGGCACCCAGCCCGCCTCGGCGTCGTCGCGGATGCCGTCGTTGTCGCTGTCGAGGTCGCGGTAGTCGGGCATGCCGTCGTTGTCGCTGTCGAGCGGGTCGTCGGGGTCTCCGATCTCGTAGGCGTCGGGGATGCCGTCGCCGTCGGAGTCGGTGTCGCGGAAGTCGGGGATGCCGTCGAGGTCGGTGTCCAGCGGCATGTCGGGGTCGGGGCCGGCCTCGTCGCCGTCGAGCATGCCGTCGCCGTCGGCGTCGGTGTCCATGGAGTCGAGGATGCCGTCGCCGTCCGCGTCGCCCGCGCCTTCGACCCAGTCCATGACGCCGTCGCCGTCGGAGTCCCAGTCGAGCCAGTTGGCGATGCCGTCGCCGTCGGTGTCGTCGAGGCCTTCGAGGTAGTTCGGGATGCCGTCGCGGTCGCTGTCGCCGAACTGGGAGATCGAGTCGGTGGGGGTGCCGCCGTCGTCGCCGTCGGGGTCGACGCACACGCCGGTGGCCTGGTCGCAGGCGCCGGAGTCGCAGTACGAGTCGCTGCAGGGCTGCTCGCAGGTACCGAACTCGCCGCAGATCAGGGTGCCCGCGCAGTCGTTGGAGAGGTCGCAGCTGCCGCCGACCTGGGTGTTGCCTTCGGGGCCGATGTAGCGGAAGCGGACGGAGTCGTAGGCGACCTTGCCGCCGGTGCCGACGCTCAGGACGTTGGACAGGCCGACGTACCCGGCGGGTCCGACGCCGAACTTGAGGGGGCCGGGGGTGATCGGGACCCACTCGCCCTTGTTGGCGTTCTGGTCCACGGGGGTCATGACGTGGCCGCCGAGGAAGGCGACGTCGTAGTAGGCCGCCGAAGTGAGCTGCAGGCCGGTGTCGGGCACGCGGGCGTCGACCTCCCAGAGGCCGGTGTGGGAAACCCAGGGGCCCCACTTGCCCACGGTGTAGGGCGCGCCGCCGCCGTAGGTGTCCTGGGCGAGGAAGGAGCCCTCGCTGCGGCCGATCTCGTTGAAGAGCTCGGCGACGCCGGAGGCCAGGGCGAAGTCGCTGGTGTCCTCGTCGGCGCGGATGTCGGCGTCGATGCAGGGGTTCACGTCGGGGTCGGGGGTGGTGCCCTCGGCGATGGAGGACGAGCCGGTGCAGGCGGACCCGTCGACCTGCTGGAGGAGCGGGAAGGGGTCGCTCGCGTCGGTCCAGGAGGAGCCGTAGATGTTGAAGTGGATGTGGGGGGAGGTCCCCGACGCGTTGCCGGTGTTTCCGACGGTGCCGATGACCTCGCCCGCCTCGACGCGGCGGCCGACGGTCATGCCGGGGGCGATGGTGTCGAGGTGGCCGGAGAAGTAGTGCCATCCGCAGTCGTCGCGGATGGTCACGCGGTTGCCCGAGACGGTGCCGTAGCCGGAGTGGCTGATGGTCCCGCTGGTCACGGCGATGGCGGGGGTGCCGCGGGCGGCGAACAGGTCGTTGCCGTAGTGGTCGCCGGAGATCCAGTCGCTGTTGTCGGGCGAGCTGCTCGGGTGGTCCGCGCAGGTGTAGGTCAGGGCGTTGCTGTCCCATCCGCCGTTGTGGGGGCCGCCGATGGGGTAGTACGACATGGAGGCGGGGCAGGTCACGGCCATGTGGACCTGGTTCAGCTCGTCGTCGGGGGGCCCGTGGTAATCGGGGTCGGCGCAGCCGGCGACGAGGGCGAGGGACGCGAGGGACGCGATGGAAGCGAGGAGAGCGCGTCGGAGGGAGAAGGTCATCGAAGACTCCAAGTCGAAAATGCGACGCGAGATCTGTTCGCACGACCCGTGCCGGCTTCGTCACAACTCGTCTGAACGCTGTACATCGAGGCCGTCGAGCGGTCTCGTGGCGGGGTCGTGGGGGATATGGTGGACACTGCAGTGACCGGCCGAGGGGGTCGGATCTGGGCTGACTGGTCACTTGAGTGACCGTGGATCGGCAGTCGCCGAAACGGCTCGTTTCGGCCTGTCGTGATCGTCTGGACGCTCACCACTCGCCGAAACGGCTCGTTTCGCCTCGCCGTGATCGCCCGGACGCTCACCACTCGCCGAAACGGCTCGTTTCGGCCCGCCGTGATCGCCCGGCCGCTCACCACTCGCCGAAACGGCTCGTTTCGCCTCCCCGTGCGCGTTCACGCCGTGCGCCGGGCGGGTCGATCGTGAGATTTCTCGACCCTTCCCGTCGAAGTTTTCGTCAGGGAGATCATGAGCACCATCGCCTTCCACATCGTCTTCCGCCTCGCAGACGGCCGCGTCGTCTGCCGAACCCCTTCCCAGCTCCGCCGCGTCGCGCGTTCGTTCGTCGAACGCGACCCCGGCTTCCGGCTGACTACGTTCCGCGTGGTCGGCGACCACCTGCACGCGCTGGTCGCGGTCGACGACGAGCGTGCCGCCGCCGAGTTCGCGCGCCGGGTCGAGATCTCGATTCAGAACTCCCTCCGACCGGGGGTGGGGTTCGCCCCGGCGCACCTCACCCCGGTGCTCACGCAGCGCCACCTGCGGCACGCCTTCCGGTACATCCTCGGCCAGGAGGGCCACCACGGCGTCGAGCTGGATCCCCTGCACGACGGGAGCAACCTCCCGGATCTCCTCGGCATGCGAACGATCGGCCTCTCGACGGTCGGCAACGTGCGGAGTCTGCTCCCCAGGATCGGGCGAGCGGACCTGGTTCGCGAGTTGCCGTCGCCCGAGGTCCTCGAGGAGGAGCGCACCATCGGGTTGCTCGATCTGCCCTATCTGGCCGACGCGGCTGCGGCCGCCTTCGGCCTACCGAACATCCGCGGGTCCAAGCCGGAGGCCCTGATCGCGCGCATCGCCGCCGTCAACATCGGGCGTCGTGTGGCGAGCGCAGCGCTCGTCGCGCGTGCTCTCGGGATCTCCGCCGCCACCGTGCGACGTCTCTCCAAGCTCGAGGTCTCCGACGAGGTCATCGACGCCGTCGAGGCGCAGACCCGAGTCCGCGCCGCCGCCGGGATCGGCGCCGCCAACATGTAGGGGTGCGCGCACGGCGAGCCGAAACGAGCTCGTTTCGGGCCGCCGTGATCGCCTGGACGCTCACGACTCGCCGAAACGGCTC
>CAZEKB010000006.1:71989-112100 GCA_964512225.1 uncultured Rickettsiales bacterium | reverse complement strand
GCGTCGTCGTCGTCCACCGCGTCGTCGTCGTCCACCGCGTCGTCGTCGTCCGCCGCGTCGTCGTCGTCCGCCGGGGCGCTGTCGTCGTCGTCGTCGTCGTCGCCCCCGCCGCCGCGACTGCCCCCGCGGCGCGTGCACGCCACCATCATCGCGACGATCACCAGGGTGATCAGGAACGGGCGGAGGATGCGAACGGCCACGGGGACTCCTAGAGGCTCGCGAGGAGCAGGCCGGGGTTCTCGAGCAGACCCTTGAGCCGCGTCACGAAGCGAGCGCCGACCGCCCCGTCGATGACGCGGTGGTCGAAGCTCGGGCTCAGGTGCGTCATGTGCCGCACGACGACCTCGCCGTCCCGCACCACCGGCCGCTCGACGATCTTGTTCACCCCGAGGATCGCCACCTCCGGGTAGTTGATGATCGGGGTCGCGAAGAGACCGCCGATGTTGCCGATCGACGTGATCGTGAACGTCGCGTCGGTCAGGTCCTCGCGCGCGGCCTTGCCTTCACGCACGCGAGTCGTGACGTCGCGGATGTCCTGCGCGAGCTCCGTGATCGTGCGCCCGGGGATGTCCCGCACCACCGAGACGAACAGCCCGTTCGGCGTGTCCGTGGCGAGCCCGCAGTTGAAGTACTCCTTGACCACGATCTCGCCCGTGGTGTTGTCGTACAACGAGTTCACGTGGGGGAAGTCCCGGAACGCGATCCAGCAGGCCTTCATGATGAAGGGCAGGTAGCTGACCTTGCCTTCGCCGCGCGCCGCGAGGTCCGCGTTGATGCGCTTGCGCAGCCCCACCAGCTCGGTGAAGTCGACTTCGTCCACATACGAGAAGTGGGGGATGGTCAGCGAGCTGCGGACCATCGCCTCGGAGATCTTGCGACGCAGGCCGATGACCTTGACGCGCCGCTCCGGGCCCGTCCCGGGAGGCACCGGGCTGTGCGTGAAGCCGAGGCCGGCCTCGCCCGAGTCGCCGCCGAACGCGCGCCGACCCTCGCTGAAGGCGACCACGTCGGACTTGGTGACGCGGCCGGACGGCCCGGTGCCGGGCACCTGGGCCAGGTCGATCCCGAGCTCCCGGGCGACCTTGCGGGTGGCGGGGGTGGCCAGGACCTTGCCGCGCGGCGGGGGCGGCGCGACCACGGGGGAGGCGGGCTCCGGCGCGACGGGCTCCGGTGCGACCGGCGCGACGGGCTCGGGAGCAGCGGCCTTCCCGGGCAGCTCGTCGGGGCTCAGGCGCTCGGTGCCGGTGCCCACGTCGGAGGTCCCGTTGATGGGGCCCCCGGCGCCGTTCGTGCCATCGTCGAGCACCACGATCGTCGCGCCGACGTTCACGACGTCGCCCTCGCCGCCGTTGAGCGCCACCACGGTGCCCGCGCGGGGAGACGGGATCTCCACCGTCGCCTTGTCCGTCATCACCTCGACGAGGGGCTGGTCCTCGGCCACGGCCTGACCGACCGCGACCTTCCAGGACACGATCTCTCCCTCGACGACGCCTTCGCCGATGTCCGGCAGCTTGAACTCGAACATCTCTTAAAAGTCCACGGTGGTTTCGCACGCCTCGAAGATCTTCAGGGCGTCGGGGAGGTAGTCGTTCTCGAGCGTGTAGGGGAACGGGGTGTCGTAGCCGGTCACGCGGAGGATGGGGGCCTCGAGGTGCAGCAGCGCCTTCTCGGCGACGATGGCCGCGAGCTCGGCGCCGAACCCGCACGTGCGCGCGGCTTCGTGGGCGATGACGACCCGCCCGGTCTTGCGGACGGACTGCAGGATCGTCGCCTCGTCCAGGGGCACGAGGCTGCGCAGGTCCACCACCTCGGCGCTCATGTCGTTCTCGGCGAGCATGTCGGCCGCCTTGCGCGCCTCGTGCAGCACCGCGCCGTAGGTCAGGATCGTCACGTCCGTACCCTCGCGATCGACGTGCGCCTGCCCGATCGCCAGCGTGTACGGCGCCTCGGGCACGTCCGCCTTGGAGGCTCGATACACCCGCTTCGGCTCCAGGAAGATGACGGGATCCGGGTCGTCGATCGAGGCCAGGAGCAGCCCCTTCGCCGTGTACGGGTCGCTGGGCACCACCACCTTGAGGCCCGCCGTGTGCGCGAAGTACGCCTCGGGGCTCTGCGAGTGGTAGTGGCCGCCCCGGATGCCGCCGCCGAAGGGCGTCCGCACGGTCACGGGGCACGTGTACTGGCCGCCGCTGCGGTACCGGAACTTCGCCATCTCGTTCACGATCTGGTCGAAGGCCGGGTAGATGAAGTCGCTGAACTGGATCTCGGGGACGGGCTTGAGGCCGTAGATCGCCATCCCGATCGCGGTGCCGATGATCCCGGCTTCGGAGAGCGGCGTGTCGAACACGCGGTCCTCGCCGTGCTTCGCCTGGAGCCCGTCGGTGGCGCGGAACACGCCCCCGAACTTGCCCACGTCCTCACCGAAGACGAATACGTCCGGGTCGGTGTCGAGTGCGTGGTCCAGCGCGGAGTTCACCGCCTGGATGATGTTCATCGTCGCCATTCAAATACTCTCTCTTCGGTCGGTCGCCCCACCGAAGACTCACGCCAAGGTGTCGTTCTCGAACCGCCGCCGGTGCGTCTCGAGACCTTCCCGCTGCTCCACCAGCTGCGGAGTCGGCGCATCGTAGACGTGGTCGAAGAGACTGCGAAGCTCCGGCGAACCTTCGCCCAGCAGTTCGACCGTCCAGGTCTTGAGCAGAGCCCGGAGCTTTCGGCTCCCGGCGGCCCTCGCGGCCTGCACGTCGATGCCTCGCGCCGTCATGTAGCCCTCGAGCCGCTCGACCGGGTCGGCGCCCCCGCCGGGCCCCCCGGTGATGCCCTCGATCAACGTCGGGCCGAGGCCGTTGCGGGCGCGCTTCGCGGCGTCGGCCACGGCGGCGTACACCGCGAACACGTCGCTGCCGTCCACCCGCACGCCGCGGATGCCGTAGCCGTCCGCCTTGTCCACGAACGCCTCGCCCGCGAAGCGCTCGCGGTCGAGGTCCGCGCTCCCCGACGTGCACAGATAGAAGATCGCCGGGACCTTGTAGAGGCCCGCGAAGTTCAGGCCCACGTGGAAGTCGCCGGTGGCGGCCGCGGCGGGGCCGAACCAGCTGAGGCAGGCCGTCCGCTGGTGTCGGAGCTTCATGCCGTGCGCGGTGCCCGACGCCTGGATGATCTGGGTCCCGAGGGGGCTCGAGATCGTGACGAAGTTGTGGGCCGACGCCGTCATCTCGGAGCTCATGGCCCGACCGCCGTGGGCCGCGGCGCCGGAGCCGAGCAGCATCGCGAGCCAGGACCGCACGTCGAGCCCGCGGTAGAGCGCCGCCCCGGTCATGCGGGTGTCCGCGAAGAGCCAGTCCTCTTCCTTCATGGCGGTGAGCGCGCCGTAGATGTGCGCCTCGTAGCCGTGAGCGGGCGCCCAGAGCCCCACGAGGCCGCGACGCTGCAGCTTCGCGACGTGCTCGTCGAGGACCCGGGAGCGGACCATCGCGCGGTGGATGTTCAGGACCCGATCGTCGCTCCAGCCGGGGTCGGCGCCGGGCAGGGCGGCCCCCGTCGGGGACAGGATCGACAGGGGGATGGTCGCGGTCACGAGATCACCTGCAGATGGCGAGCGGAGGGGGTCGCGTCGCGCGTTTCCAGGAGGTTGTGGATGAAGAACTCGCCCGCCTTGTACGAGCTGCGCACCAGCGGCCCCGAGGCGACCCACCGGAAGCCCAGGTCCTTGCCGACGGCCTCGTACCGGGCGAAGCGCTCGGGGTCGACGTACTCCTCGACGGCGATGTGCCGGGCGCTCGGACGCAGGTACTGACCGACGGTCAGGAAGTCGACGCCCGCGGCGCGGAGGTCGCGCATGGCCTCGACCACCTCGTCCTCCGTCTCCCCGAGCCCCACCATGAGGGACGACTTCGAGTACGCATCCGGGTCGACGTCCTTGATCGCGCGCAGCACCGCGAGGCTCTGGTCGTAGCCGCAGCGCCCGTCGCGCACCTTCTTGGTGAGGCTGCGGACCGTCTCGAGGTTGTGGGCGAGCACGTCCGCGCCGGACTCCACGACGGTGCGCACGAGGTCCACGTCGCCCCGGAAGTCCGGGAACAGGATCTCCACGCGCGTCCCGGGCGAGATCGCCTTCACCTCGCGGACGCAGGCGGCGAAGTGCGACGCGCCCTGGTCCTCCAGATCGTCGCGATCGACCGACGTGATGACGATGTAGTCGAGGTCCATGCCCCGGATGGTGCGCGCGAGCTTGCCCGGCTCACCCGCGTCCAGGGGGAGCCCGCGGCGGTTCGTATTCACCGCGCAGAAGCGGCACCCGCGGGTGCAGATCGAGCCCATGACCATGAACGTCGCGGTGCCGCTGCTCCAGCACTCGCCGATGTTCGGGCAGTGCGCCTCTTCGCAGACGGTCGACAGCTGCAGGCTGCGGCGCTGCTCCTTGATCCACCGATACCGCTCGCCGCCGGGCGGGCGCACCTTCAGCCACGATGGCTTCCTGGCTCGAATATCGACGGTCATGCGGTCCTTCGGCGACAGACGGAGGCTCGGAAGGAGGAACCCCGAAGAGCACGTCTTATAGGCGCGCGCGAGCCGTCGATCAAGCGCGAAGATTCGCTGAATGAGGCCTCATTCACCTTCTCTCAGGCGAAGTGACCCCGGCGCAGGAACCTCGCGGCCAGGTCGATGACGGGCCGACGCAGCATCATGAGGGAGTGGTTGTAGGGCACGCGCACGGAGCCCACGGCGGAGTCGAGGTGGGTCTCGTCGGCGGCGACGGTGCCGTCGTGCTCGCCGTCCTGGGCGATCCGGAAGCCGTTGCTGAGCGTGCCCCAGGGAGCGTTCACGCCGGTCGAGCCGGTCCCCACGATGATCCCGATGATCGCGTCGGGGTCCCCCGCCTCGGCGCACTGCCCGCGCTCGCCGGGGAGGAGCTTCGCGAGGGGGTCGAAGGAGCCCCAGGGGAACGACAGGCGCTCGCGCATGTGCTCGGCGAGGCGGCTGCCGTTGTTCGGCGGGGCCATGAGGACGCAGTGGTTCGGGCCGTCGACCTCGTGGCGGCTGAGCATGGAGCGCACGACCACGCCGCCCATGCTGTGGGTGACGAAGTGGGCGTCGGGCCGCTCCCCCGTCTTCACCTCGTGGCGGCCGCGGACGCGCTGCACGTGCTCGAAGAGCGAGTCGGCGAGGACCGGGATCTCCTGGTGCAGGTTCATCTGGGTGACGACGCTCGACCGGAACCCGTGCAGGCGGAGACCGGCGGCCATCGGGACCATCGACGCTCCGGTGCGCAGGAAGCCGTGCACGAGGAATACGAGCGGCGCGTTCGCGGGGAGACGCATGGGGCGGAACATGCGCACGCGAACGCCGCATGTAAAGGCGGGTCCGACGCTGCCCGAACTTGGGGCTGGACGAACCCGGAACCGGACCTACGTTCTCCATGGCTCGGCCGCCCGCCCTGCTGCGTCTCCTCCTCCTCCCCATCGTGGTGGGACTTTCGGGTGGCCGAGCCATTTACGTTCTGCGGACGCGTCATCCGGGTGTCATTGGGCCCCGGCCGGATCCCCCTAGTTTGAGGGCATGACGACGCGCCGCACCTTCCTCGAGCTCCTCACCGCCGCCGGTGCCTCCCTCGGGCTCGGCGCGTGCGCCTCCCAGGCGGCGTGCGAGCTCGCGCTCCGGAACCTCTCCCCCGCCGCTCGCAGGAACGCGGGCGACGCCCCCGTCGTCGTGATCGGCGCCGGGGTGGCCGGGCTCGCCGCGGCCGCCGCGCTCACCGAGGCCGGGGTCCCGGTGATGGTCCTGGAGGCGCGGGACCGACTCGGCGGACGGACCCACACGGCCGACGTCGGGGACGCCGTCGTCGATCTGGGCGGGGCGTGGATCCACGGAAACCGCGGCAACCCCGTCGCGCAGTACCTCGACGCCGTGGGGCTCCGGTACACGCGCCACGCCCCGGGCTACCCCATGGCCCACGACGCCGTCGCCGACGAGCGCATCGGGGGCTTCGCGATGCTCGACATGCAGACCACCGTCGAGCGCTTCTACGACGAGCTCGACGGGATCGTCGCCGACGCGGGCGGGGAGACGTCGTTCGCCGACGCGCTGCAGACCTGGCTCGATCGCGAGGGGCTCGAGGGCACGGAGCGGATGCGCATCCGCTGGGGCTGCGAGATGATGATCGCCGGGCTCGCCGCCCCCGAAGAGCTGCAGTCGGCGGCGATGCTCGGGGGCGAGGACGGCGAAGACCCCATCACCGGCGACGACCACGTCCCCGTGGGCGGCTACCGCGAGCTGGTGCGCTCCCTCGCCGAGCCCCTCGACGACGTGCGCCTCGAGACCCCGGTCGTGCGCGTCACGACCACCGAGGGGGGCGTCCTCGTGGAGACCGCCGCGGGGGACACGATCGCGGGCAGCCACTGCGTCGTCACGGTTCCGCTCGGCGTCCTCAAGGCGGACGTCATCGCGTTCGATCCGCCCCTGTCGGCGGCGAAGCTCGAGGCGATCCACCAGTCGGACATGGCGAACCTGGAGAAGGTCGTGTTCACGTTCGATCGCCCGGACTGGCCCGAGTTCGCGGGACAGATCGGCCTCGTGATGGAGGGCGTCGGGCCGCGGAAGGCGTGGCCCACGTGGTTCGACTTCACCGAGCAGGCGGGCGCGCCGACCCTCGCGTGCCTCTACTACTCGACCTTCGCCCGGGAGGTGCAGGACGGCGATCGCACCAAGCAGGAGATCGCCGACGAAGCCCTCGCGAGCCTCGAGGCCGCCCTGGGCCGCAGCCTGCCCGCCCCCACGGCCTTCGCCGTCACCGAGTGGCGTCGCGACCCCTGGGCCCGCGGCAGCTACTCGATGGACCCGGTGGGGGCGACCGGAGACGACTACGCCGTGCGCGCCGAGCCCGTGCTCGGGCGACTGCTCTTCGCGGGCGAGGCCACGTCCGCGGAGTTCTCGGCGACGGTGCACGGCGCCTTCATCACCGGCCTGCGCGAGGCGCGTCGGATCACCGCGGACGCGAGCCTCCCGGGGCAGTGCTGACCCGCCCGCGTGACCGGGACGTGACGACGACCGAGGTGGCGGGCCTATAGTCCCCCCGATGTCCGGGAGTCTCTCCCAACCCCCCAAGTCGGACCTGTTCCGCGTCCGCACCGCCACCTACCGGCCGCCCCGCGAGCTCGAGCCCGGCGTCTGGCGTCTGCGCGTCGCCCAGCCGCGCTTCGCGGCGAACTACGTGTACGTGCTGCTCGGCAAGGTCCCCACGCTCATCGACTCGGGGCACCCCCACGCGAGCACCCAGCGACAGCTGACGCGCGGCCTCCGCTACATCGGCCTCGAGCGCCGCGACATCGCTCAGATCCTCTACACGCACACCCACCTGGACCACCTCGGCGGGGGGATGGCGTCCTGGAACGACCCCGCGCTGGTCCACGTGGAACATCGCCTGCCGCGATCCGCGGTCGAGGCGGGCGTGGACGTCGGGTTCGGGGAGTACACGATCCGGCTCCACCAGTGGTTCCGGTGGATGGACTCGCTGCCCGCGCACCCCTACCTGGACCGACTGCGAGCGATGAAGAACCAGCACCCGGGGGGGATGCCGTGGCTCCGCATCGCGGAGGGCTTGGGGCGGACCACCGGGCGCCCGCTCGACCCCGGCTCGATCGTCGAGGCGGGCGACCTGCGGCTGCGCGTGGTGGACGTGCACGGTCACGACCCCCACCACGTCGCGTTCGTGGAGGAGTCCGGCCGATGGGCGGTGACCGGCGACATCGTGGTCGGGTCGCCGACCCCGCTGGTGCCGCCGATGGACGACGACGCGATGCCCTACCGGGACGCGCTCGACCGCATGGCCGCCGAGGCCCCCGGCCGCGTCTTCCCCGCCCACGGCCTCGTCTTCGACGACGGGCCCGCGGCCATCGAGCAGACCGCGGCGGCGTTCGATGCCTTCGCCGCGTCGATCGTCCGCAACCTGCGTCGGCTCAGCGGCGGCACCCGACCCACCGGCGCCCCCCCGATCCTGCAGTCGTACATGGACCGCAACCCGAAGTTCGTGGACGCCGACACCGCGCTCCCGGGCGTCCTCCTGGGCGGGATCCACTCCCACCTCACCCGCCTGCGTCGGCTCGGCGCGGTCGTCGAGCCGGAGCCCAACGCGTTCCTCCCGGGGGCCGCGTGACCGTCCGCATCCGCGAGTCGCCGGAGTACCTGCGGTTCCTCGCACGCTGGGATCGCGACGAGTCCGTCCTGCGCGACGCGATGGCGGAGCTGGCGGGCCGCCCCGTGGTGTTCTCCGGGGCCGCCAAGCACGACCGGCGGGCGCTCTTCGGGCCGTTCTCCCGGGACCCCCTCGACGCCGTGACCCAGCGGGAGGACGGCGCCTGGGAGCTGCCCTACCACCCCTGGGCGGCCTACCGCGAGATCGTCGAGGAGCGCTACCTCGGGCCCCCCAAACCGCCGCTGCATGCGCGGATCCCGCTGCCGTATCACTGGGTGCCGGGGCCCCTCCGCATGGCGCTGTATCCCCTGATCGCGGGCAAGAGCGACATCGATCCGGAGGCGTCGCCGCCGGACCCCGCGTGGCCCGTGGAGGCCCGGCTCGATCGGTTCCGAGCGCGGCTGTTCGAGGGCATCGCCGAAGAGAACCCGGTGGTGAGCGGTCAGTTCCGCACGGCCGGAGCCCCCGTGAAGGCGGGGCCGTGGCCGGGGAAGCGGCGGCTGGCCCTGGTGATGACCCACGACGTCGACACCAAGGAGGGGATGGCGCTCGCGGGCGAGGTGCTGGACGACATGGTCGGCCTCGGCCTGAAGCCGTGCTTCTTCCTCGTGGGCAAGGGCTATACGTGGGACACCGGGTTCATCCGCGCGGTGCTCGAGGCGGGCGGCGAGATCGGCCTGCACGGCGACACCCACGACAACCGCATCGCGTACGACAAGAAGACCGTCGCGGAGCGTCGGCTCGACTCCTGCCGGGACCTCATCCGCGAGCACGGCATCCGGGGGTTCCGATCGCCCTCCCTGCTCGTCTCCGACGCGCTCTACGAGGCCCTGGCCGGGCGGTTCGACTGGGACAGCTCGGTCCCCGACACGGACACCCACACGCTGCTCGGTCCGCGCCGGGGCTGCGGCACGATCTTCCCCTTCCGACGCGCCGGGATGTTGGTCCTCCCCACGACCATGCCCGCCGACGATCGGCTGCTCCTGCTCGGCTATCGAGGCCTCGACGTCCCCCGAATCCTCCTGCGCAAGTACCAGCACGTGCGGGACCTCTGCGGGGTCTGTCACTTCCTCACGCACCCCGAGCCCCACCTCTTCGGGCGGGGCGTGAACCGGGACCTCTTCCGCGCGGTGCTCAAGGACATCCTCGACGAAGGCGACGCGTGGGTGGCGACCCCCTCGGAGGTCGCCGACTACTGGACTGCGCTCGAAGCCGGGGTCGTCGGGGACACCGCCGAAGCGTGACGGACCTCCCCCACGACCCCCGGAGCCGCGTCGTTCGGCGGTCCGGCGAGCTCCTCGTGACGGGCGCGACCGGCCTGCTCGGGAGGCAGGTCTGCGCCGCGCTGGGCCGCGCCGGGCGACGACACCGTGCGCTCGTGCGCGTCACGTCCGACCGGGACGTCCTCGCGGGCGCGGGCTCGTGGATGTGCGAGGGCGACCTCACGAAGTCCGCGTCGCTCGTCGGCCCGCTGGAGGACGTCCAGACCGTGGTGCACGCCGCGGGCGTCGTGCGCAGCAAGGACCCGGCGTTGAACCACGCCGTCCACGTCGACGGCACGCGCCACCTGATCGCGGCGGCCCGCGCGGCGGGGGTCGAGCGGATCGTGGCGGTGTCTTCGGATACGGTCCTGCGTGCGCGGCGGGGCGTGTACGCCGAGACCAAGAAGCAGGCCGAGGACCTGCTCCAGGCGGTCGACGACCTCGAGATCGTGGTCCTGCGACCGCCGATGATGCTCGGGCCCGGGTCGCCCCACCTGGCGTCGATGCTCAAGGCGGCGAAGATGCCCGTGCTGCCCCTCCCCGCCGGGCTCTCTCGGCGGCGCCCGGTGGGGGTCTGGGACGTCGCCGACGCGATCTTGAGGGCCGTCGACCTGCCGGCCGAGGACCTGCCGGGGCGGCCGATCGATCTGCCCGGCCCCGAGGCGCTGCCGTTCGGGGACCTGATCCGCCTCGTCGCGCGGCGGTCCGGGGCCGCTCCGCCCCGTGTCCTCACGGTCCCCGACGCCCTGATCCGTCGGGCGGCCCGCGTCGCCGAGCGACTGATGACGGACCCCCCGCTCACGATCGAGCGCCTCGACGGCATGGCCGAGGAGCCGGTGGTGGACGGGTCCCTCGCCCGCGACCTGCTCGGGTGGACCCCCATGTCGCTGGACGAAGCGGTGGGGAGGAGCCTCGTCGATGCCGGAGTCGTCTGAGGCGCGGTCGGAGCTCGGCTTCCGCATCCTGACGGTGGGGATGGCCGCCATCGGGCCCTTCTCCCTCAACATCTTCAAGCCGTGCCTGCCCTTCATCAAGGCGGACTTCGAGGCGCCGATCGAGGTCGTGCAGCTCGGGCTGAGTCTCGGGGTGCTCGCGGCGGCCGTGGCCACCGCGGCGGCGGGCCCCCTCGTCGATCGAGTGGGGCGACGGCCCCTGATCGTGGGGACCGCGTGGCTCTACATGCTCTCCGGGGTCCTGGGCACGGTGGCCCCGACCGTCGAGATCCTGATCGTCGCTCGCGTGCTCCAGGCCGCCACGAGCTCGGTGGCGATGACCGTGATCCGAGCCGTCGTGCACGACGTGCACCCCAACGCCGAGCGGGTGATCGCCCGGGTGACCCTCGGCGCCGTCGCCGCCTGCCTGCTCGCCCCCGCCCTGGGCGGCGTCTTGATCGACCGCATCGGGTGGCGGGCCGTGTTCGCCCTCACGGCGATCGTGGGTGTCGCCCTGCTGGTCCCGATCCACACCTCCCTCACCGAGACGCTGCCCGGCACCCGGGACCGACCGCCCCTCGAGGGCACCCTCGCGGGGCAGCTCGGGCGGCTGCTGACGTCCGGCGTGTTCCTGGGCTACTCGGTGCAGTCCGCGCTCCACTTCGCGACCTTCTTCGCCTTCACGTCGGCTTCGACGTACCTGATGGTCGACGTCCTCGGCCGCCCCGCCTACGAGTACGGCGCGTGGTTCGTATTCATGGCCGTCTTCGTGGCCGCGGGGCTGGGCTCGGCGGAGCGCCTGGCGGGCCGGGCGCGGGCCGGGCGGATCGCGCTCGCGGGCAGCGCCGTGGTCCTGGTCGGCACGGCCGTGTCCGCCTGGGTGCTCGCCGCCGCGGACATGGAGCTGACCCCCCTGTGGCTGTTCCTGCCCGCGTCGTTCGCGGGCTACGGGGTCGGGCTGTCGCTCCCGGGCACGAACGCGGGCGTCATGGACATCCACCCCGAGCTCGCGGGCACGGCGTCGGGCCTGCTCGGCTTCATGCAGTTCCTCGTGGCGGCGATCTTCGCCCAGCTCGTGGTGCGCGACGAACCCCGCACCGCCCAGGTCCTCGCCGAGCTGCTGGTCGTGGGCGGGCTCGGGTCGTTCCTCTTCGCCCTGCTCTCCGCCGGGCACGACACCGTCGCGAAGGAGAGCTGACGGGGTCGGCCCGGACGCTCAGCCGATCCCCTTGAAGAGGTCCGCGAAGTCGAGGACGTAGAGCGCGAACACGCCCACGATGATGTGCGATACGACCGGGCGCACGAGGCTGCGCTCCTGGCTGTAGAGCCACCCCCAGAACAGCCCGCCGACGAACGCGGCCACGCCGTAGGTGATCGTCAGGTGCAGGTGGGTGATCGCGAAGAGCGTGTTGGACACCAGGATCGACCAGAACTTGCGTCTCCGCTCGGATCCGTCGAGGACGTCGAAGAGGGTCCCCTGAATCGCGCCGCGCGAGAGGAACTCCTGAAGAGGGACGAGGGCTGCGTACACGAGGTAGCCGATCGCCGGACCGACGGAGAACGGCTCGTGGAGCAGGGGGATGAGCCGGTGCTGCTCGTACGCGGGATCGAAGGTCAGCAGCAGGTACTTGCCCGCGACGAGGATCAGCAACACCGGGAGGGTGAGCATCGTCGCTTCGAGCGCGTTCCTGCCCGCGCCCTGCCAGGTGAGGCCGAAGC
Organism: uncultured Rickettsiales bacterium; assembly: GCA_964512225.1. Classification (GTDB taxonomy): domain Bacteria; phylum Myxococcota_A; class UBA796; order UBA9615; family UBA9615; genus CAZEKB01. Next base: position 99,996 of record CAZEKB010000006.1, on the reverse strand, counting down.
CCGACATGGGGAACCCCGACCGCCGCGCGTAGGAGATCGCCACGGCCGCCATGCCCAGCATCAGCGGGCCGGTCACGACCGTCGCGTTGGCGAGCGGGCCGGTGTTCTCCGACATCCACTTCATCACGACGGCGTAGGCGGCGAAGCCCAGGAGCATGTGCACCAGGAAGGTGCTGGTGGCCGCCCGCAGCTTCGACAGCTCGAGCTCGCGCTTCATCGACGCGAGGGTCTCGTCGGCCTGCCGGGTCAGCGCCCGGGTCAGGTTCCGGGCGACCTTGCGCATGAGCTGGGACTGGGGCGTGGGCTGCTCCTCCTCGAGCATCGCCTCCCACGCCTCTCGCGTGATGCCGATCAGGATGCAGTCCTCGAGCGCGCGGACGGTCGCCACGTGGGGCTTGCCCTCGAGCATGGACATGTCCCCGAGGAGCTCGCCCACGCCCACGACCGCCATGCGGAACTCGACGCCGTCCTCGTCGGTGCGGAACACTTCGAGGCTGCCCTTCTCCACGCGGTACATCCGCCCCGAGGTGTCGCCCTCCTTCAGGAGGACGTCGCCGGTGCTCAGCAGCACGGGCGCGGCCGACAGCGTGGTGAGCAGACTCGTCGTCGACTCCTCGACGGGCAGCCGATCCGTCACGAGGTCACGTCCATGAAGTCGTACAGGGGCATGCACAGGATCCCCGTGGCTACGGTCACCGCCACGAGCCCGGCCAGGGTGCGCCGGTTCTCGGCGAACCGACCCGCCCGCCCGTACGCCACGGCCATCGCGCCGACGACGATCGTGACGGTGATGAAGTACATGCCGATGACGGAGAAGGGCGAGCCCGCCCCGGTCGCCCAGATGGCCGAGTAGAGGAACCGAATCACGGCGATGGCGCTCGCCATCATGAACGCGCCCAGGACGGCGTCCACGTGGCGAGGCACGTCGCCCGCGCGGATCGCGAGGGCGGCGCGGCCGAAGAAGAAGGACGTGAAGACGAGCAGCTCGCCCAGGACGACGCGGCCCATCACGCGATCCACCTGGAAGATGACGCTGTCCTCGGGCGCGATCGACGTGCTGCGGTCGGCCACGACCCACGCCGCGGCGAGCACGAAGGCGGGGACCACGACCGCGAACAGCGCCTTGCCGAGGCGTGCGTGCAGGCGCCGCGCGGACTCGTGCAGCCGCTGCCTACGCCCCCAGACGATCTGGAGGATGAACGCGCCGACGAAGAGGTACCCGACCGTCGCGTGCACATCGAGGCTCACCGAGTCCTTGTAGACGTACTTGCCGCGCTGCCAGTGGCCGCCCGCGAGCCGACGAAACGTGGGCTCGGAGAAGACCAGGAGGATGATCGCCGTCGCCCCCGCGAAGAACGGGGTGTAGGACGCCCGCTTCACGGCTCTTCCCCGGCCTCGAACCCGACGTAGACCACCCCGTCCTTGCGACCGCAGGGGAGGCGCGTGAGGCGGTGCGACGGGTCGTCGTCCTCGTAGCACTGCCCGGTGCGCACGTTGAAGCGCCACCGGTGGGCGCCGCACGTGACCACCTCGCCGTCGAGGACCCCGCCGTCCCCCAGAGAGACGAGCTCGTGGGGGCACGGGTCGCCGCTGGCGTAGAAGGTCCCGTCCACGTGGAAGAGGCACACGGGGTAGCCCTCCACGACCACGCGCAGCTTCCCCCCCTCGGGGACGTCCTCGACGTTGCAGGCCGGATAGAAGAGGTGCCCCACGAGCCGGAGCATATCGAACTCGGGGCCCTATACTCCGCCATGGCCGCCTGTACCGGCGACCGCGTTCCTGGAGCTCTGGTGCCGAACCGCAACCTCGAAAACATCATCGACGAAGACTTCGTCCGGGCGATGCCCAAGACCGACCTGCACTGCCACCTCGACGGCAGCCTGCGGGAATCCACGATCCTCGAGCTCGCCGCCGAGCACGGGGTGCCCTTGCCCGCGAGCGACGTGAAGGGCCTGCGCAAGGCGATGCACGCGGGCGAGATCTGCGACGACCTCGTCGACTACCTGTCCGCCTTCGGGCTCACCTGCAGCGTCCTGCAGACGGAGTCCGCGCTGCGCCGCGTCGCGTTCGAGCTCGCCGAGGACGCGGCCGCCGAGAACGTGAAGTACCTGGAGGTCCGATACGCCCCGATCCTCCACACCGAGGGGGGCCTGCGCCTCGACCAGATCGTCCAGGCGGTCGTGGACGGGCTGCACGACGCCGAGCACAAGTACGACATCAAGACCGGCCTGATCATCTGCGGCATCCGCAACATGGACCCGGCGACGTCGCTGCGGATCGCGGAGCTGGCGGTGGCGTTCAAGAACCGCGGCGTGGTCGGCTTCGACCTGGCGGGCGCCGAAGAGGACCACCCGGCGAAGGCCCACGTGAAGGCCTTCCAGCTCATCCTCAACAACAACATCAACGTGACGATCCACGCGGGCGAGGCCTACGGACCGGAGTCGATCGCCCAGGCGATCCACTACTGCGGCGCGCACCGGATCGGGCACGGCACGCGACTGCGCGAGAGCGGCGACCTCCTCAACTACGTCAACGACCACCGGATCCCGCTCGAGGTCTGCCTCAAGTCGAACATCCAGACCCGCTCGGCCGCGTCGATGGGGGAGCACCCCTTCAAGTTCTATCTGGACCTGGGCCTGCGGGTGACGCTCAACACGGACAACCGCCTGATCACGGATACGACCGTCACGGACGAGTACATGCTCGCGGTGAAGGAGTGGGACCTCACGGTCGACGAGCTCAAGTGGGTGATGACGAACGGCTTCAAGAGCTCGTTCCTGCCGTTCCGGGAGAAGACGCAGCTCATGCGTCGGGTCGCGGCGGAGTACGACGCGCTCGTGGATCAGCGCCGGGCCGCCCTCAAGGCGTCGACGAACGGCACCGCCAAGCCCGGCAAGGCGACGGCCACCGCCTGACGGTCAGTCGAGCAGACCCAGCCGGAACGCGCGGGCGACGATCGCGGCCCGCGACGCCACTCCGAGCTTGTCTCGCAGGTGCTCGACGTGCGTCCGCACCGTGGCGACGCTCATCCCCAGCCCCTCGGCGATGGCGCCCGTGCCGAGGCCGTCGGCGATGAGCGCGAGGACCTCGAGCTCACGCGGCGTCGGCACCTCGTGGGGCTCCGGAGTCTCGGACCCGGAGCGCTGAAGCAGGCAGGCGACGGAGTCCTCGCTCACGACCGAGCACGTCAGCAGGTGCGGGCGTCCCTCGATCCGCACGCGGTGGTGGCTCGCGACGGGGCGTCGTCCTCGGGAGCGCGCGAGCAGGCGCGCCACGCAGTCGGCGCAGCAGGGCAGCCCCTCGCCCCCGGGCACGTCGCCGACGTGCTCCCAGCAGGCCCGCCCCTCCTCGTCTCCCAGCAGGCGCCGCGCCTCCTCGCTCTGGGAGACGACGACACCGTCGCGTCGGACGTTGACGAGGACCGGGCCCGACTCCATGGACTCCCTTCGACACGCCTCGCTGGGAGACGGCTCGCTTGCACCCTGCCCGAACGATCGGGGCCCGCCATGCGGACCGACAGGTGAGGGCGGTCAGCGCTCCCCGCGGGACCAGCCGACGAGGCCGTCCCGCTTCGACACGGTCACCGTCCCGTCGACCAGGCCGGTCACCTCGACGACGCTGACGGTGCCCTGCGGGTCGGGCCAGCGCACCTCCAGCGAGCGGGGGCGCTCGTCACCGAGGCTGAAGAGCAGGTCGGGGGCGGCGTCGGGCCCCGGGTGCACGAGCGTCCAGCGGTCGTCGAGGACGACGCTCGCGCCGCCTCGGTCGCCCGTGTCGGGAGCCGGGTCGACGAGCTCGACCCTCAGCCAGTGACCACCCGCCCCGTCGTCCCCACAGTCTAGGAGGAGGGCATTCAGGAGGAGGCCCGCGCCTGCGAGGACGACGAGGGGGAGATCACTCATGCGCCGAGGGTATGACCCCGTCCGAGGATCGACATCGGCCGTATGGCCGATGCGCGACGGGCCGGTTCCCCGTACACAAGGTCTCTGGTGCGCCTCGATCTCAAGCTCGGATTCAGCTGCAACAACCGGTGCGTGTTCTGCGTGCAGGGGGACAAGCGCGCCCGCCTCCCCGACCTCTCGACGGCGGAAGCGCTCCGCGAGATCGAGGCGGGGCGAGCGGGCTGCGACGAGCTGGTCCTCACGGGCGGCGAGGTCACGATCCGCAAGGACCTGCCCGAGCTCGTGGCGGCGGCGAAGAGCCTCGGCTACCGGCGCGTCCAGGTCCAGACCAACGGCCGGATGCTCAGCCGCTGGAACCGCCTCGGGCGCCTCGTCGCGGCGGGCCTCGACGAGCTGAGCCCCGCGCTGCACGGGGCCTGCGCCGAGACCCACGACGCGCTCACCGGGGTGAGGGGGGCCTTCAGCCAGACGGTGCGCGCCATCCGCAACGCGAGGCTGGTGGGCCTGCCGGTGATCACCAATACGGTCGTCGTGCGCGGGAACCTGGCGGAGCTGCCGGCCCTCGCGCGACTGCTGGTCGGGCTGCGCGTCAACCGATTCCAGCTCGCGTTCGTGCACCCGCTCGGCACCGCGGCGATGTCCTTCGACGAGGTCGTGCCGCGGCTCCCCGACGTTCAGGGACCGGTGCTGGCCGCGCTCGCGATCGGGCGGGCGGGGGGCGTCCCGTGCAGCACGGAGGCCGTGCCGCTGTGCTTCCTCCCGGGGTTCGAGGGCTGCGCGGCGGAGCCGACGATCCCCGCGACCCGCATCGTCGACGGCGAGCGCGTCGTGGACGACTACACCGAGACGCGGGTGCTCCACGGCAAGGCCAAGGGCCCTCCGTGCGGCGAATGTCGGCTCGACGCCGTGTGCGAGGGGCCGTGGCGCGAGTACCCGGAGCGCTTCGGGTGGGACGAGTTCCGTCCCCTGGGTCCGAGCCTCAGCCCGGCGGGAGCCCCCGTCGACGCCGATCCGCGGGCCGCCAGTCCTCCACCGCGTCGCGCGGGTGCACCGGACCCCGGAACCGCAGCCGGTGCATCCGGTCCAGATCCGTGACCCCCTCCGTGCGGGCGTAGATCGTCTTTCGGTTGTGCTTCCAGAAGTACATCCGGAACGGGAACATCGACTTGACGACGACGATGTCGGCGCGCCACGGGCTGAGGCCCAGGCGGGTGTAGAAGTCGGGCTTCATCGCGAGGCAGGGGCCGGACGTGACGACCAGCCGCAGGTGCCCCAGGTCGAGGGCGAGGGAGGGCCCGAACCCCTCGACGTCGACCTTGGCCAGCAGCTCGCCCGCGACCTCGAGCGGCGCGTTGAGCTCCGGGTGCAGCTTGCCCCCGACGCGCACCCGGACCTTCGCCCCGATCGCCTCGCCCCACAGCGCCCGCACGACCTCGGCGTCCCGCACCGGAGCGAGCACCTCCAGGTCCTTCGCCCCCTCGAGCAGCGCCTTGATGAGGCGGGTGTTCTCCCCGGCGGCCCCGCAGCCGACGATGTCCGAGGCGTCGCACACGCACACGGTCCCCACGCGCCTGCGTAGGCGCGCGGCCCGCGCCTGCTCGATGGCCTGCGCGGCGTCGGGGAAGGGCGGCGGCTGGGTCTCGCGCCGGTCCCACAGCATCTGGGCGAGCTCGTCCGCGAGGGCGTCGGCGAGGGCGGGGTCGCCGTCGGTGACCACGTGGGAGGCCCACCCGAGCTCCGGCGAGTCGTTCCACAGGTGGGAGTTGAAGAGGCTCAGGTAGAGGACGCGGGGGTCGCGCTCCATCCGCTTCATCCAGCGATACACGGGGCGCATCGTGGGGAGGAAGTCGATGGTGGTGCCGCCCCCGCAGACAAGCGGCAGCGAGCGCCACGCGCTGACGGGCGAGGTCTCCCCGCGGAGCTTGCCCAGGAGCATCTCGCCGCATCGACGACCGGTGCGGTCGTGGTCCCGGTGCGGGTTGGTTCGATACGCGGCGAGGACGTCGACCTGGGATACGAAGCGGTCGACGAGCTGGCCGTGCAGATCGAGCGTGACCGCCACCGGCACGTCCGGGCCGACGACGCCGCGCACCGCGTCGATGAGGTCCGCCTCGGGGTCCTCGGAGCCCCGCGCGATCATCGCGCCGTGCAGGGAGAGCATCACCGCGTCCCAGGGCCCGCCCGCCTTCAGGCCCGCCACGAGCCGATCGCGGAGGAGGGCGAAGCAGGTCCGGGAGAGCGGACCGCCGGGGATGGCCCACGCGCTGAAGAGGGGCACGGACTGCACGCCGCCGCGATCCATCGCCCTCACGAAGCCGCTCAGCTCGGCGTTGGCGACGAACCCGGGAGCCTCGAAGCCCCCCCGCGCGACCCGCGCCGCCAGCTCGTCGCCCGCGATGTAGTGCGTGCGCTCGAAGTCCGTCAGCTCCGTGAGGACGGGCGAGAACGCGTTGCTCTCCTGGGCGATCCGGGCGTAGGCGACCCGCGGCCGGCTCATCGGTCGCTCGCGGGCTCGGGCCGGTCGTCGGGGCGGGGCTGCATGGCACCCGGACCTTGTCACGGGACGCTCGAGGCGACTCTGGCGGATCCCTCAACCGGGACCGGGCGGGCGGGGTCGAGGGCGCTCGGGTGGGTGGACGGCGGGGGCGAGGGGGGTACCGGGCGGCAACAACCCGCGCGGTTCGCCGAATCACCCCCGCTTCTTGCCGCGATCGAAGTCCTCCGTCGCTCGCGGTCCTGTCACAAGACGGCACAAACGAGGTCGAACCGTCTCGCTGAGCGGCCCCAGGATCACGACCTCGAATCGGAGGACCCGTGATGACGAAGTGGACCCTGTTCTTGATGGCCGCGGCCTGCCTGGCCCTCCCTGCGTGTCCCGACGATCGGGGCCGACGAGGCGGCGGGGGCGGCGGAGGCGGCGGCTGGGACGACGACGACGCGGCGGACGCCATGGACGACGACGACGCCATGGACGACGACGACGCCATGGACGACGACGACGCGGCGGACGCCATGGACGACGACGACGCCATGGACGACGACGACCCGGAGCCCGCGGTCGTCTGCATCAGCGAGTTCCTCGCCGTCAACGAGGGCGCGTACGCCGACGTCGAAGACGAGGTGGGAGGGCCCGACGCCTTCGATGACTGGATCGAGCTGCACAACGCAGGCGGGACCACGATCGACATCGGAGGCTGGTTCCTCACGGACAACTACGAGGACGTCGTATTCCAGGGATGGGACCCGACCCACCCCGACCTGTTCGAGCTGCCCGGCTCCGTTCCCCTGCCCCCCGGCGGCTTCGTCGTCGTCTGGGCGGACGGCGAGCCGGACGACGGCCCCCTGCACGCCGACTTCAAGCTCAGCGGGGGCGGCGGCGAGAACCTGGGGCTGTTCGACGCGACCGGCGCGACGGTGGACGAGTTCATCTACAACGCCCAGACCGCCGACATCTCGGAGGGGCGGGCATCGTGCGATGCGACGTGGCAGCTCCTCGACCCGCCGACGCCCGGCGAGTAGGTCCGCGCGGCGACTCACCCCCGCGAGCGTCGGTCAGAAGACGTACGTGATGCCCACGTTGAAGCCGCTGTCCATCGAGATCAGGAAGATCGTGTCGCCGCCCGCGTTCGGGGCGTGGGCGCCGATGTTCAGGATCGCCTCGGGCCCGGCGTGCACCTTGAAGTTGCGCGAGGCGTAGAAGACCAGCGAGAGGCCCCCCCGGACCGCGCCGCCGTACACGAGGCCTTCGGTCCCGGCGCTGCTGCTGCGGCTGCCGATGAAGCCGCCGCCGCCGATGAACGGCCGCACGAACAGCCCTCCCCCCATGGACCCGCTGTAGCCGACGACCGCGGTGAAGATGCCCCCGAGGTCGGTGGAGGCCACCTGCTGCAGCGTCGCCCGCCGGATGAAGAAGGACGCGTTGATCCCCAGGTGGACGTTCTTCTCCAGGAAGACGTCGAAGTTCAGGCCCCCGGTGAACGCACCCCGGAACGACGTCGCCCCCCCGGCGTAGTCCAGGCTCACCAGGTAGACGCTCTCGAACCCGCGAGCGCGCGTAGCACGGTTTCCGGCGGGATCACAAGAGGTCAGCGCGCCGTTTTTCGATCCGAGGTTCTCCACAGGTGCCTGTGGAGAACTCCTTGCGTCCTGCACGTCCGACCGAGCCGGCTCCGGGATTGACACCGACGTATTCCCGACTAAATTGGTCCACGATTCGGGAGAGCCGGGAATGTCGTCGTTGCAAGTAGCTGAAACCTCAGAGGAAACAGGCCCGGCCAAGGTCGAGCACTCGCCTGTCTACCTGGACAACCACTCGACGACCCGCACGGATCCGCGCGTGATCGAGGCGATGCTCCCGTACTTCGGCGAGCACTACGGCAACGCCCACTCCCGCTCGCACTCCTTCGGCTGGGCCGCCGAGAAGGCCGTGGACGACGCCCGCGCGAGCGTGGCCTCCCTCCTGGGCGCCCGCGACTCCGAGATCATCTTCACCTCGGGCGGCACCGAGGCCTGCAACCTCGCCATCCTCGGGGTGGCGAAGATGTACGGGAGCAAGGGCAAGCACATCGTCACCACGGCCGTCGAACACCGCGCCGTGATGGACCCCCTGCGCGCCCTCGAGCGCGACGGGTACGAGATCACGTACCTGCCCGTGGACACGACGGGGCGGGTGACCGCCGAGCAGGTCGCCGAGGCCATCCGGGAGGACACGATCCTCGTCGCGGTCATCTTCGCCAACAACGAGATCGGCTCGATCAACCCCGCGGGCGCGATCGGCGGGGTCTGCAAGGACAAGGGCGTCATCTACTTCGTGGACGCCTGCCTCGGCCTCGACACCGAGCACGTGGACGTCGAGCGCGACGGCATCGACCTGCTCGCCATGTCCGGCCACAAGATCTACGGGCCGAAGGGCGTCGGCGCCCTGTACGTCCGGCGGCGCCGCCCGCGCGTGCGCCTGTCCGCCCAGATGCTCGGCGGCGGGCAGGAGCGCGGCTTCCGCCACGGCACCCTGAACGTCCCCGGAATCGTCGGCATGGGGAAGGCCGCGGCCCTGTGCGAGGAGCTGCGCGCCTCCGAGAAGGAGCGCCTCACGCGCCTCGCCGGGAAGATGAAGTCCCGGATCTGGGACGCCCTCGACTACGTCTACCTCAACGGGCACGAGACCGAGCGCATCCCCGGCGGGCTGAACATCAGCTTCAACTACGTCGAGGGCGAGTCGATGATGATGGGCATGACCACGGTCTGCGTGTCGTCCGGCTCGGCCTGCACGTCCGCCACGCTCGAGCCCAGCCACGTCATGCGCGCCATCGGCGTCGGCGAGGACCTCGTGCACACCTCGATCCGCTTCTCCCTCGGTCGGTTCACCACGGAAGAGGACGTGGACTACGCCACCGAGCAGACGATCGCGTCGGCCCTCAAGCTGCGCGAAATGAGCCCGTTGTACGAGATGGTCAAGGAGGGCATCGACCTCAACACCATCGAGTGGAAACACGATTAGCCCCGGGGTACCGCAGGTCCCTCTTGCGATCGCGGCAATCCCGGACCATATTGGTCCATAACTCGGAGACCCAGCAGACCATGGCTTACACCGACAAGGTCATCGACCACTTCAACAACCCCCGGAACATGGGCTCCCTCGACAAGGCGTCGGAGGACGTGGGCACCGGGATCGTCGGCGCTCCCGAGTGCGGCGACGTCATGAAGCTCCAGATCCAGGTCGAGGACGACAAGATCGTCGACGCGAAGTTCAAGACCTTCGGGTGCGGCTCCGCCATCGCGTCGAGCTCCCTCGCCACCGAGTGGATGAAGGGCAAGACGCTCGACGAGGCCAACGCCATCCAGAACACCGCGATCGTCGAGGAGCTCGCGCTCCCGCCGGTGAAGATCCACTGTTCGGTCCTGGCCGAGGAGGCGATCAAGGCCGCGATCGAGGACTACCAGAACAAGCAGAAGTAGGACGCACCGGTGGCCGCCAGCATCGCTGTCTCGTCCTCCGCGGCGAACAAGATCAGCTCCCTCTTCGAGCAGAAGAGGCTCTCCGAAGAGGTGGGGCTTCGCATCGCCGTGCAGGGCGGCGGCTGCAGCGGCCTGTCCTACAACCTCTCGATCGACGACGAGCCCACGAAGTTCGACCGCGTCTTCGAGAGCAACGGCGTGAAGCTGATCGTGGACAAGAAGTCCTTCCTCTACACGGCGGGCCTCGAGCTCGACTTCGACACCGACGACTTCAACGGCGGCTTCGTCTTCCTGAACCCCAAGGCCAAGGCGGTCTGCGGGTGCGGAACGTCATTCTCCGTCTGAGGCGGAGTCCGTAGTCTCCCCACCGCCCGCCCAGGCCCCCTGCGGCGGGCGCCGCCTTTTTCGCGAAGGTCCATGTCCTCCACCTACGCCATCACCGTCGAAGAACACCGCTGCGACGAGTGCGGCGGCCCGATGGCGTTCCCGCTGTTCTGCGACGCGTGCGGAGCCGACTATCCCGAGCGCTCGCGCATGTCCGCCTTCGGCCTCCTCGGCCTGGCGCGCACCTTCGCGATCTCGGACGTCGAGTTCGACCGACGCGAGCTGCTCCTCGCCCAGCGCCTGCACCCGGACAGGTGGCTGGCCCGCTCCGACCGCCTGCACCGCAAGGCCCTGCTCGCCCAGTCGGCCGTCAACGAGGCGCTCGAGTCCGTGCGCAACCCGTTCCGGCGCGCCGAGACCCTGCTCGCCCTCACGGACGAGCAGCGATCGGGCGCCCTCGACGAGGCGAGCAAGCGGCTGCCGCCCGGGTTCCTCATGGAGCAGCTCGAGCTCCAGGAGTCGATCCAGGACGGCCTCGACGACGGCACCCGGAAGGCGCTGAAGAAGCAGACGCGCCGCGAGCTCAAGGCCCTGCAGTCGATCCTCGCCGACGCCTTCGCCGCCCTCGACGTGGCCGACGCCGCCGTGGACCCCGGGGCCGCTCGCACCTCCACCTTGGAGACCATCGCGAGCACCGTCAGCCAGTCTCGTTACTGGCGCAACATCCAGACCGCCCTCCGCGGCGAGAAGATCCCCGAGTAACCGATGCAGATCCCGCTGAAGGTCAAGGGCCAGGTCACCGACATCGTCGCGGGCATCGACCTGGGCACCACCAATACGCTCGTGGGGTGGGTCGTCGACGGGGAGCCGAGGGTGCTCACCGACCGTCACGGCCGCGCGATCGTGCCGTCGGTCGTATCCATCGACGAGGAGCATCACGCGGCCGTCGGCGACGACGCGAAGGCGCGCGCGCTCATGAACCCGGCGGGGACCATCACGTCCGTGAAGCGGTTCATGGGGCGCGGCATCGAAGACATCGACGACATGGGTCGGCTGCCCTACCGCATCGTCCAGTCCGGCATGGGCAAGCAGGTCGCCGTCCGCGTGCACGGCAAGGAGTACCTGCCCCAGGAGCTGTCGGCGATGATCCTCGGGGAGGCCAAGAAGCGCGTCGAGCGCGCCTACAACGGTCGCCTCAAGCGGGCGGTCATCACCGTCCCCGCCTACTTCGACGACGGGCAGCGGCAGGCGACCCGCGACGCCGGGCGCATGGCCGGGATCGACGTCCTGCGCATCATCAACGAGCCCACCGCGGCGGCGCTGGCCTACGGCCTCGACCAGGGCGCGTCGGGCACCATCCTCGTCTACGACCTCGGCGGCGGCACGTTCGACGTGAGCCTCCTGAGGGTCACCGAGGGTGTGTTCAAGGTCATCGGGACCACCGGGAATACGCGGCTCGGGGGGGACGACTTCGACTACGCGGTGGCCGAGCTGCTGCTCGCGGGCCTGACCGACGAAGACCGGGCCGCGGTGGACGGTGACCCGGGACGCCTCGCGGCGGTGAAGATCGCGGCCGAGGGGGCCAAGATCGCGCTGACGGACAACGACTCGACGCACGTCGCGCTCACGTTCCAGAACGCGGGCATCTCGATCGAGCGCACCATCACCCGGGCCGACTTCGACGGCGCGGTGGGCCCCCTCATCGACAAGACGATGGCCGCCATCGAGTTCATCCTCGACGAAGCGGACCTGGACCCGGAGGACGTGGGCGAGGTCGTGTGCGTGGGGGGCTCGAGCCGCATCCCGGCCGTGCGCGCGCGGCTCGAGGCCGAGTTCGGCAAGCCGCCGCACACCGAGATCGACCCCGACCAGGTCGTCGCGCTCGGCGCCGCGGTGCAGGCCGCCGTGCTCGCGGGCGACCGGGAGGCGGACGGCGCGGTGGTCCTCGACGTCACGCCGCTCAGCCTGGGCATCGAGACCTACGGCGGCGGCGCCACGAAGCTGCTGTGGCGCAACACGCCCATCCCGGTGCGAGCCACCGAGGGCTTCTCCACCCAGATCGACGACCAGACGGCGGTGGAGATCCACGTCGTGCAGGGCGAGCGCGAGATGGCGAAGGACCTGCGCAGCCTCGGTCGCTTCCGCCTGCGGGGCATCCCGCCCATGCCCGCGGGCATGCCCCGGGTGCTCGTGGAGTTCTTCATCGACGCCAACGGCATGCTCAAGGTCACGGCGAAGGAGATGACCTCGGGCGTGCAGTCGTCGATCGAGGTGCGGCCCACGTACGGGCTCACGGACGAGCAGGTCGAGGACATGATCTTCGACTCGATCGAGCACGCCGAGGAGGACGTACAGGCGCACCTCCTGGCGGACCTCAAGGCCGAAGCAGAGAGCGTGCTGCGATACACGGATCGGGCACTTTCCAACCGTCCGGACTTGATCCCGCCGCCGTTGGCGGGCCAGATACGCGCCGCGGTCGAGGGGCTGAAGGCGGCCCTGACGTCCGACGACAAGGAGACGGTCGAGGCGGCCATGGAGGTGCTCAACGAGAGCACCGCGCCGGTCGCCTCGGCGATGATGAACGAAGTCCTGAGCGTCACCGTCGCGGGCAAGACCATGGACGAGGTCATGGGCAGCGCGCCCCGCACCTCGGCCCGCGACATCCAGCTCGGCTAGGAGAAACGACGATGCCCACGGTCACCTTCCGACCGATCACCGCCAAGGACGCCTCCGAGGACGTCACGCTCGAGGCCGAAGAGGGCGCCTCGATCCTGGAGACGGCCCTCGACAAGGACTACGACCTCGAGCACGCCTGCGGCGGCTTCTGCGCCTGCACCACCTGCCACGTGATCGTGAAGGCGGGCGGCGACTCGCTGTCGGAGATGGACTTCGACGAAGAGGACAAGCTCGACGAGGTCGAGGGCGTCACGCTCGAGTCGCGGCTCGGCTGCCAGGCGCGGCTGGGCACGACCGACGTCGTCGTCGTGGTCCCCCAGCGCCCGTACTGAACGCCGGAGCACGCCATGAAGCTGAACTGGTCCGACGGCACCGAGATCGGGGCGCAGCTCTACGAGGAGCACCCGGAGCTCGACCCCCTGAAGCTCTCGTTCACGAAGCTGCGGGACATGGTGGTGGCCCTCGAAGACTTCGAAGGCGCCGCCGACGGCTGCTCCGAGGGCACCCTCGAGCGCATCCAGATGGTCTGGCTCGACGAGTGGCGGCTCGACCATGAGTGACCGCCCGCGCCTGTGCATCTACGCCAAGGGCGACACCTACGAGCAGCTGCATACGATGGTGGGCCTCGTGGCGACGGCTGCGTCCATGGACTGGGAGGCGCACGTCTTCCTGACGTACGGGGCGCTGTACCGCTACCACCACGGCACCATGGCCGAGGCCGAGGTCGGCATCTCCACCCCCGAGGTCAAGAAGGCCTACGAGCGGGGCATCGACGCGGGCCGCATCCCGGATCTGGACGAGCTCCTCGAGGAGGCTCGGGAGCTCGGCGGCGACCGGGTCAAGCTGTACGGCTGCACGACGTCGATCAAGCTGCTGCACCTGCAGCCGAAGGTCCCCGAGCAGGTCGACTCGCTGCTCGCCCACGGCAGCTTCCTGCAGCTGGCGTCGAAGGGCGGCGCGAAGCTCGTGGTGACCTGAGCGCCCCTACTCGGCGAGGAGCTCGATGACCTCGGCCACAAGCTGCTCCTGGTGGCTCGCGTCGAACCCGTTCTTCACCGAAGCGATCGTCCCGTCGCGGTCGATGATGTAGGTCACGGGGATGGCGCTCACCTTGTAGGCCTCGACCACGCCCTCTTCGGCGAGGCCGACCCGCATGGGCGAGGCGTAGTCCGACCAGAAGGAGCGCGCGTCCGCCATCGTCTCGTCGACGGAGACGGCGACGAACACCACCTCCTCACCGTCGAAGGCCTTCGCGAGCGAGTCGAGCATCGGCAGGGCGAGGCGGCAGGGCCCGCACCAGCTGGCCCAGAAGTCCAGCACCACCACGCTGCCCCGCAGATCCGCCAGCGACTCGACTCCGCCGTCCAGCCGCTCGTAGGCGAGCCGCGGGGCCGGTCCGCCCACCAGCCCGGCCTCGTCCCGATCCGGGGCGGACTCGACGGGAGCGCGCGTCGGCGCCATCTCCGCCTCGGAGTCGTCCCCCCCCGCCCCGGGGACGCCGAGGACGCGCTTCTGCTCTTCGATCAGGGCGTCGAGCCCGCCGGGGACCACGTGCGCCTTGTCGTACAGGTGCCCGGCGAGCGACCGCACCACGCCGTGGTCCTCGACCCCGCCGAGCGCGAGCGCCCGGAGCAGGTGCATGAAGGCCGCTTCGTCGTTCCCGAGGGCGTAGCGCGCCCTCCCGAGGTGGGCCTGAACCGTCCCGTCCGACGACAGGAGGGCCGCGAGCTGCAGCCACGCGACCGCCTCCTGGTGACGGCCGAGCTGATGCAGCAGCCACCCCTTCGTATCGATGATCGCCCCCGCGGACGAGGCGCGCGCCCCCTCCCAGTCGGCCAGGGTGTCGCCGATCTCGATGTCGAGCAGCTGGAAGCGTTCGCCCAGCATGTCGGTGATCGACGAGTCGATCACGGCCAAGGCTTCGGCGAGGTCGACCTTGTCCAGGGCGCAGGTGTAGGCCCAGGCGTTGCGCAGGTGGGGGTCCTCCGGGACCAGCTCCATGGCCTTGCGCCGCTCCGCGCGGGAGGCGTCCGCGTCGCCCAGCGCCCGGTGCGCGTCGGCCATCGCGCCGTGGAAGAACGCGAGCACGCGCGGGCTCTCGGGGAGGCCCGGGCGGATGCGCTGGAGCGCGTCGCGACGCTCCGCGAACGTGGTCGTCTCCTCCACCGTCTGCTGGACCTCGCGGAGGCCCGCGACCTCGTCGGCGCCCAGCTCCCCGCCCGACAGCGGCGACAGGTACGGGAAGCGCCCCACGACGGGCACCCAGGCGGGATCGATCTCGGCCAGGCGGGCCCGCACGCGGCGCATGCCCGAGCGGTCCTCCACCGTCGCGTACAGCTCCTCCAGCGCGCGCAGGGTCACCACGTCGTCGCGGCGACGCTTCTCGGCCGTCTCCAGCGCTTCGACGACGGCCTTCGAGGTGGTCTCCAGCGCGTCGGTCACCCGCTCCCGCGGGATCTCCCAGAGCACGCTGCACACCAGGGAGCGCCACGGCGCCTGCTTCACGAGTTCGAGGCACAGCTCGGCCGCCTCCTCGGGCTTGTCCTCGCTGAAGCGACGCCGCACGAGGTCGTAGCGGATCGACGGATCGTTCGGGGCGATGGCGAAGGCGGCGTCCACGTGCGCGGACTCCCGATCCGGGCGGCCCCGCAGCTTCTCCAGGTCCGCCGAGACGAAGTGGGCCCAGGCCTCGGTCTCCTCCATCGCCTCCACGGCCACGAGGCGTCCCTCCACCTCGCGCGCCATGCGGCGGTCGAAGTAGCCGGGCGTCGTGAGCGCGGTGGTCAGCTGGGCCGACGCGTGCAGCAGGCGCCGCAGGGAGTCGTCGGGCTCCTGCTCGAGCCAGTGACGGTACTCCGCCTCCACGAGGCGGCCGTTGCGTCGACCGACGGCGGCCAGCTCCTGGTAGAGCCGGTGGGCGGCGATGTTCTCGGGTTGCTCCTTCAGCAGCTCCTGGACCTGTCCGAGCGCGTCCTCGATCTTCCCGCGGTCCCGCACCTGCATGACCGCGACGACCGCGCGATCGGCGGCCAGCTCGGCCTTCGTGGCCTTGCTGGGGCGGGCCTGCGCGGAGGGCGCGAGGAGGGTCGCGGCCAGGAGAGCGGGGAGGATCCGGGGGGGCATCGACTCACTGTAAGTCGCGCGGCAGGTCGCGTCAGGGTCGGTCGATCCTTTCCAGGAGCGCGTCCACCGCCGCCTCCACCCCGGGCGGGTCCGTCTGGAGGCTGCGCACGTGATCCGCCCCCTCCACCTCCAGGCTCGACCAGGCCCCGGTGCGCGGAGCGAGCGGCCGAAACCAGGCCCGGGCCCAGCGCGCCTCGATCACGCGATCCGCGGACCCGTGGAGCCACAGCAAGGGCGTCCTTCGGAGGCGCAGGAGCGCCCGCCAGATCGCGAAGGGGTACCGCCCGGGCTGCGTGCCGGGGAGGATCCGGGCCGCGAGCAGCCCCCGCGCGCTCGGGTCCTTCTCGCGCTGCGTCTCCATCAGGTTCCCGGCCAGGCCCCACGCCGCCGTCCCCATCTCCGGGGCGGGCCCCGAGTCGAGGATCACGCCCGCGAGGTCGGGCCGACCGGCCACCGCGATCGCCGTCGTGGCCGCGCCCATGGACTGGCCCACCGCGAGGATGCGGGGAAAGCCCCGCCGGCGGAGCTCGTCGCACGCGGCGCGGACGTCGGGGGCCCGGCGAATGAAGGACCCGCGACCGGGGGGCGAGCGATCCGAGCTCCCGTGCCCGCGTCCGTCGATCGCGAGGGCCGGGATGCCCTTGTCGTGAAGGAAGCGCAGCCAGGGCAGGACCGTCGCCTTCTGGCCTCCGTAGTGGTGGTGGACGACGGCCGCGAGGTCCGCGCGGTCCGCGGGGATGAACCACGCGGCGAGGGCGACCCCGTCGTCGGTGGTGAGGGAGACGTCCTCGTACGGCAGGCGGAAGACCCGGTCCGGTCGGATCCGGCGGGCGGTCCGCATGCGCTTGAGGGTGAGCGCGATCGCCTTGGTGCCGACGGCCCAGCGGTCGCGCAGGGGCGCCGGCGCCCACCCCGGCAGGTCCGCGGGGTCACCCCGGAACGGCACGGTCCCAGTCCTCGTCGGGCCACACCGCCACGGCGGGCTCGTCCATGCCCCCGCGCCAGACGGCCCGACCCATCCCCGCGGTGTGGAAGGCGAAGCCCGGACGACCCTCGGGATCGACGGCCACGACGCCCGCCAGCCCGGATCCGAACTGCTCCGCGAGCCGCCCCAGGCCCGCTGCGCAGGCCGACGTGGCGTCGCCCATGCGATCGACCACCTCGCGGCACAGCAGCACCTTCATGATCATCTCGCCCGTACCCGTCGCGCAGGACGCGCCCGCGCCGTCGACGGCCCACAGGCCCGCTCCCGGCAGCGGAGAGTCGCCGATGCGGCCCGGCTGCTTCATCCAGATCCCGCCTGTGGTGACCGCGGTGGCGAGCCGTCCTTCGGCGTCCATGGCGACGGCTCCGACGGTGTCCCCGGGGCCCACCGCCTCGGAGTCCGGCACGGGCTCCACCCCCGCGACGCCGCCGAGGGTGGCGAGGCGATCGGCGAGCGTCACCCACGGCCCGTGAGAGTCCAGCTCGGCCTTCTTCTGCTCCCAGGTCGCCCGCCGCTCCGCGGACGGGAAGTCCGAGCGCCGCGGGAACCCCTGCTCGGCGGCGAAGGCGTCGGCGCCCGCGGCGGTCAACATGCAGTGGGGCGTGCGCTCCATCACCGCCCGGGCCACGAGCACCGGGTTCGCCACGCCGGAGATGCCGGTCACCGCGCCGATCCCCAGGTCCGTCCCGTTCATGACCGCGGCGTCCATCTCGACGGCCCCGGCCGCCGTCAGACAGGAGCCGAGCCCCGCATTGAACGTGCCCGAGTCCTCCATGAAGACGTTGGCCGCGACCACCCCGTCCAGCGCGGAGCCGCCGTCGCGCAGCACCGCGCCGCCGACCTCGCAGGCGTGCCGCAGAGCCGCCCGGTAGCGGGCCTCGCGCTCGCCGCCCATGGCCTTCATGGCCCCGGCGCCGCCGTGCAGGATGATGACCGGCCTCATGAGGCCGCGGAATCTAGCAGGGGAGCCGTGCTCGCTTCGCGCCGCGTCGCGGGGGTAGGATCCCCGGATGCTTTGAGGACAGAGGAAGTCCCATGTCCCGGTTCGTCGCGCTGACCTTCGCCCTCGCGCTCGTCGTCCCCGGCCTCGCCTCGGCCGAAGACGAAGCCACCGAGCTCACCACCGAACAACTGGAGGCGCTCCGGAAGTTCAAGCGCAAGCGCATCCGCGTGCAGGACGTCCAGATCACGACGACCTACGTCCGCGGCGGGGTCAGCACCGGCTCGAGCACCCGCTTCTCCTGGCGCATCACCGGCGGCGGCGAGGACGCGATGAATACGATGCAGTTCATCGACGCCATCGACGACACCGCGACGCGCAAGAAGTACGTCGCCGACGAGAAGAAGGACATGGCCCTGTTCGGCGTCGGGATGGGCGCGGGCGGCGGCATCCTCGGCGCGGGGGCGGTCCTCGCGGGCGTCTTCGGCTCGCAGATGCAGGCCGCGCTCGACTCGGCCCCGGGCTACGTGTCCAGCGTCGACCTGGACTCGTGCGACCTGTACTACGAGGACAGCCCCGGCGACCTGGCGGCCTGCAACCAGGCGGCGAGCTTTCAGCCCGGGGCGATCGCGGGCGGCGTGCTCCTCGCCACCGGCGGGACGATCATGGGCGTCGCCGGCTACCTCACGGCGCTGTTCCGCATCCAGGCGACCTGGCCCGGCAAGTACTACAGCAAGGACGACGCCTTCGAGGCCGTCGACCAGTACAACTACGAGCTCGCGCGCGAGCTCGGGTTCAGCGAAGCCGAGGCCAAGGCCCTGCTGCTGAGCCGGATCGAGACCCGCCGCCCGACCTTCGAGGCCCGGCCCGCGTTCGCGCTCGGCTTCGTGGGCATCACCGGCCGGTTCTGAGCCGCCCCGATTCACCCGGGGCGACCGCCGTCGCCGGGGGTAGAGTCGTGCGCATGACGACGCGCGTCCTCCTCACGATCCCCGCCCTGCTCATCCTCGGCGCGTGCCCCACCGAAGAGGTCGAGCCCGAGCCGACCCCCGTCCCCATCACGCTGTCCACGCTGTCGTACGACCTGACCGACCCGGACGGCGACGCCGACGAGGGCAACGGGACCGAGCAGGTGTGGGACGTCATGCGCTTCCACCACGACGTCCCCATGCGGATCCACGCCGTCGAGGCGATGTGGCGCGTGCGCAGCGACGACGACGCGGAAGCGCACCTCGCGATCATCCCGGACGAGGGCTTCAACTTCTACGACCACCTGCGCGAGGCCCCCTTCGCCGAGTGGCACCTCGAGCTGAACAAGGACGACCACGACCGCGAGTGGCAGCGGTTCGACCTCGACGAGCCGATCGAGCTGGCGTGGCCCGGGCTCGTATACGTGGGCCAGCTGTACCGGGGCGAGGACGGGCAGCCGAGCTTGTCCGTCGACGAAGAGGGCAGCGTGGACCCGTACATGTCGGCCCACGCGAGCGAGAACGACTACCAGGCCCCCCGCATCCGCACGTACATCGACCGCCCCCTGAACCAGAGCTTCGAGTACGTCGTGCGCGGCGGCGGCGACCTGATGGTCAGGCTGCTGGTCGAGTACTTCGACCTCCCCGCGGACCCGTCGTGGTTCCAGGAGCGGCACCGGCTGGAGGAGGACGAGCGGTCCGGTCTGCCCCCGTCCGGGTCGCCGTCCTTCGGCGACTGCAACGGCGATGGGTTCGACGACTCGTACGTGGGCTCGATCTACGTCAACAACGGCGACGCGACGTTCACCCAGATGTCCGCCGAGGAGTCGGGGATCGACGTCGGCGGCGGCATCGGCGTGTGGGGCGACTACAACAACGACGGCAACCTCGACCTCTTCGTGGGGCGCATGAACGACCAGCTCTACGAGGGCCAGGGCGACTGCGTCTTCGTCAACGTGACCGAGGCCTCGGGCATCGACGACACGCAGCTGTTCAACAACGACCCGGAGTGGGATCCCGCCAACGGCCTGCAGTACAGCCACGCGCCCACCCCGTCGGCGGCGTTCGTGGACGTGAACAACGACGGCCTGCTCGACATCATGCAGGCCAACTTCATGAACTTCTCCACCGGGGACAGCCCCGACGACTACCTGTGGATCAACCGGGGCGACGGGCTCTTCGAGAACGCCACCGAGGCGCTGGGCATGGACCAGGACACCGGCAACCTCGGCGCGTCCGGGTACGCGGGGCGCGGCGTGGCCGTCAGCGACTACGACAACGACGCCGACGCCGACATCTACATCTCGAACTACCGCCTGCACGAGAACCTGCACTGGCGGAACGAAGGCGCGGGCGAGTCGTTCGTGGACGCGAGCTGGGCGACGGGCACCAAGGGCTACCTGATCAGCGGCTACTACGGCCACACGATCGGGAGCGCGTTCGGCGACGTGGACAACGACGGCGACATGGAC
Organism: uncultured Rickettsiales bacterium; assembly: GCA_964512225.1. GTDB lineage: Bacteria > Myxococcota_A > UBA796 > UBA9615 > UBA9615 > CAZEKB01. Next base: position 79,651 of record CAZEKB010000006.1, on the reverse strand, counting down.
CTCTTCGCCGCGAACCTCGCCCACCCGCGCTTCATCGACTTCTCGGACAAGTCGATGTTCCTGCGCAACCAGCTCACGGAGACGGGGGAGGCGACGTTCGAGGAGGCGCGCGACACCGCGGGGATGATCTACCAGGAGACGGACAGCTCCCCGGTGTTCCTCGACTACGACAACGACGGGTTCCTCGACCTCTACTACACCACCGTCTACCCCGCGCGCCCGAGCTGGCTCTTCCGCAACAACCGCGACTGGACGTTCACCAACATCACGCACCACTCCGGGACCTGGATCTACGGGGGCTGGGGCGTGGCGGTGGCCGACATCGACAACGACGGCGACGTGGACATCCACGGCGGCAAGCTCTTCATCAACGACTGCCCGGACCTCGGGGGGTGGATGAAGGTGACGGTCGTGGGCAGCGGCGACGGCGCCACCAACGTGTCGGGCATCGGGGCGAAGGTGCGGGTGACCACGAGCGACGGCACCCAGCACCGCGAGGTCCAGCCCACGACGGGCGTCGGCAGCCACAACTCGCTGACGCAGCACTTCGGGGTGGGGGAGGCCGCGCGCGCGAGCGTCGAGGTGGAGTTCCCCGCGTCGGGGACCGTCGTCGACGCCGGGGAGGCGGACGCCGGCACCTGGTTCGTCGTGCACGAGGACGGCACCGTCACCGTCCGCTGACGTCCTCCGGCATCGCGAGCACGAGCTCGACCGTCACCAGCCGCGCCGGCCCGTCGCCCGGGCGCAGGACCGTCGCGGGCAGCGTCGCCCCGGGGCCCGCGCACGTCGGCAGGCCGCACGACTCGCTCCGCGCCCCGCACACGCAGCTGCGGAGCTGCCGCACGAAGCCGTGGACGTCGTCGAGGGGGACCTCCCCGAGGGCGACGACGCGATCGTCGGCCCGGAGCGGACCGGACCCCGCCTCCACCCGGACGCCCCTCAGCCCCCCGTCGGCCTCCCCCGGCGCGTCCGCCAGCCCCGCGCCCGGCAGGTACCAGTCCACCGCCGCGTTGAGGAAGGCCGGCGCGATGCGCTGCACCGCCGCCCGCTCCCAGGCGGACATGGACACCTGGACCGCGAGCACCGCCCCCCCGAGCGCCGCCAGGCCCGCGACCGTGCGGAGCGGGGGGCGCCGTCGGCTCGCGCCGCGGGTGGTGACCCAGGCGGCCGCCGCCGCGAGGAGCACCCACGCCACCAGCAGCGTGTGCGGCTCCTGGACCGCGGCGCCGAACCGCTCGGCCGCAGCGAGCTGGTCGTCCGGGGAGTCTTTGTAGGTCCCCCGCAGCAGGCCCCGCTCCCGCTGCACACGGACCGCCGCGGCCGCCCCCCCCACGGCCACCACCGCCCCCACCGCGAGGAGGCGGCGGGCCTGGTGAGCGACCCGGCGCGCGGGCGTGCCCCCGGTCACCACGAGCGCGCCGCACCCCGACACGGCGACCAGGACCACGAATACGAGGAACGCCTCGGAGGCGCCCACGCGCAGCACGTCCACGGCCCACAGCCCGGCGCCCCCGACGAGGGCGAGCCCGACGCCGATCCGCGCTCGGCCCAACGCGGTCGGATCCGGAGCCCGGTGGCCGCGGAAGGCCCACGCCATGGCGGCCGCCGCGCCCAGGCCGAGGAGAGCGGCGAGGGCCGTGGAGGCGTGTCGGGTCGTCAGCGCGATGTTCACGCCCCACGCGACGATCTCGGCCTGCCTGCCCAGCGGCAGCTCGGACTGCACGCTGCTCACCATCCGCGCGCCCAGGCCGGAGCCCAGCAGCCCGACCACCAGGAGCAGGGTCGGCCCCAGGAACGTGGCGGTGGGGGACACGTCGAACCCGCGTCGCAGGCGCACCGCGGCGCGCACGAGCACCCCCGCGGAGACCGCCGCGAGCCCCACGATCGGGGGCCACCAGGGCCCGAGCCAGGTCACCCGATCCGCGCCCCCGAGCAGCAGGACGAGCACGCCGTATACGAACGGGACGGCCACGATCGCGGCCGCCGGGGCGAGCCCGCGACCGGGCCGGAGGGCGTCGTCGGGGGCTTCGTCCTCGAACTCCTCGGCGTACAGCCGCGCGTCCACCCGACAGGCGGCGCAGCTGTCGAGGTGCCGGCGGACGTCCGGATCGTCGGGCCGCGAGAAGAGCTCGTGGGCGGGGGGGTGATCGTCGATCCCCGTGGGCGGCGCGACGCTTCGGAGCAGCTCGTCGGCGTGCTGGAGGGTCGTCACGCGCTCCAGACGTCCGCGGACGGAGTCGTCCTCGGCCACCGGCTCGGGGCGAGCCCACTCGACGCGCACCGACGGCTCGCCCGCGTCGCCGACCCAGACCGCAAGCAGCTCCTCGGTGGTCTGGATGCGGGCGTCCACGTCGGGCTGCAGCGCCCCCTCGACCGCCGCGACCATGCGCCGGGGCAGGTCGGGAGCGAGGTCGGTGACCGCGGGGCGGATCCCCTTGGTCACCTTGAACATGATCTCCATGACGTGTTCGCCCACGAAGGGACGGCGCCCCGTCACCAGCTCGAAGAGGATCGCCCCCAGCGAGAAGATGTCGGCGCGGGCGTCGACGGAGCGCGAGTCCGCGAGCTGCTCGGGGGACATGTACCCGGGCGTGCCCATCGACGCGTTGGACTCGGTGAGGCCCCGACTGCGGCGATCCTCTTCGACCAGCTTCGCCAGCCCGAAGTCCGCGACCTTGGGCTGCGGCACCCCGTCCACCACCGATACGAGCACGTTCGCGGGCTTGAGGTCCCGGTGGACCAGATCGTGTCGATGCGCGGCGGCGACGGCCTCGAGGATCCGACGACCGAGGTGGTCGGCCTCCTCGAGGGAGAGGCGACGGTCGCGCAGGAGGTCGCCGAGGGTGGGCCCGTCGACGTACTCCAGGACGAGCGCCGGGGCGCCGTCGATGTCGAGCAGATCGGTGACGAGGAGCACGCCGGGGTGGCGCAGCGCCCCCTGCAGGCGCCCCTCTCGCACGAGCCGCTCGTGCAGGCCCGAGCGGCGGTCGTGCAGGACCTTGAGGGCGTGCAGCGTGCCCAGCGAGGTGTGGCGCACCCGGTAGACCGTCGCCATGCCGCCCGCGCCGAGCTCCGCTTCGATGGTGTATCGGCCCACGACGGCGCCGCGCTGGAGTTCCATCGAGCCCTCGGCGACCGCCCCCGGGAGGAGGGGACGGCCGCCGTCAGTATGCCGGGGCAAGCCGCGGCGAACGTCGCCGGCGCTCACTTCACGGCGGCGCGGATCCCGACCGCGAGGGCGTTGACTGCGGCCCAGGCGGCGGCGAGGGACGTCGACGTCGTGGCGACGGCCAGCCCCCTCCGCCACAGCAGCGCGGCCTGCTCGGGGGAGACGTCGGCCCCCTCGATGCTGGTCGCCGCGACGTACATGCCGATGCCCGTGCCCGCGGTCCCCACGAGGAAGACGGCGGCGATGCCCGCGGCCAGCGCGGGGAATACGCGGCGGTCGTCGCGGCGCCAGGTGGCCGCGTTGGCGACGAGGAGGAGGATGCCCAGGGCGGAAGCGAAGAGTCCGAACGGGCCGGTCATCGTGATGAACTGCATGGGGGGTCCTTTCGTGGTGCCCGGCGGGAGGCCGTCGGAGCGGGGTTCACCCTGTCCTTGTCGTGACGACGGCGCGGATCACACGGGACGCCCGAGAAAAGCGAGATAGTGTCCGCGATCGATGGACGTCTCCCCCGACATCGAGCGTCGCTTCGCAGAGCATCGCCCCGCGGTGGCCCGCCTGTGTCGTCGCCTGGTGCGCGACGCCGCCCAAGCCGAGGAGCTGGCCCAGGAAGCGCTCCTCGTCGGCTGGACGCGGCTGCCCACGTGGGACGACGAGCGGCGGCTTCGCCCGTGGCTCTTCGGGATCGCCCGGAACCTCTGTCTCAACGCCGTGCGCAAGAAGGGGGAGCTCCTCACCGAGGACGGGATCGTGGAGCCCGGTCGCGCGGCGGCCACGGCCCTCGCGCGGCTGCGGTCGGAGGAGCGGGCGGCGCTGCTCGCGGAGGCGTCGTCCTCCGTGCTGGACGCGGCGGAGAAGGAGGCTCTGCACCTGCGGTACATCGAGTCGCTGCCGCTGGAGGGGATCGAGGCCGTCCTGGGCCTCCCGCCGGGGGCCGCGCGCACGGTCCTGCAGCGCGTGAAGCGGAAGCTGCGCCGGGAAATCCGCGGCCGACTGGAGGCGATGGGAGAGGGTTCGTCGTTCCTCCGCCCCTCCGAGGCGAGCGATTGACGACGCGCCGTCCGCATCTATATTGATTCCGCCCGTCCCCCCTCGGGGACGGTTAGGTACCGAGGAAGACCATGCAGCAGACCCCCATCTCCGTCACCGCCAAGGCCGTCGAAGCGGTCAAGCTCGCCATCGAAGAAGAAGACCTCACGGGTCACGGCCTGCGGGTCGCGGTAGTCGGCGGCGGCTGCTCGGGCTACTCGTACGCGCTCGACTTCGCGGACGAGGCGGACGAAGACGATCTCTCCCTGGAGTTCGAGGGCCTCAAGGTCTACCTCGACCCCCACAGCGCCCAGCTGCTCAGCGGCTGCGAGATCGACTACGTCGAGACGTTCCAGAAGAAGGGTTTCGTGTTCAACAACCCGAACGCGACCCGGACCTGCGGCTGCGGCTCCAGCTTCAGCGCCTGATCCGAGCGTGGTGCTCAAGCGGTTCGCGAAGCGCGGCCTGACGGTCGCGAAGAAGCTCGCGGGCGCGGGCAAGGGGATCATCGTCGGCGGCCCCGGGGTGGGCCACGGCGTCGGCGAATACGAAGACTTCGAGAAGATCCGCTCCGAGGCGGCCGCTCAGGACGTGCTCGAGGGCAACGTCACGGCGGGCTCGGAGTTCGACGCCGTGGCGGACGGCACGGTGGAAATCTCCGCCGAAGATCTGCGTGTCATGCTCGAGATCGAGAGCGTCGAGGACCACCCGATCCTCCTGGACGTGCGCCAGAGCCACGAGTGGAAGAGCGGTCACCTCCCCGGCGCGGTGCACGTCCCCCTGGCGGTCCTGGAGTCGCGCGTGGACGACCTCGAAGCGGGGCGGGCGATCGTGACCTACTGCGGCTCGGGCATGCGCTCGATCGACGCCTCCTACGTGCTCAAGCGCGTCGGTCGCACGGACGTCCGCTCGCTCGCGGGCGGGATCACGGCCTGGAAGCAGGCGAACCACGCGATCGTGGTTCCGGAATAGACGAGGGCCGACCGGTTTCCCGATCGGCCCCCATCGTCCCTGGGTGGACCCCGCGAGGTCCGAAACCCTAGAAACCAGAAAGACTTACAGCTTGACCCCGGCCTTGCGGGCGGTGGCGCCCAGGCCGTTCTTCGTGATCGTGCGGAGACCGCGGGCGCTCACCTTGATGCGCACCCACTTGCCCTGCTCTTCGTCCCACACCCGCTTGCTGAAGACGTTCGGCTTCTGCCAGTGCTTCGTCTTGCGGTGGGAGTGGGAGACGCGGTTACCGATCTTGGGGCGCTTGCCCGTGAACTTGCACTTAGCCATCAGAAAACTCCCGACCTCTACTTGGAGATCTTCTTCTCCTTGAAGAGGACGTGCTTCCGGACCTTCGGGTCGTACTTCTTGAACTGAAGCTTGCCCGTGGTCGTCTTCTTGTTCTTCTTGGTCGTGTAGAAGTAGCCGGTCCCGGCCGTGGAGACGAGCTTCACCTTGTCGCGCATGTCGGCTCCCTTTCGCTAGTGGGGACAGCGGCGCGCGAAGCTACATGCGGCTATTGGGCGTGTCAACGATCAAAAGGAGGAACCACCGGGGCCCCGGGCTTCCCGGGCTGCCTGCGCTCCTCCGGGCGGGGCCCGGGGGGTCCCCCCCTCGCGGCTCCGCTCGCTGCGATCGCTCCCCTCCGCGCGCGTAGTGACCCTCCAGGCGGGGAGCTCCCGGCCGGGTTCCCGCACCGAGGTGGCAGGAACCCGGGGTGGTTCACCGAACCGGGCGACTTCTTGCCGCTTTCCCGGCAACAACCCGGGGTGGTTCGCCGAACCGGGCGACTTCTTGCCGCGCGGGGCTCGGGAGTCAGCCGGTCGCCGCCGCGAGCAGCTCGGCGAACGCGGGCTCGACCGCCGCCGCCAGCGACCACGCGTCGGGCACCTGGCCGGCGTCCACGACGAACGAGAAGTCGAGGTGGTCCTGGTAGCTCATGACCGTCATGTTGAGCCCCACGGCCTCCATCACGGGCCCCATGGGGCGGATGCTCGACAGGGGCGCGCCCGCCAGGTAGAGCGGCTTCCGGGGTCCGGGGACGTTGGAGACGATCACGTTGTGGACGGGCACGAAGCGGTCCGCCAGGCGCAGCTTCGTGTAGTAGCGGACGGCTGCCTGGAAGAGGGTCGGCGCGTTGAACTCGGCCCAGTCCTGCAGCATGTCCGCGCCGATCGCGTGCTGATCGCGCTTCGCCGCCAGGGTGTCGGCGTGGATGAGCCGGAGACGAGCCATCGGGTCGACCAGATCGGTCCCGAGCATCGACCACATGCCGGAGATCCGGTTCCGCTTCTCGTCCCGCTCGGACGCGGTGCGTACGGACACGGGCACCATCGCCGTGAGCGACTTGGCGGGGAGGTCCCCCCGCTCGAGCAGGTACCTCCGCAGCGCGCCCCCGCAAGCCGCCAGCACCACGTCGTTCACGGTGGTGCCCGTCGCCTTCTTGATCCGCTTCACGTCGGCCAGGGACAGGCGCGCGAATACGACGTTGCGTCGCCTCCCGATCGCCCCGTTGAAGTGGGTCTTGGGGCCGCCCATGGGCATCGACCGACGTCCGTCCGCGTCGCGCAGCCTGGCCCGGAGCAGGCCGACGACGTTGCGGGTCGACCGGCCGAGGAGCCGGGTGAACCGGAACGGAACGCCCGCGCGCGTCCTCAGGCCCTGTGCCAGCAGTCGGAGGTCGCTGGGCAGGGGAGCCGCCGTCGCGACCGTCGCGACCGGTCGAGCCTTCGCAGCCTGCGGCTCCGTGTCGAGCAGGTGGAGCAGCAGCCCGGCCGCCGCCACACCGTCGACAGCCGCGTGGTGGAGCTTCATCACCAGCGCCCACGCGCCGTTCGCCAGCCCCTCGATCGCCCAGACCTCCCACAGGGGCCGGCTGCGGTCCAGCGGGGTCGACATGATGCGACCCACCATGGCCCCCAGCTCCTCGTCGCCGCCGGGAGCGGGCAGCGCGACGTGCCGGAGGTGGCTGAGCACGTCGAACTCGGGGTCTTCGATCCAGCGGGGGTGGTCCAGGTCGAACGGCACGCGAACGAGCCGTCGCCGAAACGCCGGCTCCGTGCGGACGCGCGCGTCCACGTGGTCGAAGAGCGTCTGGAACGACCACCCCGGCGCGTCGCTCGGATCCACGGTCACCGCGAACCCGATGTTGAGCAGCATGGTCGACGTCTCGAGGTACAGAAATGAGGCGTCCAGCCCGGTGAGTCGTTCCATCACGGCGCTCCTGTGCGCGGGAGCCTAGCCGGGATCGTCGGCCAAGTGAAACGTGTTTCAGTTCGCTGTGCTGCGCTGCATTCTCTTGCGCTCGCTCTCTGCGAAGTCGGGGGGAACGAGCTCGTTCACCCCGACTTCGTAGAGGGAAGCAACTGCGAAGTCGGGGGGAACGAGCCGTTCACCCCGGGTTCGTAGAGGATGGAGCCCACGAAGTCGGGGGGAACGAGCCGTTCACCCCGACTTCGTAGAGGGAAGCAACTGCG
>CAZEKB010000006.1:31974-71889 GCA_964512225.1 uncultured Rickettsiales bacterium | reverse complement strand
CGAAGTCGGGGGGAACGAGCCGTTCACCCCGACTTCGTAGAGGGAAGCAACTGCGAAGTCGGGGGGAGCGAGCCGTTCACCCCGGGATCGCAGAGGGCCCACTCACTCCGAGCGAAGGCGACTCCGAATGCCGGGTCACCCCTGGGACGCGCTCTCCCAGACGGCCAGACAGAGCCCGCCGGGGGCGGCGAATACGAAGAAGCGGCCGGCGTGCTCGATGGTCTGGGGCGGGACGATGATGGTGCCGCCGGCTGCCTTCACGGCCTCGAGGCGCGCTTCGAAGTCGTTCACCACGAGGTAGGGCGTGGAGCCGGGGCCGCCCTCGGCTTCGTGGGCGGTGCGGAGGCCGCCCATGAAGGCGCCGGGGGCCCACCAGCCCTGGTAGTCGTCCATCCACATCTCGAAGCGCCAGTCGAACACGTCGGTGAGGAAGGACTTGGTGGCCTCCACGTCGGTGGAGGTGAGTTCGAGGTGGCCGGGGCCGCCCCAGTCGCCGCCGCCCGCGGTGTGGTGGGAGTGGTAGCGGCTCTTCGGGGGGAGGGCCATGAGGTCCATGGCGGCGGCCATCTTCGGGTTGCCCATGAGGCCGGCGGCGTACTCGCGGTGCGCGTCGGCCGACCGCCACTCCTGCACCATCGCGAACCTGTCCGCGTCGTCGTCGTCGGTCACGAGCACGGCCTTGAAGCAGTCCGGCTTCCGGATCGTCATCTGGATCGCCTCGCCGAGCATGGCGGTCAGCTGGTCCCGCATTCCGGGCTTGGCGGTGAAGTCGACGATGACGGTGGTGAAGCTCATGGGTCCTCCCGAGGGTTGAGCCGGGATCCGTACCACGCGACCGTTAGAATCGGGGCATGTCGGAGGTGTTCAGCCGCCGCTCCGCGCTCGCCTCGGCGCTCGGAGTCCTCGCTCTTTCCCTCGGCGGGCTGTTCTTCGGGCTCCGAACCGTGTTCCGGCGCGACCCGATCGAGCTCGTGCAGACGTCGCTCTCGGGGGTGCAGCGCCGGGTCATGGAGGCGCGGGGAGACGGTCGACCCGCGGTGCTGTACCTGTACGCGTCGTGGTGTCCGGGGTGCCGCGCGTCCATGGGCAACCTCAACCGCGCGGTCCGCCGCTTCCGAGATCGGGGAGTGAGCTTCGTCGTCGTCTCGGTGGACGAAGAGCAGGAGCTGCTCGAGGAGCTGCTCGAGAGCACCGGCGCGGAGTTCGAGGCCCTGATCGCCCCCGCCGCCCCGAAGCCGAAGCTGCTGACGATGACCCAGGAGCTGGGGGCCGTGTACCCCGAGGTCATCCCCTGGGGCGTCGTGTTCGACCGGGACGGCAAGCCGATCTTCGAATGGACGGGGGGGAAGTCGATGATCGGCTGGGAGGGAGCCCTCGAGGAGGCGCTGGGCTGAGCCCTAGCTAGGGCGACACGCCGAAGCGCTCGATGTACCCGGCGAACTTCGCTCGAACGCGGTCGTCGTGCAGCTCCCACATCGCCGGGACGTAGCGATGCCGCCCGGGCGCGTCCGCGCGCTTCTTCGTCATCCAGTCGTCGAGGAGGAGACGGTCCGTGGGCTCGAGGCCGAAGTGCTCCTCGATCCGGTTCGTCATGGCGACGGGGTCCCGGATCAGCTCGTTGAAGTCGACGTCGAAGAAGCGCGACTCGTCGCCCAGCGCGTCGCGCGCGGCCATCGCCCGGGTCACCCCCTGCTCGAACCGATCCGCGATGTGGGGCCCGATCCGAGCGGGATCGATCCGCCCCTGCAGGGTCCGCCGCGACAGCGAGATCAGGGAGCTGTAGGAGGCCACGCAGTCCAGCGGATCGCGGTGGGTCCACACGATGCACGCGTCCGGGAAGACATCGAGCAGCGCGTCCAGGAACCACAGGTGCTCGGGACACTTGAGCACGAGCTGGTCCACGCGCTCCCGCCACAGCAGCAGCTGGAGCTGACGCCGGTACTCGCCGTACGCCCACCGCATGTCCTGCTCGAGGAGCCAATCGCCGTAGGACCGCAACCCGTGGCAGATGTCGAAGTTGAGGACGGCGAAGGTATTCGCGAGGAGGGGCCAGCACTCCTCGACCGTGTCCGCCCGGACCTCGTGCATCTCCTCCATCTCGGGCACGAGCCGGTACGCCCACGTCAGATCACGCCGGGCGCGGCGCACCCGGGCGGCGCGATCCCGCGACGGGTCGTCGTGCTCGGGGATGGGGTTGGTGAGCTCCCAGAACCGCAGGGCGCGACGGTTGGCCGCCTGCTCGAGGAGGTTCTGCAGCAGGGTCGTGCCGCTGCGGGGGAACCCGAGCACGAAGATCGGACGCTGGATCGGGATCTGCGACGTCTCGGGGTGGTCCTTGAACCACTGCTCGATCCGCAGACGATGGCGGGCGACGCGCACGAGCGTGCCGCGGATGAAGGCGCGGCCCAGAGGGGTGTAGGGGCCCTCGTCGACGATGCCCAGCGTCCGGGACATGGGCTCCCGGAAGCGGGCGTCGCCGAAGTCGTCGAGCCCGGTGCCCCGCTTCGCCGCGCGCAAGACCCGGTCCGGCCGCAGATCCGTGAAGGGCAGGCCCAACGCCGAGGACAGCGCCAGGGCGCGGTCCGCCCAGCGCTCCAGGGTCGTGTGCTCGAGGCTGCGAATCGATACGTCGTTCCGCGCCACGAGAGCCGTCGTCGGGTTTCCGGTCAGCACCAGCCGACCATCCTAGGGGGATCGACGGCGCGGCGCCTAGTCGACGCAACCCTTGGCGAAACCCGCCTGGATCGCGACCGCTAAGGGACCGGCTTGAGCAGATCCGACGGGTCCGGCGCGGCCGGGGCGCTGCGACGGCTGCTGCGTCGCGGCGCGGTGGCCGTGGTGTCGGAGCCGTCGGTCTTCTCGGCGGCGGGGGCGCGCAGGGTGCCCGCCCGGACCACGGAGTCGAGGGCCGTCGTCATGCGCATCTCGCCGTCGAAGCGGACGCCCTCTTCCATCGTGATCACCGGCGACGTGATGTTGCCGACGACCATCCCGGGCGCGCGCAGATCGCAGCGGCCGCGGGCGTTGACGTTGCCCGTGACCTTGCCCGCGACGATCAGCGTCGAGACGTCGATCTCCGCCTCGATCTCGGCGTCGGGCCCGATCTCCAGCGTGTCGTTGCTGAAGATCTCGCCCGTGAACTTCCCGTCGATCCGGACGCGGCCCTCGAAGGTCAGCTTGCCTTCGTAGATGCACCCGGTGCCGAGGAAGGCGTTGAGCTGGTTCGTCGGACGCGCGCGCTTGGCGGGCACGGCGGCCGGGATGATCGCGGCCTCCGCGGGGGTCCCGTTCCCGTTGGCGGGCACATCGTCGGTGTTGGCGAAGAGCGTCTCGCGACGTCCGAATTTCATGTCTGTCTCCCTCTGCGGCGGCGATTCGGTGCGGACACCGAGTTCTGCGTGTGCGACGGCCCTAAAGGACCGAGTTGTTTCCGATGCGATCGACCAGGCGGTCGAGCTCCTGACGACTGAAGTACTCCACGACGATCTTCCCGCCCTCGCCGCGGGCTCGCGGCTTGAGCATCACGCGGGACCCGAGCTGGCGGGCCAGGTGGTCCTGGAGGTCGTGCATGGGACCGTCGAGCTTGCCGCGGCGGCGGCGCACGGACTTGCCCTCCACGGTGCGGCGAACCAGGTCCTCCGTTCGACGGACGGAGAGCCCTTCGGCCACGATCCGTCCGAAGATCTCGAGGATCGACGGCTCCGACTTGAGGCCCAGGAGCGCCCGCCCGTGCCCCATCGTGATCGTGCCCTGGGCGAGCGCGTCGAGGACGTCGTCGGGGAGCCGCAGCAGGCGGACCATGTTGCTGACGGTGGAGCGGTCCTTGCCGACCTTCCGCGCCAGCTCCTCCTGCGTGTACTGGAACTCCTCCATGAGCTGCTGGTAGGCCTCCGCCTCCTCGACGGGGCTCAGGTCTTCGCGCTGCAGGTTCTCGATGAGCGCGATCTCGAGGGACTCGGTCCGCGTCATCTTGCGGATGATCGCCGGGACCTTCCGCAGCCCCGCCATGCCCGCGGCGCGGAAGCGACGCTCGCCCGCGACGATCTCGTAGCCGCGGTCCACCGGTCGCAGGAGGATGGGGCTGACCACGCCCTTCTCCCGCACCGAGGCGGTGAGCTCCTCCATGGCGTGGGGGTCGAACCAGCGACGCGGCTGGTGCGGGTTGGCGTGGACCTCGTCGATGGGGATGTGGACGACGGCGCCCCCGGCCAGCGCGGCGCGGGGCCCGGCGGAGTCGGGGCGGGCGTCGGGGATCAGGGACGCGAGGCCGCGACCGAGAGTCGAGCGGGTGGAGCGGGAAGCCATGGAGATACCTCGTTCCTTCAAGCGATGCGGCACATGGGAGCTTCGAGGCGGCGGCGCTCGAGGACTTCGCGTGCGAGGGCCAGGTACGCGAGCGCGCCCTTGGCCCGGAGGTCGTAGAGGATGATCGGCTTGCCGAAGGACGGCGACTCGCCGAGGCGGACGTTGCGGGGGATGACCGTGCGGAAGACGTCCTCGCCGAAGTGCGTGCGGACGTCGGCCGCGACCTGCTGGTTCAGGCGCGCGCGACCGTCGTACAGCGTGAGGAGGATCCCCTCGAGGTGGAGGCGCGGGTTCAACCGGCGCTGGATCAGCCGGATCGTGCGGCTGAGCTCGCCCAGGCCCTCGAGGGCGTAGTACTCGGTCTGCAGCGGGATCAGGACCGAGTCGGCCGCGCTGAGCGCGTTGAGGGTGAGCAGCCCGAGGGACGGCGGGCAGTCGATGATCACGTAGTCGTAGTCGTCGCGCGTGGTCTCGAGGGCGTCCGCGAGGCGGTGCTCCCGGGCGATGACCGACGCGAGCTCCAGCTCCGCGCCCACCAGGTCGGTGTTCGCGGGGGCGACGAGCAAGGTGGGCAGGTCGGTCGCGCGCACGACCTCGTGCAGCGGCGCCTCGTGCACGAGCACGTCGTACATCGTCTTGCCGTCGCCGTGCTTCTCGAGCCCGAGGCCGGACGTCGCGTTGCCCTGGGGGTCCAGATCGATGAGCAGCACGCGCTCCTCGGCGGCCGCCAGGCACGCCGCCAGGTTGACGGCGGTCGTCGTCTTGCCGACGCCGCCCTTCTGATTCGAGATCGCCAGGACCTTCGCCATCGTCTCTCCGCATGGATCAGTACGTTCCACGACCCCGCCCGAATCGGACGATCAGCCGCGACGCACGCGTTCCGCAGGTGTGGAACACCCGGAGACTAGTGCACCTTGTTTAGGGTCCGCAACGACTTTGTGGGAAAATTCGCCGAACTTGTCGTTCCCCGTGGAACATCGCCGTTGATAGGCTCGCCGCGTGTCGAAACTCCGCGACGCGGTCCTGCTCCTCGCGGTCCTCGCCATCGTCGGAACGGCGGCCGTCGTCGGGCTGCACCTGTGGCACGACGGCACGTTCGACATCACCGTCTACCTGGCGGCGGCGGACCGCATGCGTACGGGCTCCGAGCTCTACGACCCGGCGCCCTATCGCGAGCTGGCCGGCCCGTACCTCTACCCCCCGCTGCTCGCCGTCCTCCTCGCGCCCCTGACGGCGCTGCCGGGAGGCGTCGCGTACGCGGTCTGGGCCGCCCTGCAGCTCGCATTCCTCGGGGCGGCCTACGAGGCCGTTCGCCGCATGTCGGGCGCGCACGAGCGGGGGCGGGACTTCGCGTTCCTGCTCGTCCTCCCCCTCGCGGCGGCGGTGTTCGACAACGTCCAGGTGGGCCAGCTCAACCTCATCGTATTGACGGTGGTCGCCGGGGGCCTCGCCGCGATCGCGGGGGGCCGGGCGCTCGCGGGGGGCGCACTCCTGGGCTTCGCCGCGCACCTCAAGGTGTTGCCGATCGTGCTCCTGGGGGTGCTGGTCGTACAGCGCCGGTGGCGAGCGGTGGGGGGCTTCGTGACCGCTCTCGTCGTGCTCCTGGCGGCCCCTTGGGTGTGGACGGGGCCCGGCGACGGCCTGGACCCCCAGGTGCGGTGGGTCGAGCAGATGCTCGCCCCGACCCTGGAGGACGGCGAGGTCGTCCGAAACTCGCCCGTGCGCGTCCCGAATCACTCGCTCCCCGCCTTCAGCGGACGGCTGTTCGCGGACGGCGAGTGGATCTCGCGGCCCCTCGACCTCCGGTCCCCGCTCCTCTTCGCCCTGCCGCCCCGGGTGCCCGCTCGGCTCGGCTTCCTGGCCGCGCTCTGCCTCTACCTCGTCGCGCTGTTCGCGGCGATGCGGACGCGCGACGACCCGAGCCCCGAGGCGCTGGTGGTCCCCGCCGCGCTCGCGATGATCGCGGCCATGCTCGGCAACGCGCTGTGCTGGACGCACCACCTGGTGCTGCTCGCGCTCGGCCTCGGACCGCTGTTCGCGCGCTTGCTCGATCGCGGCTCACGCCGCGCTGCGGGACGAACCGCCGGGCTCCTGTTCCTGCTCTTCTTCCCCGCGGCGATCCACCACCCGGGCGGCTACTGGCAGGCCGCCTGGGGCACTCCCACGCTCGGGGTCCTGGTCGCGTTCGCCCTGATCTACCGGGAGTTCGTGCGCCGGTAGAGGACGTGCAGCGAGTCCGCGGACGGCCGCGACGGCACGGGGGCGCCCGCCTCCCAGCCCTCGGGCGACGCGTCGGGGATCTTCGCCTCGGACGACGTCACGAGGCACGCCGACGCTCCCCACGCGTCGGCCAGGTCCAGCACCTCCTCGGGCGCCGCGAAGGCCCGGGACGTGACGACGGCTCCCGCGGGATCGAGGCCGACGCCGACGACCTCGTCGGCGCGCCCGTGGTGCAGCGTCGCGGCGGTGACCCCCATGAGCCGGATCGCCTCCCGAAGGAACGACGCGCGCTTGCGTCGGGCCTCGAGCAGGTGGACGGTCCGGGCGGGCAGCGCCGCGGCGAAGACGAGCGCGGGGAGACCCGCGCCGCTGCCCACGTCGACGATCGGGGCCTCGAGCTCGGCGAGCAGGGGGACGGCCGACCACGCGTCCCGGATGCCCTCGGCGAGCAGGGCCTCCGCGCGGCGCCAACCCACCAGGCGTTGCCGAGCAGCCCAGCGATCGAGGACCCGCGTGTACTCGTGCAGACGCCCCACGGCGTCGGCGTCGATCGGGTGGACGGGGTCCAGGACCGCGCGGATCCGGTCCGGGGCGCAGACGAGCGTCACGGGGAGGCCAGCCGCCCGGCGAGCAGCGCGACGGCCGCGGGCGTGACGCCGGGGATGCGCGCGGCCTCCCGGAGGGTGGTCGGGCGCGCGCGCGTGAGCTTCTCCACCAGCTCGCCGCGCAGCCCCGGGATCCCCTCGAAGACGAAGTCGCGGGGGAAGGGCTGCGCCCCCAGCGCGCGGATGCGGTCGACGGCGTCGCGCTGGCGACGGATGTACCCCTCGTAGCGGCAGCCGATCAGGACCTGCTCCACGGCGTCGTCGGGCAGCGCGGGGGTCGACGCTCCCTCCGCGCGGGCGGCGGCGGCGGCCAGGCTCCAGCTCACCCCGGGCCGGCGCAGCAGTCGGGCCACGGTCGTCGGCTTGGCCAGCGGAGCCTCCCCCGCCTCCTCGAGGACGGCGGCGGTGAGCCCCGGACGCAGGCGGGTCCCTTCGGCCCAGGCGAGGCCCCGCGCGACGGCCTCCCGCCGGACCTCGAACGCGGCCCACCGCGCGTCGTCCACGAGCCCGATCCGACGCCCGATCGGGGTCAGTCGCAGGTCTGCGTTGTCCTCGCGCAGCAGCAGCCTGAACTCCGCCCGCGACGTGAACATCCGGTACGGCTCGTCCGTCCCCCGGCTCGTGAGGTCGTCCGCGAGCACCCCGAGGTAGGCCTCCTCGCGCGCGAGCGTCCAAGGCTCCCGACCCGCCAGGAGCAGCGCCGCCCCGGCGCCCGCCAGCAGCCCCTGGGCCGCCGCCTCCTCGTAGCCGGTGGTGCCGTTGATCTGACCTGCGAGGAAGAGTCCGTCGAGCTTCGAACTCTGCAAGGACAGGTCCAGATCACGAGGATCCGAGAAATCGTACTCGATCGCGTAGCCCGGACGGACGATCCGGGCGTCTTCGAGCCCTTCGATCGTCGCGATGGCCTCCTTCTGTACCGCGACCGGGAGGCTCGTCGAGAACCCGTTGGGGTAGACCTCGCGCGTGGCGAGCCCCTCCGGCTCCAGGAACAGGCGATGGCTGTCTTTGTCCGCGAATCGGACGATCTTGTCCTCGATACTCGGGCAATAGCGGGGCCCGATCGAGTCGATGGAGGCGGCCTCGCCGTACAGCGGGGAGTGGCGGAGCCCGCGGCGCAGGACCTCGTGGGTGGCCTCCGTGGTCCTCGCGATCGCGCAGCGCACCGCCGGCAGCGAGGACGGCGGGCCCGTGAACGAGAAGCGGCCCCCGGGGTGGTCTCCGTCCTGCGGGGGCAGCCGCGACCAATCGATCGTGCGCCCGTCCAGCCGAGGGACCGTCCCGGTCTTGAGGCGACCGAGGCGGTGGCCCAACCCCTCCAGGGCGGCGGACAGCCCCCACGCGGCAGGCGCACCGTTTCCGCCCCCCGCGCGGTGGTTCATGCCCACGTGCAGGCGCCCGCGCAGGTACGTCCCCGTGGTCACCACGGCCGCGCGACAGGGCACGACGGAGCCGTCCTTCAAGCGGACCCCCGTCAGCCGGCCGCCCGCGGACACGAACCCGACCGCTTCGCCCTCGAGGAGATCGAGGTTCTCCCGGGAGCGGACGTGGAGGAGCATGCGGCGCTGGTAGAGGAAGCGGTCGACCTGCGCTCGACTCGACCGGACGGCCAGCCCCTTGCGCGTATTGAGGTACTTGAACTGGATCGTCGTGGCGTCGGTCACGAGGGCCATGGCGCCGCCCAGAGCGTCGATCTCGCGCACGAGGTGACCCTTGCCCTGTCCCCCGATCGCGGGGTTGCACGGCATGCGCCCGACCGTGCCCTCGATGAGGGTCACGAGCAGCGTTCGGGCCCCCAGGCGGGCCGACGCGCACGCCGCCTCCACGCCCGCGTGGCCTCCCCCGATGACGACGACGTCCACCGATCCTTGGATTCGTTGTTTCACGTGAAACACGTTGTTCTACAACCCATCGTCGTCACTTGCCGATGCAGAAGCGCTCGAAGAGGCGATCCAGCACCGCTTCGTCGCTCCACGCGCCGACCAGCTCCTCCAGGGCGCGCCCCGCGTCGCGGATCGCGAGGGCCGCGAGGACCGGCTCGTCGGGCCCCGCCGCCAGGGCCTCGTCCACGGCCCGGCGGGCCTTCCGGACCCCGTCGCGCTGCCGGGCCGTGTGCAGCACGGTGCCTTCCGGAGCGTCCCGCCGACACGCGTCGACCACGGCACGTTTCACGGCGTCGACATCCTGGGGAGAGCTCACGATCCACCCCGCCCCGGCGAGCTCGTCGCGGGCTCCGGCGGAGATCAGATCCCCTCGGGTCGCGACCTTCAAGCCTCTGCAATCACTCGTGTTTCTACCGTCTCGAACCTCCACGACGACGTCCGCTCCCCGGCGCGCGGACCGGCTCCGCTCGATCCCCGCCACCTCCACGGGATCCGCCGCGTCGCGCACCCCCGCGGTGTCCTCCAGGCGCACGGGGATCCCGTCCCACACCACGGTCTCGGAGACGACGTCCCGGGTCGTCCCGGGGTGCGCGGAGACGATGGCCCGATCGTGGCCCAGCAGCGCGTTGAAGAGGGTGGACTTGCCCGCGTTCACCGGGCCCGCGAGCACGACCCGCGCCCCCTCCACGAGCCGGCGCCCGGCGACGAACGACGCCTCGAGGGCCGCCAGCCGCTCGCGGACCGCGGAGAGGCTCTCGAGGTCGGCGTCCGTCTCGTGGGGCTCGATCTCCTCGGGGAAGTCCACGGACGCCTCGAGCGCCGCGGCGACGACGACGAGCGCGTCCCGCAGCTCCCGGAGCCCCGCCTGCAGCTCCCCGTCGAGGTGCCTGCGGGCGAGCTTCGCGGCCCCCACCGACTCGGCGCGGATGAGGGTGTCGACCGCCTCCGCCTCCACCAGGTCGAGCCGCCCGTGCACCACCGCCCGACGGGTGAACTCGCCGGGCCCGGCCGCCCGAGCCCCCAGGGCGCAAGCGCGGTCCACGACCGCCGCGAGCAGGGTCGGGTTGCCGTGCAGGTGCAGCTCGACCACGTCCTCGCCGGTGTAGGACCGGGGACCGGGGAATCGGGCGACGAGGCCGCGATCGATGGGTGTCCCGTCCGCGTCCAGGACGTCGGCGAGGACCAGGTGACGGGCCGCGAGGTCCACGTCTCCGAGCAGGCCCGATACGACCGGAGCCAGCCGATCCGAGGGTCCGGAGAGACGGACGATCCCCACCGCGCCCCGCCCCGAAGGCGTGGAGACGGCGACGATCGCGTCGTCGATCAGGGCCGCCGCCCGGCCGAGCAGCGGCTCGGGCACGTTCTCTTAGGCCGGGAAGACTTCGACGGCCTTGTCGGCGCCCTTGCCGACGGACCGGGAGTCCACGCCGTCGATGTCCTTGACCACGGTGTGGGCGAGGTAGCGCTCGTAGGAGTTCAGGTCCTTGAACTGGATCGGCTCGCCGTTGTCGCGCGCCTTCTCGGCGGCCTCGCGGACGCGCACCTTCAGCTCCTCGTCGCGAGCCGGGTCCTTGCTGCCGCGGCCCCGGTCGTCCCGGTCGCGGCCCCGACGGCCCCGGTCGTCCCGGTCGCGCCCGCGGCCTCGGTCCCGGTCGCGCCCGCGGCCTCGGCCTCGGTCGTCCCGGTCCCGGTCCCGGCCCCGACCCCGGTCGTCCCGGCCGCCGCGGTCGCGGCTGCGGTAGCCGCCCACGTCGAGCACGAGCTCGTAGTCGGCGAAGCTCTTCTCCAGCGACTTGCGGAAGAGGGCCTGCAGGGCCTCGAGGTTCTTGCCCTCCTTGCCGATCAGCAGGCCGCTGTCCTCTTCGGTGTCGATGTTCACGGTGATGGTGCTGCCCTTGACCCGGGCGGAGACCTTCGCGTCCGTGGAGCCGAACTTGTCCAGCGCCCCTTCGACCCACTGCACGGCGCCTTCGGCGACCTTCGCCTGGGCCTTGCGGGCCTCGATGGCGGCTTCGTCGAGCGGCTCGACGTGGATCTTGACGGTCATGGCGGGGAAGTGCTCCCGGTCGATCGTCCACTTGAGGTCTGCGGGATCGGCGCCCATCTGTTCGGCGGCGTTCCTGAGGGCGTCGGCAACCGAGTTGCCTTCTGCGATGACTACTTTGCTCATGCTGATCTCCCCGCAGCGACTGCCTTCCCTTCGCGCTTGGCCTTCTTGCCTTCACGCGGCGCGTCGTCGTTGCTGCGATGAATCACCCACTGCTGGGCGATGCTGAGAATGTTGTTGACGAGGATATAGACCACCAGACCGGCGGGCAGGGTGAACATGATGAGGGAGAAGAAGAGCGGCATGAACTGCATCATCTTCTTCTGGACCGGGTCCATCGTGGCGGACGTGGTCGTGAACTTCTGCTGCGCGAACATCGTGACGCCCAGCAGGATCGGGAACAGCGCGAGGGGGTCGCGCAGGGTGAGATCGGCGAAGTAGAGGAACTCGCTCTGGTAGAGCTCGACGGAGTTCCACAGCACACGGTACAGCGCGAACCAGATCGGCATCTGCAGGAGCATCGGCAGGCAACCCCCGGCGGGGTTCACTCCGTTCTCCTTCCACAACGCCATCATCTCCTTGTTGAGCGACTCCTTGTCGTCCCCGTGCTTCTCCTTGAGCTTCTCGATCTCGGGACCGAGCTTCTGCATGGCCTTCATCGACTTGTAGCTCTTCTGCGAGAGCGGGAAGAGCAGCGCCTTGATGACGACCGTGAGGACGATGATCGAGATGCCCCACGAGCCGATGAAGCCGTACAGGAACTTCAGGAACGCGAGGATGGGGATCGCGATGATCCCGAAGAAGCCGAAGTCCACCGCTTCGGCGCTGCGCAGCTCCTCGGCGCGCATGTCCGACAGGACCATCGGGCCCGTGAACAGCCGGAAGTTGTAGGAGCGGACCTCGCCGGGGGCGAGCGTGAGCTCCTGGGCCTGGATGGCGGCGGCGACCCGTCGCTCCCCCTGCAGGGGCGTGGCCCAGGCCCGGCCGTCCACCGGGTTCTCCGGCTCGATGCCGAGCATGAAGTACTTGTCGTGGATCGCGATCCAGTCGACGTTGCCCACCCAGCGCTCGGGGCCGTCCTCGATGAGGTCCGTGGGCTCGACGTCCTCGATGTCGCCGTCGACGGAGGCGTAGGTCAGCCGCTTGGGGGCGTAGAAGCCGTCCGTCTCCGTGACGTGGTCGGCCACGCCGAAGCGGGGGACGAGGGCGCGGGGCGACGAGCCGACGTTCTTCAGCTCGACCGAGTAGCTCATCACGTACGAGTCGGACGCGACCCCGTAACGCTTCGTGATCTCGATGTCCCCGCGACGGCCCGCGAAGGCGATCTCCGAACCCGTCCGGGAGAGCACCCGGTAGTGGATGCGGTCGCCGTCCAGGCCGTCGGACTCGCTGAGCGCGACCGGCAGGAGGACCCCCTCGGGATCCTCGGTCATGTGGTGCGGGCCGAGCTCGGGGCGCTGGAGACGGAAGGGCTCGAACGAGAAGCCGGCGAGGACGCCGTCGAGCAGCCAGGTCGGCAGCCAGGGAGCCTCGGAGTCCGCCGCGCCGTACTTCTTCATGGCCAGATCGGCGGGACCGCCGCCGAACGACGACCACGTGGTGTCGACCAGGTCGGTGGAGGCGGTGAACGTCTCGGCGGGGACGTTCTCGACCACCGGCGCCGGGACGACCTCCTCGTCCGTGGTCGCGGTCGCGGTCGCGGCGGCGGGCGCCACGGTCGGGTCGGAGGACTCCACGGCCGCGGCGGTGGGGTCTTCGGCGACGGGCTGCGGAGGCGGCACCGGCTCGAGGATGAACGTGGCGAACACCCAGTAGACGAGAACGGAGAGCGCGATCGCGAGGATCAGGCGCCGCTGCTCGTCTTGTTGATGCTCGGGTTCGTTTTCCATGACGGCCTAGGTGGGGGTGCGGGCGTCGGGGGCCGGGAGCTCGGGGACCGGGTCGTGACCACCCGGGTGCAATGGATGACACTTCGAGAGGCGCTTCAGTCCCATCCAGACCCCGCGAAACGCCCCGAACCGTTGAACGGCCTCCATCATGTAGACGGAGCAGGTGGGCTCGAATCGACAGGCAGGCGGCAACAGCGGCGAGAGGACGCGTTTGTAGCCGCGCAGCAGGAGGAGGACCAGCGACTTCATTCGGGTTTCGAGCCCCGTCGCGCCCTCCGGTCGAGGTACGCGATGAGGGAGTCGAGCTGCGCGGCGACGTCACCGAGCCCGAGATCGGGGGCCCCCGGTCGTGCGATGACGACGAGGTCCCAGGGATCCTGGAGGCGGTGGCGAGTCACGCGAAACCACTCCCGAACGAGGCGTTTGACCCGATTCCGCTGGGGAGCTCCACCGACCTTCTTGGAGACGACGAGACCGAGGCGACTGTGCGTCTCGATGCCCTTCGCCCAAGAGACCAGGAAGTTCCTGGTGCGGAAGACCCGCGATCGGCTTCGATGCTGCGCGTATTGCCGCGACTTGCGGATGCGCAGCGACTGCGGAAACCGATGATCCGCGGGAGTCAGGGCCTACTTCTGGGCGATGGTCGGGACGAGACGCTTGCGGCCGCGCAGTCGGCGACGCTGGATGATCCGACGACCGTTCTTGGTCGCCATGCGCGCGCGGAACCCGTGGGTCCGCTTGCGGGAGATGTTGCTGGGCTGGAACGTGCGCTTCATGCCGAAGACTCCTGTGCCCCCGCGCGTGTTCATTAACGCACGGGATCCAAAAAGGCGCCGAAAGCTACGGGCGCGCCAAACCCTTGTCAAGGCATTGATCCCGCGCCGGGGGAGGGGGTCTCCGGGACCCGAGCACCCGCCACATTTTCACGGGCGTGATCCGGGACGATCTCCCATGTGCCGATCCGCAGAATCAAGCATTCCGAGGACTTGCCGGTGCCGATGCCGGCAGCCCTTCCCATTGCATCCCGCAAGCCCGCAGAAACGCTCCTCGCCGACCGATCCGGTCGTTTACTCGCCCCGGGATCTTCGCTACTTTCAGTGCTCCGCCGCACCCCCGCAGCCACCTTCGAAACGCAGGACACTTCCCCCCGATGCTTCGCTCGACCTGGGACGAAGTCTGTGCCCGAGTGCGCCGTGAAGAAGACCCCTTCTTCCACGACCCTTGGCTCGACCGACTCACCTTCGTCACTTCCGACGACGACACCGTCGTCCTCGCGACGCCGAACCGGCTCTACGTCGAGTGGATCCAGGAGAACCTGGAGCCTCGACTGCAGAACCACATTCACGCGGTGACCGAACGCCGCGTGGACATCGAGTACCGCCTGGAAGCCATCGTTCGCACCCCCACCGGGTCGAACGGCGCCGCGGCTTTCAACGGCGACTTCGCCGCTCCCGGGGGGGAGAGCGCGTTCCGACTGAATCCCCGTCAGTCGTTCGAGTCGTTCGTGGTCGGTAACGGCAACCAGTTCGCGATGGCCGCGTGCCAGAACGTCGCCGAGAACCCCGCCATCAACTACAACCCGCTGTTCCTGTTCGGCGGCGTCGGCCTCGGCAAGACGCACCTGCTGAACTCGATCGGCAACGTGATGATCGACCGCAACCCTCGCGCGCGCGTGGTCTATCTCTCCGCCGAAGAGTTCACGACCGAGCTCATCAACTCCCTGCGCTTCAAGCGCATGGAGGAGTTCCGGGAGAAGTACCGCCGCCGATGCGACGCGCTGCTCGTGGACGACATCCAGTTCCTGGGCGGCAAGGAGCGGACGCAGGAGGAGTTCTTCCACACGTTCAACGCGCTGCACGGCGCTCGGAAGCAGATCGTCGTCACGGCGGACCGCTATCCGAAAGACATCGACGGCCTCGAGGAGCGGCTCCGCAGCCGCTTCGACTGGGGCCTGGTCGCCGACATCCAGCCCCCGGACACCGAGACCAAGGTCGCGATCCTGCGCAAGAAGGCCGACGAAGAGGGGATCGAGCTCCCCGCCGAGGTGGCCTTCTTCATCGCCCGCCACGCCGGGAACAACATCCGCGAGCTCGAAGGGACGCTGACGCGCCTGCTCGCGATGTCGAGCTTCCACGCCGCGCCGGTGACCCTGGAGTTCGCCAAGAAGTGCCTCGAGGGCTACCTCCAGGTGCAGCAGGCGACGGCCTCGGTGGAGACGATCATGGGAGGGGTCGCGAAGTTCTTCAACGTGAAGCTCGCCGACCTCCGCGGCCCCCGACGCACGAAGCAGCTGGTCACGCCGCGGCAGATCGCCATGTTCCTCATCCGCAAGCACACGTCGCTCTCCCTGCCGGAGATCGGCAAGCGCTTCGGCGGCCGGGACCACACGACCGTGATCCACGCCGTCAAGAAGGTCGATCGAGAGACCCTCCGCGACGCGGCGTACCGCAACAAGCTCGATCTCGTCGCCCGTACCCTCGGGCTCCCCACCGACTGACATCAACCCCCTGGATCTCGAGGCCCCGTCACACCCAGAAAACGCTGTGGATAAGCCCGTGGACGACCTGTTGAAGGGGCCGTGGACGCGTGTTAGAAACTCGCTCCATCGCCCCGAAGAATCCGTCTGTCCACGATCTCGTCCGCAGAGAAATCCCCGGAGAGCCCACAGCAGATCGCTGAGCACTTTCCGGTAGTTGGGAGCGTCATCCACAGGATCGGCGCCCGCCTACTACGACTCGATCAAGAGAGAACTAGAGATCCTCTTACAAGCATCAGAGCGTCCGGCGGCCCGCCCCCGGACTCAGGAGCCGATACAGAGCATGGAACTCCGCATCTCCAAGGAAGAGCTGATTCGCGCCCTCTCTCGCGTGCAGGGCATCGTGGAGAAGCGCTCCACCAACCCGATCATCGCGAACGTCCTCCTCGAGGTCGACGACGCGGGTCTGCGCGTCAGCGCCACCGACACCGAGGTGTCGTTCGTGGGACGTCACGCCCAGTCGGTGGAGGTGACGCGCCCCGGCTCGATCACGCTCGGCGCCCGTCAGCTCTACGAGATCGCCCGACTGGTGCCCACCGACAGCGTCGCCTTCTCCCTGGATGAAGGCAGCACGCAGGTGGAGATCCGGTCCGGCAAGGCGCACTTCAAGGTCCCGGGCCTCGCCGCGGCGGACTTCCCGCCCATCCCCGATCCGGACGCCAGCAGCGGCTTCGAGATCACGACGGGGGCGCTGAAGGCTCTGGTGGAGAAGGTCCTCTTCAGCATCTCCAGCGACGACACCCGCACCGGCCTGAACGGCGCGCACGTCGAGGTCGCCGACGCCCCCGACGGCAAGGGCAGCCTGCTCCGCTTCGTGGCCACGGACGGTCACCGCCTGTCGCTGTGCGGGCGTCCGTACCAGGGCGAGTACAACGCGCCCCGGTCCGTCCTGCTCCCGAAGAAGGGCCTGTCGGAGCTCCGCAAGCTCTGCGAGAAGCCGGAGGATGTCTGGCGCGTCTCCATCACGGACACCACCGCGACGTTCCAGCAGGGCCCCATCGCCTTCAGCATGCGGCTGCTCGAGGGCGAGTTCCCCGACTTCCGCCAGGTCATCCCCCCGTCCTGGCAGCGTCGCCTGCTGCTGCAGCGCAGCGACATGGTCGACGCCCTCCGTCGCGTCTCGATCCTCAGCTCCGAGAAGTCCCACCCGGTCCGCTTCCGCATCGCGGACGGCACGCTCACCATCACCGCGCGCCAGCAGGAGGCGGGTGAAGCCCAGGAGGAGCTCGAGGCCCAGGTCGACGGCCCGGACATCGAGGTCGGCTTCAACGCGAAGTACTTCCTGGACGCCCTCGGCGCGCTCGCGACGGACACGATCGCGGTGGAGATCGGAGACTCGCTGTCGCCCTGCCTCGTGCGCCCCGGCGACGGCGAAGACGACGAGCTCTACGTCATCATGCCGATGCGCCTCGAGTAGGCGAGCAGCCTCCGCGCGGTGCATATCGGGCACCTGAGGCTCCGCGACTTCCGGAACATCGAGGCCCAGACCCTCGAGCTGCCGCCCGGCATGTCCGTGTTCCACGGGGACAACGGCCAGGGCAAGACCAACCTGCTCGAGTCCGTGTACCTGCTCGCGACCCTCAAGTCGTTTCGCGGCGCCAAGAACAAGGACCTGATCCGTCACGGGACCGCGAAGGGGTTCGTCGAAGGCACGCTGCACCAGGCCGGACTGGCGCGCGTACACACGGTCCAGGTGGACAAGAGCGGCAAGCGGTTTCGGATCGACGGCAAGAACCCCCGGGGCCTGCCCGAGTACTTCGCGGGCATCAAGGCCATCGCGTTCGTACCCTCGGACGTCCGCCTCGCCGACGGGCCGCCCGACGGTCGGCGCGAGTTCCTGGACCGGGCCGCGTTCACGCTGGACCCGTCCTACCTCGGCATCGCGAAGGAGTACGCCGGGGCCCTGAAGCAGAAGAACGCGCTCCTGCGGGAGGCGAAGCTGCGCCGGGATCGCCCGGACCCCGCGCTCCTCGCGGTGTGGAACGATCGACTCGCGGAGGCCGGGTCGCGCGTCGTGCAGCGGCGGGTCGACTTCCTCCGGGACTTCGCCCCGGTCTTCCGGGAGCTGCACGGCGGGATCACCGGCGCGGCGAAAGGGCGGCCCGAGATCCGGTACCGGGGAGCCGTGCCCCCGACCGCCGTGGACGGGGGGCGTGAAGCCGTTCGCGACGCGCTGCGCGAGCGGTTCGAGGGCGCGGTCGAGTCGGAGATGCGTCGGGGCTACTCCCTCGTCGGCCCCCAGCGAGACGACTGGGAGCTGCGGGTCGGAGGAGAGCCCCTGAGGAGCTTGGGGTCCCAGGGCCAGCTCCGGTCCGCGGCCCTGGCCCTTCGGCTCGCTCAGATGGTCCTGACGCGTCGCAAGTGCGGTGTTTGCCCCCTCTTCCTCCTCGACGACGTGGGCTCCGAGCTGGATCCCCATCGGAACCGCCGCTTGCTCGAACAGCTGGGGGCCCTGGACGCCCAGGTTCTCGTCACCACGACGACTCTGGCGAACCTCCACCTGCCTCCGGATACGTACAGCGCTTTTCGGGTGGAAAACGGCGCCGTGAGGGCGTAGACTCCCGCATCTTGGTCGTCGCGCGCACGTGCGCATGCGTGCGCGTGAGCCGGGTCCCAGCAGGAGCTCCTCCCCCGATGACAGACATGACTCCCGCCCCCGCTCCCGGCGCCGGCGGCGACTACGACGGTTCCAGCATCAAGGTCCTCGAGGGCCTGGAGGCCGTGCGCAAGCGGCCCGGGATGTACATCGGCGACACCCACAACCGCGGCCTGCACCACATGGTCTACGAGGTGGTGGACAACGCGATCGACGAAGCGCTCGCGGGCCACTGCGACCACGTCGAGGTGCACATGCACCTGGACGGCAGCGTGTCGGTGTCCGACAACGGCCGCGGCATCCCTACGGACCTGCACCCCACCGAGGGCGTGCCCACTCCGGAGGTCGTGCTCACCAAGCTGCACGCCGGCGGCAAGTTCGACAACGACGCCTACAAGGTGTCCGGCGGCCTGCACGGCGTCGGCGTGTCCGTCGTCAACGCCCTGTCGGAGTGGCTGCGCCTGGAGATCTTCCAGAAGGGCAGGTACTTCCAGCAGGAGTACGAGCGCGGCGACAAGCAGACCGAGCTGCGGGTCGTGGGCGAGACGGCCAGGCGCGGCACGAAGATCACGTTCCGGCCGGACCGGGAGATCTTCGAGACCACCGAGTACAGCTTCGACATCCTCTCCACGCGCCTGCGGGAGCTCGCCTTCCTGAACCGGGGCATCACCATCGTCATCAAGGACGAGATCGGCGATCGGGAGCACACGTTCCACTACGAGGGCGGCATCGTCTCGTTCGTCGAGCACCTGGTCAGCAAGAAGACGCCGCTGCACCCCACGCCCTGCTACCTCACGGGCACCAAGGACGGGATCGAGTGCGAGATCGCGATGCAGTGGTCGTCGGCCTACCAGGAGACAATCTTCAGCTTCGCCAACAACATCAACACCCGCGAGGGCGGCACGCACCTGTCGGGCTTCCGCGGCGCGCTCACCCGCACGGTGAACTCCTGGGGCAACGAGGCGGGGCTCTTCAAGAAGCTCAAGACGACGCTCGGGGGCGAAGACATCCGCGAAGGGATCATCGCCATCATCTCGGTGAAGATCCCCGAGCCGCAGTTCGAGGGGCAGACGAAGACGAAGCTCGGCAATAGCAACGTGCGGGGCATCGTCGAGTCGATCGTCAACGAGCAGCTCGGCTACTACCTGCAGGAGCACCCGGACGTCGGCAAGGCCATCGTCGGCAAGGCGGTGGACGCGGCGCGGGCGCGGGAGGCGGCGCGGAAGGCGCGGGACCTGGCTCGTCGGAAGACCGTCCTGGACGGCGGCGGCCTGCCCGGCAAGCTCGCCGACTGCCAGGAGAAGGACCCGACGAAGTGCGAGATCTACCTGGTCGAGGGCGACTCGGCCGGGGGCTCCGCGAAGTCGGCGCGGGACCGCAAGTTCCAGGCGATCCTCCCCCTGCGCGGCAAGATCCTGAACGTCGAGAAGGCGCGCTTCGACCGCATGCTCGGCAACAACGAGGTCGTGACGATGATCACGGCGCTCGGAACGGGCATCGGGACCGGTGAGTTCGACCTCGAGAAGCTGAGGTACCACCGGATCATCATCATGACGGACGCCGACGTCGACGGCGCCCACATCCGCACCCTCCTGCTCACCTTCTTCTTCCGCCAGATGACCGACCTGGTCATGGCCGGGCACCTCTACATCGCGCAGCCGCCGCTCTACAAGGCGAAGAAGGGCCGGAAGAGCGTCTACCTGAAGGACGAGAAGGCCCTCACCGACTACCTGTTCGAGCAGGGCGCGTCGAACGTGCGCATCGAGGCGAGCGGTCGCGACTCGGCCATCGAGGGCAGCGAGGTGCAGGCCTACCTGACCGCGTCGCGGTCCTTCCTGGACATGCTCGGCAAGGTCTCCCGTCGGTTCGACGAGCGCGTCGTCTACGCGTTCACCGAGTCGTTCCGGGGCACGGCCGACAGCCTCGCGAGCCGCGATGAGATGGAGGGGGTGCTCTCCGCCACGAAGGCGCGCCTCGAGGGGCTCTACCGGGCGGACGACCTGCGCCTGACGCAGTTCGACCTCGATCAGTCCGAAGACTGGGACGGCTACCAGATGACGTTCCGCACCCGGCAGAACGGGGTGGATCGCCTCACCGTCATCGATCGCGACTTCGTGCAGAGCGGGGAGTTCGCCGAGCTCCGTCGCCGGTTCGAGGAGGCCGAGTCCTACGGTCGGGCCCCGTTCACCCTGTACTCGGGCAAGGCCGATCCGGTCGAGTACGCCACGGCGAAGCAGCTCTACGAGCGCGTCGACAAGGACAGCCGCAAGGGCTACGACATCCAGCGCTACAAGGGTCTGGGCGAAATGAACCCCGACCAGCTCTGGGAGACGACGATGGACCCGGAGGTCCGCACGCTCGTCCAGGTGAAGGTCGAGGACATCATCGAAGCGGACGAGATCTTCACGCTGCTCATGGGCGACGCCGTCGAGCCGCGCCGCGACTTCATCCAGACCAACGCCCTCAACGTCAAGAACCTGGACGTCTGACATGAGCGACCTGACCGCCGCCGCCCACATCCTGGGGACCGGCTTCTACGTGCCCCCGAAGGTCGTCACCAACGACGATCTCGCCAAGCTGTTCGACACCTCCGACGAGTGGATCCAGCAGCGGTCCGGCATCAAGGAGCGTCGCTACTCCGACGAGTCCGATCCGCCCGCCGTGATGGGCGCGAAGGCGGCGCGCGACGCGATCGCGGACGCCGGCCTCGAGGTCTCGGACATCGACGCGATCATCCTCGGCACGCTGTCGCCGGATCACACCTTCCCCGGCAGCTCGGTGATCGTGCAGCGCATCCTCGGCCTCGAGGGCATCGCCGCGATGGACGTGCGGAACCAGTGCACGGGGCTGCTGTACTCCCTCGCGACCGCCGACGCGTGGGTCCGGATGGGCCTGGCGAAGAACATCCTGGTCATCGGCACCGAGGTGCACTCCACCGGGATCGACTTCCACAACGCCGGGCGGGACGTCACCGTCCTGTTCGGCGACGGCGCGGCCGCGCTGGTCGTCGGGCCGACGCCGGATCCGTCGAAGGGGCTGATGTGCCACCGGCTGCACGCCGACGGCCGCGGCATGGAGTCGCTCTGGCTGCCCTACCCGGCGTCCGGCCACTTCCCGCACCGCGCGCCGCTGTCGATGTACGAGGACAAGTCGGTGTACCCGCAGATGGAGGGCCGCAAGGTCTTCAAGTTCGCGTGCAAGAAGCTGCCGGAGGTCATCGGCGAGGTGCTCCAGGCCACCGGAAAGACCCTCGACGACATCGACGTCCTGGTCCCGCACCAGGCGAACATGCGCATCAACGAGATGGTCGCGAAGATGCTCCGGTTCCCGCCCGAGAAGGTCGTGCACAACATCCAGAAGTACGGAAACACCACCGCGGCCTCGGTCGGCATCGCGCTGCACGAGGCGCGCAAGGACGGGCGGATCACGGAAGGATCCACCGTCATGCTGGCCGCGTTCGGCTCCGGATTTACTTGGGCCGCGTCACTCGTTCAGTTCTGAATCTCAAAGAAAACGCCGGCTTTCTTCGGCCGGGCTCTATAGATCAGGCCGCCTCGGAGTCCCCCTCCGGACCCGAGTGAGACATCGAAAGGGAGACCATGTCCTATTCCCAGACCTACGGGGCTGCGGCGATCGCCGCCCTGACTCTTCTCGCCGCCGGCTGCTCGGCGACCGCCTTCATCGAGCCCATCGACGGCATCGGCCCGCACCAGGTCAGCGAGTGGCCGATCATCAACGGCGCCCCGCCGGACTCGCCCGAGCACGCCGCGACCGTGTCGCTCCACGAGCTCACCAACGGCGGCAGCTCGGTCTACGTCCAGCCCTTCTGCTCCGGCACGCTGATCGCCCCGAACGTGGTGCTCACCGCCGCCCACTGCCTCGACGTGCAGTGGCGCAACCGCAAGCGCAACTTCATCACGATGCCCGCCGGGGACCTCGCCATCTACGTGGGCGACGATCCCTCCTCGACATCCTCGACCACCTCTACTTCTCGATCGAGAACGAGATCAACCCGGCCTACGACCGCATCGACCTGTACAACGACATCGCTCTCGTGCGGCTGAACGTATCGGTCACGGAGGCGACCCCGATCCCGCACCTCGGGCCCGCCGAAGGGTTCACCACGAACGACATCGGGGACACGATCAACTTCGCCGGCTTCGGTGACGACGAGAACGCAAACTCGGGCGTGAAGCTGCAGGTCGACGGCACCCTCGGCGGCCTGGGCTGCTCGGTGGCGGGCTGCCCCGACGCGGGCGACGCGGCCACGATGATCTCCTACGCCCAGCTCACCTCGGGTCCCTGCTTCGGAGACAGCGGCGGGCCCGCCTTCGTCTTCCGAGGGTCCGGCACCTACGTCGGCGGCATCACGTCCTACGGCGACAACAACTGCTCGCTCTACGGCGTGAGCACGCGCACCGACGCGTTCGACGGCTACATCAACGCGTTCATCGGCCTGCCGAACGTCGCGCCCACGGCCGACGCGGGCGGCCCCTACAACGGCAACGTCGGCCTCGGGGCCACGCTCGACGGCTCGAACTCCTCCGACAGCGACGGAAGCATCGTGTCGTACGACTGGGACTTCGGCGACGGCAACACGGGCACCGGCGTGGCGCCCACGCACACCTGGACCTCCGAGGGCACGTTCGCGATCACGCTGACGGTCACGGACGACGAGGGCGCGACGGACGCCGCGGGCTCGACGATCACGATCGGTCCGGCCCTGCCTAACCAGGCCCCGACGGCCGACGCCGGCGGTCCCTACTCCGCCACCGAGGGCAACGCCGCGATCCTGGACGGGACCGGCTCCTCGGACTCCGACGGCAACATCGTCTCCTGGTCCTGGCACTTCGGCGACGGCAACACCGGCTCCGGGGCCACGACCTCGCACACCTGGGCGGCGGCGGGCAGCTACGTCGTGACCCTCACGGTCACGGACGACGACGGCGCCACGGACGTGGACACCGCCACGGTCACCGTCGCGGCGGCTCCCAGCTGCGACGCCACCGGCACGCTCTCGGGGTCCAACCGCAACGACTACGTGAACATCGGCTCGCAGTCGACGGGCACGGCCCTGAGCGCGAACCTCACCTGGACGGGCGGCGGCAACGTCGACCTGTACCTGCAGCGGCTCAAGAGCAACGGGCGCTGGTCCAGCGTCACGTCCTCCCAGAACGCGGGGACCACGCCGGAGGCGATCAGCTACACCGTCCCGTCGAGCTACGGCGGCGCGGACTTCCGGTGGCGGCTCCGCCGGCGCTCCGGCACGGCGGACTACTGCCTGGCTCTCTGAGCCGGGACGCGGCTTGACAATCGGCCGCCCGGCCCGAGGATCCGTACCTCGATGGAACTCGGAAACCTCGCGCTCGGGCGGCAACGCGTCTACTTCGTCACCGGCAAGGGCGGCACCGGGAAGACCTCCGTCGCCGTGGGCATCGCCCGCGCGCTCGCCCGAAAGGGCCGCCGCGTCCTGATCGTGGAGGTGGACGCCCCCCGGCCGATGCTGCCCTCGTACTTCGGCGGGCAGATCGGCTACGAGCCGTCGCGCCTCGCCACCCGCATCGAGGGCAGCAACCTCGACTTCTACAGCGCGCTGCGGTCGTACGTGGAGTCGGTGGTCAAGGTCCGACGCGTGGTCGGGCTGATCCTCAAGAACAAGGTCGTGAAGGTCTTCTTGACGGCCACGCCGGGGGCGCGCGAGCTCGTCCTGCTGTCGCGGCTGCTCGAGCTGAGCCACGAGCCGCGGTGGGACCACATCGTGGTGGACCTGCCCGCCTCGGGTCACGCCCTCGCGCTGTTCCGCACGCCGTACCTGGCGCGGCGGGTGTTCGCCCGGGGCCCGCTGCGTCGCCGGGCCGAGGAGATCGTCGAGCGCTTCAGCGACCCGGACGTATGCCGGGTCGTCTTCTGCGCGCTGCCCGGCGAGATGCCCGTCAACGAGACCCTCGAGACGCGCGCCAAGGTCGTCGAGATCGGCCTCCCCGCCATCGGCGGCGTGCTCCTGAACCACTTCCCCGACGAGTTCCTCACCGAGGGCGACGTGGAGCTGATGGAGGCGCTGCAGGAGCGGATCTTCGGAGCGGCGGACGCGGTGGCCTCGGACAACGACGACGACGACGTGCCTCCGCGGGTCCGGTCCGCGGTCGAAGCCGCGGGCGAGACCCGTCGCCTCCAGGGCATCGCGATCCACAGCCTCGATCGCCTCACCGACGCGTTCGGGGAGGAGGACACGGCCATCCTCCCCGTGATGCCCGGCACCCACAGCCAGGTCGCCGACTCGATCTCGTTCCTGCTCTCGGAGGCGGTCGCATGAGCGTCGCGTCCACCAGCCTGGAAGAACACCTCGGCGTCTCCCGGCGGGAGCTGCTCGAGGCGCTCCGGGAGCGTCGGCTGATCGTGTGCGTGGGGAGCGGGGGCGTGGGCAAGACGACCGCCGCCGCGGCCCTCGCCATCCAGGCGGCGATCCTGGGACGTCGAGCGATCGTGGTCACGATCGACCCGGCGCGGAGGCTCGCGAACTCCCTCGGCCTGAAGGCCCTCGGGAACGATGAGCAGCCCATCGCCCTCGAGAAGTTCACCGACGCGGGGGTGCAGCCCGAGGGCACCCTGCACGCGATGATGTTGGACACGCGGCAGACGTTCAACGACGTGATCGCCCGCGTGAGCCCCGACGACGACACCCGCGACCGCGTGCTGGGCAACCTCATCTACCGGCACATCAGCGACACCCTGTCCGCGAGCCACGACTACATGGCGAGCGAGAAGCTCTACGACCTGTACAGCTCGGGCAAGTACGACCTGATCGTGCTCGACACGCCCCCCATGAAGAACGCGATCGACTTCCTCGAGGCGGGAGGCCGCCTGTCGCGCTTCTTCGACGAAGGGATCATCGCGTGGTTCCTCAAGCCGCACTCGACCGGCCGTCGGCGGGGGCTCGGGCTGCTCAAGGGCCCGGGGGCCGTCGTCTACAAGCTCCTCGGGTACGTCTTCGGCACCGACTTCCTGGACGAGATCGCCGAGTTCTTCCTCGCCAGCAAGGACCTGTTCGAGGGCTTCCGCGAGCGGGCCGACGCGGTGAGCGAGCTGCTGCGAGACGGGTCGCGTACGCGGTTCGTCGTCGTGTGCACGGCCATGTCCACGTCGATGGAGGAAGCTCGCTACTTCCACCGTCAGCTCACCGACCGGGACATGCCCGGCGGCTACTTCATCGTGAACCAGGTCGGTCGCTATGCCGAGCTGGAGCGGGCGGCGGACGGAGAGGGCGCGTACCTCGGGCAGGCGGAGCGCGCGTGGCTCAAGGAGTTGCTGGAGAAGAAGGCCGGCAAGAAGAAGGTCGCGTCGTTCGTCGAGCGGCTCGAGGGCCACTTCGATCGAGCCGTCGCGGCGGCTCGAGACGATCGCCGCGCCATCGAGGGGCTGCGGGCGTTCGCGGGGAGCAAGGCCCGGGTCACCGTCGTTCCCAGGATGGCGGACGACATCTACGACTTCGATGGCTTGCTGCGCATCGATCAAGCGCTCTTTGGAGACGCCATTCAGGACCTCGAGCAGGTATAGTCTCGCGTACGTACGCGCCTGCGCGTGCACGCGCGCATGACCGCGCTCGCGCGTGAGCGCCGGACGCCATCGAGGACCCCCTGATGAAGACTGATTTCGCCGGCTCGGTTCAGCCGATCAACATCGAAGAGGAGATGAGGTCCAGCTACCTCGACTACTCGATGTCGGTCATCGTCGGCCGCGCCCTGCCCGCCGCCCGCGACGGACTCAAGCCCGTCCACCGCCGCATCCTGTACGCCATGTTCCGCGAGGGGCTGCTGCACAATCGCCGTTACAGCAAGTGCGCGGGCGTGGTCGGCGAGGTGCTCAAGAAGTACCACCCCCACGGCGATTCGGCGGTCTACGACGCGCTCGTTCGCATGGCCCAGCCCTGGAACCTGCGCTACCCGCTGGTGGACGGACAGGGCAACTTCGGCTCGATCGACGGCGACTCGGCGGCGGCCTACCGCTACACCGAGTGCCGGATGACGCGGCTGGCCGAGGACCTGCTCGCGGACATCGACAAGGACACGGTCGACTTCAGCGCGAACTTCGACGGCACCACCCAGGAGCCGGACGTCCTCCCCACCAAGTTCCCCAACCTGCTGGTCAACGGCAGCTCGGGCATCGCGGTGGGCATGGCCACGAACATGCCGCCCCACAACATGGGCGAGATCGTGGACGCCTGCACCGCGCTCATCGACGACCCCGAGATCACGCCCGAGGAGTTGCTCGAGATCGTCCCGGGGCCGGACTTCCCCGGCGGCGGCATCATCTACGGGCGCAAGGGCTGCATCGAAGCGTCCACCACGGGGCGCGGCCGGGTGATCGTGCGCGGCGTCGCGGAGATCGAGAAGGACGACCGGGGCGACGACAAGGCCATCATCATCACCGAGATCCCCTACCAGGTGAACAAGGCCCGCCTGGTCGAGAACATCGCCGAGCTGGTCCGCCACAAGAAGGTGGACGGCATCCGCAACATCCAGGACGAGTCCGACCGCACGGGCATGCGCGTCGTGGTGGAGCTCAAGCGCGACGCCATCGGCCAGGTCGTCCTCAACCACCTGTACAAGCACACGGCGCTGCAGAGCACGTTCGGGGTCATCAACCTCGCGCTGGTGGACGGTCGCCCTCGCGTCCTCAGCCTCAAGCAGCTGCTGACCGAGTTCGTCTCCCACCGCAAGGAAGTGATCATCCGGCGGTGCCGGTTCGAGCTGAACGCGGCCGAAGCGCGGGCCCACGTCCTCGAGGGCTACCTCAAGGCGCTCGACGTCATCGACGAGATCATCAAGATCATCCGCGGGTCGGGGTCCACGGACATCGCTCGCGCGTCGCTCATCGACGCGTTCGCGTTCACGCACGTGCAGGCCCAGGCGATCCTCGACATGCGCCTCGCCCGGCTCACCGCCATGGAGCGCGAGAAGCTGGAGGAGGAGTACGCCGAGGTGCTCGGCAAGATCGAGCGACTGCGGGGCATCCTGCGGTCCGAGGCCCTCGTGTTCGAGCTCATCAAGGACGAGCTCGCCGAGGTCCGCAGCCGCTACACGGACGTGCG
The DNA here is from genome assembly GCA_964512225.1 of uncultured Rickettsiales bacterium. GTDB lineage: Bacteria > Myxococcota_A > UBA796 > UBA9615 > UBA9615 > CAZEKB01. The sequence goes on along the minus strand of CAZEKB010000006.1, from coordinate 44,723 downwards.
GCGCACGCAGTTCGTGGCCGCCTCGGCGGAGCTGAGCATCGAGGACCTGATCGCGGACGAAGAGGTCGCGGTCACGCTCTCGCACCTGGGCTACATCAAGCGCACGCCCATCACCGAGTACCAGGCCCAGCGCCGGGGCGGCGTGGGCAAGCGCGGGATGACGACGCGCGACGAGGACTTCGTCCGCGACCTGTTCGTCGCCTCCACGCACGACCGGCTGATGATCTTCACCACCCAGGGGAAGGTCTTCCTGCTGCCCGTGTACCAGGTGCCCGAAGGCGGCCGCGCGGCCCGGGGTCGCCCGATCGTGAACCTCGTGACGATGGAGAAGGAGGACCGCGTGGCGGGCGTCATCCCCATCCGCGAGTTCGACGAGCGGTCGGTCGTCATCGCCACCCGCGGCGGGCAGATCAAGCGCACCAACCTGCTCCGGTACAAGAACATCCGGGCGGGCGGGATCATCGCGTGCGGCCTCAAGGAAGCCGACACGGTGCTGACGGTGCAGCTGCTCGAGGACCCCGAGGGCTCGATCCTCATGTCCACGGCGAACGGCAAGGCGATCCACTTTCCCGCCGAGCAGGCCCGCGAGATGGGTCGACCGGCGGCGGGCGTGCGCGGGATCAAGCTCACGGGCGACGACCAGGTCGTGTCCATGGAGATCGTGCGGCCCGAAGCGAACGTCCTCACCATCTCCGAGAACGGGTACGGCAAGCGCACCCCGATCTCCGAGTACCGCATGCAGACGCGCGCGGGCCAGGGGCTCATCGACATCAAGACCCAGGGCCGCAACGGCTCGGTCGTGGGCGCGCTCTTCGTGGACGACGGAGACGAGCTCATGGTCGTCACCGACACCGGGAAGATCATCCGCACGAAGGTCGGCGGGGTCTCGGTCATCGGCCGCAATACGATGGGCGTGACCATCATCCGCCTGAGCGAAGGTGAGCGCGTGGTCGCCATCGCGCGACTCGCCGACTCCGGGAGCGACGCCGACGAAGCCGAGGGCGACGCCGACGAAGCCGGAGGCGACGCGGACTCGGGCGAGGGAGCCGACGCGGACTCCGACGAGGGAGCCGACGCGGGTGCGGACGAGGGCACGGACGCTGAGCCGGCTGCGGACGAGTAGCCTCGCCGCGCTCCTGGCCGCGACGACGCTCCTGGCCGGGTGTCGTCAGGACCCGAAGCTGGCGGAGGTGCACCACGCCGATCGGCTGTTCGCCGAGGGGCGGTCCGAGGAGGCGATCGTCGCCTACCTCGCGATCCCCGAGTCGGCGGGCGCGTGGCGCGCGTACGGGGCGTGGCGCGCGGGCGTCATCTACCGCGACGCCCTCCACGACGACGAGCGGGCCGAGGCCGCCCTGCGAGACTGCGCGAAGGGGTTCGCCGAGAGCGACTGGGGCTACGCCTGCCTCGTCGACCTGGGGGACCTGCGCCGGGAGACGCACCGGGCCCGGGGGGCCATCGACGCGTATCGCCGGGCCCTGGACGTCCGTCCCCAGGGCACCTACTCCGAGCACTGCCTCTATCACAGCGGCCTCGCGTACCTCGGGCTCGGGGAACCCGAGCAGGCGCGCGTCGAGTGGAAGGAGCTCACGGAGCGTTTCCCCGAGTCCGTCTTCGCGCCCTCCGTCGCCCTGGAGACGGCCCGGTCGTACGACCTGCAGGGCGACCACAAGACCGCGCTCACCGAGTTCGCGAAGGTCCGAGCGGCCTACCCGCACCACTCGGTGGCCCCCCTCGCCGCCTTCGGCGAGGCCGAGGCCCTGGAGCAGCAGGGGCGCTTCGAGGAGGCGGCGAGAGCCTTCGAGCAGGTGCTCGCCGTACACCCGAACCCGGGCGCGGTGATGCTGCGCATCGAACGACTGAAGCTGCGCGAAATGCGCCGCGACCGACCCGAGACCTACCAGCCGGACAGCGGACGACGATGAAGACCTTCGATACCAGCACCGCCCTCATGGACCGCGCCGTTCGGGTGATCCCCGGCGGGGTCAACAGCCCCGTGCGGGCCTTCCGATCGGTCGGCGGAGAGCCGCTGTTCATCCGCCGCGGCCACGGCTGCCGCATCGAGGACGTCGACGGCAACGAGTACATCGACTACGTCGGCTCCTGGGGCCCCCTCATCCTCGGGCACGGCCACCCCGGAGTGCGCGACGCGGTCGTCGCGGCGCTGGAGAACGGCACGTCGTTCGGGGCCGCTACCGAGGGCGAGGTGCTCTTCGCCGAAGAGCTCTGCGCGCGGGTCCCCGGGATGGACTCCGTGCGGCTCGTGAACTCGGGCACCGAGGCGACGATGTCGGCGCTCCGTTTGGCGCGCGGGTTCACCGGGCGGGACACGGTCATCAAGTTCGACGGCTGCTACCACGGCCACTCGGACGGTCTGCTGGTGGCGGCGGGCTCGGGAGCGGAGACCCTGGGCGTGCCGGACTCCCCGGGCGTCCCGGCGGGCATCGCCGGGCTCACCCTGTCGCTCCCCTACAACGACCTGGAGGCGGTGCGCGCGGCCTTCTCGTCGTCGGACGTCGCCGCGGTGATCGTCGAGCCGGTGGCCGGAAACATGGGGTGCGTGCCCCCGGACCCCGGCTTCCTCGAGGGCCTGCGGGATCTCTGCACCCGGCGCGGCGCCCTGCTGATCGTGGACGAGGTGATGACGGGGTTTCGGGTCGCGGCGGGGGGCGCGCAGGAGCGGTTCGAGGTGGTCGGCGATCTCGTCTGCCTCGGCAAGGTCATCGGAGGCGGACTGCCCGCCGCCGCGTACGGCGGGCGGCGCGACGTGATGGAGCACATGGCCCCGGCGGGGCCCGTCTACCAGGCGGGCACCCTGTCCGGGAACCCCCTCGCCGTGGCCGCGGGCCGGGCGATGCTGCGGGACCTGACGCCGGCCGTGTACGCGCGGCTGGAGGAGGCCGGGGCCCGCCTCGAGGCGGGGCTGACGGACGCCATCGCGGCCGCCGGGGGCGGGGCGCGAGTGCAGCGAGTGGGGGCGATGTACGCCGTGTACTTCCGAGACGCGCCGGTGCGGTCCTTGGAAGACGCGCGGACGTGCGACGTCGACCGATTCGGGCGGGTGTTCCACGCCCTGCTGCAGCGCGGGGTCTACGTCGCCCCGTCGGCCTACGAGGCCGGGTTCTTGAGCGCCGCGCACGACGCCGCCGCCATCGATCTCACGGTCGCGGCCTGGCGCGAGGCGCTCGCCGAGTCACGCGCGTAGCAGCACCTTCACGGTGTCGCGGCGGGCGGCGCGCTCGAGGGCTTCGACGCCACGATCGAGCGACAACTCGGCGGAGATCAGGGGCGTCGGGTCCACGGCGCCGGACTCCAGGAGGCGCAGCGCGGGCTCGAAGGGGCCGCACCGGCTGCCCACGATCGTGATCTCGTCGATGACCCAGCCGGTGGGGTTCACGTCGCCCAGGTCGTGCACCGTGGTCTTGAGCACGAGGGTCCCTCGGGGCCGCAGGAGCGAGCCCGCGAGCGCGAGCCCGTCGGCGCTGCCCGTCGCGTCCACCACCAGGTCCGCGCCGCGCACGTCGCCCGAGTCCGCGAGCGTGAAGCCCTCGATCCCGGGGGGCAGGAGCGCGAGGCGCGCGGGGTTGCGGGAGACGCCCTGGACGCGGGCTCCGGTCCCCGCGATCACCCGCGCGCAGAGCTGACCGAGCCGACCGAGCCCGAGCACGACGACGCGGTCCGTGGGGCGCACGTGGACCTGCTGCAGGATCTCGCACGCCGCGGCGAGGGGCTCGACGAACACCGCCGCCTCCGGGGCGACCCCTTCGGGCACCCGGTGCAGGTTCGCGGTGGGCAGCGTGAAGCGCTCGGAGAAGGCGCCGTCGCGGCCCTGGATGCCGAGCACGGTGCGGTTCGGGCAGTGCGTGGGCCGCCCCGCGCGACACGTGGAACACTCGCCGCAGGGGCAGTTGATGTCGCCGACCACGCGGGCGCCGACGAGCGATGCGTCCTCCGACGCCTCGACGATGCCCACCCACTCGTGGCCGAGCACCCCCACGAAGCCCATGTAGCCCTTCACCAGCTCCAGGTCGGTCGCGCACACCCCGCCGAGCTCGAGGCGGAGGACGGACTCGCCGGGGCGGTCCCGGAGGTGGTGATCGCGAACGACGGGGCCGTCGGGGGTGAGGACCAGGGCGCGCATGGGCCGGTTGTACCGCAGGTAGGATTCGCCAGTGCTCCGCCCGCTGCTGATCGCCGCCGCGCTCCTGCTGTTCCCCGCTTCGGCCCTGGGTCACGCGCTCGGGATCACCCACGTGACCGCGACCTTCGGGGCGGACGGCACCTACACCGTGGACGTCGAAGCGCACCCCACGCCCCTCGGCGCAGCGCAGCGCATCCCCGACCTCTTCGGCGAGGACAAGGGCGTGATCGTCGCGCTGCGCCCCGACGACGGGGGGGGCGGGACCGACGGCGAAGCCCACGCGGCGCTGGCCGATTCGATGCTGGTGGGCCTCTTCGAGCGCGACCGGCCGGTGCGCTTCGACGGGGTCGCTCACGAGTCGACCGTCACCCTCGCGGAGCCGGCGGAGGACGGGACCCCCGTCGTCCGGCTGACGGGCCGAGTTCCGGACGGCGCGGACATCTTCCGCTGGCACGCTCCGCGCGAGCTGGGGCTGGCCCGGGTGCGCGCGTCCACCCCGTCGCGCGAGTCGGCGATGGACCAGTGGGTCGAGGCCGGGACGCCGACCAACCCCCTCGTCTTCGCCGCCGCGGCCCCGACCGAGGCCTCCACGCCCGGGTTCGGGACGTGGGTGGCCCAGGGCTTCCTGCACATCGTCCCCCAGGGCCTCGACCACGTCCTCTTCGTCCTCGCGCTGTTCCTCTTCGGGGCCGCGCTGCGTCCGCTGCTCGTCCAGGTGACCGCGTTCACGGTGGCGCACTCCGTGACCCTCGGGCTGGCCGTCGGGGGCGTGGCGCGGCTCCCCCCGGGGCTCGTCGAGCCGCTGATCGCGCTGTCCGTCGCGTTCGTGGCCTTCGAGAACCTGCGTCCTCGGCCCGACGACTCGGTGCCCCGCCACCGCACGGTCGTCGTATTCGCCTTCGGCTTGCTCCACGGGGCGGGATTCGCGGGCGCGCTCGAGGCCCTGGGCCTGCCCACCGGCGACCGGCTCGCGGCAGTGCTGGGCTTCAACGTGGGCGTCGAGCTCGGCCAGCTCGCCGTGATCGCGGCGGCCGCGGGCCTCGTCGGGTGGGCGCGGAGCCGGCCCTGGTACCGGAGTCGCGTGGAGGTCCCGGGCTCGCTGGCGATCGGGATCGTCGGGATCGTGTGGACGGTCCAGCGCGTGCTCGAGGGGGCGGCGTGACCCGCGCGCTGCGGGGCCTCGCCCTGGGGCTGCTGGCCGTCGGCGTCTACGTCTTCGCGGACCTCTACCTGCGGGTGGATCTGCCTGCCGCGGGGCGCCTCCAGCACCTCGCCTTCCGGGGCGTCACCGACGTCCTCCAGTGGCTCGACGTCGACCGATCGCGGATCCGCCCGGTCGCGATCGGGGCGGGCGTGGTCGTGCTCGTGGCCGCCGTCACCGGCCGCCGCGGGGCGATCCCCCAGCGCGCCGTCGCCGTCGCCCTGTGCGCCCCCGTCGTGGTGGCGGTGGTGGTCGCCGCCCTCATGGAGCGGGGCCTGTTCTTCGCCTGGGTGCTCGGCTGCGTCGTCCTGCACTCCCGCGGGCACCTCTTCGGGGCCCCGCGCGCGGGATGGAAGACGTCCGCCGCGTCGGGCGCCGTGGGGGCGGTCCTCGGGGTGGGCGCGCTCGTGTACCTCTTCTCCGTCGTGGCCGCCGACTCGTCGGGCTACTCGATGCCGGACCGGCTGCGCGACCTCGAGCGGGCCGGGCGCCTGGGGGGCGTCTTCCCCACGATCGCGATCGTCGTGGGCGTCCCCTCGGCGGTGGCGGCCGTGAAGCGCGGCGGTCGCGACGCGGCCGGGGCGCTCGCGGTGGCGGCGCTCGCGGCGGCCGCGGCCTCGGGGCGGGGCATGGGGCTCACCGCGGCGTTGGGGGGAGCGACCGCCGTCGCCTTGACCGGAGCCCTCGGCCCGTTGCTGCTCGGGTCCGTCGCGACGGACCCGTGGGAGATGCGTCGCTGGCCGGGCGCGGCCCTGCTCCCGGGGGCGATCGCCGGGCTCCTGTTCGGGCACGCGTACGGGGTCCGGCTGTTCCAGTGCCCGGACGAGCTGCCGCCCCACCTCGTCCGCATCGCCGACCCCGCCGAGGTCTTCAGCACCGCGCTGAGCGCCGCCGGCGACGTGGTGGCGCTGTCCCTACGCGCGGAGCGCCGCCTCGGCCGCATCGTCTCGCCCCACGGCCCCGGCCCCCACGCGATCGAGGCCGCCGACCCCGGCCCGATCCCCGCGCCGCCCCCCGAAGAGAACGAGCTGCCGGGCACGACCTACGCGACGGTCGAGGAGCTCGTGCCCGCGCCCGAGGTCGACGCGTTCTTCGCGACCGCGCTCGCCGGCCACACCGACTTCTACTCGTTGCCGACGAGCCCCCCCAACACCGTCAACAACATGGTCGTGCGCCTGCGCGGCGATGCTCGAGCCGCCGATGCCGCGTTCTGGGAGGGGCACCTGTGCTGGATCGGGACGCTCGCCTGGGACGCCCCGGCGCGCCGGCTCTACATGGGCTGCGAGTACGACCCGCAGATCCACCGCCTCGACTTCGACGCCGGGACGATCGACCTCGCGAAGACCGATCCGCGGCTCGGGGACGTAGCGGGGGTCGCCGTGGACGCGGCCCGGGACCGGCTCTACACCGTGTCGCTGTGGGACTCGGATCGCGTGACGGAGCTCGATCGCAGCACGCTGGAGATCCTGCGCTCGCGCCGCATCGGCGGCACGCACTACGCCGTCGCGTACGACCCCGACGATCGTCGGCTCTTCGCCCCCGCCTTCTACGCTTCCCGGGTGCGGATCGTGGACACCGAGACGCTCGACGTCGTGGGCAGCGTCCGCACCGGCCTGGGCCCGCGCGCGCTGGCGTTCGTGCCCGGCGAGCGCGACCTGCTGCTCGCGGCCGCGGTCTACGACGACGTCCTGCGTGTCTGCGACGCGGGCGACGGCGCCGTCCTCGAGACGGTCCGGGTGGGCGGGCACGTGAAGTCGATCGCGGTCGACCACGACCGCCGCCTCGCCTACTTCTGGAGTCGCTGCGGCCTGTTCCGCCTCGACCTCGCCGCGATCCCGAGCCTCAGCCCGCGATAGGGAGCTCCAGGGACACGGCCGTCCCCGTGAGGGGATCGGAGCGCGTCGCCCGCCAGCGGGCGAAGACCTCGCTGAGCAGCATGCGCGCCTCCTCGCCCTCGATCCGGATCGCCGCGAGGTCGATCTCGGGCACGTCGAGGATCTGCAGGAGGATCGTGTCGACGCCTTCGAGGTCGGGGATGAACCCCGCCAGGAACAGCCCGGCCTCCTGCAGGGCGGGCACGGCGGCGGCGACGGCGGGGGAGCTCAGCGGGAGCAGGACCGTGACGTGCTGCATCGAGCCGCCGACGAGCCAGTCGGCCTTGTCCAGGACGCGCTCCACGAGGTCGGCCCCCGCCGCCGTCACCCGCACGGTGCCGTGGCGACGGGCGGGGTCGAACCGCGCGGTGATCCGGGTGGGTCCGTCGGGCAGCCCCCCGCCCCCACCCGCGACCGGGACGATCCGACGGGGCAGGCCGGCGGCGGTGAAGATGCGCGTGGCGAGCGGCGCCTCGGCGGCGGGCATCCAGCTCGTGCGCGCGGAGTGCTCCCCGAGCGGGCAGTGCATGGCGATCGTGGTGAGGGGGCCCGCGGGCCCGTCCGTCTGGTCGCAGCGGACCCACGCGGGCACCCCGCCGAGGTGCACGGCGGTCGCCCGTCCCAGGAACCGGCGCGCCGAGCGCTGCGAGCGGGTGTGCTGGGTCACGCACTTCATGTACGCCCCGCGAAGGGCCGGGAAGCGCTGCCGGCCGTGCATCAGCAGGGCCATGGAGAGGATGTTCTGGACGTTTTGGGAGCGGAACTCGGGACGGACGATCGACAGGCCGACTTCGAGCACCGTCGGGGGGCGGTCGCGGGCGCCGTCGCTCAGCATCTCGAAGTAGGGACGGATCGCGGCGATGTGCCCCACCACCCGCGGGCTGCCGGAGGACCGATCGACCGCGAGCATCGACGTCAGCGCGCCGGAGCGATTCAGCTCGACGAGGCGCTCCGGCTCGTAGAGCCAGCCGCGGTGGTAGGTCAGGCCGTACGTGGAGTAGACGAGCTCGCCCACGCGGCGCGCGTCTTCGAGGGTCTCCAGCGGACGGGTCTCGACGGACATACGGGGTCCGTCATCGGTCGCCTCCGGGGGCGACTTGAGGTCAGCCGCGGCGTGCGCCCCGGGGACGCAGGCGGCCCGCCACGAGGAACGCCACCAGGAGCAGCCCCGCGGAGCTCCCGTCGATGGGCTCGATCGTGGAGCAGGCGCACGTGGTGGTGAGGGCCCCGGGCCCGCCGACCCACATCGCCACGGTGGTGAACGCCTGGGTCGACCGCCCCTGGGTGTCCGTGACGGTCACGATCAGGTTGGCGAAGCCGCCCTCGGGCCACAGGGCGAGGTTGTCCTCGTTCCACTCCGGGGCCGCCCACAGGACGGTGGCGGCGGAGTCGCCGTTGGGGAAGCTGCCCACGTCGGAGGCCCAGGAGTAGGTCAGCGCCTCGTCCTCGGACAGCACCACGACGCTCGCCGTGACCTGCTCCCCCAGGGGGATCTCGTACTGGGTCAGCACCACGTCGCCGACGGCGCGCGGGGCGGCGCTGTCCGAGAAGCAGTTCTCGTCGGTCTGGCCGTCGCAGTCGTTGTCCGCCTCGTCGCAGAACTCGAAGCCGCCGCCGACCATGTCGCCGTCGTCGTTGCGGGTGCCCGAGAAGGTCGTCGGGTCCTCGTCGTCGCAGTCGCCGGTGGACTCGGTGAAGCCGTCGCCGTCGTCGTCGAAGAAGTTCGTCTCTTCGTCGATGATGCCGTCGCAGTCGTCGTCGCGACGGTTCTGGCCCTCGGTCGCGCCCGGGTACACCGCCGCGCCGTCGAACTCCTCGTCCTCGTCGTAGTCGCGGTTCAGGTCGTTGCAGTCGTTGTAGGGCTCCTCGGCGAGGGGCACGGCGCACAGGCCGCCGTCGACCGCCGGGCCCTGGCCGACGCACTGGGAGTTGCTCTCGCAGTAGCCGTCGCAGTCGTCGTCCCAGATCTCGGTGTCGTTGTCGACCGAGCCGTCGCAGTCGTTGTCGATGCTGTCGAGGAGCTCGAGCGCCAGGGGGTAGGACGTGGGGTCGGTGTCGTCGCAGTCGCCGTCGGCCTCGGACCAGCCGTCGCCATCGTCGTCCTCGGCGGAAACGACGCCGCCCAGCACGGCGACCATCGTCACGGCGTCGGTGAGCAGGCACGTGTCCTTCGCCTCGAGGCGGAGCGTGTGCACGCCCGGGGTGAAGGTCGGGCCCTCGAGCGGGTCGGTGTTGCTGAGGTCCAGGTCGAACTCCGCGAGGCCGGTCGGGTCCGTGAAGGCGTCCTCCTTGTGCTCGCCGCTCACGTACATGTCGATGATGATCGAGTTCCTGGGCTGCTCGGAGTCGTTGGCGATGATGGAGACCTGGAGATCCTGGGTCGCCATGGACGGGTACTCGAGGGGGCCCGGGGTGAGGAGCTCGTTGACGACCGGCGGCGTGCAGTTGTGCTCGGAGCTGTTGCCGCGCACGAGCACCGGCAGCTCGGGGCGCTGGGGGTCCGTGGTGACGAGGACGATGCGGGCGGCCTGCGCTTGCTGGTTGGTGGGCGTGAACGCGACCTCCACGTCCACCGCCTCGCCGGGACCGATCGGCGCCTGCTGGAGGACCGGGAGCATCGCCTGGCGCCAGTTGCAGGCCAGGATGGTGGCGTTGGGGCAGCTGAGGTGGATCGTGTCCTCCGCCGCGCCGCCCTCGAAGAGGACGTCGACGAGCTCGAGGGGCGCGGTGCCGTCGTTCTGCACCGAGAACGTGCGCCGCACCTCCTCGCCCCGGAACGTGAAGCCGAAGTCGATCTCGGGAGGCGAGGCGACGACCTGGGCGAGCTCGCCGCTCGAGATGCCGCGGAAGCCGACGTGGACCGTCTCCTCGTCGCCGTGCGGATCGTTGGTGCCGATGGCGGCGACGGCGTACGTGTCGGGGCCGCCCTGGGCGGTGTAGTGGACCTCCAACAGCGCGGTGTCGCCCTCGGGGATCGAGATGGGGAGGTCGTCGGCGTTGAAGGTCCAGTTGGCGTCGGAGTCGATGAAGTCGACGCTCAGGATCTGCAGCGTATCGCCGCCGACGTTCTGGACCTCGACCTGCACGATCGCCTCCGCGCCGGTGGCCATCTGCTCCACCTCGTAGACCTGCTGGGGGAGGTGCACGTCCTGGAAGTTCTCGAAGGGATCCGAGTAGTTGGCGGTGACTCCACCGCCCGTGGTGTCGCAGTTGTCCTGGTTGCATCCAGCGGCGGGGACGACGAGCAGGAGGGTGGAAACAGCGACAGCGATGCGAAACGTCATGGGGGCTCCAAACCGGCGATCGACCCGATGCTAGCCTGCCGGGCCATGTACCGGGTCCTGGCCGCGCTCACGCTCGTTCTACTCGTCGGCTGCTCCGACGGCACGGGCGTTACGGTGCACAACGGCCTGAGCGAGCCCATCGTGGTGTCGGGGCTCCCCGGCGGCGACAAGACGATCGCGCCGGACGAGTTCGAGCGCGTGGGGAACGTGAAGGCGGGGCTGAACCTGACGGCGAAGCAGGCGTCGGGGGAGCAGATCGGCGCGCGCGAGGTGCCGCTGACGGTCCCCGGCGGCGAGTCGGTCTGGGCCGTGGGCGGCAAGGGCTGCTTCGCCCTGGGCGACTTCTCGCCGTACTACGGGGCGGAGACCATCCTGGTCGGGATCCAGCTCGAGAAGCTGATGAAGCAGGGCGAGGAGTTCCTGGCCGTAGACGAGCGAGTGGCCGCGGGCCCGGGTCGCCGCCTCCCGTCGGGGCATCGCGGGGGCAAGGTGCTGGGCTTGGTCCGCATCCCCTGCGACGCCGCCGCGACCGAGGGGGTCGCCCGAGGATGGCTGGAGCTGATGCTCCCGGAGATCGAGCCGCAAAAGTAGAGTCGGCTCCGCTATAAGGCCCCCGCTTTCGGAGGGTCGATGTTCGGTCTGCGCCACAGAGAAGACATCCGCACGCTGGGGATGGTCGTCGCCTACTTCGGCGTGACGGCCACGGCCTGGCTCTGGCATCCCGACTCGTGGCTGCTGCGGGCCGCGATGGTCGGGGTCTGCTGCCTGTTCGCCTTCTTCTGCGCGGTCATCACCCACAACACGATCCACGTGCCGGTGTTCAAGAGCCGCACCCTGAACAAGCTGTTCCAATACACGATCAGCCTCTGCTACGGGCACCCCGTGAGCGCGTTCGTGCCGGGGCACAACCTGTCGCACCACACGCACACGCAGACGCGCAAGGACGTCATGCGGACCACGAAGGCGCGGTTCCGCTGGAACTTCCTGAACCAGCTCCTGTTCGCGGCGATCCTCAGCAAGGCGATCCTGCACGCGGACTACAGCTACGCGAAGGCCATGAGGACGGAGCGCCCGCGGTGGTTCCGCCAGTGGCTGTCGGAGTGGATCTTCTTCCTCCTGATCCAGCTCGCGCTGCTGATCCTCGACCCGTTCAAGTACCTGCTGTACGTCTTCATCCCGCACAACTACGCGGGCTGGGGAATCATCGGGATCAACTACATCCAGCACGACGGCACCGACCAGGGGCACCCCTACAACCACGCCCGCAACTTCGTGGGTCGCCTGGTCAACTGGTGGACGTTCAACAACGGCTACCACTCGCTGCACCACGACAAGCCCGCGCTGCACTGGTCGAAGCTGCCCGAAGAGCACGCGAAGACGATCGCCCCCCACATCCACCCGAACCTCGACCAGAAGTCGCTGCTCGTCTACCTCTGGAAGACGTACGGCTGGCCGGGCAGGCGAGTGGACTACCTGGGCAACCCCGTCGTGCTCCCCGAGGAGGGGCCGGACGAGCTCTGGATCCCCGGGGTGGCCGATCACCCTGCGCACGCTTCCACGGGAGCCGAGGCCTAGCCGGGCGCTGAAGAACGCCTCCCCTCCACCCTGGAGGGCTCGCCCCGCCGCGGCTCCGCTCGCTGTGCTCGCTCCCTGACGCCTCCCCTCGACCCTCCCGGCGGGTCGGCTCCTTCGTGTGTTTCGATTCCTGGTGCAGCCTCGGCGTTGGTGATCGACCGCTCCGCGGTCGTGTGATCCAGTAGGTCGTGCGCGGCAAGTCCCGACCCCAGGCCTCGATGTCGGCGCTGGTTTCGCTGGAGTCGTTGGTCCCACCGAGGCATCCGCTCAGGGCGGTGAAGCCTCTTGTGGACGAGCCGCTCGCGGAGCTCTCGCCGGTCTACGACGAGATGTGCGCAGACACCGGCCGCCCCTCGGTGTCCCCGGAGCGGCTGTTGAAGGCGACGGTGCTGATGGCGCTCTACAGCGTCCGCAGCGAGCGGAGGCCGAGGCCTGGCGGAACGGCGCTGCACCTCGAGCCCTCACGGATCCCGGGCGTGGCTTCTACGGGGCATGGAGTTACCTCTGCGAACTCGGGGTGAACGGCTCGTTCAGGGCGAGTTCTGATCGACATACCTCTGCGAACTCGGGGTGAACGGCTCGTTCAGGGCGAGTTCTGATCGACATACCTCTGCGAACCCGGGGTGAACGGCTCGTTCAGGGCGAGTTCTGATCGACATACCTCTGCGAACCCG
>CAZEKB010000006.1:18517-31874 GCA_964512225.1 uncultured Rickettsiales bacterium | reverse complement strand
TCAGGGCGAGTTCTGATCGACATACCTCTGCGAACCCGGGGTGAACGGCTCGTTCGGGCGAGTTCTGATCGCGTGGACGCTCACGACGCGGTGAAACGGCTCGTTTCGGCGGGCGGTGATCGCGTGGCCGCTCACGACGCGGTGAAACGGCTCGTTTCGGCGGGCGGTGATCGCGTGGCCGCTCACGACGCGGTGAAACGGCTCGTTTCGGCGAGTTCTGATCGCCCTCATCCCCGGCGAGCCCGAAAGGTCGATCCGGGCCTACAGCGCTCGAAACTGCGGCTCGGGCCCTTGCGCCGCCCCCCACGACGACATGTAGACGGGGGTGCCGGGCACGCCGCGGCTCCCGTCCGGTCGGTCCACCTTCCCCTCCCGCTCGAGCTTGAGCAGATGCGCCAGGATCTGGCGCGCGGCGAGGGGGTGGAACATCGGGGGGACCTCGGGATAGATGGTGGACGCCAGGTCGAGGCTGCGGGCCGCGCGCCCGGGCAGGCTCGCGAGCACCGACAGCACCTGGGCCTCGCGGTGCTCGCGGTGGCCGATCAGCTCCAGGATCCCGCCCTCACCGTCGGCGAGGGGAGGTCCGTGCGCCGGGATGACGGGCCCGACCCCCTCCAGCACGAGCCGGGCGAGCGTCGCCAGGTAGTCGCCCATGTCGCCCTCGGGCGGGTCGATCACGATCGTCCCCTGGCCGGCGACGAGATCACCCGCGACGACGGTGCGGCGGTCGCGGTCGCGGAACGCGAGGTGTCCCCGGGCGTGGCCGGGGGTGTGCAGCGCCTCCACGGTGAGGTCGCCGAGCTCCTCGAAGTCGCCCTCGAACAGCGGCTCATCGATGGACAGGACCCCCTCGAGCCGGGCCGCGGTCGCCGGGTGGGCCCGCACCGGCACGTCGAGGGCGTCGCGCAGCGCCTGCACCCCGCCGACGTGGTCGGGGTGGTGATGCGTGAGCCAGATCCCCCGCACCACGCGACCCTCGAGGACGCCGAGCAGGCGGGCCTGCTCCTCTTCGTACGGCGACGCCGGATCGACGACGACGACCTCGTCGTGACCGATGAGGACGCAGTTGGTGTGGGTCGCGGGGGGCAGCGTCGGGGTGAGCAGGGGCACCACGTGGAACCCCGGGCCCACGTCGAAGGGCTCGTGGGGCGCCCGATCGGGGAGGTGGATCTCGGTCACTCGGCGGGCGCGTCGGGCCCCTTCTCCCAGGGTCCCTTGAACTTGAGCATGCCGTCGGTGATCACGTAGAGCTTGCGCCAGCCGTTGTCGCTGAGCATGCGCGCCGCCCCCGGGCTGCGGAGACCCTGGTCGCACACCAGGATGATCGGGGTCGACTTGCCGGGCAGCTCGTTCATGCGCTGGATCAGCCAGTCGATCGGGATGTTCAGGGCGCCGGGGATGTGCCCCGCGTTCCAGTCGACCGGGTCCCGGATGTCGAGGACGAGCGTGTCGGGGTCGTTCTCCTGGATCTTCGCGACGCCGTAATGGGAGACCTCGGGCGCGAGCTGGCGGCCCTTGCGACCGGTGCCCTTGAAGCCCGTCTCCTCGCGCCGCTGAACCACCCGCAGGATCGCCTCCGGGTCCGGGAAGTCCTTCATCGCCGCGCGGACGATGCCCTTCTTGTCCACCACGAACACGGCGCGGAAGACCCTGGGGACGCCCGGTCGCGCGGTCTGGTAGGCGGTCGCGAGGGCGCGGTCCGTGTCCACGAGCAGCGGCGTCGACAGGCTGCACTTCTCCACGAACGCGCGGTGGGAGTCGCGGCCCGCGTCGTTGACCCCGAACACCACGGCGTCGCACTCGGCGAAGCGATCCTTCAACGCGCTGAACTCCTGGAGCTGGCGCGTGCAGCCCGGAGTGTCGTCGCCCGGGTAGAAGACGAGCACGTAGTTGCTCTCGCCCCTCAGGTCCTCGGAGCGGACCCGGTTCCCGTCGTGCGTCTCGAGGTCGAACTCCGGAGCCTCGCTGCCCGCCCCGAGCAGCGCGGCGGGTCGCAGGACGGCCTGGGCAGCGCCGAAAACTCGCTTGCGGATACCGAACATGGCGGCAGTGTAGACGGCGCCCTCTCCGCCGGCTCACAGCTTGCTTCTTCCGAGGCAGAATCCGCCTTTCGGAGCTCTCATGCGTCCTCTCTTCGTTCTCCTCGGCACCGGCCTCGTCCTCGGCGGCTGCAACAGCGACTTCGGGCTCGGCCACGCGCCTCCCCCCAAGGACGACGACGAGGTCGTGACGACCGGTCCCGGCGGTCCCGGCGGCCCCGGCGGTCCCGGCGGCCCCGGGGGTCCCGGAGGCCCGCCCACGCCCTGGGACGACCTGAACCCCGGCTCGCTGCCCGACCTGTACTTCGCCGTCGCCCACCACGAGTGGGACTGCCAGAACCAGAACTGGGACGGCATGGACCCCGGCGACCAGAACGACGAGGAGCCGGACATCTGGATGGAGTGCCCGGGCACCTACGCGGTCATCGACCTCGAGGGGCAGGTGGTCGCCCAGTTCGAGGTCCCCACGCCCGCGGGCGACTGGGGCTACGTCAACCACCTGGGCCTGCGCCCGGCGGGCCCCGGCCAGTTCCTGGCCATCGTCGAGAGCTACTCCGAGGGCGGCGGCGGCTGGGACGGAGACGGAGCGGGCGGGTTCTGGGTCAGCCCCTTCATCCAGGTGTGGCTCGCCGACGCCGTCACCGAGACGATGACGCTGCTGGTGGAGATGCTGGACACGGGGCGGGTGGCGCACCTGCATACGAACGGCCGCGACGTGCGGCTCGACCCGGCGATCAGCACCGCGATGGTGGGCCTGTGGCCGTCGGCCGACCATACGAAGCTGATGGTCTGGGGGGGCAGCGGCGCGTGCGAGGACGGCGTGGCGGCGCTGCGGGCCGTCGAGCTGGGGCAGTCCAGCACCCTCGACTGGGTGTGGCGGCCCGAGGACCTCCTCCCCGAGGACATGCGCGCCGGGTGCACCTACGACCCCTGGAACCTCTCCGAGAGCGTCGACGAGGACGGCGATCCGTCGCTCCTGCTCGGCGTCAGCGAGCTCGTGGCCCGGGACGCCGACAACGATGAGCCCTCTTGGCGTCGACGCATCGTCGCCTGGAGCCCGGAGTCCGGCCCGATGTGGGACCTCCCGCTGGAGAACGTGACCTGGCCGCCGCGCGCGAGCTACTCCGCGTGGAACGGCGGCGGCGCCCTCGTCGTGACGGACGAGCTGTGGGAGGGGAGTCAGTACTGGCACGTCGTCGGGCCCGACGGGATCCACGAGGGGGCCGTCCCCGACGGACTCATCGGCGCGCAGCCGGGGCCGCTGCTCGACCCCGAGGCCCCGACGTTCATGCTCGTGGGCCGCTCCAACGTGGACTACAAGCACTCGATCCGCGTCCTGCACGAGGGCTCGGTCGTGTGGCAGATCGAGGCCCTGCGGTTCGGCCTGAGCGTCGAGCGGAAGTTCCTCTCGGACGTCGTGCTGCTCGCGCCCGTGCCCGAGTAGGGCTGAGCGACGTCCGGCGGTCCGGGGGTCCGTCGGCTAGGTTGACCCCATGGCGGACAGCTCCGACCCCCGATCTCGGCGCGCCCGCGCACTGTCGCTCGGGGGCCGCACGTTCGCGGACACCGTCCTCGCCCTCGCGGAGGTCGCGCCGGTCTTCCCCCCCGCCCTCGTCTCCCACGGACTGGAGCTCACGCACACGCTCCGCCGCGCCATCGGCGAGCGGCCGGTCGAGGCGACGCTCTGGGAGGAGCTCCTCGCCCTCCGGCGGGGCCCGGGCGCCGACGCGTTCATGGCCGTCCCCATGTCCACCCGTCGTCGGATCGACGACCTGCTCCTCGAGCGCGCGGTGGAGATCCGGGCCCTCGTCGACGCGGTCCGCCACAACCGCTTCTCCCACGCCGGGCAGCCCCTGAACCGCGTGCTCAGGAAGGGCGCGCTGCGGTTCCGCCGCGTGGTCGTGAGCGAGAAGGAGGTCCCGGTCGCGGTGCGGCTGGGGTGGTCCTACGTCGTCGTCTCGGTGGGCGACGATCACCCCCGTCGGCTGCGCGATCGCATCGCGGCGGCCCTGGAGGACCGGGCCCGGGAGCTCCGCCCGCTGCGCCCCCCCCAGGTGAACGCCCCGATCCTCGTATCCGTCCTGCCCGTGCCCTTCAGCGAGGCGCTGCACCTGCACCGGGTGGGGATCGAAGGCCCCTGGCTGTCGTGGTCGGAGACCGAGGGATCGAACCCCCTGGGGCTGCTCGCCGCCCACCACTTCGTGCTCGAGGGCCCCGGCTTCGCGGCGCTGCGGGCGGACTTCCGACGGCGCAGCAAGGCGATGCGGGTGGCCCTGGGCCTCGACGCGGGGGAGGACGATCTCCTCGAGGACCTCGTGCCCGCCGGGCCCGACGGCGACCTCCCCGCCGATCTGCTGGCGATGGAGGCCCAGCTGGAGGCCGAGGCCGCCGCCGACGGCGAGTTCGACTTCGAGGCCGACCTGCATCCGCGGCACACGTTCGCTCAGGAGCCGTTCCCGTCCACGGAGCGCCCGACCCCCGAGCGTCCCACGCCGCGCCTCCCGGTCCCGCTCGAGGTGATCGCCGACAAGCGCCCGGTCACGTGGTGGGGCTCGACCGGCCTCAAGGGAGCCCTGGGCAACACGCCCCTGATCCGGCTCGCGACGGTCCACCGCGGGGCGTTCTCCTTCCCGGACTTCTGCTACGCGTACTGCCGCGCCCAGCACGACGCGATGGGCGCGCACCACCCGCGGTACGGCGGTCAGGGGTTCACCTTCGTCGTCCCCCACGTGCCTCGGGACGCCCGCGGCCGACCCGTCGCCGGCCGCCGCGCCCAGCCGGTGCTGTGCTCGTTCCGCACCCGCCGCGGCGCGCCCGAGGCGATCGGCACCTTCCGCCGTCGCCTGGAGCGTCGCCTGGACGAGGCCGACAGCGGGGAGGACCTCCTCTCCCAGGTCTTCGACGACGTCCTCCGCATCGCGGTGCCGGACCTGCTCAAGGCCCTCGCGGTGCGTCTCTACGAGCGCTTGCCGGGGGACGGCGGCGCGTTCCTCAGCGGCCGCGGCCTCGTGTCCTACATCGAGGTGCCCGAGGACTTCGTCGACCCCTTCACCGAGTACGGCGGCATCCACGAGGGCTTCTTCGGCGGGCCCTGCCAGGAGCGCGGAGGGATCTCGCTCATGGCCGTGGACCGCGGGTTCCGTCGGGACCTCTGCGCCGTCGGCAGCGGCATCTTCCGCGAGGACACGCCGATGAACTTCTTCTGGCACCGCCTCGCCTATTTCCTGGGCGCCGCCGCTCTGTAGCGCGCGGCCGGCTACGGATCGTCGTCGATCCGGCTCGCGTCGACGTCGGGGACGGGATCGGGGGCGAGGAGCTGCTCGGGGTTCTCCAGCAGGGTCTTCATGTGGCCCGCGAACTTGCCCGCGTGGAAGCCGTCGACCATGCGGTGGTCGAAGGACCCGCTCATGTTGAGCGTGAGCTCCGGCACGACCGCGCCGTCCCGGACCTTCGCCTTCTCCTCCAGCGCGCCGATCAGGATCAGGATCGGGCAGTGGGCCAGGGGGAAGATCGGGGCGTAGCCGGTGGTGATGCCGAACATGCCGACGGACGTGACCATCGCCGACCCGAACGTGTCCTTGGCGATGCCCGCCCACTTGAGGTTGATGTTGAGCCCGTAGCTGAGGAAGTCGATCAGCAGCATCATCGGCCGCAGCAGGAACGCGGGGATGACGTTGAGCATCCCCTTCGTGCGCTTGAGGTCGGCGTCCTGGTTCGCGCGGATCTTCGCCGCCCGCGCGCGCAGCTCCTGGGCGATGCCCTCGCAGGACAGCTCATCGGCCTTCCGCAGCTTGACCCCGGACAGGTCGGTCTTGCTCGTGGCGCCGTCCTCGGCCGGGATCGCCACCTGGAGGAACAGGTCCACGTCCGGACGCAGGTAGATGCTCCCCCACCGGATCATCCCGTTGAGGTCGGGGTGCTTCTTGAGCGTCAGGGCGACGGCCCGGGCGACCGCGTGGGTGACGGTCAGCTTCGTCCCCGTCTCCTCGCTGCGCGCCTTGATCCAATCGACGAGCGCCTGGGCCCGGATCTCCATCGACCCGTAGATCGTGGAGTCGTCCGGCAGGGGCCAGGCCGAGGCCGCGATCCGTCGAAAGGACGACGGGTTCTTCATCTTGCGCAGAACGACGTTGGGCATCTCACCTCCCCGGTGAACGGCCATCATAGAATCGTCGGATGCGCACGCTCTTCCTGCTCGTCGTGATTCCCGCGCTTCTCCTCGGCTGCGACAACTCGGGCGGGTCGCCGCCCCCGGGCGAGGAGGTGGCGATCGAGTCCACCGGCTGGGGCTTCGTGGAGCCCTGCTTCGGGGGCGACGACCTCGGCGCGATGCTGCTGGACGTCGAGGACGTCAACCGGTGGATGGAGCCCTGCGGCGCCCCGAACCAGGAGAAGCAGCAGCAGATCGTGAACAAGATCGGCGAGCTCGACGAGACCCGCCGCCTCGTCGCCGCGCGGATCGTCCTCGGCGGCTGCACCCAGGACTGGTGGCTCCGCGGCCTCTACCAGGACGGCAATACGATCAACATCTGGGTGATGAAGGAGGACACGTCGCTGAACGTCGCGAACGCCGCCTGCACCGACGACATCGGCTGGGCC
Source organism: uncultured Rickettsiales bacterium (assembly GCA_964512225.1). Taxonomy (GTDB): domain Bacteria; phylum Myxococcota_A; class UBA796; order UBA9615; family UBA9615; genus CAZEKB01. The sequence continues at coordinate 25,236 of CAZEKB010000006.1, read as the reverse complement.
GAGGGCTACTGGATCGCCGCCGAGGGCGACGTGCAGAACACCGAAGCCGCGACCCTCGTCCTGGGCTCCTTCAACCCGGACCATCCGGGCGCGCCCGCGTCGCCCGGGGGATGACCGCGCTCGTAGTCCTCCTGCGGATCCTCACGGCCTACTGGCTGCTGCGCATCGTCGTCACGAAGGTGCGCATGGTGAAGGCGGAGTTCGCCGTCGACCCGTCGTCGCATCCCGACCTCCCCGCCGACCCTCCGAAGGTGACCGTGTGCGTCCCCGCGCGCAACGAAGCGGACGTCGTGGAGGGCTGCGTTCGCTCCGTCCTCGGGCTGGAGTGGCCGAACCTGGACTTCGTGCTCGTCGACGATGCGAGCGACGACGGCACCGCCGAGCTCGCCCGCGCCGCCGCCGCCGGCGACGAGCGCCTGCGGATCGTGGAGGGCGCGGGGCCCCCCGAGGGATGGATGGGCAAGGCCGCCGCGTGCTGGCGGGCGCAGCAGGAGGCGACGGGCGAGTGGCTGCTCTTCGTGGACGCGGACGTGACCCTGCATCCGCGGGCCCTCGCCGTGGCGATGGGGGCGGCCCGGGAGCGCGGCTCGGACATGCTCTCGTGGATCGGCGGCCTCCGAACCGAGTCGTTCGGCGAGCGCCTGGTGCTCCCGTACATCGCCGACCTGCTGTTGATCTCGGCCCCGTTCGCGAAGGTCAACGATCCCGCGGACGACCACACGCTCGCCAACGGGCAGTTCATCCTCATCAGCCGCCGCGCCTACGACCTGATCGGGGGACACGAGGCGATTCGAGCGTCGGTCGTCGACGACGTCTCCCTCGCCCGGGCGGTCAAGTTCCACCGGCACGAGCGGGGCCCCGACGCCCCCCGCCTCGTCTTCACGCTCCTGCACGCGTTCGACCTGATGCAGGTGCGCATGTACACGTCGCTGCTCGAGGTCTGGAGGGGCTTCGCCAAGAACATGTACGCCGCGGCCAAGCGCCGAGTGACGGTCATGCTCTCCGGCATCGGCTACGTCCTCGTCAGCAGCGTGCTGCCGTTCGCGCTGCTCGCGGCCTTCGCGGCGGCGGGCTCGCCCCACGTCGTGGACGCCGCCGCCACCTGCGTCGCCGTGCTCGCGTTCCGGGTCTACACCCGGCGGTTCCAGCCCGTCCCCCTGCCCTACCTGCTCCTCCATCCGCTGTCGGCGGCCCTGACCGCCGGTATCATGCTGGATTCCACCCTCCGGGGACTGGGCGTGCTCGCGCCGGTTCGCTGGAAGGGACGACCGGTGCGGTGAGGACGACGCGATGCGCTGGAGGCTCCTCGACTCGATCACCGAGCTGACGCCGGGGACGAAGATCGTGGGGACGGCGAACACCCGCTTCCCCGAGGAGCTCTTCGCCGACCACTTCCCCAGCTTCCCGGTGACGCCGGGCGTGCTCCTCGTCGAGATGTGCGCGCAGCTCGCGGGCAAGCTCATCGAAGCGACGACGTGGGAGCAGCAGGGCTTCTGCACCTTCCCGATCCTGTCGATCATCCGCGACACCAAGTTCCGCCAGTTCGTCCCCCCCCGGGTCGAGCTCGTGCTGGAGGCCACGCTCCTGGAGCTGCGCGAGGAGTCGGCGATGTGCCGCGGCCGCGTGATCGTGGACGGTAAGCGGCACGCGAACATGACCCTGGTCTTCGTATTCGAGCCCGGCGGCAAGGTCCCCGGCGGCAAGCAGGAGCTGCTCGAGACTCACGAGCGCGAGGCGTTCAGCGCGCTGGGCTCGCCCTGGCTGCCCCCGGAGCCGTCGTGAGTCGACTGCCCAAGAGCCGGTCGATCGTCGTCACGGGCATGGGCGCGGTGACGCCGCTCGGGGGCGACGCGGAGTCCACCTGGGAGGGTCTGAAGGCAGGCCGCAGCGGGGTGGACGTCATCCGTCGCTTCGACGCGACGGGCTTCCCTACCCACATCGCGGGGCAGATCGACGAGGTCCCCGAGCTCGCGGGCCAGTGGCGGTTCCTCCGGGAGAAGTGGCTGAAGGCGGACCTCATCGACCGCAAGACGGACCTCCTGCTCGTCGCGGCGTCCGAGGCCTGGACGCAGGCCGGGGGGGTGCTGCTCGACACGTCGGACTGGACGACGTCGAAGAAGAAGATCCGGTTTCGCCGGGGCAGTCGGATCGCCGTACCCGAGCGGATCGCGGTGTGCGTCGGCTCGGAGGGCGGGCGCAAGCTGCTCGAGGACGTGGCCGAGCGCGTCATGCGCTTCCGCGACATCGAGACCCTGGAGCCGGTCGTCGGCAACCTCCCCCGCGGCGAGTGGGCGCGGCAGAAGCCCTCGCACGCGACGTCCGTCCTGGCGTCGATGCTGGGCGTCGAGGGCCCCACGCGGACGGTCGCGACCGCGTGCACGTCGTCGGGCGGCGCCATCGCCGAGGCGGTGGTCCTCCTGCGGTCGGGGATCGTGGACGTGGCGGTCTGCGGGGGCACGGACTGCCTCGTGGAGGCCTTCATGGTCAGCGGGTTCTCGCTGCTGGGGGCCCTCTCCGAGCGCAACCGCAGCCCCACCACGGCGTCGCGGCCCTTCGACCGGACGCGCGACGGGTTCGTCCTCTCCGAAGGCGCGGGCGTGCTCGTGCTCGAGACGGAGGCGCACGCCGCCAAGCGCGGGGCCCCCGTCCTCGGCCGCGTCCTGGGCGCGGGGCTGTCCAACAACGCCTACCGCGTGACGGACTCGCCGCCGGACGGTCGGGGCCCGGCGATCGCGATGCGCAACGCGATGGTGGACGCCGCGGTGCGCCCCGAGGAGATCGACTACATCAACGCTCACGGCACCTCGACGCCCATGAACGACGTGAGCGAGACCCGGGGGATCCGCCTCGCGCTCGAGGACGCCGCCGATCGTGTCGCCGTGTCGTCCAACAAGTCGATGTTCGGGCACCTCGTGGCGGCCTGCGGGGTCGTCGAAGTCATCTCGTCGCTGCTCTCCCTGCGCGACGGGGTCCTCGCCCCCACCGCGAACCTCACCAAGCCGGACCCCGAGTGCGATCTGGACTACGTGCCGCTGACGGCCCGCGAAGTGAGCGGGGGGCTGGGGGTGGCCCTGAGCAACGCCTTCGGCTTCGGCGGGAGCAACGCAACGATCGCCGTCGCGCACCCCGACTTCGTGCCCAGGAAGGGTCGACTCTCATGATCGGAGCGCTCGGCCTCGGCGCGGTGAGCCCCTTCGGGGTCGGGGTCGAGCCGCTGCTGGGCGCGCTGCGCGGGGAGGTCGCCGACGGCGAGCCGGACGACCGGTGGACGATCGCGGCGCGGCGCGGCGCCGTCCCCGGCTTCAAGGCGCGCAAGCTGCTCCCGGATCGCAAGGCGATCAAGGTCATGTCCCGGGACGCTCGGCTCGCCGTGGTGGCGGCGCTCGAGGCCGGCGGCCCGGACCCCGCGGCTCGGCTGGGCATCTCCTCCACCCGCCTCGCCGCCTTCGGCGCCGCCGGCTACGAATGCGCGGCCCTGGACGACGTCCTGGACATGATGGTCGCGTCCCGCGATCCCGCCGATCCGAGCCGGCTCTCCGTGGGCCGCCTGTACGGCGAGGGTCGCGACGCGTACCACCCCCTCGCGCCCCTCAAGACGCTCCCGAACATGGCGCTGTTCCACGTGGGCATGACGCTCGGCGTGCGCGGCCCCCAGCTCGCCATCGGGTCCTCGTCCGCGGCGGGGCTGGCCGCGCTCGGGGAGGCCCACGACGCGATCACCCACGGGGACGCCGACGCCGCCCTCGTGGTCGCGACCGACGCGATGACCGCCCTGTCCCGGATCGAGGCGATGGTCGAGGCCGGGATGCTGCCCGGCGCGACCTGGCCGGCGGAGGGCGCGGCGGCGGTCCTCCTGGGCCCCGGCGCGGACGCGGGCGTGCTCGCGTGGGGGGCCGGGCAGGCCCCGGTCACGGACGACGAGCCCGCCTCCTCCTACGGCCGCGCCGACGCGGGCGACCTCCCCGAGCGCGTGGCCGCCGCCGCGGGCGTGGCGGACGCGGTCGACGTCTCGGTGCGCGACGCCTGCGGCTTCACCGGGGCGGCGGAGGGGCTCCTGGCCGTGGTGGTCGCCCTGCACGCGGTCCGTGCGGGGACGATCGAGGCGGCGCGGGTGACCGCGGTGGGGTTCGCGGGCGACACGGCGTGTGTCGTGGTGGGGCGGACATGACGCGGGAGGTCTGGGTCACGGGGATCGGCCTGGCGTGTCCGCTGGGCGTGGACCTGGAGACCGTGGCCGAGGCGCAGCGCGAGGGGCGGTCGGGGGCCGTCTCGCTGGCCGACGTGTTCGAGGCGCCCGCGCTCCCGGTGCAGGCCGCGTGCGTCGTGCCCGACTGGGACGTCGACCTGCTGGGGGACGACGCCGCCCCCCTCCGCGGGCGCGACGATCGCAAGACCGAGTTCGGCCTGCACGCCGCCCTGCAGGCCCTGCGCGCCGCCTTCGGCGACGTGGCCTCGGCGCGGGAGGCGGGGGCGGGCGACCGTCGCTTCGGGATGCACCTCGCCTCGGGACTGGTGTCGGCGTCGGTCGCGGACACCGAGGCGGGGCTCCTGCGGCGGCTCACCCCGGACGGCGAGTACGACTTCGCGGCCGCGGAGCAGTGGATGCGGCGCCCGTCGCCGTACCGGGGCAGGCACCTGACCGACCGGGCGAACCACCTGCTGGCCCGTCGACTGGGGTGGGCGGGGCCGTCGCTGGTGAACCACGCGGCGTGCGCGGCCGGGGCCACCGCGATCGGGATGGCCGCCCGGTGGATCCGCCGAGGCCGCTGCGACGTCGCGCTCGCGGGTGGGTTCGAGTCGATGATCCACCCCTTCGGGCTGCTGTCGTTCCAGATGCTGGGGGCCCTCAGCGAGCGTCGGGACTGCGCGCCCGCGGAGGTCTCGCGGCCGTTCGATCGCACGCGGGACGGGTTCGTCATCGGCGAGGGCGCGGCGATGCTCGTGCTGGAAGAGGGCGAGCGGGCCCGACGGCGGGGAGCGCGGTGCTTCGGGCGGATCCTCGGCCTGGGCACGTCGCTGGACTCCCATCGCATCACGGCGCCCCCGGAGGACGGCAGGGGCGCGGTCGTGGCGATGCGCGGGGCGCTCGCCGAGGCGGGCTGGGCGCCGTCGGACGTGGAGTACATCAACGCCCACGGCACCGGCACCCCGCTCAACGACAAGGCCGAGACGGCTGCGATCCACCGGGTGTTCGGCGGGCGCGCGGGGTCGCCCCCGGTGTCGTCCTCGAAGTCGGCGCTCGGCCACACGGTGGCGGCGGCGGGCGCGGTCGAGGCGGCCCTGGTCCTGCTCGCCCTGCGCGACGGGATCCTGCCTCCGACCCTGAACCTCAACGACCCGGATCCCGAGTGCGACCTCGACTGCGTCCCCCGCCGGGCGCGCGCGCAGCGGGTCGACCGGGTCCTCAGCAACTCCTTCGGCTTCGGCGGTGTGAACGCGTCGCTCGCGATCGGCCGAGCGTGATGGAGGCGGCATGTCCCAGGGACTGATGATCGGCAAGGGTCGCGGGGTCGCCATGACGGGCATGGGCGTCGCGTGCCCCGCGGGGATCGGGCTCAACGCGTTCCGCGACTGGTGGCGCGCGGGTCGCCCGGCGGTGACGCGGCTCCTGTCGACCCTGGACGAGCCGTGGCTGCCCGTGGACCTCGCGGGCGAGGTGCCCGACTGGAACCCGAAGAAGCGGCTGCCGGAGCGCAAGTCGATCAAGCTGATGAACCCCGCGGTCCAGCTGGGCACGTTCGCGGCCATGGAGGCCTGGGGCGTCGACCCGCCCGACACCACGCTGCCGCCCGAGCGGCGCGGGATCTGGGTCGGCTGCGGCACGTCGGTGGACGAGGACAACACCTTCAACCAGGCGATCCTCGACGCGCTCGGGGACGACGGGTTCGACATGAAGCGCTGGGGCGGGCCGAGCCAGGACCTGCTCAACCCGCTGTGGCTGGTGAAGGGGCTGACCAACAACGTCCTCGCGTTCACGGCCCGCTACCTGCGGGCGATGGGGCCGAACGACAACTTCGAAGCCGGGGCGGCGGGCCCGCTGCAGGCCCTCGGGGCGGCGTGCGAGGCCATCGGCTCGGGGCGGCTCGACCGCGCGCTGGCGGGGGGCGCGGACTCCCTGATCCGTCTCGAGGATCTCGTACCCCTGGCGGGGATCGGGGCCTTCGACGGCAAGCACTCCCTCGTCCCCGCCCAGGGGGCCGCCTTCGTGCGGTTGGAGCCGGGCGCGAGCGGCGAGTTCGGCGTCCTCGGGTTCGCCTCGGGGTTCGCCCCGGTGGGGCCGCGCGAGGTCCCGCACGTCGACGCCGATCCCCACGACTCCGTCGGACGCGTCCTGGAGCGCCTCCGGGCCCATGCCTGGGAGCAGGTCCCGCCGCGGTCCCGCGGCGCCGCCTTCCGCATCCGCGGGCCGGGGGTCCCGGGGGGGACGGACGTCGACCTCTGGGCGGCGCTCGGCGACCCCGGTGCCGCCGCCGGAGCCCTCCTGCTGCCCGCGGCCTGGGCGGCGCGCAGCATCGACAAGCACCGGGGCCCCATCGAGCTCGCCGCCCTCGGCCCCCGCGGAGACCTCGCCGTCGCGGTGCTCGGCGAGCTGCCCTGAGGCGGCAGGACCCCGGGGCGTTTCGGCGGACCGGGTGGCTCTCCGGCCCCCCGGGGTTCCGAGCTGTGGTCCACGAAGTCGGTGTGAACGCGCCGTTCCCCCCGGGTTCGCAGGCGTGTTG
>CAZEKB010000006.1:0-18417 GCA_964512225.1 uncultured Rickettsiales bacterium | reverse complement strand
CCCGGGTTCGCAGGCGTGTTGGTCCACGAAGTCGGTGTGAACGCGCCGTTCCCCCCGGGTTCGCAGGCGTGTTGGTCCACGAAGTCGGTGTGAACGCGCCGTTCCCCCTCAGTTCACGCGCGGACGATCTCGACCGCGATCGCGAGGAACGCGAGCACCTGGACGCCGTAGGCGATCGCCCGCAGCACGACGCTGGTGTGGGTGTGCGCGGCGATGTGGATGATCGTCTGCGCCACCCGCCCCACGACGACGACCTGGGCCGCGAGATCGATGGACGGCGAGGCGATCCCGGCGAGGTGCGCCACCACGACGACGGCCGCGAACACCGGCAGGTTCTCCACGCAGTTGGCGTGCGCCCGCATCGTGCGCCGGTAGCGCTCGGGCCCGTGGGGGACGTCGCCGGGGAAGGTGTGCGCCCGGGAGCGTCCGGCGAAGACCTCCAGGGTGCGCGCACCCGCGACGCCCACGAAGGCGACGCTCACGGTCCAGACGGCGAAGAAGAGCAGGCACCACAGCGGTGTCGTCATGAGGTCCTCCGCGGCGAGGGTATCTCCGGTTCGGGCAAGATGCGTCGGCCGTGGCTCTGCGCATCGCGATCCCCGCCGATCTCCCGCCCGTGTCCCGGGACTACGTCGGCGACTTCGACGCCGCGGGCCGCGCGCTCATGCTCCGGCCCGGCTCGCTCGGCCCCGTCGACCTCCGCTGCCGCGTGGTGCTCCCCGCGATGGAGTCCAACCTCGGCACCCGCGACGGCTTCGTCACGCCCGACGCGATCGCCTACTACGGCGCCCGGGCCGACGGCGGGGTCGGCCTCGTCGTCACCGAGAACACGTCGATCCACCCCAGCGGGCTCGTCGCCCCGGGGATGCTCCGCATCGAGACGGACGCCCACGGCGAGGCCTTCCGCCCGCTCGCGGACCGGGTGCACGAGGCGGGCGCCGCCTTCTTCGTCCAGCTGAGCCACGCCGGTCGTCAGACCCTGTTCTCCACCACCGGGATGCAGCCCTGGGGAGCCTCCGACGTCCCCTGTCCCGTCATGAAGGACCCCCCTCGCGCGATGACGGAGGCGGACATCCGCGAGGTCGTGGAGGCGTTCACGGCCGGGGCGCTCCGGGCCCAGCGAGCGGGGGCGGACGGCGTCGAGCTCCACATGGCCCACGGCTACCTGCTGTGCGGGTTCCTGAGCCCGGACCAGAACCGCCGCGACGACGCCTGGGGCGGCGACACCGAGCGCCGATGCGCCTTCCCGACGGCGGTGGTGGCGGCGATCCGCGCGGCGTGCGGCGACGGCTTCGCGGTGCAGTGCCGCATCTCCGCGGACGAGTACGTGGCGGGCGGGATCGTCCCCGACGAAGCCGTGCGCATCGCTCGCCGCCTCGTCGCGGCGGGCGCCACGTCGCTGCACGTCTCGGCCTGCAACTACGAGTCGATGTTCTGGAACATCCCTCCGTACTTCCTCCCCGAGGCCCCGTTCTCGTCGCTCGCCCGCCGGGTCCGCGAGGCCACGGACGTGCCCGTCGTGGCCGTGGGACGCATCCACCGCCCCGAGGTCGCCGCCCGCGTGCTCGCGACGGAGGCCGACTTCGTGGCCATGGGCCGGGCGCTCATCGCCGACCCGCACCTGGTCCGATGGGTGCGGGAGGGGCGGCCCGAGCGGATCCGGCCGTGCCTCGCCTGCAACCGCTGCATCGCGTCGATCAACGGCCATCGCCTCGAGTGTTCGGTGAACCCGACGCTCGGGCTCCCCCGGGGCCCGCTGGGGGAGGAGTCCGACGCCCGCATCGGCCGCGGCGTGCTCGTCGTGGGGGGCGGAATCGCGGGCCTCGCGGCGGCCCTCGAGGAGCACTCCGAGGGCCGCCGCGTGACCTTGGTCGAGCGCTCCGACGTGCTCGGCGGCCAGCTCGACATCGCCGCCATGCCGCCCGCGAAGGAGCCCGTCGGCTGGTACCGGGCCTGGCTGCTGGACGCCGTCCGTCGCGCCGAGGCCGACGGCGGGCTGGAGATCAGGACGGGGCGGAGCGCCCGTCGGAGCGATCTGGACGGGAACGACGAGCTGATCTGGGCGGCGGGCTCCCGGCCCACGGATCGGCGCTTCCCCGGGGACGAGTCCCTTCCGCGGGTCGCCCTCGACGACGCCATGCGCGAGCCCTCCCTCGTGGGGGCGCGACCCCTGATCGTGGGCGCGGGCCCGGGGGGCGCCGAGGGCGCGCACCACCTCGCGCGCCTCGGGCTCGACGTCGTCCTCGTGGAGAAGCGGCGCAAGATCGGGATGGGCCTGATCCCGTCGCTCCGGCACCACCTCGTCGAAGAGCTCGACGCCGAGGGCGTGCGCAGCTTCACGACCGTGAGCGACCTGCGCTTCGAGGGCTCGACCGCCTGCATCGAGCAGCGCAAGCGGGGGACGCACTACGTCGAAGGCGTCACCGCGATCGTGCTCGCCGCGGGCAGGCACCCGGTCCCCGTCCCGCCCGAGCTCACCGCGGGCTGGGCGGGCACGGTCCGCAAGGTGGGCGACGCCGACCGCCCGGCGTCCATGTACGAGGCGCTCAAGGCTTGCGTACCGGCGGGGACACGCTAAGTAGGGGTCATGTTCGCCACCTTCGTCGAAGCCCTCTGGGCCGTGATGCTCGAGCTGTCGCCCTGGCTGCTGCTGGGCGCGGCGGTGGCGGGAGTGCTGCACATCGTCCTGCCGCCGGGGTTCGTCCACCGTCGCCTCCGCGGCCCGAAGGGCGTGCTCGAGGCCGTCGCCCTCGGCGTGCCCCTGCCCCTGTGCTCGTGCGGCGTCATCCCCGCGGGCCTGGGCCTGAAGAAGGACGGTGCCACCAACGGCGCCTCGGTCGCCTTCATCACCGCCACGCCCCAGACGGGCGTGGACTCCGTGCTGGTCTCCGCGTCGTTCCTCGGCTGGCCGTTCGCCCTGTTCAAGGTGGCCGTCGCGGCCGTGACGGGCGTGATCGGCGGGCTCGTGACCGACGCCGTGGCCGGGCCCGGCGACGAAGGGACCGCCCCCGAGGTCGTCGAAGGTCCGCGCACGCTCCAGGACGGCGTCGAGCACTCCGTGGAGATCCTCGAGAACATCTGGGGCTGGCTCGTCTTCGGCGTGGTGGCTTCGGCCATCATCACGACCTTCGTGCCCCCGTCGACGTTCGCAGGCTTCGCCTCGCTCGGGCCGCTGGGCGCGGCGGCCGTCGTCCTCGTGATCTCGACGCCCCTGTACGTGTGCGCCACCGCCTCGGTCCCCATCGCCGCCGCGCTCGTGGCGGGCGGGATGCCCGTCGGGGCCGCGCTCGTCTTCCTGCTCGCCGGGCCCGCCACGAACGTCGCCACCGTGGGGGCCGTCTTCCGCGGCTTCGGGGGCAAGGTGCTCGGGGTGTACCTCGCGACGATCATCGTCGGGTCGATGGCGGGCGCGTGGGCGTTCGAGGCGCTGTTCGAGCTCGGGGGCGCGGCCGCCCAGAGCGGTCACGAGCACACCGCGTGGTGGGCGCTCGGCTCCGCCGTCTTCCTGATCGCCGCCCTCGCGAAGTTCGCCTCCGACGACCTGCGCCTCTGGATCGCGTCGAAGACGGGCTCGGCGCCCGGCGCCGCGGTCCTCGAGATCCGGGTCGACGGCATGAACTGCGGGGGCTGCGTCAAGAAGCTGACCGGCCGGCTGCAGGACGCCGAGGGCGTCGACTCCGTGGAGGTGACGCTCGAGCCGGGCCTGGCCGTCGTCCGCGGGGGCATTTCGGCGGCTGCGGCCCGCGAGGTCATCGTCGAAGCTGGCTTCCGCCCCGTCGCCTGACCGCCGGAGGCCACGCCCCCGCCGGATCTCGTCGAGCCCCCGCGCGTGGTAGCGTCGCGCGGGTTATGGGACGGGAAGAACTTCCGCGGAGCGCTGTGTGACCGACCAACAAGAGGTGTACGCGAAGGTCGTGGAGGCGTTCTGCGAGGCCCTCGGCCTCGACGAGGACGAGGTCGAGCCCGACAGCAAGGTCATCGACGACCTGGGCGCCGAGTCCCTCGACTTTCTGGACATCGCCTTCCGCCTCGAGCGGGCGTTCAAGATCAAGATCCCGCGCGGTGAGATCCAGCGCTCGGCCGAAGAGGAGGCCAACGCGCCCTTCGAGCTCGACGGCAAGCTCACCGAGGCGGGGGTCGAGGCCCTGCGCCGCGCCATGCCCGAGGTCGACCCCGAAGAGATCCAGGTCGGCTTCGCGGTCCGGGACATCCCGCTGCTGTTCACCGTCCAGACGTTCCTGAACATGGTCCTCCGCCTCCTCGCGGAGAAGGAAGGCTAGGTCCGAGGATGCTCCCGTCCCGCCAGGTGCCGCCCCCGTGGCGCGCTGCGGAGGGACGCATGATCCTCGCCTTCGACGCCCTGTGGATCCTGGGCGGGATCCCCGTCTACGGGATCCCCGCCGTCGCCGCCGCCGCCGTCTTCCAGCTCGCCGCCGGGGCCGTCGCCTGGCCCGGCGCCGCGCTCGCCGCGCCGCTCGCCTACTTCGCCTTCCTCTTCGTGCTGGTGGGCACGGTCGGGATCGTCCGCAAGCTGATCCCCCAGGAGCGCCCGGGCACGTCGCGGGTGTTCGTGGATCGGGAGTTCTTCCGCTTCCTCATGACGTGGGGCCTCGAGGCCTACGTCAACCCGTTCGTATCGCACATCCAGCTGCTGACCGTCCTGCGCGTCAGCTACCTGCGGCTCATGGGCGGTCGCGCCTTCTGGTCGACCCACGTCTCTCCCGGCGCGCGCATCTGGAACCCCGGCATGATGCGGTTCGGCCACCTCACCTACATCGGCGAGCACTGCCACCTGAGCGGGCACCTCAGCAAGGGGGACAAGCTGTTGGTCGCGCCCATCCAGGTGGGCGATCGCACCAACCTCGGCGCCCACGTGCACATCGCCCCGGGCTGCACGATCGGTGACGACGTCCGCATCGGCGCCCTCACGGACATCGCCCCCGGGTGCGAGATCGAGGACCGAGTCGAGATCGGCCCTCGCTGCGCGTTCGGCATGGCCGTGCGCGTCGAGGAGGGCGCGCGGGTCGAGCCGATGACGTTCCTCGACTCCTACATGACCGTCCCCGCGCGGGAGATCTGGGGCGGCAACCCGGCCCGGAAGCTCGGGGTGGTCCGGGAGACCAAGGGCGAACAACGTCGCCGCGCGCGCCGCGCCGGAGGGTGACCTGCGCGGGGCCCTCGCCATCGTCGCCTTCCTGACCGCAGCCCCCGCTGCGGCCCAGCAGCCCTTCGCCATCCACGTCGTGGACGAGACCGGCGAACCCGCCCCCTGCGCCCGGCTGAAGACGGTGCACCAGGTGGTGCTGCGGGCGGATCGCGCCGGGACCATCGCCTTCTACGAGCCGGGCCTGATGGACCAGGACGTCTGGTTCCAGACGCTGGGCCCGCCCTTCGAGCTGCCCGACGACTGGCTCGGCTTCCCCGGGGTGCGCCTGAGCGTCGTCGCGGGCGGTGAGGCGACCGTCGAGGTCCGGCGCACCGGCGAGCCGCCCCCCTGCGACGCGACGGGGCAGACCGCCCTGGTCGCCGACGGTCTCCCGGACCCGGGCGGCATGTTCGGGGTCACCGTCGTCGATCCCGCGACCGCCCGCGGCGTCCCCATGATCGAGCTCCACTCCGGCGACCGACGCTGGGTGACGGACAGCGCGGGCCGCGTGGCCGTGTTCGACCCCGACGTGCTGGAGACGACCTCCGAGGTGCGGCTCGTCGCCCACGGGTACTCCGGGGAGCCGTCCACCGTCCACTTCGAGCCGGGCGGGCGGCTCGTGCTCGAGGTGCGTCGCGAGATCCCGGCCGAGCGCCTGTATCGCCTCGCCGGCGCGGGCATCTACCGCGACTCCGCGCTCCTGGGGTTCGCCGCCCCGCTGGCCGCGCCGCTCCTCAACGCGCAGGTCGCGGGCCTCGACAGCACGCACTCGGCCGTGCACGACGGGCGCGTCTTCTGGATCTGGGGCGACACGCTCCGGCCGTCGTACCCCCTCGGACACTTCCGCACCACGGCCGCGACCTCCCTGTTGCCCGAAGACGGGGGCCTCCCGCCCGACGTCGGGGTCGACCTGACCTACTTCACCAACGACGATGGCTTCGCTCGCCCCGTCGCGGACTTCGTCGAGCAGGACCTCGTGTGGACGTCCGGGCTCGTATCCGTCCCGGAGGCCGACGGCCCCGGCACCCCCGCCGCCCTCGTGGGCAGCTGGGTCAACATCGGCGGCGACTGGAACCGCCACGACGCCGGGCTCGCCCGCTGGAGCGCGACCACCGAGAACTTCGAGCCGTTCGTGAGCTGGGGGGACATCGCCCTGCCGGTCGAGCCCACGGGGACCGCGTTCGTCGAGGGCGACCACGTGTGGTTCACGGACGTGCACGGCGATCCGTCGGCGTTCCGCGCCGTCCGGGTCCCGGCGTCGATGGCCGGGCTCGGCGATCCCGACGCCTACGAGGATCTCACGATCGCGGGGACGTCCGGCGGGCTCCGGGACATGTTCGGCGACACCGAGGTCGGCGATCACATCGGCAGCGTGTTCTGGAACGACCACATCGGGCGGTACCTGCGCATCTCCGCGCGACCGTTCGGCGACGACGCGTTCCTGGGCGAGACCTGGATGGCCTGGGGCGATGCGCCGATGGGGCCCTGGGCCTGGGCCCGCAAGGTCGTCACCCACGACGACTACAGCTTCTACAACCCGCGCCACCACCCCGAGCTCGACGAGGACGGCGGCCGCGTCGTGTACTTCGACGGGACCTACTCGGCCACCTTCTCCGGCGCGGACGAGCCGACCCCGCGGTACGACTACAACCCGGTGATGTACCGCCTCGACCTGGACGCGGCGCCCGTCCCCGTCCCGGTCTACGGGGACGATCTCCGAACCCGCGCCCACCCGAACGCGGCGGTGGACGAGCCCGCCCGCTTCTTCGCGCTCGACCGGCCCGTGGAGGGCAGCGTGGGCCTGCGGTGGGTCGGCGAGTGCGGCGAACGCGAGCTCACCACCGACGGCGACGGCCCCTTCCTCTTCCACGCCCCGGCCGAAGGCACGAACCCCGCCCTCGTCCCCTTGCGCGCGCTCTCCACGCCGAGCGGGCCGCGGTACGAGGCGGGGGCGGGCCCCGGCGACCCGATCGCCTACGTGTGGCCGAACCCGTTCGGGGCGGCGTTTCCCGTGGCCGAGCACCACCCGCTCCCCGGCGCGGACCCGTCCGCCGTCGACTGCCCGGACGCCGGGTGCGGCTGCGCGTCGGCCGGTCCGCGTGCGCCCTCCGTCGCCGTGCTCTGGCCGCTCCTGGTGCTCGTCCGTCGCCGACCTTGACGGCCGCCCCGCCCGCGGGGGAATCTCGCCGCGCGCCGATTCATGGAGGCCCGCGGGGACCCCCGGCGCGCGGAGGAGACCGCATGCAGATCGAGGTGGAATCGAGGCCGTCCTACGGGATGGCGGTCGTCCAGTTGGACGACGGTGAGACGATCATCGCCGAGGCGGGATCGATGGTCGCGATGAGCGACGACATCGATGTCAGCACCGAGTTCAACGGCACCGGCGGCGCCGGGTTCATGGGCAAGGTCAAGGCGATCCTGGCCGGCCTGGCCCGGAAGGTCCTGGGCGGCGAGTCGATGTTCGTGAACCACTTCACGGCCAACGGGGACGACCAGCGCGTGATGCTGTCGCCCGCCATGGTCGGCGACGTGATGGACATCGAGCTCAAGAAGCGCGCGGTGTTCGTGCAGGCCACCTCCTTCCTCGCCGCCACGCCGGACGTGATCGTGCAGCTCGTCTGGGGCGGCTGGTCGATGCTCTTCTCGGGCGAAGGCGCCTTCTTCCTGAAGTGCCGCGGCAAGGGCGGTCGCCTGCTGCTCAACAGCTACGGGGCCATCGAAGAGGTGGAGGTCGACGGCCCGTTCGTCGTCGACTCCGGTCACCTCGTGGCCTACCAGGGCAAGCTCCAATACAAGATCCGGAAGGTCGGGGGCTGGAAGTCCACGCTGCTGTCCGGCGAGGGCCTGGTCCTCGAGTTCACCGGCAGCGGCCGCGTGTGGCTGCAAACCCGCAACCTCGGCTCGCTGGTCTCCTGGATCACGCCGCAGCTGCCGCGCTAGGGGGACGTCATGCAGATCACGATCGAACACCGCCCCTCGTACGCACTCGCCGTCGTCGCGCTCGACGCCAACGAGACCGTGGTCGCCGAAGCCGGCTCCATGGTCTCCATGGACACCCACGTGCAGATCGAGACGTCCGTGGGCAAGAAGGGTGAAGGCAAGCTCAAGGGCCTGATGAAGGGCCTCAAGCGCATGGTCTCGGGCGAGTCCTTCTTCCAGAACCGGTACACCGCCACGGGCGCCGCGGGCGAGGTCACCTTCGCCCCGACCCTGCAGGGCGACATCGACGTCCACGAGCTCACCCAGGACACCTTCTTCCTGCAGAGCTCGGCGTTCGTCTGCTCCGACGACCGCATCGAGATCGACGCGAAGTGGGGCGGCGCCAAGACCTTCTTCGGCGGCGAGGGCCTGATCATGTTGAAGGCGACGGGCTCCGGTCCGATCGCGTTCAACAGCTTCGGGGCCATCCGGGAGCTGGACATCGACGGCACCTACACGGTCGACACGGGCCACATCGTCGCCTTCGAGGAGACGCTCGAGTTCAGCGTCAGCAAGTTCGGGGGCGGCTGGAAGTCGTTCCTCCTGGGGGGCGAGGGGCTCGTCTGCCGGTTCAACGGCCGCGGCAAGCTCTGGATCCAGACCCGCAACTCGAGCGAGTTCGGCCAGCTCATCGGCGGCAAGCTCCCGCCCCGCGAGCACTAGGAGGTCGTCGTGCAGCATCAGATCAAGAACAAGCCCGACTACGCTTCCCTCCACCTCCAGCTGGACGAGGGCGATCAGGTCGTCACCGAGTCCGGGGCGATGATGGCCATGGACCGCGGCCTCGAGATGGAGACCAACGCCAAGGGCGGCGTCATGGGCGCCCTCAAGCGGGCGGCGGGCGGCGAGTCGCTCTTCCTCAACACCTACACGTCCACGGGCCCCGGCCAGCGCCTGGACCTCGGGCCCAACACCCCCGGCGACATCGAGCACCGCGAGCTGCTCGGCGACGCGCTGATGGTCCAGAGCGGCAGCTACATGGCGAGCACGCCGGGCGTCGAGGTGGATACGAAGTGGGGGGGCGCGAAGACCTTCTTCGGGGGCGAAGGCCTCTTCATGCTGAAGTGCTCGGGCAAGGGCCACCTGTGGTTCAGCAGCTACGGCGCGATCCACACGGTCGACGTCTCCGAGACCTACGTCGTGGATACGTCGCACATCGTGGCCTTCGAGGACACGCTGACGTTCCACGTGAAGAAGGTGGGCGGGCTCAAGAGCCTGTTCTTCTCGGGCGAAGGCCTCGTCTGCGAGTTCAGCGGGAGCGGCAAGCTGTACCTGCAGACGCGCAGCGCGTCCGCGCTCGCGGGCTTCCTGCACCCGTTCCGCCCGGTCAAGCAGAAGAGCGGCTGAGGGCGCGATGCGTTCGCTCCTCCTCGCGGCGCTGCTGCTCGGCTGCGTCGGGTGCGCGCCGGGCCCCGGGATCGACCTCGAGGTGCGCTACACGGGCACGTCGATCGCGGACCTGCACGTGCGGATCACGTCGCCGGGCCTCAACCCGTCGCGGTGGTACTTCGGGACCCCCGCGCGCGACGACGGCACGATGGCGTTCATCAGCGAGGACATCCTGCTGCGGGAGTCGATCGAGCTCGAGGAGGTCGAGGAGGACGAGCCCGAGTGGGACGTGTTCGCCTGGATCGATCTGCAGGGCGACGAGGACTTCATCTGCGAGACGGAGCCGCTCAACGCCGTCGATTGCGCGCCGGACCTGCAGGACAAGCAGGAGCGGTTCCGGTTCACCGTGCTGGCGGAAGAGCCGACGACCCTGAACGTCGTCATCGACGACTGAGAATCCTATGGGGCGGAAGCCCCACGTCCTTCAGCTCCTGAGGAAGCTGTTCGTGGCAATGCCGCGACACCTCAGGAGGCCGCATGCGACGACACTCTCCCTCCATCCCCATGACGACGGCCGTGGTCGGGATCGACCTCGCGAAGCGGCGTTTCGTCGCGTGGTCCGGCGGATCGACATCGACCGCTCGAAGTTGCGGCAACGACGGGGCGGGCTTCGTGCGCTTCGCCGAGTACCTCGACGGTGTCCGCGGTGACGGTGGGCTGGTCGTGGCCTTCGAGCCGGCAGGACATTACGGCGAGCGCCTGATTCGGTGGCTGGTGGCGCAGGACGTGCGGCTCTTTGAGGTCCAGCCCGTACACACGAAGCGGGCGAAGCAGGTCGCGTGACCGACATCGCCGCAGGTCGATCGATGCGGTAGGACTGCGATGGGCCCGGCGGGGAGGCTGCCACTGATTGGAGGCGCCGCCGCGAGGCGCAGCGACCTCGGCTCTGAGAATGAGCCCTCCGCCGGTGCCCTCTTCAGCCTGGATGAAGGACCTTGCGGGCCGCTCCGAGCGGACCCCGGACGCATGAGCTTGAGGCGAGAGGGCCTCCCGGCCGACGCACGACCGAAGCACCGACCGCAACGGCCTGCTCGACCGCAACGAGCTGGGAGTGGGGGACTGCGTCCCCCGGTCCCAGACGCCTCCCCCTGCTTCGGGGACGGGGCGCCGGCCTCAGTGATCTCAGCTACTTACAGAACACCCTTGATCACTCGCGGCTTACATGATCAGTACTCCCAGACCCCGAAGCCGACGACCGTGGCCTCTTCGCCCATGTAGAAGGCGTGGCCGATCGAGTCGTACATCAGCGACTCGTAGCCGAGGCTCGGGTCGCCGAACGTGTACTCCGGCTCGCCGTACAGCTCGATGATCGTCGCGCGCGCCGTCTCCAAGGCGACGCCTCGGCCGGTCTTCATGGCGCACGGCGGCTGCACCTGGAAGCTGGTGGCCGCGTCGTCGATGAAGACGACGTCCACGCCCTTCGACGTCCACGAGCGGTAGGCGTAGTAGCCGTCCTCCTGCTCGTCGACGTACTCGGGCTCGCCCAGCAGGGCCGCGATCTCGGCCGTGGAGGCCCCGATCTTGAAGGTCCCGACGGTCCCGTCGCCCTCCTCGCGGGGCGTGGTCTTCGGCTCCACGGGCACCGGCTCGGGCACCGGCTCGGCCTCCGCGACCACGACGCCCCCCTCCGCCTCGAGCTCCGCCTGCAGCGACTCGAGCAGCACGAGCAGGGCGTTGTCCTCCTCCTTGGGGGCCGCGGCGACGGGCGGGGGCGCCGAGGCCTCCTTCGCGCCCAGGGCCACGAGGGCGGTGTGGGCGCGAGTCGCCAGCGACGGCACCGACTCCAGCTCCTGCCACGCCTTGATCGCGTCCTTCTTCTTGCCCCGCAGCGAGAGCAGTGTCGCCTGGTTCCCGCGCACGTAGACCGCGTTCTTGTCGGTCCTGAGCGCCTTCGCGTACCACTTCTCGGCCTTCTTCCAGTCCTTCCTGGTCGCGTACACGTTGCCCAGGTTCGACATGTAACCCGCGTACTTGCCGTCGAGCTCCAGGGCCTGCTCGAGCAGCGCGACGGCGCCGTCGAGGTCTCCTTCGCGTCGGGCCAGGACCCCGAGGTTGCCCAGGGCGGCGTCGCGGTTCGGGTCGATCTCCAGGGACTTCTTGAAGGCGGCCCGGGCCCGCTCCAGCGCGGCCGTGTCGACGGCCCGGACGGTCACGTCGGCCCGGTTGTAGAGCGGCAGATCGTCGTGCAGGCCGTCGTCCGGGAACGATCGGATGGCGAGCTGCAGCCACGCGGTGCCGAGGTTCGCGTGCGCGGCCGACGACTTCGGGAAGAGCGTGAGGAACTGCTGGAACGCGGAGACCGCCGCGTCCGGGGCCCCGCTCCGGGAGTACGAGACCCCGGCGTCGAACAGCGCGTAGGTCTCCTCGATGGTGCCGAGGCCCTTGTTCAGCTGGTCGATGCGATCGCTGAAGGTGGGGTGATCCGAGTGCTCCGCTTCGCTCTTGGGGATCTCGCCCACGAGCTCGCGCATGGTGGCCATGGCGGCGATGCCGCTCTTGACGGGCCAGCCCGCCCGCAGCGCGTAGAGCATCCCGTAGAGGTCCGCCTCCATCTCCAGGTCGCGGGCGTAGCTGTGGGCCATCTTGGCCATCTCTTCGTAGGCGCTCGTGGCCGCCGCGCGGTCCTCGCCGGACTTCGCCGTGTCCGCGACGTTCATGACCTCGAGCGCGCGGTTCATGTTCAGCGTCGTGGCGAAGTGCCGGAGCTGCACGTGGCTGACCTCGTGGGCGAGCACGAACGCGAGCTGGTCCTCGGGCATCGAGTCGATCAGGCCCTTGTTGATGAGCAGGAACCCGCCCGGGAGCGCGGCCGCGTTGATCTCCGGGGTGTCGAGGATCGTGACGTTGAACACCACGTCCGGACGGTCGGACGCCGCCGCGATCGTGCGGACCATCGCTTCGATCCGTGTCTGCAGGGCGGGGTCGTCGACCGTCCCCCAGAGCCACGACATGCCGTCGATGTAGGACTTGCCGATGCGGTAGTCGTCCGCCGCCGTGAGGGCGTTGGTGCGGGCGAGCTCGCCGTAGTACTGGGCGTCGGCGGGACGCGGGACGAGCAGGCCGAGGGCCACGAGGAGGGGCACGATGAGGGGGCGCATGGGGGCTCCGGGCGGGGTCGAGGGGCGCATCTTCCCCGACCGCGGCGGCTATAGAAAGTTCCTCGGTTACCATCGGCCGCATGCTGCGGATCCTGGTGCTCATCGCGCTCGTCGCCGTCGGATGCGGGCGGGCCCCCGAACCGGCCCCGGCGCCGCCGCGGGCCGAGCGACCGACGCCCCGGCCGAAGTCTCCGGTGGTGGTCAACCAGGGCGCGGTGCGGGCGCTCCTCGTGGGGGACGACCCGCCGGTGCCCACGAAGGCCCAGCTCGACGTCCACGGAGACGCGGCCGTCGCCCTCCGTCGGCTCGCCCTGCAGGACGGCTCGGTCCGGGTCCGTCGCCGCGCGATCGAGGCCCTCGAGCACTATCCGAACCCGGCCACCCGCAAGCTGCTGTCGAACATGGTGGCGGCGGAGCGCCTCCAGAAGGACCTGAAGGCGCAAGCCCGGGCGACCCTGGACCGGATCGAGGCGTCGGCGCCCACGGAGCCTGCGCGATAGACTCGCCGCCGTGAGCGACGACCCCGGCCCGACCCGCCTCGGCCGCTATCGCCTCGTCCGAAAGCTCGGGCGCGGCGGCATGGCGACGGTGTTCGCTGCGGTGCAGGAGGGGCCGCACGGCTTCGAGAACGAGGTCGCCATCAAGCTGGTGCACCCGCATTTGCTGCGGGAGCACCCCCACGTCGTGCGCATGGTCGTCGACGAAGCGCGGGTGGCGTCGCGGATTCGCCACCCGAACGTCGTGCGGATCATGGATCTGTGCGAGGAGCCGCCCGACGTCCTGTACATCGTCATGGACTACGTGGACGGCGTGTCCATGCGCCAGGTCCTGGACACCGCGCGCACGATGCGCAATCGGCCGCCACCCGCCCCGGTGCTGGAGGTCCTGGCGGCCGCCTGCGACGGGCTGCACGCCGCGCACCAGGCGACGCAGCCGGACGGCACGCCCCTGAACCTCGTGCATCGGGACGTGAAGCCGGGGAACATCCTCGTATCGTCCGACGGCGAGGTGAAGGTCGGCGACTTCGGCATCGCGTTCTTCGGGGACCGGCTCGTGGAGTCGACGGCGCACGGTCAGATGAAGGGGACCCCCGCGTACATGTCCCCCGAGCAGGTGCTGGGGACGCCCGTCGACGCGCGCTCCGACATCTTCTCCATGGGGCTCACGCTCTACACGCTGATGACGTCGAAGCTGGCCTTCGGGGGCGAGTCGCCGATGGGGATGGCGATGAAGATCGCCCACGAGAGCCTCGAGCCGCACGCGGCCGAGCTCGACGAGCTGTGCCTCGGCCTCGGCGACATCCTGCGTACGGCGTGCGCCAAGGAGCCGATGGCGAGGTACCCCCAGGCCGCCGCGATGGGCGCCGAGCTCCGCGAGCTCCGGGATACGCTGCGGGGCAAGGCCACGATCGCGGAGATGGTCGTGGCCGCCGGGTGGAAGCCCCGGGCCCCGGACGAGCGCCCCGGCGAGATGGCGAGCATCGACGCCAAGGGGACGGTGGTGGACGTGGGTCCCATCGGTCGCGCCGCGCCCGCCCCGGAGCCGATCATCGAGCCCGCCCCCGGGGGGGGGCCCGTCGAGGTCACCCTCGCGGAGGACCGGCCCGCGCTCGAAGAGACCGAGGACACCGATCCGCGGGCTCCTCGCCCCGTCGAGAGCGACGAGCCGACGACGAACGAGGCGCCCGCCCCCGTCGAGCCCGAGCTGCTGCCCCCCGACCCCTACGCGCGGCCCGTGATGGCGGGGCGCGCCCCCCGAGTCGAGGTCACGGGCTCGCGGCCTCGGGTGTTCGACGCGGCGCCCCCGGGCCCGCCCCCGCCCGGCGGAGCTCCCCCCCGACCCCCCGGCCCTCCGCCCCGTCGGCCCCCGGGCCCGCCCCCGTCCGGGCCCGTTCGGCGACCCCCCGGCGCGCGTCCCCCGGGGCCGCCGCCGGGCAGCGCGGGGGGGAGGCGTCGGCCCCCGCAGGTGCTCGAGCGCGACTACCGCGGCCGGGTGATCCGCAAGAAGCCGGAGGAGGAGGAGTCCACGGGCATCGGGCTGGTGGAGAAGCTGGGGGTGGCCGTGGCCTTCGTCATGGTGCTCACGGCGGTCGCCGTGATCGTGAACCGCGAGCCGACGCCGAATCCGTTCGGGGAGGACCCGGCCCCCGAGGAGGAGACCGTGGCGGCCGTCGCCGAGCCGACTCAGCCCCCCCGGGAGGAGGAGTTCGCCGCCGCCGCCGACTCCACGCGGCTCGCCGAGCAGCTCCCTCCCGAGCCGGAGCCGGCGCCCGAGTCCGCGACGCCCGAGCCCGCTCCCGTACCCGTCGAGCCTGCGCCCGTCGTCGGGGCCACGCCCGCGGCGACGCCCGCGCCGGTGGCCGTCGCGCCGAAGCCGACCCCGACTCCGACCCCGGAGGTCGAGAGCTCGCGCGCCTCGGGGACGGGGCTGCTCACCGTGAACAGCTACCCCTGGGCGGAGGTCCACCTCGACGGCCGCCGCATCGGCAATACGCCGGTGATCGAGCGCACGATCGACGCCGGGCCGCACACGGTCCGGCTCGTCTTCACCGTCCCGGGCCCGGACGGGGCGGTGCCGGAGGCGATCGAGAAGTCGATCGAGGTCGAGGGCGGCGAACACGAGAAGGTGGTTCACCGGGCGAAGTGATGCGGGCGCCCGCGGTCAGTCCCCGGAGCTGCGAATGGCGGCCGTGACGGCTTCGAGGAGCTGCTCGCGCCGGAACGGCTTCGCCAGGAGCGCGGACACGCCGTTCTCTTCCAGTCGACTCTGATCGACGTCGGCGGCCCACCCCGTCATGAGGATCACGGGCGTCTTCGGCTGGATGATCCGGATGCGCTGGGCGACCTCGAAGCCCGACATGTCGGGCATCCCCAGGTCCGTGAGGACGACCGTGTAGCGGTTGGCGGTCGCCAGCTCCAGGCCGTCCTTCCCGTTCTGAGCGGTGTCCACCGAGTACCCGCCGGTCTCGAGGATGTTCGAGAGCACCTGCAGCAGGTCCGCCTGATCGTCGATGAGGAGCACGGAGCGCCCGCCGCGGGTCCGCGGGCGAGCGACCTCGGCGCTGACGGGCCCGGTGGGACGCTCGAGCAGCTCGGTGCGGGGCGCGGGCGGGGGGGACGTGGGGGCGTCGTCGCTGCGGGGCAGGATCAGCGCGAACGTGGAGCCGCGGCCGGGCTCCGAGTCCACCTCCATGCGGCCGCCGTGGCGACTGAGCACGGACTGAACGAGCGAGAGGCCGAGGCCCATCTGCCGGTCCTCGCGGGTCGTGAAGAAGCCGTCCGTGAGGCGGGGCAGGAACTCCTTGGCGATCCCTTCGCCTTCGTCCCGGACGGTGATCAGCGCGTTGCGATCGAGGTCCTCGCCGGTTCGGATCGTCACCTTGCCGCCGCGGGGCTGGGCCTCGATCGCGTTGAACACCATCGCCACCAGCGCGGCCTGGAGGTCGCCCGTGGAGCCGACGACCGGAGGGGGCGTCCCGGGCTGCCAGTCGATCTCGTAGCGCTTGCCTTCGGACTCCGCTTCGTCCCGCCAGCGGGGCTTCGTGAGGTCGAGGACCTCTTCGACGATCGGGTTGAGGTACACCGGCTCGAAGCTGTCGGGGGCCAGCGACGCCGCGCCCATCCGGTGGAACTGGCTGACCTTCTCGGTGCCTCGGGCCACCGCCGACCGGATGTTGGCGAGCGCGACCTGCACGCCGGGCAGCTTCGTGTCGTGCTGGGCGAGGTCCGTGTTCGACTGGATGACGGCGAACAGGTTGTTGAAGTCGTGAGCGATGCCGGACGCCAAGCGCGATACGAGGGTCGCGCGCTCCATTCGCTCGAGCTTCTCCTCCATGGTGCGGCGGGCCGTGATGTCGCGGATGACCCCGTGCACGCCGACCTTGCCCTGGTAGTCCAGGGCCACGGAGTGCGTCTCGATCGGGAAGGTGGACCCGTCCCGGCGCATGCACGTGTAGGTCGTGGAGCCCTTGAGCACTCCCGACCGACGCAGGGCCACGTTGCGCAGGCACCGCTCGCGGTCCGTGGGGTGGATGATGTCGATGATCTTGAGGCCGGGCACGTCGCCCGGGCCGACGCCGAACATCCGCATCGCGGCGCTGTTCAGGTAGGCGAAGTAGTCTTCGACGACGACGAAGTGACCGTCCGGGGAGTGCTCGACGAGGAATCGGTAGATCGAGCTGTCCACGATGTCCCGGCCGAAGAGATTGCTGCCTGCACCCGGGCCCTCCCCGGCCCTCTGAAGCGCGCGCGCAAGCGGGCGCGCAGGCTACCGCAGCGCGGAGTCCCTTGAAAAGGGGGTGGGGCGGGCATAGGCTCGGCGAAGCGACGGAACCCGTTCGTCGCGCGTGGTGGAGGCTCGTCCGTGCTCTCGTTCCCCGATCGCGTCCAGGTGTTCGAGGTCGGCCCTCGGGACGGACTGCAGAATGAGGCGGTCACGCTCCCCACCCCGACGAAGGTGGAGTTCATCGACCGGTTGGCGCGCACGGGCCTCCCCTACGTCGAGGCGTCGTCCTTCGTGCACCCCCGCTGGATCCCCCAGCTCGCCGACGCCGAGGACGTGTTCGCCGCGCTCCCCCGCCGTGAGGGGGTGCGCTACGGGGCCCTCGTCCCGAACATGCACGGGCTGAAGCGGGCGACGTCCGTGGGGCTGCAGGCCTACGGGCTGTTCGTCTCCGCGTCCGAGATCCACAACCAGAAGAATCTCAACCGCAGCATCGACGAGAGCCTCGGCTACATCGCCGCGATCACGGACGCGCTCCGGGGCGAGGACGTGTGGCTGAGGGGCTACGTCTCGATGGTCTGGGGCAGCCCGTTCGGGGACGAGGTCGCCATCGGCGACGTGCTGCGCGTCTGTCGCAAGCTCCTGGACGCCGGGATCGACCAGATCTCGCTCGGGGACACCGTGGGCCACGCCACGCCGCGGTCCGTGGCCGAGCGACTCGCCGTCATCCTGGAGGAGATCCCCGCGGATCGACTCGCGCTGCACTTCCACGACACCCGTGGGACGGCGCTGGCGAACGTGGTGGCGGGCCTCGACGCAGGCGTCCGCGTGTTCGACGGCGCGGTCGGCGGGCTCGGCGGGTGTCCCTACGCGGACGGCGCCTCGGGCAACCTCGCCACCGAGGACCTGGTCCAGATGCTCCACTCGATGGGCGTGTCCACGGGCGTCGACCTGGACGACCTCGTCGACTGCGCGGCGTTCATCGAGCGCAAGCTCGGCAAGAAGCTGCCCAGCCACTGGCTGCGCGCGAGCCGCGGCCCCTACCGCCAGTAGGGCGGACCCTCGGGGAGCTCGATCGCTCGTAAAGTCCTTACAGCCGGGGCGCCGTAAAGCTGTCAATCGACGACACGGATGTTCCGTCAATTCGGGTGTAAAGCGGGCCGCCCCATCGGGGCGAGGCCAATCTCTCCTCAGGCACCTTCCGTGCCTCAGGAGATGCCGATGTCCCCCGTCGTGACCCCTCCCCAGCCCGTCTCCGCCCCCGACGTGGCCGACGCCTCGACCGCGCCCCAGGCGCCCTTCGACACCCCGCGCGGCTCCTCCGTGCGACGCCCCGCCGGGCACGACCTGCGGCCCGACCGCCGGTTCGACACCCCGCGCGGCTCCGCGTTCCGGCACGAGCTGCCCGCCTGGCGCTGACCCCCGCGGGCGACGCCCGCGGCTCGTTCCCCCTCGACCTGTGTCCTCCCCGTCGCGGCTCTGCGGCGGGTCCGTTCGTAGTGCTTGCTCCCCGGCTTGGCGCGGACCCTCGCGCACGACGGGGAGAAACGGCTCGTTTCGGCGAGCGGTGATCGTCCAGGCGCG
>CAZEKB010000005.1:0-116593 GCA_964512225.1 uncultured Rickettsiales bacterium | reverse complement strand
GGGACCTGCGCGCGGCCCAGCCCCGCCACCGCTTCGTGCAGGGTCGCCGCGGCCGTCGCCGCGTCCCCGTCTCGGAGCTGCATCCAGCCCTTGGCGACCAGCAGCAGCCCCCAGGCGGGCAGGTCGCGGTGGTCCTTCAGCGCGCTCTCGGCGGACGCGAGGTGCGTGCGGGCCGCGTCGGCGTCCCCGAGCTCGCGCGCGAGCCCCGCCGCCTCCACGAGCGCGGAGCCTCGACGCAGGCCGTCGTCCACCTCGCCCAGCGCGGCGACGGCGCGCTTCAGGACCTGTCGGGCGCCCGGCGCATCGCCCCCCTCGGCCATCGTCCGCGCCAGGGCGAGCCGCAGCTCGGCGACGTCGTCCTCGGACGAGAGCGCGGCCGCGGCGTCGAAGGCGGCCTTGGCGGCGCGGACGTCCCCCAGGGTCGACGACGCCCGCCCCTCGCCGATCTTCGCCCCCGCCCGGATCGCCGGACGGTCGAGCTTCGCCCCCGCCTCGTAGGCCCCCCGGAACGCGTCGAGGGCCTCGCCGCTGCGCCCGAGCTGATCGAGCGCCGAGCCGCGGTTGAGGAGGACGAGCGCGACGTCGAACCGGGAGCCGGAGGCCTGCGCGGAGGCGAGGGCGGCGTCGAGGACGACGAGGGCGTCGGCGTGCCGCCCCCGGGCCTGGAGGAGGTTCGCCCGAAGCGCGGCCGCGGCGTGATCGTCGGGGCGGATCTCCGCCGCCCGATCGGCGAGGCGCGAGGCGTCCACCACGCGCCCGGACGCCCTCCGCGCGAGCGCCCCGTTGTAGGCCGCCTCGAACCAGCCGGTGGTGGCGAGCACGCCCTCGAAGCCGTCCCCCGCCGGCGTCCAGCGCCGCGTGTGGAGGGCCTCCATGGCGTCGGTGAAGCGGTCGAACTGCTCGAGCAGCGCGGTCCGTTCGTCGTCCGTGAGCTCGTGGTCGAGGGGGCCCACCACCGCGCCGTACGCCGACGCGTCGAACAGGCGCCGCTCCTCCGCGACGGCGCTCCGGGGCCCGGCCAGCGCCAGGACCAGGAGCAGGGCCGGAGCCGTCGAGCGCACGCTGAGACCTCGCATCGCGGCAGTGTAGACGCGTATGGTCCGCGATCTGGAGAGCTCCATGGTCGCGAGATTCCGCCTGTTCATCCCCATCACCCTCACCCTGGCCGTCGGCTGTCCGGAGGAGCCGGAGCCGGTGGTGGACGACGACGACGCGGTCGCGGACGACGACGACGCCGAGGAGCCGCCGTTCGACTGGAGCGACGAGTGGCGCGCGCTGACGGCCGGGGTCTCCGTATTGGAGGGCGGCGGTTCGCTGCCGAGCTCGCTCGTCGTGCACGGCGACAGCGCCTTCCCCGTCGCCCTCGACGAGAACGACCGCACCTTCATCGCCGCGGGCCTCTACGGGGAGGGCCGCTTCCTGGTGGTGGGCCACGAGAGCTACCTGCACGGTCACCCCACGACCGACGACGATCAGGACGTGCTCTCCGCGAACGCTCCGTCCTGGGCGATGCAGACCGCGCCCGAGAACGTGCTCGTCGGTCACGCGGGCGGGTTCGACGACCTCATGGCGCACTACGACGCGGAGGGCTACTCGACCACGACGTCTTCGGTCGGAGAGCTCGCCGCGGACGGCGTCCACGTGTGGGTGCAGTCGGCGTCCGAGGACCTGTCCGACGACGACGTGGAGGGCCTCCGCGCGTTCGTCGAGGCGGGCGGGGGGCTGATCGTGGGGGGCCAGGCCTGGTACTGGAGCTACTCCCACGCCGACACCCCGGTGAACTACCCGGCGAACAAGTACCTCAACGCGATGGGGGTGACGTACAGCGCCGAGACGCACGTGGACGGCGGCCACGACGAGGTCGGGCCGGAACCGCCGGGGCCGCTGGTCCACGCCCGGCACGCGCTGCAGGCGTTCCTCGACCACGTCGACGGGACCGCGCCCCTGACGATGGACGACCAGCGCCTCGGGGTGAAAGCGGCGGGGCTCGCCATCAACGTCCTGCCCCTGTCGTTCACGGACTACTTCGACAAGGCCGAGGAGCTCAAGGCGGCCGTCGGGGTGATCGAGATCACCGCGGCCAGCCCGTTCGTCCGCGCGGACCGTCCGATCGACGAGCTGGTGGTGACCTACGACACCAAGGTCGCGCGGGAGCAGCGGGCCGACCTCATCACCGCCCACCCCGCGGGCGACGACTTCCCCGGCGCCGTCCGCGAGGCCGCGCCCACGGGAGCGACGACCGTGGAGATCGACGCGACGCACGCGGGGCGACACGGGGACTACGTCTACGCGGGGGCTCGGGCGGCGGCGATGCGGTCCACCGGCGTCTACGCGCCCCCCGGCGTCTCGATCGCGGTGAGCGTCCCCACGGCCCTCGTCGATCGGGGGATCGAGGTGCAGATCGGCGCGCACACCGACGGCCTGTGGGGCAAGGACGAGTGGGAGCGATACCCCACGATCGTCCGCCGCGACCCCATCGACGGGCCGACGGTGCGGGCGGCGAGCGCTTTCGGGGGCCTGGTCTACATCCGCGTGCCCGTGGACTCCGACCTGGGCGTGCACGACGTGACCATCGACGGCGGGGTCCCGGCTCCGTGGTACGTGCAGGGCGAGACCACGAGCGCCCAGTTCGTGGGGATGGTCGAGTCGACCGACTCGCCCTGGGCCGAGCTGCAGACGGACAAGCTCATCCTCACGGTGCCCACGTCGCAGGTGATCGGGGTGGAGGACGCGTCCGACCTGATGGACCTGTGGGACCTCGTGCAGGACGCGAACGCCGACCTGTCCGGGTTCGAGCGCGATCGTCCCCGCGCAGAGCGGATCGTCGTCGACCGGCAGATCTCGGCCGGGTGGATGCACTCGGGCTACCCGATCATGGCGCACCTCGTGAGCGGCGAGGACTTCGTATCCCGGCAGTCGCTGCGCTCCAGCGGCAACTGGGGGGCGTTCCACGAGCTCGGCCACAACCACCAGTGGCGCGACTGGCTCCTGCCCGGCACGACCGAGACGACCTGCAACCTGTTCAGCGTGTACGTGAGCGAGGAGGTCATCGGGATCGACCGCGGGACGGCCCACTCGGCCCTGGAGGCGGAGGCGCGCGCGACCCGGCTCGACGAATACCTGGCGGGCGGCCCGGACTTCTCGGACTGGTCGGTGTGGACGGCGCTGGAGACGTACCTGCAGGTCGAGGAGGAGTTCGGCTGGGAGCCCCTCACGCAGGTGTTCATCGAGCAGCGAGCGCTGTCCGACGAAGCGTCCCCCGACGGGGACCAGGCGCGCATCGATCTGTGGGTCGAGTCGCTCTCGTTCGCGGTCGACCGGGACCTGGTGCCGTTCTTCGGGGCCTGGGGCTTCACGGTCTCGGGGGCGGTGCGGGACGCGACCAGCGACCTGGACCCCTGGGACGATCACCCGCTGGCGGACTGAGCGACGAGCCGGGCCTCGTGCCGCCCCTCGGGGCCCCACGACTCCTCGAATCGCACGACGTCGAGGTCGGTCGGAAGGAGGCCCCGGAGCTCGCCGGGCTCGAGCAGGAACCGCGCGGAGGGGCGGGGATGGCGCTCCAGGTTCGTGGTCGTGGGCTGCAGGAAGACGAACCACCCCCCCGGCGCGAGGAGCGACGGGAGCGCGGGGAAGAGGCGGCGGTCGAGGAAGTTGAAGTCGATCAGCACGTCCCACGGACCGGGCGGGAACCCGTCGTCGAAGTCGGTCTCGTGGACGCGCAGGGTCGAGTCCTCCGCTTCGGCGCGGCGGCGGGCGGCTGCGAGGCCCGAAGGGGCGATGTCCGCGAGGGTGACGTCGAGGCCGTGGCGAGCGAGCAGCAGGGCGTTGCGTCCGGCGCCGCCCGCGAGGTCGAGCGCGCGGCCCCGCGTGGGGAGCAGGTCGAGGACGGCCGCCAGGAAGGGCGACGGGGGGGCGTCGTTCGGGCGCCGCGCGTAGGCGGCGTCCCACTTGAGGCGATCGGCCTCGCTCACGTCAGTCGAGGTGGGCCGGCTCGGGGCCGTGCAGGGGCCCGAGGAGGACCCAGCCCTCGTCGTGGACGGCGCCGTCGACGCCGCCGAGCGCGACGCTGAGGGTCCCGTTCACGTCGTTCCCGGAGCCGCCCGCGGTCATCGAGAGCTCGCCCTCGGCGACGTTGTCCACGCCCCCGATGGTGACGGTGAGCAGACCCGCGGCGACGTTGTCCTGGCCGCCGATGGCGACCGCCCCGTCGGCGGTGACGGTGTTGCCTTCGCCTCCCAGCGCCGCGCCCCCCGCGCTCGCGAGGAGGTGGTCGGTGCCGGAGACGACGCCCGAGTGGCTCTCCCAGGCGTGGCCGGAGCCGACCACGACGTTGTGGGAGCCGGAGCGCGTGTCGTCTTCGCCGGCCTCGTTCCAGCCGACGATGATGTTGCCGGTGCCGTCGCCGGCGCCGTCGGTGGAGCCGGTCGCGTTGCGGACCTGGAGGTTGACGCCGGTGAGGGTCCAGGCGCCGGCGCGCGGGTCGAACGACACGGGGGCGAGGGTGGCCTCGCTCGCCTCGACGCGGGCGGTCAGGGATTGGATCTCGGGGTCGATGGCGGCGACCTCGGCGCGGGTGTTCGCGGTCGTGGTCTCGACGGCGGCGACGCGGCGGCAGATGGCCTGGGCGGACGCCCCCGGGAGCTCGCACAGGGAGTCGAGCTCGGTGCGCGTCCGCGCGAGCTCCGCCTGCAGGACGTTCATGCGCGCTTCCATGTCGGCCCATGCGACGTTGAGGGGGACGGCGTCACCCTCGGCGGTGGTGGCTTCGAACACGACGTCTCCGGCCGACGTGGTGCAGCCCACGAGGGCGAATCCGAGCAGTCCGAGGGCGGCGAAACGAAGCATGGCGTCTCCTGCGTGGGCGCCGCGGGGAGCGCGGCGGGCTCGGCATCCTATACCCTCACCGGATGTCCGACTTCCCCGGCTTCACGCCCGAGCTCTTCCGCTTCCTCCACGAGCTGTCCGAGAACAACGTCAAGTCGTGGTGGGAGCCCAACAAGCAGCGGTACGAGGACGTCGTCCGCTCGCCTGCGCTGGCGTTCATCACGGCGGTGGGGGAGCGGCTCGCGGAGGTGTCGCCGCACTACGTCGCGATCGCCAAGAAGTCGGGCGGCTCGATGATGCGTCCGTTCCGGGACACGCGCTTCAGCAAGGACAAGACGCCCTACAAGACGAACGTCGGGATCCACTTCCGGCACCGGGCCGGCAAGGACGTGCACGCCCCCGGGCTGTACGTCCACATCGACCCCGACGAGGTGTTCCTGGCGACGGGGCTGTGGCACCCGGAGTCGTCGGCGCTGAAGGCGATCCGCGCGCGGATCGACGCCGAGCCGAAGGCGTGGCTGAAGGCGCGGGACGACGCCGGCTTCCGCAAGCTCTTCGACCTCGCGGGCGACTCCCTCAAGCGCCCGCCCCGGGGCTACGACAAGGCCCACCCGCTGATCGACGACCTCAAGCGCAAGGACCACATCGCGGTGATGAACCTCGAGATCGACGACGTGCTCGACATCGGGTTCCTCGACGACGTGCTCGACGCGTTCAAGGCCGCCAAGCCCTACGTCCGGTTCCTGACCGAGGCCGTCGGGCAGCCGTTCTAGGAAGATCCTCCCCAGGAAGGTCGGGTGGGGCCCATCCGGGAAGCTCCACGAAGTCGGGGTGAACGAGGCGTTCGCCCCGGTTTCGCAGATGTGAATCTCCACGAAGTGGGGGTGAACGAGGCGTTCGCCCCGGGTTCATAGATGTGAATCTCCACGAAGTGGGGGTGAACGAGGCGTTCGCCCCGGTTTCGCAGATGTGAATCTCCACGAAGTGGGGGTGAACGAGGCGTTCGCCCCGGGTTCATAGATGTGAATCTCCACGAAGTGGGGGTGAACGAGGCGTTCGCCCCGGTTTCGCAGACTCTGCTTCCGATCGCTCTACGGCGGGGGCAGCACCACGCCGATGGCGCGGTCCCGCTTCTCGGGCTCGACGGGGCCCGTGCCGGGGTGGGCCCAGGTGGTCAGCGGCGTCCCGTCTTCGGCCAGGAACTGGAGGCCGTCGACCAGCTCGCCCTCGTCGCCCTCGAGCATGAAGTCGCCGGTGCCGTAGCCGTACACGCCCCGCACCCGGGAGAGCTCTTCCGGCGTCTCGTCCCGACGGTGACAGGCATCGCACCCCTTCGCCCGGCTCGTGGTCGTGTGCTGCACGAACGGGGCGAACCCGTTGTTCGCCTCGAAGCCCTGGGCGTGGCGGAAGCGGCCCCGCAGGCGCTCGTCCTCGGTGCCTTCGTCCAGCTTGCGCCCATGCAGCACCTCCCCGTTCTCGGTCCCGAACCGCTCGCTGCCGAGGACCGCGATCTGCACCTGCTGCGACGCCGACACCGACTGGACCTTCCCGTCTCGGCCCGTCCCCAGGAGGAGGTGATCGAGCGAGTAGGACGTCCGGCTCCCGCCGGTGAGTCCCGGCGTCGACAGCCCCGTCTGGTAGTCGATCTGGTTCACGCGCAGGTCCAGGCTCACGTGGCAGCCGATGCAGATCTGCATGTGGCTCGTGTGGCAGGTGTCGCACGTGAGCGAGTCCGTGTGCGACCAGCCGTCCCCGTTCGGCGCCATCGCCTCGCGCATCCGGGGCGAGCCCTCGCCCCCCTCCGCGAGCAGCTCGGCCACCTGCGGGATCACGTGGTCCCGTTCGCTCACGAACCCCCGCAGCACCACCCGGTCACCGTCCCGCCGCAGGTGGGTCAGCTCCGTCCCCTCCTGCGTCATGAAGCGCCCCTCGGCGTCCTCGGTGATCGCGCTGCGCACCGTCCCGTGGCAGTCCTCGCACCGAATCGACACCTGGTGCTTGCTCGACCGGTAGATCTTCCCGTCGCCGTGTACGTCGCGACCGATGTGGCAGTCCGCGCACTCCATGCCCCGCTGGTAGTGGATGTCCGGCGGCGTCTCATCGACGTCGTTGGTCGTGTCCTCGTCGGTGATGTAGTAGCCCGCCGCGTGCCCGTACAGCGACTTCATGATCCGCTCGGCGTTCGGCGGGGTGTTCGCGGCGTTGAACCCGCCCTCCCGGATCCCGCGGTAGAGCAGCCCGATGCGCCCGCCCTGGAAGTGACAGGTCGCACACTGCTCGCTCGGGATCGCGGTCGTGATCACGTGTGTCCGGGGGTGGACCGGCGTCGACCGCTCGATCGTCGGGTCTCCGCCCTCGTACAGGCCGTCCTCTCCGTAGATCATGTGACAGGCCGTGCACCCGGTCGACCGGAACAGGCCGGGGGAGTTGTTCCGGGGGAAGCCCGCTTGGTGGCAGGTCCCGCAGTTCTTGGACAGGTAGTGCCGGTAGGTGATCTCCAGGAGGTCGGACTCCTCCGGGACCCCGTCCGCGAACAGGGCCTGCATCTCGGCCTCGCCCGGCGGCTCGAGGGTGACGAGCTCGCAGACCGTCCTCTCGTCCTCGGGATCGCAGTCGGGGTCCTCGACGGCGAAGCTCCCGTGGTGGGGCGTCCGATCCAGCTGGCGTCCGGACAGGAACAGCGTCGGCCAGTAGTGGCCGATGTTGGTCGTCATCACGGACCCCGTCAGGTTCGCTGCGTGCTCCTCGTGGCACCCCGCCGTCCCGCAGGTGCGATCCAGGACGCGCATGTCCCCGGGGTTGATGAACTGCAGGTAGTCCCGGTCGATCCGGTCCAGTTGGTCGGGAGCGAAGTCCCGGATGAACCCGTCGGGAGCGGGCGGGCGCCCCTGGAGCCCGCGGATCTCCGCCCAGTCGCTCGGGACGGCGACGTGCGCCGTGTCCTGCTTCGTGCTCGTGGGATCGCCCCCGTGGCACACGCTGCATCGGCCGGCCGAGAAGTTCGCCTCGCGATGGGCGGTCTCGATCCCGGCGTCGGGGACGCCGTCTCCCGTGAGATCCCGGGGCTCCTCCCACCCCCCGTGGCAGGTGACGCAGCCGTCGACCTCGCCGTCCGGCCCGTAGGTGGGGCAGCCCGCGCACAGCAGGACGGCCGCGATGGCGAGGAATCGGAGTCCCGTCACTCCGCGCCCAACGCCAGCGTGACCGTCTGTACGACGTTCGCGCTGGTCCCGCCCATGTCGGTCAGGGTCACGTCGAGGTCGACCTCCTCGCCCACCAGATCGATGAAGTCGTCGAGGGTCGGGTAGGTGTCCGAGTCGAAGCCGACGTGCAGGGTCGAGGGCGTGCGCCCTCCCTCGTCACCGCACGTCAGCTGCGTGTTCTGCGTCCAGGTGCCCGTCGTCGTGCCGCCGAAGACCGTGTCCATCGTGACTTCGGCGTCCTGGTTCTCCCCGGCGTCGAGCCCCACCGATCGGATCAGGATCGGGAAGCCCCATCCCCCCTGGGACGCCCGCTCGATCGTCACGGTCTGCCCGTCCGTGTAGGGCGCGAACGCCGACGAGATGCCGTGGCCGAGCTCGATCGTCGGGTCGGCCGTGGCGGTGCACTCCGACGGTGGACACCCGGTGGCCAGGAGGAGCCCCCCCGCGCCGAGGCTCATGATCAATGCGCGCATTTCGATCTCCGTGCGAATCGAGTCCGGAGAATAGCGCCCGGCGTACGTCCCGTCAGGCCCCCCCGGGGGGCTTCGCGGCCGAGATGAGTGACAAAATGTCAGCGCTCGCCCGAGCGCCCCCCCGCCGTTGCCACTTTGTCGATGCGCGCGGCCCGCGTCGGGAGCCCGGGAGATCGCGCGATCGGCCTGCGTCGGTCGATCCCGCCCCCGGACCTCCCCGGGCATGGTCCTTGCTTCACCGCCGGTCCCATGCTCGATCGCATCCCCCGACCGGTCCAGATCATGCTGATCCTGTCCGTGTTCGCCCTCGGCGCCGCGCTGGGCACGAACGCGCTGCTCGCGAAGCTGCTGACGCCGCCCGCCGCGAAGCTCGCCGAGGCCCGCTCGTCGGTCCCCGCCGTGATCGCCGGCGGCCCCGCCGCGACGGGCTCCGAAGGCGCTCCGGACGCCCCGCAGCCGGTCGCGTCGGCCCGCGCCGGCGGCAAGAAGCTGCTCGCCCACTACCTGGTCCCGATCAAGCGCCGCAACATCTTCGACAGCGAAGCGAACCCCGAGGCCGCGCCCGCCGCCAAGGGCACGCAGGACCCCGACGAGGTCACCAAGAAGTCCGACATCGACGCCACCCTGATCAGCACCATGGAGGCCGAGGACCCGAACTGGTCCACGGCGCTCATCGCCACCGGCAAGCAGGGCCCCGCCGTGTACATGATCGGCGAGCAGCTCCTCACGGCGAAGATCCGGGACATCAAGCGTCCGCTCCCGGACCAGTGCGCACGGGTCATCCTGGAGAACAACGGCGAGCTCGAGTACCTGTCGGCGTGCGACGAGAAGGGTCGCAAGAAGGCCACGCCGACGGCGGCCAAGGAGGCCAAGCCCGCCAAGAAGGGCGGCCGCCACAAGTACAGCATCGAGGACAAGGGCAACGGCAAGTACGACATCCCCCAGAAGGACATCGACTACGTGCTCGGGAACCTCGACAAGCTCGGGCGCGAGGCCCGGGTGGTCCCCAACTTCGCCGACGGCCAGGCCAACGGCTGGAAGGTCTTCTCCATCCGTCGCACGTCCGCGCTGCGGCAGATGGGGATCAAGAACAACGACGTTTTGACGGCCGTGAACGGCCACGACCTCTCCAACACGGAGAAGGCGCTTGAGGTCTACGGAAAGCTGCAGGCGGAGAAGAGCTTCACGCTCGAGGTCCTCCGCAACGGCGAGCCGATGACCCTGGAGTACGAAGTCCGATGAATACGCTGTTCGGTGCCGCTCGGCACCTGCCGACACTGCTGCTGCTGGCGACGCTCTTGCTGCCCTCCGCGGCCCTGGGTCAGGGCAAGGGGAAGAGGGACAAGACCAGGACCGGCGACTCGAAGTCCGCGGAGATCGTCACGGACGCGAACCGCCCCGAGAAGTCCGTGGAGAAGACCCCGGACGACGCGATGGTGTGGATCGCCTACGACAACGCCGAGCTCAAGGACGTGGTCAAGGACATCGCCGAGAAGACGCACCGCAACTTCCTGATCGACCCGAAGATCAGCGGGAAGATCACGATCATCTCCCCGAAGCCGGTGACGATGAAGACGGCCTACGCCGCCTTCGTGCACGCCCTGGACCAGGCGGGCTACGCGATCGTCGTGCTCGAGCGCTACGCGGACGGCACTCCCTCCCTCAGCCGCATCCTCCCCGCCAAGGAGGCCATGGCCGAGAACCTGTCGATCCAGCTCGATGGTCGCCCCCGCGCCACCGGCGGGCAGCTCGTCACCCAGCTCGTGACGCTCGAGGCCACGTCGGCCGACGAGGTCAGCAAGATCATCGGGAAGATGATCAGCAAGGACGGCGACCTGATCTCGTATCAGCCGACCAACACCCTGATCATCACGGACTCCGCGAACAACATCCGCCGGCTGATGAAGCTCATCGAGGAGCTCGACATCTCGGCGCCGAAGCAGAAGCTCGAGATCATCGCGATCGAGCACGCCGAGGCCCAGCGCGTCGTGGACATCATCAACGAGCTCTACGGCTCGGCGGCCTCGGCGTCGGGCAGCGCCACGACCACCAACACCGCCGCCAACGACGCCGCCGCGCGGCGGGCCGAGCGCCGTCGGAACCGCCGCAACAAGAACAAGGCCGACAAGGCCGCCTCCGCCATCTCGGGCGGCAAGACCACCCAGGTGGGCTCCGAGGCGTCCTTCATCGGAAAGATGATCGCCGACGAGCGCACCAACTCGATCATCGTCATGGCGACGGAGAAGGCGCTGGTCGAGATCCGCGACCTCATCGCGCGCATCGACTACGAGACCGACCCCACGGACACGGCGATCAAGGTCATCTACCTCAGCCACGCCAAGGCCGAGGAGCTCGCGCAGACCCTGAACAACCTGATCCAGGCGGCGAACCAGCGCCAGACCAACCGCCGGAACAGCGCGAACACGAACAACCGGAACAACCGGAACAACAACCGGAGCACCAACCGCAACGAGAACAACCGCGCGAACACGCGGGGGTCCACGAGCAGCGGCGCGGGCGGCAACTTCACGGGCGAGGTGCGCGTCACCCACGACGCCGCCACCAACTCCCTCGTGGTGACGGCGGGCCGCGACGACTTCTCCCGCCTCCGCCGCGTCATCGACCAGCTCGACATCCCCCGCAAGCAGGTCTTCGTCGAGACCGTGATCATGGAGGTCTCCGACAGCGTCCGGGACGACGAAGGCGTCTCCTGGCACGGCGGCCTGCCCGGCGACACGTCGTCGGTGACCGGGGCGCCCTCCATCATCGGCGCGCGCGGATCGCAGTCGGTCAACCTCGGCGCCTCGCTCCTCGACGGCAGCCTCCTGTCCGGCCTCGCCCTCGGCATCTTCGGCAGCGCGATCGACCTCGCCATCCCGGGTGTGGACGGTGGCCTCAGCATCCCGGCGTTCGGGCTCGTCATCCGCGCTCTGCAGGAGGACACGTCGACGAACGTGCTGTCCGCGCCGAACCTGCTGACCCTCGACAACAAGGAGGCGTCCATCGAGATCGGCGAGACGGTCCCGTTCCCCACGGGCGGGTTCCTCGGCGGGCTCGGCGGCGCCACGGGCGCGACCGGCGGGCTGGGCGGGTTCCCGTCCGTGTCGTTCACCCGCGAGGACGTGGGGATCATCCTGCGGATCACGCCCCAGGTGAACGACTCGGGCTTCGTGACCATGGACGTCTACCAGGAGATCTCCGAGGTCAAGGAGGGCTCCACCGCGGACACGCTGTCGTCCGGCGGCCCGACGACCACGAAGCGCTCGGCCGAGACCACCGTCTCCGTGCGCAGCAACCAGACGATCGTCATCGGCGGCCTCATGCAGGAGGTCGACTCCGAGAACGAGAGCAAGGTCCCGATCCTCGGCGACATCCCGCTCATCGGCTTCCTCTTCCGCAACAAGGCGAAGACGAAGCGGAAGACGAACCTCCTCATCTTCCTGACCCCGCACGTCATCTACGGGCCCGAGGACCTGCAGGAGGTCTACAAGATCAAGATGCTCCAGCGGCAGGAGTTCATGCGGCGCTTCTACGGGCGCAGCAAGGAGGAGCAGGCCGAGGAGCTGAACAAGCTGATCAAGTACTCGATGAACCTGCCCGAGCAGCCGTCCGAGTACCGCTCCTGGCACCCCGGCGACGGCCCGCGCCCCGAGGACCTGGACACCGAGCCCGTCACCGACGAAGAGCTCCTGCGCATCCTCGACGAGTCCGGCGAGGAGGGGCTCCTGATCACCCCCGAGGGCGAGCAGATGGTCGGTCCCGAGGACGACGGCGAGGAGCCGCCGTTCGATCCCGGCGGCGAGGGCGACGAGGGCGAGGGCGACGAGTCCGGCGACGAGTCCGGCGACGAGTCCGGCGACGAGTCCGGCGACGGCGAGGACGAGTCCGGGACCGAGGGGGACTCGGGGGGCGAGGGCGGCTGATGCCGATCCGCAGGCAGACGCTGGGCGAGATCCTGGTCGCGGCGGGCGCCGTGGCTCCGGAGAACGTCGAGGCGGCGATGGAGTACGGCGAGAAGCACGAGCTCCGCGTCGGGGCCGCGCTGATCGCGCTCGGGCTCGCCGAAGAGTCGGCGGTCGTGGACGCGTTGTCGGCGCAGTCCGGCGTCCCCAGCCTCGCCTCGATCCCCGTCGACTCCGTCGATCTCGACCTGTACCGCGAGCTGCCGATCGGCTTCGCCAAGACCCACCGGGTCATGCCCCTGTGGGCGGACGAAGACGGGGCCGTGGCGGTGGCGGCGGAGGACCCGTTCGCCACCGAGGCCATCGACGACCTGCGCGTCCTGTTCGAGCGGCCGATGCGGGCCTACATCGCGGGCGGCTCCCAGGTGCTCGAGGCGATCAACCGGATCTACGACCGCCTCGCGCGGTCCGCGGGCCAGGTCATCGAGGAGATGGACGAGTCCGAGCACGGCGACGGCGAGTTCGCCGAGATCGAGGACATCGTCGACAGCGACGACGAAGCCCCGATCATCCGCTTCGTCAACTCGCTCCTCACCGAAGCGCTCAAGGAGCGCGTCTCGGACATCCACTTCGAGCCCTTCGAGCGCACCTACGCGGTCCGGTTCCGCATCGACGGCGTGCTCTACAACAAGGTGGAGGTGCCCAAGCGGCTGCAGTCGGCGATCAGCTCGCGCGTGAAGGTCATGGCGCAGCTCGACATCGCCGAGAAGCGCCTGCCCCAGGACGGCCGCATCCGCATCAAGGTCGCCGGACGCGACGTCGACATCCGCGTCAGCACCGTGCCCGTGGCCCACGGCGAGCGGATCGTGCTCCGGCTGCAGGACCGGTCGGCGGGCCTCCTGTCCCTCGATCAGGTGGGGATCGCGGGCCCGAAGCTGGCCTACTGGCGCGACCTGATCCGCAAGCCGCACGGCATCCTGCTCGTGACCGGCCCCACCGGCTCCGGCAAGACCACGACGCTGTACGCGTCCATCTCCGAGATCAACGAGCCGGACATCAACATCCTCACCGTCGAGGACCCGGTCGAGTTCCAGATGAAGGGCGTCGGCCAGATGGCCGTGAACCCGAAGATCAACCTGACCTTCGCGTCCGGCCTGCGCGCCTACCTCCGCCAGGACCCCGACGTGATCCTCGTGGGCGAGATCCGCGACCTGGAGACGGCCGAGATCGCCATCCAGGCGTCGCTCACCGGTCACCTCGTGCTCAGCACGCTGCATACGAACGACGCGGCCACGGCCGTGAACCGACTCGCGGACATGGGCGTGGAGCCGTTCCTGGTCGCGTCCTCGCTGGTCGGGGTGATGGCCCAGCGGCTGCTGCGGCGCCTGTGTTCCACGTGCAAAGAGGTCTACACGCCGCACCCGTCGGAGCTCGTGGAGGTCGGCATCGACCCCGCGGACCTCACCGGCCCGCTGTACCGGCCGCGCGACCGGGGCTGCCCCGAGTGCCTGCACACGGGCTACAAGGGCCGGACCGGCATCTACGAGCTGCTGCCCATCACGGACAAGGTGCGTCCGCTCGTGGTCCAGAACCTCTCGTCGACGGAGATCCGCAACGCGGCGATCGACGAGGGGATGCACACGCTGCGCATGGACGGCGCGCGCAAGGTGCTGCAGGGCGAGACGTCCCTCGAAGAGGTCATGCGCATCACCCAGGACGACACGGTCGCGTTCGAAGACGCGTCGGTCGCCTAGGAACCGCTCGTCGTGGCCGTCTACGAGTACAAGGGCCTGGACAAGGCCGGGAAGAACGCGGTCGGGATCGTCGACGCGGACTCTCCCAAGGCGGCCCGGCTCAAGCTGCGCAAGCAGGGGGTGTTCCCGACGTCCGTCGTCGAAGGCAAGGCGGGGGCCCTGCGCGCCGCGGGCAAGGGCACGACGACCGACAGGTCGGGCGGCGGGCTGTCCGTCGAGGTCGACTTCAGCAAGTACTTCGAGCGCATCGGCGTCTCGGACGTCGCCATCGCCACGCGGCAGCTGTCGGCGCTGATCGGCGCGGGCATCCCCCTGGTGGAGTCCCTCGGCGCGGTCAGCGAGCAGGTGGAGAAGGAGAAGCTCCGCCTGGTCATGCGGGAGGTGAAGGAGAAGGTCAACGAGGGCGCGACGCTGCACAAGGCGCTGTCCGAGTACCCGAAGATCTTCACGAACCTCTACACCAACATGGTCAAGGCGGGGGAGCAGGCGGGCGCGCTCGAGACCGTGCTCGACCGCCTCGCGGACTACACGGAGTCGATGGTCGAGCTCCGCGGCAAGGTCGTCGCGGCCATGACCTACCCCGTGATCATGATGTTCGTGGCCATGGGCGTCGTGGGCTTCCTGCTCACGTTCGTGGTGCCCAAGATCACGAAGATCTTCGACGACATGGGCGCGGACCTGCCCTTCATCACGCGCTTCGTCGTGGGCATCTCCAACTTCATGCAGTCGTACTGGTGGCTCATCGCGATGCTGGTCGCGGCGGGCGTCTACGCGTTCCGCCGCTGGTACGCGGGCGACGCCGGGCGGCACCGGGTGGACGACTGGCTGCTCCGCGTGCCGGTGTTCGGCCGGATGATGTCGATGGTCGCGATCAGCCGCTTCGCGAGCACGCTGGCGACGCTGATGAACTCGGGCGTCCCGCTGCTCAGCGCGCTCGGCATCGTCCGCAACCTGCTCGGCAACGTCATCCTGCAGGACGTGGTGGAGAAGGCGCAGGAGCAGGTCCGCGAGGGCCGCGCGCTCAACCGCCCGCTCAAGGAGTCGGGCCGCTTCCCGCCGATGGTCATCCACATGATCGCGGTGGGGGAGCGGACGGGCGATCTGGCCCCGATGCTGGAGCGCGTCTCCGCGTCGTACGAGAGCCAAGTCAACCGTCGCCTCGAGACCCTCAGCTCGCTCCTCGAGCCCCTGATGATCCTGATCATGGGAGGGGTCGTGTTCGTAATCGCGCTCGCGATCCTCCTCCCCATGCTGAACATGAATTCGCTGGCCCGATGACCGTCGAATTGCAGGACGCGCATCGTCAAGCCGGCGACACCTACGAGACCCCAACCCGGAGGAACATCCGATGACTCTCACCCGAAACCGCAAGCTTCTCAGGCGCTGGTCCGCCTCGGGCATGAAGGGCATGACCCTCATCGAGATCATGGTCGTGCTCACCCTGCTCGGCGTCGTCATGACCGTGCTCGCGGTCAACGTCATGGGCCGGCTCGAAGAGGGCAAGGTCGACGCCACGCTGCTGCAGATGAAGAACATCGAGACGGCGCTGCTCAACTTCAAGGTGAAGTACCACCGGTACCCGAGCACGTCCGAGGGGCTGAACGCGCTGGTGAACCCGCCGCCGCTCAAGTCCGGCCGCACCCCCGGCGCGTTCCTGGACAACGAGAAGCTCCTGACGGACGCCTGGGGCCAGCCGCTGCAGTACTACTCGCCCGCAACGTCGGGCAACAAGGACTACGAGATCATCTCCACGGGCAGCGACGCGGCGCCGGGCGGCACGGCGACGGCCCAGGACATCAGCAACTGGGAAGGCTGAGATGCGGCGGCGCCCCTCCCTCGGCGCTCCCCGCTCGGAACGGGGCGTCACGCTGCTCGAGATCCTGATCGTCCTGTCGCTGCTGTCGATCGTGATGCTGGTCGTGGCGCCGAGCGTCGTGAACAACGGCATCCGCGGCGAGATCAAGGCCGCGGAGCTGCAGCTCGGCACCGTCTCGACCGCGCTCCTGGCGTTCAGGACGGAGTATCGGCGCTTCCCCACGGAGGCCGAGGGGCTCGACGCGCTCGTGAACCCGCCGCCCAAGAAGTCGGGCGCGGTGCCCCCGCCGTTCGCGAAGAGCAACCTCCTGTCGGACCCGTGGGGCACGCCCATCCAGTACTCGGTCGAGGGGCGGAGCTTCGAGCTGACCAGCCTCGGGCCCGACGGTGAGCTCGGCGGCGACGGCCCGGACGCCGACATCACCACGGAGGACGGCTGAGCCTCGTGACCGTCCGCTCCCATGCGCGCGCCCAGGCCGGCGTCACGCTCATCGAGATCATCGTCGTCCTCGCGTTGATGGCGCTGATGATCGCGGTGGCGGCGCCGTCGCTGCGGACGGTGCTGGGGGCGGACAAGCGGCAGGCGAGCCAGGAGCTGGCGGCGACGCTGCGGGCGGTCTACGAGGAGGCGGTCGTGCGCAACCAGCCGATGCGGGTGACCTACGACCTCGACGCCCGCATGTACTGGGTGGAGGCGTCGGACAGCGCGGTGATCTTCCGGGACCGCACCCACGCCGAGGCGTTCGAGGAGTTCATGGCCGAGAAGGCCGAGTCGGACGAGCGCGCCGCGGAGAAGGCGAAGTACGACACCCCGGATGACGGCCTCCTCGGCGGCCTCGGTGCGGGCATCGGCAGCCTCCTCGCGGGCTTCATGGGCGGCGGCGGCCCCAGCGGCGGGGCGGACGGGTCGACGGGCTCCGAGTACCGGCCCAACGAGTTCGTCCTGGTGGAGGACGGCATCTTCAGGAAGCGCGAGCTCCCCCGCGGCGTGCACTTCTGGGGCGTGTGGACCCCCCAGTACGAGGACCCCGTCCAGCCCCTGGGCCAGATGGAGCTCGAGGCGATGCTGGAGGAGGACCCCGAGG
Source organism: uncultured Rickettsiales bacterium (assembly GCA_964512225.1). Classification (GTDB taxonomy): domain Bacteria; phylum Myxococcota_A; class UBA796; order UBA9615; family UBA9615; genus CAZEKB01. The sequence continues at coordinate 99,534 of CAZEKB010000005.1, read as the reverse complement.
AGCAGAAGTGGACGACGGCCCACACGCACGTCTTCCCCGGCGGCTACATGGAGGACACGGTCGTCTACCTGACGGACGAAGACGGCGAGGACATCACCTCCCTCGTCGTCGAGCCGCTGATGGGCCGCGTGAAGGTCGTCCAGGACTACGTCGATCCGCCCGACACCTCCGACCGGGAGGACGACTAGTCATGTTCTCTTCTACGAGGCGATCGGAGTCCGCAGCGTGGTCGACGCGCGCCCCCTTCGAGACGAAGAACAGGCGGCGAGGGGGTCGAGATTCTCGAGGTGGCTTCACGCTCCTCGAGTGCATGATCGCCCTCCTCCTCCTGGCCACGTCGGCGGTCATCCTCGTGCAGGCGCAGACGGCGGCCGTGAACATGCAGGAGGACGCGTCTCGGCTCGGCGTCGCGACGATGCTCGCGCGTCAGCTGATGACGGACCTCGAGCTGTTCATGGAGAAGGAGGGCTTCGGCGAGCTCGGGGTGAAGGAGACGGGGGACTTCTCCGAGGACCTGTACGACGATCAGTTCGACGACTACCGCTGGGAGTACGAGGTCGAGAAGGTCGACCTGGACATGCCGAACCTCGGCAACCTCATGAACATGCTGGGCGGCGACGACGACGACGACCAGCCGGGGGCGGGCCTGGGAGGCGGGCTCGGAGGCGGCGCGGCGTCGGGGGCGGGGCAGGCCGAGGCGTTGTCGAGCCTGGGCGTCGACTTCAGCTTCATGAGCGAGATGCTCGGCAACTACCTGCGCGAGGCGCGCGTCCGCGTCTGCTGGAAGACCCGCGTGGACGAGCCCTTCGACGACGACAACGAGGAGTGCCTCGAGTTCATCACCCACCTCACCAACCCCACCGGTCAGATCACGGCCGGCGGCGACGACGACGACGACGATGCGACGCCCTAGGCATCCTGCTTCCGGGTTCACCTTGATCGAGGTGATCATCTCCATCGCGATCCTCGCGACGATGACGTCGTCCGTGTACCTGATCCTGCGCAACTCGCTCGAGGTCCAGGAGGAGTCGTCCGCCCGCGCGGCCCTGTCCCAGATGGGCCGCAACGCCATGGAGATCATGCGCAGCGAGCTCTCGCAGGCGTACCTCTCCGAGAACCAGACCGAGGACTGGCGCACCGTCTTCAAGGCCGAAGACGCCGACCCGATCGACGAGGTGTACTTCATCGCCAAGTCGCACGAGAAGCGGTACGCGGACGCCAAGGAGTGCGACCTCGCGGAGCTGCACTACACGTCCGAGTCGGACCGCGAGGGCGGGGTCTTCCGCACCCTCCTGCACCGCGAGGCGCCGATCATCGACGACGAACCCGAGCGAGGCGGCACCGTCCTGGCGATGGCCCACAACGTCCGCGAGCTCGAGCTCCGCTACTACGACGAGAAGAAGGAGGAGTGGGTCGAAGAGTGGGACAGCGAGTCGGCGGAGCACGTCAACCGGCTGCCCCGCGCCGTGGAGATCCGCCTGGAGCTGGAGGACGCCGAGGGCCGGTCCCAGTCCTTCCTCACCCGCACCCTCGTCTACGCGGCCACGCCATGAGGATGCACCTCCGCCGCCGCGCGCCCGCGCACCTCTCCCTCCGGGAACGAGGCGTCGCCCTGCTGATGGCCCTCATCATGGTGGTGCTGCTCACGGCGTTCGTGGCGGAGTTCAACTACGGCGCCCGCGTCCGCATCCTGTCCGCCGCCCACGCCGAAGAGGACGCCAAGGCCACGATGCTCGCGGAGTCGGGGATCCGCATCTACTCGCTGCTGCTGCTGTTCGGGCGCCAGGCCGCCAACAACCCGCTGATCCAGCAGCTGACGAGCATGATCCCGGGCCTGCAGCTCGACGGCGCGGCGATGGTCTGCCAGTCGATCCCCTTCTTCGACACGGCGATGCTGCGCTTCCTGCAGGGGTCCGACGGCCTCACGTCCGACCAGGAGGAGGAGGGGCTCGAGGAGCTCATGGACGGCGCGCGCAGCGACGGCGCGCCCGGTGAAGAGGCGTCGCCGTCCGACGGCGGCACGACCGGCATCGTCCGGGGCAAGCCCGAGCTCGACGACGACGGGCAGCAGGGCCTCCGCCGCAAGCTCCTCGACTTCGAGGGCGACTTCAAGGTCGAGTGCAGCGACGTCCAGAGCAAGATCAACGTCAACCACTTCGCGAGCACGCGGAACCCCACCCAGCAGCTGATGCCGCTGGAGCAGCAGCCGATCGCGACGATGCTCTACGGGCTCATGGCGTCCGAGAGGTACGACCCGCTCTTCGAGGACCGGCTCAAGATCGACCGCTGGGAGCTGATCGGGAACATCAAGGACTACATCGACGCCGACTCGCAGCGCAGCGGGGTCTTCGGCGGCGACGAGGACGCCCTCTACGACGACTTCGAGCCCCGCTACAAGGCGAAGAACCGACCCTTCGACACCACCGACGAGATCCGCATGGTCGCGGGGGTCACCGACGAGGTGTGGGCGACGTTCGGCCACAACGTGTCCGTGCACGCGCGCGACATGAAGATCAACGTCAACACCGCCCCCGCGAACATCATCTTCGCCATCATCCGCGCCAACGCCGACCCGCTCGTCCCCAACGAGCTCATCCAGCAGAAGGTGTCCTACCTGATGCTGGAGCGCACGTTCACCCCGTTCGGGAACTCCCGGCAGTTCCTGAACAAGATCATCAACGACTCCCCGCCCCTCCCGTTCCCGGGGATGCCCACCACGGTCATCCCGCGCATCCCGCTCGCGCCCGGCGCCGACGGCACCCTGCGCTCGATGGTTCGCACCAACTCCAACTACTTCCAGCTTCGTTCGACCGGCTACGTGGGCGACTCCGCGCGCACCATCGAGGTGGTCGTGCGCGTGCGCTCCAGTCGCACGACGACGCTGGATCGTCGCGTGAGGTAATCCATGCCCACCTACGTCATCGGACTCGACCTCGGCGCCGACGCCGTCAAGGCCGCCGTCCTCAAAGGCTCCTTCCGGGGCTGGGAGGTCGAAGACTTCCTGGCGCTCGACGTCGTGCGCGACGAGGCCGACGCCGCCCCCGAGGTGGGTCCCGACCCGTCCGCCGAGGACGACGGCGAGACCGCCGACAGCTCCTCCAGCCTCGAGGTCGAAGCCGCCGATCCGCCGGACTTGGCCGTCGCCGCCGCCGTCCGCACGCTGCTCGAGACCATCGACCGTCCCCAGGCCCAGATCGTGGTCGGGCTGCCCGCCTCGTCGGTGTCGACGTGGCTCGTGGACATGCCCTTCTCCGACCCCCGGCGCCTCACGCAGACGCTGCCGTTCGAGATGGAGAACTACGTCCCCTGGGATCTGGACGAGGTCGTCCTCGACTACCAGGTCGCGTCCACGGCCGACGACGGCTCGGCGAAGGTGTTCAGCGCGATGGCGCCGCGACGCAGCGTCGGACGGCTGCTCCGCACCCTCGCGGCGGCGGGCGTCGATCCGCGGTACGTGACCGTCGACGTCGCCGCCCTCGCGGCGCTCCCCGGCGCCCTGCTCGAGGGCACCGTGCTCCTCGACGTCGGGGCCACGCGGACCCTCGTCTGCGTGGGCATCGCGACGCGCGCGGCCTGGGTCCGCAGCTTCGACGGCGGCACCCGGGACCTCCTCGACGACGACGGCGTCCTCTCCTCCACCGGGCTCGCCCGCTACATCAGCCGCATGCGCCCCACGCTGCTCGCCGCGGAGCAGGCGGGTCACCCGATCGAGCGCATCGAGGTGTGCGGCGGCGGCGCCCTGCAGACCGGTCTGCTCATGCAGCTCGAGGCCGACTTCGGCGTCGAGGTGTCCGAGTGGGAGCTCCCCGTCCCCCCGACGAACCCCGAGGCCGCGCCCACCCCCGGTCCCGAGCACGCCCTCGCCTACGCGCTGGCGATGCGGGCGTTCCAGACCAAGGGCGATCAGCCCGTCGACTTCCGCCGCGGGGAGTTCGCGTACCAGGCCGACTCGCGGCTCTACACGCGGCTCGCCACCCTCGGGCTCGCGGCGCTGCTCGTCCTCGCCGTGGGCGTGGTGGCCATGCACTTCGTCACCCTCGGCAAGCTCACCGCCCAGCAGAAGCAGATCGAGACGGACCTCGTGAGCACGGTGCAGACGGCGTTCCCCGAGGTCCCGGCGGTGAGCCTCGCCTCGCCCCGGGCCGCGATCGCGGTGATGCAGGAGAAGGTGCTGGAGATCCAGCAGCGGGCCGACGCGCTGCGCGGGCCGAGCACGACCCCGCTCACCGCCCTCAAGGAGATCAGCGAGGCGGTGCCGTCGACCGTGAAGGTCAACGTGGACGAGTTCCTGGTGACCGACGAGATGATCCGCATCCGGGGGACGACCGGCTCCTACGGCGAGGTCGACACGATCGAAGCCGCGGTGAAGAAGAACCCGCGCTTCACCGGCGCCGAAAAGAGCGACGTGCGCAAGACGCGCGACCAGAAGACCAGCTTCATCGTCCAGGCCCCGCGCGAGCCCGGCGAGGAAGGGAACGAAGGATGAGCCTGCTCGACTCCATCGACAACGCGGGCGACCGCGGCCGCGAGTTCCTCCAGGGCATGACGCCGCGGGACCGCGCGCTGGCGGGCCTCATGGCCGGGGTGCTCGTCCTCCTCGTATCCTTCTTCGGCCTGTCCGCCATGAACTCGGCGAAGGACCGGGCCCGCGCGGGCATCGCCGACGCCGCCAAGGCCGAGGCCCAGATCAAGGTGCTCGGGTCCGAGCTCGCCGAGATCAACGAAGAGGTCGCGGCCCTCGACGCGCGGCTCGCCGCCGGGGCGTCCTTCTCCCCCGCGAGCTGGCTCGAGCAGGTCGGCAACGAGATGCAGATCTCGGCCAACATCAAGGGGATCAACGAGAAGGGCTCGGGCGAGACCGACTTCTACAAGACGCAGACGGTCGACGTGATCGTCGACGACATCGACCTCGACACCGTCGTGAACTTGACGCACCGTGTGGAGACCGCCGAGGCCGCCATCCGCATCGACGAGATGCGGGTGAAAGCCGACCGCAAGGACCGCCAGAAGCTGGGGCTGCGCATGACCATCTCCGTGTTGAAGCCCCTGGGGAGCGCGGGATGACGCGCACCAGGATCCTCTACGCCGCGGCCTACACCGCGTGGTTCATGTTCGTATTCGTGGTCCTGACCTGGATCACCTTCCCGTGGTCCAAGGTGCGCGACCAGGCGATCGTCGCCGCTCACTCGGGCGGCACCAACCTGCAGATGTCGTCCCTGTCGGCGGGCCCGTTCGGGGCGACGGTCAAGGGCCTGTCGGTCGCGGGCGAGGCGAAGAAGGGGGCCGAGCCCCGGGCGCCGTGGCTCCAGGCGGACAAGGTCAAGCTCAAGACCGGGCCCATCGCCATGCTCGAGGGCGCGCTGGAGTACCGGGCGATCGCGGCCGAGGGGAGGATCTCCCTGGCGGAGCTCATGCAGCGCATGATCGAGGCCACCGGCAGCACCGGGCTGGCGGCCGACCTGTACGGGGGCGAGCTCGACGCGCGGGTCGAGGGAGACGAGAAGTCCTCGCGCTTCGAGGTCGACGCGAAGAAGCTGGACCTCTCGAAGTACCCCATCCGCGCGGGGATGTTCGAGGCGGACCCCACCGGCGCCCTGGACTCCGACATCGACGTGGTCTGGAACTGGGACGACCCGCGCAAGACGAGCGGCAGCGTCGACATCGAGTTCTCGGACCTCGTCCTGGCGGGCTTCAAGGCGAGCGGCGTGGCCATGCCCCAGGCGGCGTTCGACCGGTCCGAAGCGCACCTCAAGATCAAGTCCGGCAAGGCGGAGTTCCGGGAGACGGCGTTCGAGTCCGAGGTCGTCACCGCGGAGGTCGGGGGCTTCATCACGCTCAAGAAGAAGCTGATGCGCTCGACGCTGTCGCTGAACCTCAAGTTCAAGGTGAAGCCGGACCTCGACGGGCTCGTGAAGCTGGCGGTGGGCAAGAACGCGCGGCACCGCGACGACGACGGTTGGTACCACTACCAGGTGCTGGGCAGCCTCGCGCGCCCGAACCTGCGCCCCAGCCCGCTGCGCAAGCGCGGCAGCAGCAAGCGCCCGCCGCCGCCGACGGCGACGTCCATGGGCGACGACGACGACGACGACGACGACGACCGCCCGACGAAGCAGCAGGTCAAGGACCGCCGCCGGCGCGGGGGCGACGACGCCGTGGAGCGGCGGGGGGTCGACGACGACCGTCGCAAGGAGCTCGAAGAGCGCAGGAACCGGCTCCGCGAGGAGCGCCGCGCCCGCCGCGAGCGGCAGCGCGAGGCTCGACGCAAGAAGGCCCTGGACAACGCGGCCACGCTCGATCCCAATACGCTCGAGGACATCGAGCCGATCCTGCCCGACGAGGACATGGAGCGCGTCAACGAGCCGGACGACCTGGAGGTCGAAGGCGACTTCAACGAAGGCGACGGCGGCTTCAACGACGGCGACGGCGGCGACGGCGACTACAACGACGGCGGCGACTACCAGGACTGACCGGGGGGCGCCCGGGGCTCAGGCCTCCAGGAACCCCTTCACCTCGTCCACCATCCAGGCCCCGACGTCGATGCGGTGCTTCAGCATCTCCGCGCGCCGCTCCGCCCAGGCGGCGCGGGTGGAGTCCAGGTCGGCGAGCACCTCGTCGGAGTACCGCTCCGCTTCCGCCTGCGAGGACGTGTTCCACAGCAGGCTCCACCGGTCCTCGAGCTCGAGCATGTAGCCGAGCCGCGCCGTGTGCACGAACACCGCGGGGGTCCCCAGGATCGCGGCCTCGGCCCCCATGGTCGCGCCCTCGCCGACGTACAGATCGGCTTCGGCGAGCAGGTGGTGGATGCGGTGGGGGGGCATGTTCAGCGCGTAGGGGCGCAGGTCGTCGGGCACGCCCCGCTCGCCCGTCACCACGACGCGGATCTTCCCCGCCAGCCGCCGCACGAACGCCGACGCGTCCGAGAACCCGGTGTCCCCCACGTCGTGCGACGCCTCCCAGGACACGATGCGGACGACCGCGAACGGCTCGTCGGGCCCGACGCCCACCTCCGCTCGGATCGAGCGGTCCACCGTGAAGCGATCGGGGTGCAGGTAGCCCAGCTCGTGAAACCCCGGGTAGCGCCGCGCCGAGTCGGGGGCGGCCCCGTGGTAGCACTCGGGGAGGTACACCCGGTGGGCCAGGCGGTAGGCGTAGGTGTTGGTGAGCCTGGCGGTCTCGGTGTCGTAGTAGACCCAGGAGGGCACGCCCGTGATCCGACCGACCGGGGCGATGACGGGGCCCATGATCCCGAGCATCAGGTCGGGCTCGAACGAGCGCACGCGGCGGGTGAGCTTCGCGGTGCGCACGGCCATCTCGCGGACGAGCCCCGCGAACCCCCCGCCGATGCGCGTCAGCACCTCGTAAGGGAGGTCGTACGCCTCCAGCAGCTCGATCGTCACGTCCTTCTGCCGGGCCGTGAAGTAGACCTCGCCGCCCTCGGCGCGGGTCGTCTCGGCGAGGTGCCGAAAGAAGTGGACGTGCGCCGGGTGCAGCACATCGACGAGCAACCTCATCGGACCCGGACGCCTACTCGTTGAGTCGTTGGGAGGGCGGGTCGTAGGGCGTGCGGTCCTGGGCGGACTCGAGCCGACGGAGGCGCACGAGGCTCTCCTCGACGAGCTTGCGGTTGGCGGATACGAGGTCCGCGAGCAGCGCCAACATGCCCACCTGCACGCCGATGATCATCAGAACGCCGGACAAGATGACGGATTGCACGTGCCCGCCCCCGTCTCCGGTGAAATAGAAGAACAGGAAGCGGATCGCCAAGGCCAAGCCGGCGATGAAGAAGAGCCCCCCGAGCGTCAGGAACACGGCGAACGGCCGGTACAACATGTACGACCGCAGGATCGTGACGCCCGATCGCGAGACATAGGTCCGGATGGACTTGATGAGCCGACTCTCGCGCAGCTTCGCGTTGGTCCGGATCTTCACGGACTTGATGGTCATGCCCGCGTGGCCGGCCTGGATGATCGACTCGAGCGTGTAGGTGTAGGTGTTCACGAGGTTGAGCCGCATCGCGGCGTCCCGGGTGTACGCGCGGAAGCCCGACGTGGCGTCCGCGACCGAGGTCCGCGAGAACATGCGCACGGTCCACGAGCCGACGCTCTGCAGCCGCTTCTTCAGCCACGAGAAGTGGGGGATCGACGACGTGACCCGGTCCCCGATGACGATGTCCGCGTCGCCCGTGACGAGGGGCGCGACCAGCTCGGGGATGCACTCGCCCCCGTACTGGTTGTCCCCGTCCGTGTTGACGATGTAGTCCGCGCCGAGGCGGAGGCTCGCGTCCAGGCCGGCCCGGAAGGCGGCGGCGAGGCCGCGGTTGGTGGGGAACTGCACCACGTGGTGCACGCCCAGCTCCTGGGCCACCTCGACCGTGCGGTCGGAAGAGCCGTCGTCGATGATCAGCAGCTCGATGCGCTCCACGCCCTCGATCTCGCGGGGCAGATCGGCCACCGTCTGGGGCAGCGTGAGCTCCTCGTCGAGGCACGGAATCTGGATGATGAGCAGCGACATGGGTTCCCGAAGCGGCGCGAGGCTACACGTTCCGGGCCGGGCTGGGGGCGTCGCCTGCTTTGCTACCCTCCGCGGGATGACGGCCCCTGCAGCGCACCCCGACAACCTGATCTGGATCGACCTCGAGATGACGGGGCTGCACCCGGAGAAGGACGTCATCATCGAGATCGCCTCGCTCGTCACCGACGCTCGGCTCAACGTGCTGGACGAAGGGCCCATGCTCGCCATCCACCAGCCGGACGACGTGCTCGACGGCATGGACGACTGGTGCAAGCGCACGCACGGGGCCTCCGGGCTCGTGGATCGGATCCGCGCCTCCACCACGACCGTCGAGGAGGCCGAGCGCCGGACGCTCGACTTCGTATCTCGCTGGATCCCGGAGAAGGCGTCGCCCCTGTGCGGAAACACCATCTCCCACGACCGCCGCTTCCTGCGTCGCTACATGCCCGCGTTCGAGGGCTATCTCCACTACCGCAACATCGACGTCTCCACGATCAAGGAGCTCGTGAAGCGGTGGTACCCGGCCGACCGGCACGCGCCGCCGAAGAAGGGCAGTCACCTCGCCCTGGACGACATCCGCGAGTCCGTCGAGGAGCTGCGTTGGTATCGCGACAAGCTCTTCGTGCCCGTCTGAACCGCTCCTGAACCCCGCCCCGGACCCCTCCGCGCGGCGACGGATCGGACTATCCTGAGGGGTGGATGTTCGAATCGAGCTCCACGAGCAAGCCGCTTCGCGGACGGGCGGCGTTCCAGCGCTACCGGCTCATCCGTCGCATCGCCCGGGGGGGGATGGCCGAGGTCTATCTCGCCGTCCTGCGCGGAGCGGCGGGGTTCGAGCGCAGGGTCGCCCTCAAGAAGATCCTCCCCGTGTACGCGGGGATGGAGGAGTTCGCGAAGCTGTTCCGCGACGAGGCCCGCATCTGGGCCGCGCTCAACCACTCGGGCGTGGTGCAGGTCTACGACTTCGGGCAGCACCAGGGCGACCACTGGATCGCCATGGAGTTCGTGGACGGACCGGACCTCGAGGAGGTGCTCGACCGGTGCCGTCGCCGGGGCATCCACCCCCCCGTCGACGTGGTCATTCACCTGGGGCACCGCCTCGCTTCGGCCCTCGAGTACGCCCACGGCGTGACCGACCCCGAAGGCGAGGACCTCGGGCTGATCCACCGCGACGTCTCTCCCCCCAACATCCTCCTGAGCGTGCAGGGGGAGGTGAAGCTGACCGACTTCGGGGTGGCCAAGGCGGCGGTGCGCGACTCGGCGACGCGCCCCGGCGTCCTGCGGGGCAAGTACGCCTACATGTCCCCCGAGCAGGTCCTCCACAAGCGGATCGACCACCGCAGCGACCTCTTCGGCCTCGGCATCCTGCTCTACGAGACACTCACCGGCGTGAACCCCTTCGAGGGCTCCACCGACTACCAGACGATCGAGTCCGTGGGCCGCGCCGAGGTCGAGCCCGCGGGGTTCCTGCGCCCGGACACGCCCGCGGAGCTCGACCGCATCCTGCTGGGCCTGCTCGAGCCGGATCCGGAGCTCCGGTACCAGACCGGCGGCGAGCTGCGGCGGGACCTCGCCGCCCTCATGCTCGAGCGGCCCGACGCGGACGAGCCCGCGCTGCTCGTCGAGTTCCTGCGAGAGCTCTTCCCCGAGCGCGCGCCCCAGGCCCAGAGCGGGGACACCTCCAACCCCGGCGCGCCCCTGTGGGAGGCGTTCGCCCACGTCGTATCCGCCTACGACGTCCCCGTCCCCGAGCGGTTCCCGGAGGGTCCGGGCGCGGCCGTGAGGCTCGAGGAGCGTCCCCCGCTGCGCGACTCGCTGTGGGTCTCGGCTCCCCCCAGCGGGGACGGCTGGGGCGCCGTGAGCACCGAGGAGACCGCCTCCGGGGTCCCCGACGATCTGCGGCTGGAGCCGCCGGCGACGTCGCAGCGGGCGACGTCGGACTGGGACGGCATCACCGGCAGCGAGTGGTCCGTCGAGGGCGAGGACCCCGAAGAGTCCCTCCAGCCCACGCAGCCCGCCGTGCCCGTGCCCGTCCGCCTGCTCGCCGAGCACGTGACGCTCCCCCCGCTGCCGTGGGCCGACGATCCCGCGGACGAGGTCCGTCACCCCCACGAAGACGCGGACCAGTCCGAAGACGACGACCTCGAGGACACCGATCCCGGCCGGGCGCCCGTCGACGGCCCCACGCCGAGCCGGTGGGACATCTCCCTGGAGTGGGACGCCGACGGGGGCCCCACCCCGAGCGAGCCGAACCCCCAGGCCCAGGTCGCGAGGGAGCCGTCGGAGTGGGCCGAGGCCTCCGCCCCTCCGCCCGAGGCCGATCCTCCTTCGGGCCCGCTCCCGGTCCCGGAGGCGCCGCCGCCCGCCGTCGACGCGCTCCTCGACCACGTCCGCGTCGACCCCGAGCGCACGGACCTCGGACTGCCCGAGCTCAACGAGTGGGACCTCGGCGAGAGCGCGTTCGGGCCCGCACTCGACGAGGAGCCGCCCACGCACCGGGAGCCCGACGAAGAGCCGCCCCCGCGGGCCGAGCCCGAGGACGAACCCGAGCCGGATCCGTCGGTGGCCCCGGACCCGCCGGCCGCCCCCGAGCCCCCCGCCCCCGAACCTCCGCCCGCCCCGGATCCGCCGTCCGCCCCGGATCCGCCGCCCGCCTCGGACCTCCCCGAGCCCGAGGGCCTGGCGCTCATGCCCACGGCCGGGGCGAAGGCGTCGAAGCTGCCCGACGGGCCGATCCGCCCCACCCCCGTCTCCGAGGTGGGCAAGCCCGCGGTCGCGCGCGGGACGGACGTGCCGGTCGCTCCGAGCATCCGCTCGGGTCATCGCCGCCGGGGTCGCGCCCGCGGGCGGACGTCCCCGGGGGAAGAGGCCCCGGTCCGGGCGAAGCGCGCCGACGTCGACCTCGGCCTCGCCGACGATCTCCCCGACCGCCCCGTGGAGGAGGTGGAGGCCGAGCAGCGCGCCCTCGAGCGGGCCCGCGGCAAGCCGCTGTCCAGGTCGGCCGTGGCGGTCGCCGCGGCGCTGCTCTTCGCGCTCCCGATCGGCCTGCTCACGGGCGCCCGTCGCCTCGAGCGGATCCAGCGCGATCGCGCCGTCCCCGTGGTGGCGCTGATCCCCGAAGGCGACGTGCCCGGGGCCGGCGCCGCGGAGGCCTTGCCGCTGCTCCAGCCGCTCCCGCCGCTGCGGGCGCCGGAGCCGGTGGAGCCCTAAGAGCGGCGCGGCCGTATAGGATCCCGCGATGCCCCGTCCCCAGGCACTCGAGCTGCACCTCTTCGTCCGCGATCTCGACGCGGCGCGGGGCTTCTACTCGGACCTGCTCGGGTTCCCGATCGTCTACGAGTCGGACTGGTTCCTCGCGGTGGACGCGGGCAACGACGTGCACATCTGCTGCAACGCGCGGCGCGAGGACTACGCGGACCACGGGGCGCAGGGGCGGGGGACGAAGGTGGAGTTCCGGGTCCCGGACGTGGACGACCTCCACCGTCGGCTGAGCCGCACGGGCGTCCCCTTCGAGTTCGCGCCCGAGGACAAGCCCTGGGGCCTGCGCTCCTGCGGCGTGCGCGACCCCGAGGGCTACCGCGTGTGGTTCTCGACTCCGATCCCGGGCGCGCGGTGACCAGCGACTACAGCGCCGACGACAGCAGCTCCTTCGGAGCCGACCCGGCCCTCGCCGAGCCCGACCTCGACCTCCCTCCCGCGCGGCTCGAGGACTTCGAGATCGTGCGGCGCCTCGCCCAGCACGAAGGGGTCACCTCGTACCTGGCGATCCGCCGCGGCATCCTCGGGTTCGCGAAGCTGGTGCTGCTTCGCGTCGCCGACCACCCCTTCCACGAGCGCCCCGAGATCGGTCTGCGCATCACGGACGAGGCCCGGGTCGGCATGCGCTTGTCGCACCCGAACCTGCTGCAGACGCTCGACCTGGGTCGCGACCACGACCGCTTCTTCCTCGTGCGGCAGTGGGTCTCGGGGGTGGGCCTGAGGGCCCTGCTCAAGGAGAGCTGGCGGACGGGCGAGTCCCTGTCCCTGCCCGTCGCGCTCCGGATCGTCGTGCTCGCCTGCCGCGCCCTCGACTACCTGCACGGCCTGAGGATCGCCCCGTGGACCGCGCGGGGGCTCGTCCATCGCGCGATCAAGCCCTCGAACATCCTCCTGTCCACCGCGGGCGAGGTGCGGGTCGCGAACGTCTCCGTGCCCCGCGCCCCGGGGGCGCCGCCGCCGAGCCGCGAGGGGGAGGTGGGGCTGCCCGCGTACGTGGCCCCCGAGGTGGCCGAGGGCATGGCCGCGGACGCCCGGGCCGACCTCTTCAGCCTCGGCGCGGTCCTGTACGAGTGCCTGATGGGTCCCGACGCATTCCACGGCGATCCGGACTCCGACTGGAACCGCTACCGCACCTGGGCCGGCGGGCCCCCGGACCATCCCCGCCTGGCGCTGCTCCCGGACGCGATCCGCGAGCTCCTGGAGCGGACGCTGGTGGGGGATCGCGACCGCCGCATCGAGGGGGCCGCGGAGCTCCGGGTGGCCGCCCAGGCGGTGCTGCGGGAGGAGTACCGGTCGGACGGCGACGGGGAGCTCCGCCTCGCCGTGTCGCGGTACCGGGCGAAGAAGCCGCTCGAGGAGGAGCGCCCCCGGGGTTGAGCCCTATTCGTGCCGGAGCGCCTCCACGGGGTCGAGGCGCGCGGCGTGTCGCGCGGGCACGGTCCCGAAGACGATCCCGACCACCGCCGAGATGCCCGCGGAGAGCAGCATCGCCTTGCCCGAGACCGCGGTGGTCCAGCCGGTGGCGCCCGCGATCAGCGTCGCCGCCAGCAGGCCCAGCCCGATGCCGACGATGCCCCCGAGCAGGCTGATGGTCGTCGACTCCACCAGGAAGAGCAGCTCCACGTCGCGAGCGCGCGCGCCGAGGGCTCGACGCACCCCGATCTCACGCGTCCGCTCCACGACGCCGGCGAGCATGATGTTCATGATCCCGATCCCCCCCACGAGCAGGGAGATGCCCGCGATCAGCGCCATCACGAGGTTGAAGAGGGCCTGGGTCTGGCGGCTCTGCTCCAGCAGGCGGACGGGCACGATCACCCGGTAGTCGCGCACGTCGTGGTGCAGGCGCAGGAGGGTGCGCTCCGCGACCGCCGCCACCCCCGCGATGTCCTCGCCCTCCCGGACGCGCAGGATCAGCGAGTCCAGGTCGTGCGGCCGCGGCTCGCCGGGCTTCACCTCGGCCTCGAACCGGCCCAGGGAGGTCGCGAGCGGCAGGTAGATCCGACGGTTCCGGTCCTCCAGCTCCAGCCCCTCGACGGGCCGACTGCGGTAGGTCGGCTGCTGCACCACGCCCACGATGTCCAGCCAGACCCGGTCCAGTCGGACCTGCTCGCCGACCACCTCCGTGGTCCCGAAGAGCATGCGCGCAGCGCCGATCCCGAGGACGCACACCGCCGCCTGCTCCACGTCGTCGGAGGGGAGGAGGAGGCGCCCCCCCACGCGGTCCATCCCCGCCGCCACCAGGAACCCCGGGTCCACGCCCTCGACGGCGAGCTGGGTGGGGTCCTCGATCCGCGGGAGGACGTCCTCGACCTTGAGCTCCTTGCGGCCCCCGACCGCGGCGAGCTGAGGCACGGCCCGGAGCAGGACGTCGCCGTCCTGGACCCGCAGCCCGAGCGACGCCTTGCGCGCCTCCACGGCGTCCTCGTTGTCGCCTTCGATGGGGACCGACTCGACCAGCACCTGGTGGAGCCCCAGGAGGGAGATCAGCTGCTGGGCCTCGCGCTGGGCCCCCTCGCCGATCGACAGCATCGCGATCACGGCCGCCACCCCGAACACGATCCCGAGGCCGGTGAGGCCGGTGCGAAGGGGATGGTCGACGAGCCCGCCCAGCCCGTCCTGGAGGACCTCGAGCTGCATCAGGTGCCGTCCGGCGCTGCCTCCGGCGTCGCCGCCTCGCGCGCTTCGTCCCCGATGCCGCCGTCCACCTTCGTCCCCCCGGGCGGCCCCAGGAAGATGTCCGCGCCCTCCTCGAGCCCCTCCTCGATCACCACGTGAGTGGAGTTGCGGGGCCCGACGACGACCTCGACCGCCTCCGGCTCGCCGCCGTCCGAGAGGTAGATCGTCGGCTTGCCCTCCACGAGCACGACGGCTTCGCGCGGCACGGTGAGGACGCCGTCGAGCTGCTCGATCAGCAGGTCGACCTTGGTGGTCATGCCCGGCTTCATCGCCTCGTCCGTGACGTCGAGGGCGACCTCCACGTCGAAGTACTTGACCTCGCTGCCCTGCCGCTTCGTCTTGGCGAGGTTCGCCTTCTTCTCCACCTTGCCGGTCCAGGACTTGCCCGGCAGCGCGTCCACGCGCACGGTCGCCGTCTGCTTGATCGACACCTTCGAGGCGTCGACCTCGTGCACCGGCGCGAGCACCTCCATCGTGGACAGGTCCGGGAACTCCATGATCACCATGCCCCGCCACACCTGGTCGCCCTCGGCGACCTTCCCGCCGCGCCAGGTGGTGCCGAGGATCACGATCCCGTCCGTCGGCGCCTGGATGGTGGAGTTCTCCAGGGCGTCGGTGAGGCGAGCGCGCCGGTCCTCCTGCTTGCGCAGCTCGAGGCGGAGCAGCTCGACGTCGGCGTCGCCCTTGGCGAGGGTCGCGTCCAGCTCCTGCCGCGCCTTCGCGAGGTTCAGCTCCGCCTCGCGCATGGAGATGCGGGTCTCCTCGCGCTCGATCCGCGAGACCGTCTCGCTGTCCGTGACCTTGAGCCGGTGGCGCTCGAGGGCGAGCTCCTGGCGCTCCACCGCGCGGCGCTTGTCGTCGAGGTTGCCCTTCAGCTCCTCCTGCTTCTGCACGATCTTCTGCTCGCTGAGCCCGATGTCCGCGCGCAGGGTGGCGAGGTCGCGCTCGAGCTCCTCGGTGTCGAAGCGGACGATGCTCTCGCCCGACTTCACGAACGCGCCCTCCTCGGCCAGCTCGGTGATCTTCAGGGAGCCGCGCACGTTCGGCGCCACGATCTTCTGGGAGTTCACCGCCTGGAGCTCGCCCGTGACCGTGAGGGTGTGGTCGAACGACCCGCGCTCCACCTTGCCCGCGGGGGGCAGGTCCACGCTCGATGGACCGCTCGCGCACCCCGCCAGCAGGGCCGCCGTCAACGCCAGACATCGCATGCTCACCTCGCCGCCTCGATCAGCCGATCGAGCTCGACGCCCCAATCGCTGAGTCCCGCCCCGATGATGCGTCGCAGCCGACCTTCGGACCGCGCCACCGCCGTGCGACTCCGGTTCCATCCCCGGGCCGCCGCGTCCCGATCCTCGAGGTACTCCAGCACCTCGCGGTTGGTCGACGTGCCCCGGGTCAGTCGCTCGACCTCGGCGTCGTACTTGCGCTGGGCGAGGTCGAGCCCCAGCTCGGCGAGCCGAAACCCGGCGCGCGTCGCCTCCACGTCGCGCAGAGCCCGCTCGACGTCCAGGTACACCTGCTGCGTCGTCTCACGCAGCTGCAGCTCGGCCTGCCGCACCCGCCGCCGCGCCGATCGGAACCCGGCGATCCGGCCCAGGCCGGGGAGGGGCATGGACAGGGACAGCCCGAACGTCCACCAGTTGAAGGTCTCCTCCTGGCCGAGGTCCCGCCGGACCGAGACGTTGCCGTCGAGGGTGGGGAGCTGGTCCACCACCGAGTACCGCAGCTCGCGCCGCGCCTGCTCCAGGTTGCGTCGAGCGATCCGCAGGGGGATGGAGCGCTCCTCGGCCGCGGCGAAGGCGCCCTCCGACGGGGTGGTCTCGCCCGTGCCGGGGACGGACGTGGGCTCGATCGTGGGGCGGTCGGCGCCCAGGAGGTCCACGCCGAGCAGGTGGAGGAGCTCCGCTTCGGCGTCCTCCCGAGCGGCCGTCGCCGCCGTCAGCTCGGCCTCGGCGGACGCGATCCGCTCCTGGGTCGACAGGAGCTCCGACGGGGCGTCGAACCCGAGGTCGATCCGCTCCTGCACCCACGCCTGCTGCCTGCGCGCCCCGTCCAGGCTCTGCTGGGCGGCGGCCACGGCGTCCCCCGCCTGCACGAGGTTCCAGTAGGCGTTCTCGATCCCGAGGACGAGGTCTCCGACGCCCGCTTCGAGGGCCAGCCGGCTCTGCGCGATCCCGTGCTGCGCCTCCGCGACGCCGCGCTCGCGCCCCCCGAAGACCGCCCCGCCGAGGAGCGGCTGCGTGAGGCTGACGACGAGATCCGGCGTGGAGTCGTAGCCGAGCTCCCGGCCCTTCTCGCCGTAGATCGTGCCGGTGTACGACAGCCCCACGGACCCCCCCCCCGGCAGCGCCTGCCGCACGCCGATGCGCACGGGGACTCCGCTCACGGGGTCGTCGGGGTCGCTGTAGTTGGCGAGGTCGCTCGACTGGGAGATCCCGGCGTCGAGCCGCGGCTCGTAGGCGCTCCAGGCGCGACGACGGGCGTCCTCGGCGAACGCCAGCTCCAGCTGCTGCACGGCGAGGTCGACGTTGTGGTCGACGCCCCGGCGCACCGCCTGCTCCAAGCTCAGCGCCTCCGCCCCGGCCGGCGTCGGGACGACGAAGAGCAGCGCGGCCAGGACCCCCGCGCGCACGACTCAGCTCGCCTCATCCGTTTGAACGGCCAAAATCACCTTCGACTCCATCGCTTTGGCCTGCAGGGCCGCGGCCGCGCCCGGCGCCTCCCGGGGGATGCGCAGACGGAATGTCGATCCTTCCCCCAACACGCTCTCGGCGATGAGTGTTCCCCCGAGGTGGTCGACGAAGTTGCGGCTGATGGCGAGGCCCAGCCCGGTGCCGCCGTACTCGCGCGTCGAGGTGCCGTCGACCTGGCGGAACTGGTCGAAGATCAGGTCCAGCTCGGCCGCCGGGATGCCGATCCCGCTGTCCTTCACCGCGAGCTCCACCCCGTCGTCCCGGGGGCTCGATTCGATGGACACGAAGCCCGTCTTGGTGAACTTGACGGCGTTGTTCACGAGGTTGAGCAGCACCTGGCGCAGCTTCTGAGGGTCCGTGAAGAGCTGCACGTCCCCCACTCCGTGGTCGATCCAACCGACCTCCAGGTCCGCCTTGCTGCTCGCCAGGATCTGCCCCGTCTCCACCACCTCCTCGAGCAGCCCGGACAAGACGAAGCGCTCGGGGCGCAGGTCCAGCTTTCCGGACTCCACCTTCGCGAGGTCGAGGATCTGGTTGATGAGATCCAGCAGGTCCCGCGCGCGCGTGGCGATGCCCCCGACGGCCGACTCCTGCCGCGGCCTCATGTCTCCGTACACGCCCCCGTGCAGCAGGTCGGCGTACCCGATGATCGCGTTGAGGGGGGTCCGCAGCTCGTGGCTGACGTTCGCGAGGAACTCCGTGCGCAGCCGCGCCGCCTCGAGGATCTGCTGGTTCTTGCGCCGGAGGTCTTCGTTGGCGAGCTCGATCTGGGCGATGTAGGCCTGATTCTGACGCTGCAGCTCCCGCTCCTGGGTGACGTCCGTCCCCACGATCACCAGGCCGCCCTCGCCTTCGGCGAGCTCCGCGATCGTGACCTCGGCGATGAAGGCCCGGTCCTCGGCGCCCACGCCCGTCAGCGTCCGGTGGATGCTCTTGGCCTCCCGCACCGCCGCGAGGATCTCCCCCAGGGCGTCGTCGTCGGCGCGGAGCTCGTCGAACAGGGCGCGGAAGTGGATGAGGTCGTGCACCCGCCGGGCGTCCCTGCCGAAGATGGCCTCGGCGCCGCGGTTGAAGCCGCCGACGACGCCCGTGGGGCCGGTGGCGATGATGAAGTGGTCGACGGCCGAGTCGAGGACCCGCGAGAGGTAGTCGGTGGTCGCCTGGAGCTCGGAGGTCCGCTCCGCGACGGTGGCCTCGAGCGAGTCGGCGAACGCCGCCAGCTCGTCCTTGCGCTCCCGCAGCTTGTCGTAGGCGACGTCGAGCGCCCGGGCCTTGTCGGCCAGCTCGCGGGACACCTCGCTGAGTTCGTCGGACTGGTCGCGGATCGCGCGCTCCAGGCGGACGCGCGTGAGCGCCTGCTCGACGCACCGACGCAGCCCCAGGGCGTCCACGCCCCCCTTCGTCAGGTAGTCGTAGGCGCCCATGCGGAACAGGTCGGCGACCAGGGACTCGTCCCCCTCGCCGGTGATGACGATCACCGCGACGTCCAGCTTCCGGTGGCCGATCTCGCCGAGGATCTCGACGCCGTCGATGTCCGGCAGCCGGTAGTCCAGCAGCACGACGTCCCAGGCCTCGTTCTCGAGCGCCCGCATGGTGTCCATGCCGGTGTGGGCGCGACCGATCTTGGCTCCCGCGAAGGCACGCCCGACGAGGCGCGCGGTCAGCTCGACGAAGGAGAGGTCGTCATCGACGATCAGGATGGCGGGAGCGGTGGACACGGCGGGGCATCATACGCACGCCCTCGCGCCGTCTACTTTCGGATGCGCAGCTTCTGTCCCGGCTTCAGCGAGTTCGACCGGAGGCCGTTGGTGCGCTTGATCGAGTCGACCGTCACGCCGTTCTTGCGCGCGATCTCCCACAGCGTGTCCCCGGCCTTCACGGTGTAGGTCGCCGTCTTCACCGACGCCGTGCGCGTGGTCGGAGCGCTCGACCCGCCCTTGATGGTGAGCTTCTGGCCGACCTTGATGCGGTCCGACTTCAGGCCGTTCCAGCGCTTGATGTCCGACGTGGAGACGCCGTGGCGCGACGCGATGACGCTCAGCGCGTCGCCCGACTTCACGGTGTACGTCCGCGTCTTGGCGGGCTTCTTCGCGGACGCCGTCGCGCCCCCCGACCGGCGCACCTTCAGCGTCTGCCCCACGTAGATGCGGTCGCGCGAGAGCTTGTTGAGGGACCGGAGGTCGGCGATCGACATGCCGAACTTCTGGGCGATCGTGCCCACGACGTCGCCCTTCTGGACGACGTAGCTGGACGTCTTGCCGGTCTTCGCGACGGCCTTGCCCGCCGTCCGACCCACCTTGAGCCGCTGCCCGACGCGGATGCGGTCGCCCTTGAGCCCGTTGAGCTTCTTGACCGTCGCCACGGTGGTGCCGTGTCGCTTCGCGATGGCGCCGAGCGTGTCGCCGCCCTTCACCGTGTGCCACTGCGTCTTGCCGGAGGCGAGCTTCGGGGTCGACGACCTCTTCGCCGCGGGGGCCGAAGCCTTGGAGCCGGTGACGGTGAGCCGCTGGCCGATCGACAGCGTCGTGCCCTTGAGGCGGTTCTTCTCCTGGAGGTGGGCGACCGTCGTCCCGTAGCGCTTCGCGATGATCGACAGGCTCTCGCCCTTGGCGACCACGTGGACGAGGGTGCGGTCCTGCGCTCCGGCGCCCGTGGGCCGCACGGGCACCACGAGGTGCTGCCCGATCCGCAGGCGCCGGGCGTCGCGGATGCCGTTCATCTTCATGATCGCCTTGGTGGGCACGCCGTACCGGCCGCTGATGGCCCCGATCGTGTCGCCCCGACGGATCTTGTAGCGAACGAACGTGACCCGATCCTCCTCGGGGATCTTCTTCAGCTCCGCGAGCAGGTTCTCGCCGCTGCCGACGGGCACGTTGAGCGGGTAGTTCTCGATGCCCGGGGGCGTGCACCAGCGGCGCAGCTCGGGGTTGATCGCCTCGAGCTCCTCCTCCTCGATGCCGAGGATCTTCGCCACCACGGCGAGGCCCGTCGCTTCGGGGACCTGCACCTTGTCGAAGCTCCACGCGGCGAGGCGGTCCTCTTCGAGGATCTCCCCGGTGAGGCCGTACCGGTCGCGGTACTTGCTGAGGATGGCCGCGGCCATGATCTTCGGGACGTAGTTCTTCGTCTCGGGCTTCAGGTACGTCCGCTTGTCGGCCGACAGCTCCCACAGGTCGCGCGTGCCGTACCGCTTGATCGCCCGCCCGATCTTCCCCTCGCCGGCGTTGTAGGCGGCCGACGCGAGCGTCCAGTCGCCGAAGAGCCGGTACAGGTAGGACAGATAGTTGATCGCCGCGGTCGTCGCCAGATCGGGGTTCCGACGCTCGTCGACCCACCAGTCGATCTGCAGGTCGTAGTGCTTGCCCGTGTAGGACATGAACTGCCACACGCCGACGGCCTTCGCCCGCGAGGTCGCGTACGGGTTGAAGCCCGACTCGATCATCGCCTGGTACGCCAGGTCCTGGGGCAACCCGGCCTCCTGCAGGCGCTCCCGGAGCAGCGGCAGATACCGCTCCCCGCGGGCGAGCCAGCGGGTGTAGTACCGCCGGCCGCGCGTGAGGAAGTACGTCATCCAGGCTTCGGTGCGGTCGTTGAGCACGATCGGGATGTCGAAGTCCCGGGGATCGATCCGGTTGAGCAGGAGCGGCGGGGTGACGAGCGTCGCGAGCGGGTCCGTGTAGAAGTCCGAGCTCGGATGCATCAGGTGGTCCGCGGACCCGAAGTAGGCGAGCTCCTCGAACCGCTCGTCGGTCATCTCGTCCTGGGCGGCCTCGATGAACTCCTGCTCGTGCGCCTCGAACCCGCTCAGCACCTCGCTCAGCAGCAGCTCGATCTCGTGCTCGGCGAACGCGGTGGGCGGCGGCTCCCGAGCGGGCAGCGGGGTGGGCTCGATGAAGCACGTCGCCGGATCTTCCGACTCGCCGCGGATCCGCTCGAGGAGCTCGGATCGTGCGTCCGGCACCTCTTCCTTGGCCCGGGCCGGCTTCTTGCCGAACGGCTTCCTCAGGGCGAGCTTGGCGGGATCTGTGGATGAACCTGTGGATTGTGCGATGGCGGCGCTGGGGAAAACCCAAACAACGGCGAGTAGAAAGACCGCGGAACGGCTGTGGAAGGAGCCTCTCGGAGTGGGTCCGTGCATCGGCGTCGATATTGTCACATTTTACCCGAACGGGGGTGAAAACGAACGGCGAGCGGACCGAGAATCCGCCGCGGGTTCGATGACTTGAGTGCGACCTTCGAGGAGGCCCTGTTTTCGCCACACCGCGCCCCCGGGCCGGTGTTAGAACCTCCCTGCGAGCGCGCCCGGCGCGGCTTTCGCACCCCGGTCATGCCGCTCGAAGCCCCCAGCGCGGACGATCTCTTGCGCCACCTGCCGGTGGGCGTACTCAGCATCCGCGACGGTCGGGTCGAGCGGGCCACGGGCTGCGCCGAGGAGCTGCTCGGCCGCTCCCTCGCGCGCCTCGAGGGCGCGGCGCTCGGGGAGGTCGCGCCGGTGGAGGCGATCTCGGTGGTCGGGCGGATCCTGGACGGAGCGTCGAGCTGCACGGCTGCGGGCGTCGCCTGGGATCGATCCACGACAAAACTCTCCATCACCGGGGCCGCCGGGCCCGAATCGGGGCTCGTCGTCCTCGTCGTCGCTCCCGCCACGGATCCCGACGCCCACCCCCGGGGGGAGAGCTTTCGGGGCCGCCTCGCGTGGCTCGCGGGGCTCGCGGCCGGCCTCGCGCACGAGATCCGGAACCCGCTCGGCGGAATCCGTGGCGCCGCCCAGCTCCTCCGTCGGAACCTGCGCGGTCTCGCCTTACTTGAACCTGTGAAATCGGACGGATCTTCCGCCGATTCCACGGTAGCCGATGAGTGTGACGAGTTGACGGCTTTGATCATTCAAGAGGCCGATCGAATCGGTGATCGGGTGAGCCGCCTCATGGAGCTCGCGCGCCCCTCGCCCCTGCGTCGGGCGTCGGTATCGCTCAACCTGCTCGTGCACGACTCGATCGCCCTGCTCGAGGCCGACCGGTCCATGCGGAGCGTGGAGTTCCGCCTCGATCTCGACCCCTCCCTCCCCCCGGTCGAAGGCGACCCGGTGCGCCTCGCCGAGGCCGTGGGGAACCTGCTCCGCAACGCCGCCGAGGCGGCCGAGTCGACGATCCGGGTGCGCACGCGCGTCGAGCCCGAGGGCCGGTTCCGAGAGGGCGGCCTCGACCGCGGGCTCACGATCCGGCTCGAGGTCCAGGACGACGGTCCCGGCATCGAGCCCGAAGCCGAAGAGGACCTCTTCGTGCCCTTCGCCACCACGAAGCTCGAGGGCTCGGGCCTCGGCCTGTTCGTGACGCGGCTCGCGGTGGAGGACCACGGCGGCGGCATCGACGTGCGGCCCCGTCCCTCGGCGGACGAGGCCCTCGGCGCCCGCGGCGCGTGCTTCGGCCTGACTCTCTTCGAACGACTCCCCCCCATCCGAGCGCACGTCGAGGTCGATCCGACCCGAGGCAGGCGACGCCCGCTCCCAGCCCACGCCTTGGAGACCCTCCTTTGATCTCGCCTCGGGTTCTGATCGCTGAGGATGACCGCACCCTGCGCACCGTCTTGGGGAAGGCCCTGGCCGGCCAGGGGCTCGACGTCGCGCAGACGGACGACGGTCGCAGCGCCCTCGATCTCCTCCGCAAGGACCGCTTCGACGTGGCCATCGTCGACATCAAGATGCCGTCCATGGGGGGCCTCGACGTGCTCCGGGAGGTGCGGTCGCTCGACGACCCCCCGCACGTGATCGTCATCACCGCGCAGAACACGATGGCCAACGCCATCGACGCGATGAAGAGCGGCGCGTACGAGTACCTCTGCAAGCCGTTCGACATCGACCTGTTCGAGGAGCTCGTCCTCCGGGCGGTGAAGGACCGGACGTCGCTCGCGCGCCCCGTCCAGGCGATCGTCGACGGCGACGCCGCGCGCCCCGATACGAAGACCCTCTACGGACGCAGCCCCGCGATGCAGCGGGTCTTCAAGGCCATCGGCCGCGCCGCCGCGAGCGACTACCCGGTCCTGGTCACGGGCGAGAGCGGCACGGGCAAGGAGCTGGTCGCGCGCATCCTGCACCGCGAGAGCGAGCGGGCGACGGGGCCCTTCGTGGCCGTGAACGTGGCCGCCATCCCCACCGAGCTCCTCGAGGCGGACCTGTTCGGACACACCCGCGGCGCCTTCACCGGCGCCCACCGGAGCAAGCCCGGCAAGTTCCTCGCGGCCCAGGGGGGCACCCTCTTCCTCGACGAGGTGGGCGAGATGCCCGCGGCGCTGCAGGCGAAGCTGCTGCGGGTCCTCCAGGAGCGCGAGTTCTATCCCCTCGGCGCCGACCGCCCGGTGAAGGTCGACGTGCGCGTGATCGCGGCGACGAACCGCAACCTCGCCGAGCAGGTGCGGTCCGGTCACTTCCGCGGCGACCTCTTCTACCGCCTCAACGTCCTCACCCTCGAGCTGCCGCCCCTGCGCGAGCGCACCGAGGACATCCCGATGCTCGCGGCGTGGCTCCTCGAGCGCCACGCCGGGTCCGGGGCGATCCCCGAGCGAGCGCTGTCGCCCGAGGCGCTGGAGTGGCTCGGCCAGTACACGTGGCCCGGCAACGTGCGCGAGCTCGAGAACACCCTCGTGCGCGCGGCGACGTTCGCCCAGGGCCCCGTGATCCGCGTCCCCGACCTCGTGGGGCCCACCGGCAAGCTCAACCTGCGGCGCACGGGCGCCCAGGAGGAGTCGTTCGAGACGATGCTCGTCAACCGGCTCCGACCGGTCGTGCGCAACTTCCCCGAGCCGGACAAGAACGAGCGCTTCGACCTGCACAACCTCGTGGTCGGGACGGCCGAGCGGGTCATCCTCGAGCTCGTGATGTCGCGCACCGGCGGGAACCAGGTGCGGGCCGCCGCGCTGCTCGGCCTGAACCGCAATACGCTGCGGCGCAAGCTCGACGAGCACGAGATCGACATCAACGAGGTCCGTCGCCGGAGCCGTCGCCGCCGGTGAGAGCCCCCCTCCCCGGCGGTTTCTACGGGATCGCCGATGCGGACGCGTCCCCCGACGTGGTGGCCTTCGGGCGAGCCCTCCTGGCGGCCGGGGTGCGCGTCGTCCAGCTGCGGATGAAGCACCGCGCCGAGGCCCTCATTCGGCCCGCGCTGGAGACGCTGTCGACCGATTCTGCGAAGGTCGGGGCCGTGCTGATCCTCAACGACCACCCCCGGCTCGCGGCCGAGTTCCCGAACGTGGGCGTGCACCTCGGTCAGGACGACATGGACCCGGCGGAGGCGCGCGCGCTGCTGCCGGATCGTGTCCTCGGCTGGTCGACGCACGACCTCGACCAGGTCCGGCGGGCAGCGGACCTGCCCATCGACTACGTCGGCTTCGGCCCCGTCTTCTCGGCCGCGGGCAAGCACCTGCACGACGACGACGACCGCTCGCCCGACCCCGCCACCGGCGTCGCCGGCCTGCGGGAGGCGGTGGCCGCGAGCACGGTCCCGGTGGTCGCCATCGGGGGGATCGACGCCGCGAACCGGGCCGAGGTCTGGCGAGCCCGGCCCCACGCCGTGGTCGCGATCGGGGCCCTCGCGCGCGCGTCCGACCCACGGACCGAAGCGGCGGCTTGGGTGAGCGCGTGTCGACGGTAGTCGCGTCGCCCGGCGAGAGGCTCGCCGCCCTCGCCCAGCGCCCGGGCGCGCTGTGGCTGGATACGAGCTCGGCGACGGGGAGCGCGGGCCCCTGGACGACCATGGCGGCGGAGCCCGCGGTGTGGATCCTCGGGCGAGGCGACAAGCTCCAGATCGAGCAGGGTCCCCGCGGCGGTCGAGGCTGGAAGGAGGCGATGCGTCGCCACGATCCGCGCACCGGCAGCGCCTACGCGCGGCTCGCCACGATCTGGCGTCGCCTCAAGAAGCGCCCCGCGGACATCACGGCCCCGCCCACGTCCTCGGACGAGGCCCCGCTGTTCACCGGCGGCCTCGCGGGGTGCTTCTCCTACGACCTCGGGCGCACCTTCGAGACGGTCCCGAGGATCCTCCCGGAGGAGCTGCGGTGGGACTTCCTGCTGGGGCTCTACGACGAGGTCCTGAACATCCGCACGGACACCGGCGAGGTGCGGCACTCGGCCCTCCCCGCCCCCGACGGCAGCGCCGCCCCCCGCCACCTGCTGGAGAAGTGGCGGCTCCCCGAGCACGCGACCGAGCGCCCGCTGAACCGAGACGCCGTGCTCGACGGGGTGCTCGTGCCCGGGATGAGTCGCGACGACCACGCAGACTGCGTCCAGCGCATCCGCGAGCACATCGTGGCGGGGGACATCTACCAGGCGAACCTCACCCTGCGGTTCCGGGGCCCGTGGACCGATCCGGACCTCCCCCTGGCGACCCACCTGAGGCTGCGGGCATCGAACCCGTCGCCCTACGGCGCCTACATCGACCTGCCCGCCACGCGCATCGTATCGGCGAGCCCCGAGGCCTTCCTGGGCCTCCACCCCGACGGCCGGGTTCGGAGTCGCCCCATCAAGGGCACTCGCCCGCGCGGGGAGTTCGCCGAGGACGAGCGGCTGCGCGAGGAGCTGGTCGCGTCCGCCAAGGACCGCGCGGAGCTCGCGATGATCGTCGACCTCGTGCGCAACGACCTGGGCCGGGTGTGCGAGCCCGGGAGCGTCACCCGCCACGAGGCGATCGTGGCCGAGGCGCACCCGACCGTGTGGCACCTCGTGGGTGCCGTCGACGGTCGGCTGCAGGACGGGGCCGACGCGTTCGACCTCCTGCAGGCGGCCTTTCCCCCGGGCTCGTGCATCGGCGCCCCGAAGATCCGCGCCATGGAGATCCTCGAGGGGCTCGAGCGGAGCCGCCGCGGCGCCTACACCGGGGCCCTGGGCTGGATCGGGGCCGACGGCGGGATGGCGACCAGCGTCGCCATTCGCACGATCGTCTTCCACGGTGGCCGCGCCGAGTACGGGGTCGGGGGAGGCATCGTGTACGACTCCGATCCCGACCAGGAGTGGGACGAGGCCCTGCTCAAGGGTCGCGCGCTGGCGGCGGCGCTCACCGCGGGGTCCGTCTTCGAGGGCTGACCGATGGGCCCCGGTCCACTCGGAACCCTTGACAGCGCTCCCCCGCCGGTCATGATCAGGTGTCTGGAGTCCGTGCCGGGACACCTCTGTCTACGGCTCGAAGTCGGCAAGGACTGTCCGACGACTCTTGGAGGTGTTACGTGACCGGTTTTTCTCTTCGTTCCTGCTTGCTCCTCGGCATCGCCGGGTCCTTCGCGGCCCTGAGCGGTTGCTCCGAGAGCGTCCTGCTCGCGCCCCCCGACACCACGAACCCCACGCGGGTGGACGCGGTCATCGAGGTGACGGGCGAGGATCCCGAGAACCCGCACGTGGTGGACTTCGGTGAAGTGAACGCGGGCGACTCGCGCGACCAGGTGGTGACGATCCGGAACATCGGCACGGACACGCTGCAGGTGCAGGACCTGGTGCTGAGCAACTTCGCTTCGTTCGAGATCGTGGACCGGGACAACGTGTCGCCGCTGCTGACGCCGGAGCAGGCGACGACGCTGACGCTGCGGTACTCGCCGGTGCAGGACGAGCACATCGAGGCGACGCTGATCGTGGCCTCGAACGACCGGGAGACGCCGGAGGTGACGGTGCGTCTGCTGGCCGAGGGCCTGGCGCCGACGATCCGGATCGAGCCGGAGTCGTTCGACTTCGGGAACATGGAGCTGGGCTGCGTGAACGTGCTGGACGTGGAAGTGTCGAACGTCGGTCGGGCGCCGCTGACGCTGAACAACATCTGGTTCGAGGACCTCGCGAACAACGGCGAGATGACCCTGATCCACAGCATCCCGCAGGGCGCGGTGCTGAACCCGAACGAGGTTCAGACGCTGGCGGTTCACTACGTCCCGATCGACGTGGAGCCGGACACGGGCGTGCTTCACATCGAGAGCAACGACCCGTCGCAGCCGGACAAGACGGGGACGCAGTTCGGGATCGCGCACCTGGGCGAGTCGAACACGGACGAGTTCGCGCAGGAAGGCAGCGCTGGCTCGGACGTGCTGTGGGTGGTGGACAACTCGTGCTCGATGGGCGACGAGCAGACGTCGCTGGCGGTGAACTTCTCGTCGTTCATCCAGATCGTCGACGCGCTGAACATGGACTACCACATCGGCGTGGTGACGACGGACACGGGCGACAACGGTGCGCTGCAGGGCTCGACGCCGATCGTGACCACGTCCACCGCGGACCCGGCGGGCACGTTCGCGACGAACGTCGACCTGGGGACCAGCGGCTCGGCTTCCGAGCGCGGCTTCCAGAGCGCGTACCTGTGCTGGAGCTCGGGCGCGTGCCTGAGCGGCTTCGACCGGGGCGACGAGGCGGGTCTGCGGATCATCTTCGTATCCGACGAGCAGGAGCAGAGCACGTCGCTGGGGACGGTCGCGGACTACGTGAACTACTTCTACAGCCTGCGCGACAACCCGGACAAGATGATCCTGTCGGACATCTCGGGCGGCCTTTCGGGCTGCTCGGGCGCGGGCGGCTCGGCCGGGTCGGGCTCGGACTACGTGGCCGCGACGGTCGCGACCGGCGGCGTCTCGGCGAGCATCTGCGACAGCAACTGGGTCGCGACCCTGTCGGCCCTGGCCTGGCTGTCCCAGAGCTACGCGGACACCTTCGAGCTGTCCCGCACCCCCGTCGAGGACACGATCGAGGTCCGGCTCAACGGCGTGAACATCTACGTCGGCTGGACCTTCAACTCGGCCCTCAACGCCGTGATCTTCGACCTCAGTCACATCCCCGAGGGCGGGGACGAGATCGCCATCGAGTACACCGTGCTCGGCGACTGCGGCGACTGAGCCGAATCCACACCTCGCGAGGGCCCCGGCGACCAGGAAGGTCGTCGGGGCTCTCTGCTTGGGGCGAACTTTTTTCACTGCGCGGTTTCCCTTCGGCCGCTCGAACGGTTTCATTGCTTCGCAGCGCGAGGATCGCGTTGATTTGGAGGTTTCGGTCGTGACCCAGTCCCTGTCTCTGCGTTCGCTCATCGTCTACGGAGCGACCCTGTCTCTCGCGGCCCTGACCGGCTGCTCCGAGAGCGTCCTGCTCGCGCCCCCCGACACCACGAACCCCACGCGGGTGGACGCGGTCATCGAGGTGACGGGCGAGGATCCCGAGAACCCGCACGTGGTGGACTTCGGTGAAGTGAACGCGGGCGACTCGCGCGACCAGGTGGTGACGATCCGGAACATCGGCACGGACACGCTGCAGGTGCAGGACCTGGTGCTGAGCAACTTCGCTTCGTTCGAGATCGTGGACCGGGACAACGTGTCGCCGCTGCTGACGCCGGAGCAGGCGACGACGCTGACGCTGCGGTACTCGCCGGTGCAGGACGAGCACATCGAGGCGACGCTGATCGTGGCCTCGAACGACCGGGAGACGCCGGAGGTGACGGTGCGTCTGCTGGCCGAGGGCCTGGCGCCGACGATCCGGATCGAGCCGGAGTCGTTCGACTTCGGGAACATGGAGCTGGGCTGCGTGAACGTGCTGGACGTGGAAGTGTCGAACGTCGGTCGGGCGCCGCTGACGCTGAACAACATCTGGTTCGAGGACCTCGCGAACAACGGCGAGATGACCCTGATCCACAGCATCCCGCAGGGCGCGGTGCTGAACCCGAACGAGGTTCAGACGCTGGCGGTTCACTACGTCCCGATCGACGTGGAGCCGGACACGGGCGTGCTTCACATCGAGAGCAACGACCCGTCGCAGCCGGACAAGACGGGGACGCAGTTCGGGATCGCGCACCTGGGCGAGTCGAACACGGACGAGTTCGCGCAGGAAGGCAGCGCTGGCTCGGACGTGCTGTGGGTGGTGGACAACTCGTGCTCGATGGGCGACGAGCAGACGTCGCTGGCGGTGAACTTCTCGTCGTTCATCCAGATCGTCGACGCGCTGAACATGGACTACCACATCGGCGTGGTGACGACGGACACGGGCGACAACGGTGCGCTGCAGGGCTCGACGCCGATCGTGACCACGTCCACCGCGGACCCGGCGGGCACGTTCGCGACGAACGTCGACCTGGGGACCAGCGGCTCGGCTTCCGAGCGCGGCTTCCAGAGCGCGTACCTGTGCTGGAGCTCGGGCGCGTGCCTGAGCGGCTTCGACCGGGGCGACGAGGCGGGTCTGCGGATCATCTTCGTATCCGACGAGCAGGAGCAGAGCACGTCGCTGGGGACGGTCGCGGACTACGTGAACTACTTCTACAGCCTGCGCGACAACCCGGACAAGATGATCCTGTCGGACATCTCGGGCGGCCTTTCGGGCTGCTCGGGCGCGGGCGGCTCGGCCGGGTCGGGCTCGGACTACGTGGCCGCGACGGTCGCGACCGGCGGCGTCTCGGCGAGCATCTGCGACAGCAACTGGGTCGCGACCCTGTCGGCCCTGGCCTGGCTGTCCCAGAGCTACGCGGACACCTTCGAGCTGTCCCGCACCCCCGTCGAGGACACGATCGAGGTCCGGCTCAACGGCGTGAACATCTACGTCGGCTGGACCTTCAACTCGGCCCTCAACGCCGTGATCTTCGACCTCAGTCACATCCCCGAGGGCGGGGACGAGATCGCCATCGAGTACACTGTGCTCGGCGACTGCGGCGACTGAGCCGGACACGACCTCCCGCGTCTCGCGGGACCTCCGGGCGGCCTCGGGACCAAAGATGGACCCGGGGCCGCTCACGTTCTGGCGCCCCTCGGACGCGATAGGCTGCGGCGATGCCCATCACCGAGATCGTGCGGGTGCTCGCGACGGGCTCCCTGGGGGACGCCCGGGTCGAGCTCTTCTACGACGTGGACGGGCGCATGGGCGCCGACGAGGACGCCAGGGCCCGACCGTGGTTCTGGCTGAAGCTCCGGGCGAGCGGTGCGGCGGCGGAGGTGCTGGGGCCGTTCCCCGACGAGCCCGACGCGCTCGACCGGGCCGAGGCCCTGGGCATCACCTGGGACTGAGCGGAGAGCCCATCACCAGGCGCGCGATCTCGGGGTCCCGCGCCCGCAGTCGGGCGAGGGCGGCGAGGGTATCGGCGCCCCCGGGGTTGCGACCCCAGAGCACCTGGGTGGCGAGCACGAGCTCGTGCAGGGGGACCTCGGAGCCGCCCGACGGGTCGAGGAGCATCCGCGCGTCGGCGAGGGCGTCCTGGGTCGGGGGGACCCCGTCGAGGTGGTGCTGGATCCAGAGGCGGAGGTACTCGAGCCCGTGGGGCGGGTCGGCGACGCCGCCCAGGGGGGAGAGCACGTCCCACGCCTCGTCGCCGCGCCCGACGCGGGCGAGCGCCTCGGCGTAGACGAAGGCGGCCTCGGGCGAGTCGACGGTCCGCCCCGCCACGGCCTCTCGGGCGCGTCGCACCGAGGCGGGCTCCACGAACCGCACGGTCTCGAGCACGGCGTGGCGCATTCGCTCGTAGTCCTCCCAGCGATCGGCGTGGTGCAGGAACTCGATCGTGACCACGTGGGTCCCGCGGATCGCGCCCAGCCGGAGGGCCCGCAGCAGCAGCCCGCCGCTCACCAGGTCCACGGACTGCCCGAACCACTCGGAGCCGAGCCCGAAGTCGGCGGGATCGGGCCGCTCCCGCTCGAACTGGACGGCTCCGTAGGTGGCGGCGTGCTCGTCGTTCCAGCGCGCGCGCACCTCGTCGCGGGTCGGCGGACCCCACGG
This sequence comes from uncultured Rickettsiales bacterium, assembly GCA_964512225.1. Lineage (GTDB taxonomy): Bacteria > Myxococcota_A > UBA796 > UBA9615 > UBA9615 > CAZEKB01. The sequence goes on along the minus strand of CAZEKB010000005.1, from coordinate 68,694 downwards.
CTCGACCCAGCCCCCGACGGTCACCCGCGCCGCCGCCGTCTGCGAACTCCACATCGCCGCCCCGTGCTCGGCCCGCGCCTTGCGCCAACGGTGGGGGACGCTGAGCTCGAGCCCGTTCTCGTCCTCGACCACGGGGACGGACAGGGACGCCCCGGGCAGCCAGCCCAGGTCCGACGCCAGCGGCATCCCCAGGCCCACGAACCCCGCCAGCAGCACCCCGGCCAGCACCCGGATCCACCGGTTGGAGCGCCAGGCTGCGCCGCCCGCCGGTCGGTAGGGCAGCAGGAGGCCGCAGGCGACGCCGGCGACAAGGCCCCCGAGGTGGCAGAAGTGATCGACGAAGCCGGGACCCACGGCCCCGAGCACGAAGAAGTAGACGACCCATAGGAACATCGGCCACCCGAAGCGCACCCGCACCCCCGGGGGCAGCCACGGCCCGAGTCGCCACCCCAGGGCGACGGCCGCGCCGAAGAGCCCGAGGCAGATGCCGGAGGCGCCCACCGACAGCTCGGGGGTGGCCACCGTGGAGGCGGCCATGGAGCCGACGGCGGTGGTCACGACGAGGAGGCCCAGGCCCGACGCCCCCACGACCGACTCGACGCTCCAGCCGACGTACAGGATGTAGAGGAGGTTCCACGCGAGGTGCCACCAGTGGACGTGGAGGAGCGAGGCGCTGAGCAGCCGCCACCACTCGCCGAACTCGATCTGGTGGGGGAGGAACTTGGCGCCCTGGCGGAGCAGATCGGCGCCGTCGATCCCGGTGCGCGGGGGCATCACCGCGAGCCCGACGCCGCCGGGAGACGCGTCCTGGAGCTGCCGGAGGAAGACGAGCACCAGCAGGAGGCCGGTGGCGAGCGTCGCCCAGGGCACGCGCCGCAGCGTGAACTCCCGCTCGAACCGCGTGCGCGGGTCGTTCTCCACGGACGTGAAGAGCTCGAGGGAGCCCGCGGCGACGAAGTCCTCCCCGGTGGTCGGAGGGAACCGGACGAGGTCGTCGCGGCCGAGCAGTCCGCTGCGGATGGCCCGCTCGAACTCGTCGAAGGAGAGCTCGTCGACGGCGCCGTCCGGGCGTCGGACCTCGATCACTCGGGCGGGGGTCCCAGCCGGGAGAGGAACGCGCGCGGCCCGCCCGCGGGGAGCGTCGGAGCTTCCCCGTCCGCGCGGAGGAGGCGGCCCCCGAGCTCGGTCCAGGCCTGCTCGGCGAGCGCGTGGGGTCGCGCGGCGGCCCACTTGTCCAGGACGCGCCGGACCGTCTCGTCGATCGGACGCCCGGGCGAGCCGAGGGGGTGGGACCGCTCCGCTTCGCGTACCCGTCCGCCGTGCAGGAGCACGCGGACCCTCGCGGGGAGGGGGAGCGCGAACTCCTCCCAGCCCTGATCGCCGAGGTCGAAGGTCCCGGGGGCGGCGTCCGCGCCGTCCCGACCCTCCTGGCCCGGCAGCGGGGGACCGAGCAGCAGCTTCTCCATCCGCTTGGCGGCCCAGTCGGCCGCGGCCTGGACGCCGCGCGCGAGCACGGCGCCGGGGTCTTCGACCAGCTCGCCGGGCAGCTCCCGCAGCTCGGGGTTCCGCGACGCGCCCTGGATGCGGTCGGCGGCGAGCGCGAACGGGAGCTCCATCCAGCCCATGCCCCCGGTGCGGCCCGCGATGAGGCGCGCGATGCCCTTGGGTCCGAGGCCGTCGAACAGCCGGTCCCCGCCGAGGCCCGCGCGCAGGGCGTCCCAGGTGCGCAGGCTGAGCGCCCACTCGTGGTGCATGTGGATGCGCCCGGGCAGATCCCCGCTCTCGCGCACGGCGACGGCGAGGGCGTCGAGCCGCAGCTCCCGCGGCGTGAGGCGCCCGTGGGTGAGGGCGGCGCTCAAGGCCGCCGACAGCGCGCGTTGGCTGCGGCCGGGGCTCAGCGTCTCGGGCGCGCTCGACTCCCGCCCGTAGTACCGGGCCTGGGCGCAGGTGAGGACCGTGGCCTCGACGTCCACGCGGAGGATGTCCGGCGCGCGCAGCTCGCTCCCGGTCTCCCGGGCCGCCGCCTCCAGGACCTCCAGCGCGGCCTCCACCGCGCACGCGTTGAGGGGCCCGCCCGGCGTGATCCCGAGGCTCAGGCTGCTCGTGAGCCAAGACGATCCGAGCCCGGTCAGCCAGTTCCGCAGGGGGCGGCCGCCCGAGAGCTGCTCGCCCAGGTGCTGGCCGGGGTCGAGCCCCCTCACCGGTCCGCGCAGACCGCGATCGGCCAGCAGCGCGCAGCGACGCCCGAGCAGGACGGCCTCTCCGACCGCGAGCAGGTGCCCCGTGCCCACCTCGAGCGAGCGATGCGGGCGGGCCGCTCCGGCGATCGCGACGGCCACCGCGTGCGCGGTCTGCTCCGCCGACAGATCGAGCAACATCGCGGTGGCGAGCGCCGCTCCGGCGGCGTGCAGCCAGAGTCGGCTCCGCCCCTCCCGGACGCCCGGGAGCGTGAGCCCCCCGAGCCGCGCCATCACCTCGTCGACCGCCAGCTGCACGCGCAGGGCGTCGTCCCAGGACCGGTCCAGCTCCGCGGCCGTGAGCCAGGCCGCCCACACCGCGGGCCCGGGGCGCGCGGTGAGGAGCCAGTCGTCGTAGGAGTCGGCGGATACCAGCGCCGCCGCCGCGGCGAGGGCCCCCTCGACGTCCAGATCGCCGACGGTCGGGGCTACGCGGAGCGCCCCCGGTCGGGTCGACGCCAGCGAGACGACGGGCCCGACGTCCTCGGATCCCGCGCCCACCGCGGTCGTCGCGAGCGTGGACAGCAGCTGCAGGCGCAGGCGGCGGTGCACCGACGCCGGCGCGTCGCCGGGATCCATCGCGCGGGCCCAGGTGCAGAGATCGAGGAGGGTCGACATCGATCCGGAAGGGTAGCCGCTCAGCGCGAGCGGCGACGGCGGAGCGCGAGCAGAGGTGCCAGGAGGAGGGGCGTGGAGGCGTCGGCGGCCGTCATCGACGCGCCGCAGTCGTCGCAGCGCAGCCCCGACGGGAGGATCTGCTCATCCCCGCCGGGGCCGGCGCTGTCGTCGTCGTCGGTCGAGTCGTCGTCGTCGTCGTCGTCGTCGTCGTCGTCGCCGCCGGGGAGGTCGCAGTAATCCACCACCTCGGGCGGGAGCCCGGGGAACTGCAGCCCCTCGGCCGCCTCCCCTCCGTAGAGCCCGAGCTCTTCGCCGTCGAGGGTCGCGGGCGTGTCGGGGAGCAGTCGCAGGTCCCGGGCGGACAGGTCCTCGAAGCGGGGGTCCACCGACATGTTGTCCACGCCGAGGGCGTCGAGGGTGTCGGGATCGAGGGGCTCCTCGAAGTAGAGGTCGGTGCGGTCGACGTCGGCCGACGAGCTCCCCACCCGGGGGGGCAGGTCCGTGTCGTCGTTGAAGCCCGCGATCGAGGTGTCGATCGAGAGCGCCACGTCCGTGAAGTGACCGAGGCCGACGCCCTCGGTGTCGGAGCAGTTGCCCGCGACGGTGGTGCGATCCATCGATACGTACGCCCGGTCGGAGTCGGTGCCCGAGGCCACGATCGCGCCGCCGAAGTTTCCGTGGTTGTCCACCAGGCCCACGTTCTCGAGGTGGAGCTCGGCCCCGGGCCCCCCGAAGGCGATCCCGCCCCCGAGGTCCGCGTGGTTGTGGGCCACGAGCGTCCGCTTGAGGCGGACGTGCGATCCGACCGCCAGCAGCCCCCCGCCGTAGCGCAGGACCCCGACTCCCAGGTCCGCGGGCGTGCCCTCTCCGCCCGTGAGCACGAAGCCGTCGACGACCATCGTCCCGTGGTCCACCGAGTCGACGAAGACCACGCTGCCGTCGCCGTCGGGGTGGGAGATCACAGCCTGGCCCGGCGGCTCGGCGACGATGTCGAAGCGGCGGTCGAAGGCGTGGATCGCGTCCGTGTAGAAGCCCTCGGCGACGGCCACCGTGTCCTCGTCCCAGGCCCGGGCCACGCCGGCCTGGACGCTGAAGCACCGCAGCCCGTCCTCCTCGCGGTTGCAGACCGGGACGTCGCCGGGCTCGACCTCGATCACCCGCTCGATCAGCTGAGCTTCGATGTCCTCGGCGTCCCACATCGCGAGCAGCGTTCCCCGGTTGCCGAGCTCGTCCTGGTCCTTGTCGCCCGTCCGGAACAGCGCGACGATCCGGCTCCCGTCCGGCGCCCCGGCGAGCGACACCAGCTCGATCGCGGGGTCGAGGGGCCCCATGCGGTCGGTCGCGAGCCAGAGGGGGCCGAGGTACCGCCCTTCGAGGCTGAACGCGACGAGGCCGAGGGGGCCGCCGACGACGATCAGGGGCGGGTCGCGCTCGTACCGGAGGGGGGTGATGAAGCGCGGCTCCCCGATCCCCCAGGGGACGGCCGCGGGCTGCGAGAGGACCTGGAAGGGGAGGTCGATCACGTCCCCGATCCGTGTCGCCGGGCCCGTGGTGTGGGTCTGCCACCGCTGGATGTGCGGCCACGTGAGCAGCGCCTCCTCGCGCGTCGTCCAGCCGGAGACCGCCCAGAACTCGGGCGTCGACAGCTCCCCGTCCGTGTAGACGGTCATGCCCTTGGACGCCTGGGGGTGGAAGGCGTAGGGGTCGTCGCTCGCGGCCACGAGCACGGTCTGGTCGTACTCGCCGCGCCCCTCGTCCAGGGGATCCACCACCACCACGAACGGGTCCTCGACCTGCACGAGGGCCCCGTGCGGCGGGCCGATGGCTCCGGGGATCGAGCAGTCCGGGGAGGGCGCGGCCGACTCGGCCAGCCGGCCCTCGGTGAAGAAGAGCTGATCGCCCACGGCGAGCGTCGCGGCCGGGCGCTCCAGGGCCGAGAAGCCGCCGTTCGCGTCGCCGAACTCGTCCACGATCTCCGTGGCGTTGAAGCCGAGCAGGGCGTTGCCGCTGAGCTGGATGATCCGGCCGTTGCACGCGTCGCTCAGCACCGTGTGGCGGCGTCCGACGTGGGCCGACGTGAGGAAGAAGACGCCCGGCCCGCTGCCGAGCCAGTCGATCGCCTTCGGCTGTCCGCACTCCAGGGCGTCGCCGACCGCGCAGGTGGTGACCGAGAGATCGTTGGCGTAGACCCGGACGAGCTCGCCGGTGGCGGTGCTGAAGCCTTCGTCGAAGCCGATCACCGACGACGACGGGACGACCGTGATCGTGGTCGGCTCGACCGACGCGGCGACGGCCGATCCGGCGGTGATGAGGACGATCGCGATCGCGACCGGGAGATGGGTGCGCATCGACACTCCTTGTATCACCGACCCCCGAGCGCGGCGGGATGCAAAGAACCGCCCGCAGGGATGCCTCCCACCACCGCCCCGCGGATCGCGTCGAGGATGTGGTGATCGGGGCGTGCGCCGGGGACGGGGTTGCCGCGGATCTCCGGGCTGAATCGCACGACGTCGTCTGGTCCCAGCCACGTGGCGCCGTCGGTCTGGGAGTAGCGGGACAGGGCGGGGAGCAGGAGCACCTCGCGGCCCTCGGCGGCGACGATCTCGGGGCTCAGCAGCTCGAGGACGTGGGCCCGGAAGTCGGCGTCGGTCGCGGCGGGTCCGACGGTGAGGACCGCGGGTCCGTCGGGCAGGGTCGCGTCCATCGCTTCGGCGCTCGCCGTCGCCTCCACCGACAGGGCCCGATCGCCCCGGACGAGCCGGCCGCCCGCGGCGAGGCGTCGCCCCGCGAGCTTCACCGCGTCGTCCCACGCGAGCTGGAGGAACTCCGCGTCGCCGCGTCGCAGGAGCGGGAACGGGACCCGGCCGAGGCCGCGCAGAGCCCGGGCCGACAGCCGCTCGAGGCGCTTGCGCCGGGGGAGCGCGTCGGGCTCCATCGCCGGGATCGCGGCCCGTCGCACGTCCGCCCACCGCCCGCGGCAGAGGTGCCCCCACCGGTCGTCCGGTCCCAGCCCGCAGCTCGCGCAGACCGCGAACCGGACGATGTTCCACGCGAAGGCGACCACGCGCGAAGTGTAGTGCACCGACCGCTCCGAACGGCGCTTCGGTCCCGCGATCGGTAGGCTCCCCTTCGTGGCCCGAGACCCCCTCGCCGTGCGCCCCGTCCGTCGCCTCCGTTCGGGGAGCGTCGAGCGCATCGACGACTCGCTCGTCGTCGAGGAGCCGCTGGAGATCCGGCTGGGGGACGAGCCCGTCGCGGTGGTCATGCGGACCCCCGGCGACGACATGGCGCTGGCCGTCGGGTTCCTCTTCTCCGAGGGGATCCTCCGCGACCCCGACCAGGTTCTGTCGGTGGCCTACTGCGCGGACGTCGAGGCCGAAGCCGCCGGGAACGTCGTCCGGGTCCTGGCGGACGGAGCGGATCGGGCGGCGTTCGAGGCGGCCCGGCGCGACGTCTACGCGTCGTCGTCCTGCGGGCTGTGCGGCAAGACCACCCTGGACGCCGTCCGGCTCCTCGCTCCCGAGCCCGCGCCCGTCTCCCTGTCGGCCGACGTCGTCGCCGGGATCCCCGCCTCGCTGCGCGCGGGTCAGTCGCTCTTCGACGCCACCGGAGGTCTGCACGCCGCGGGCCTCTTCCGGACCGACGGGACCGTCCGCCTGATCCGCGAGGACGTGGGGCGTCACAACGCCTGCGACAAGGTGCTGGGCACGTTCGCGCTGCGCGAGGAGTGGCCGCTGGCCGGGCACATCCTCGGGCTGTCGGGCCGCGCGTCGTTCGAGATGGTGCAGAAGGCGGCGATGGCGTGCATCCCCGCGATCGTCGCGGTCTCGGCCCCGTCCAGCCTGGCGGTGGACTACGCGGTGGAGGCGGGCATGACGCTCGTCGGCTTCGCCCGCTCGGGGAGCATGAACGTGTACTGCGGCGACGTGGCCTGAGGCTCCGTCAGCCCCCGATCGAGATCATGTCGCCTTCGAACGGGTTGGACCCGTCCTCGCCCGATACGTGCGCCGCCGGCTTGCGACGGATGGCGGCCCGGATCGCGATCTCCAGGGCGTCGTCGTCGGCCCCGCTCCGCAGCACGTCCCGGAGCGAGACCATGTGGGGCTCGTACGCGAGGCAGTTCTTGAGCCGCCCGTCGGACGTCACCCGGACCCGGTTGCAGCTCTCGCAGAACTGTCGGGAGAGGGCGCCGATGGCTCCCACCTCCACGGCCGTGCCCGCGACGCGCCAGTAGTTCGCGGGTCCGCTGCCGCCGGGCCCCTGCGTGGGGACGAGCTCGAAGCGCTCTTCGATGCGGCGTCGCGTCGTGCTCCAGGGCACGAGCGGGAAGCGCGACTCGCCGAAGGGCATGTACTCGATGAAGCGGATCGTCACCGGGAGGTGCGCGAACCGCCCCACGAACTCGGCGACCTCGTCGTCGTTGCGGCCCTTGCACACGACCACGTTGATCTTCAGGGGCAGCCAGCCCATCGCGGCGACGGTGTCGATCCCGGCGAGCACGTCGTCGAGCCGATCGACCCGCGCGAGCTCGAAGAACCGGTCCCGCCGCAGCGTGTCGAGGCTGATGTTCACGCGGTCGAGGCCCGCCGATCGGAGGTCGTTCGCCGTCCTGGCGAGATTCCAGCCGTTCGTGGTCATGGCGATGTCGCGCAGCCCGTGCGCCTTGGCCTTCGCCACGCGTCGGACGAGCTCGACGAACCCCCGGCGGACGGTGGGCTCGCCCCCGGTGAGGCGGACGCGGTCGACGCCCATCTGCGCGAAGACGCGGCACAGCGTCTCGATCTCGTCGAAGTCGAGGAGGTTCGAGCGCTGGGTGAACGCGACGCCCTCCTCGGGCATGCAGTAGACACAGCGGAAGTTGCAGCGATCGGTGACGCTGAGGCGCACGTAGTGGATGCGCCGACCGAACGGGTCGATGATCGGGCCGCGGGGGGGGATGCGAGTCACGACGCCAGAATATCCGTCAAGCGCGCCGCCAGCGACGCGAACGCCATGCCCGAGTCGGAGTCCGGGGCCGTGCGGACGATCGGAGCGCCCGCGTCGCCCCCTTCTCGGACCCGGGGCTCGAGGGGGACGCGCCCCAGGAACGGCACCTCCAGCGCGGCCGCCCGGGCCTCGGCTCCGCCGTTCCCGAAGGGGTGGCTCTCGGCTCCGCAGGACGTGCACGTCAGGGACGCCATGTTCTCCACGACGCCCAGCACGGGCACGTTCATCTTCGTGAACATGTCGAGCGCCCTCGACGCGTCGATGAGGGCGATGTCCTGCGGCGTCGAGACGATGATCGCGCCGGTGAGCAGGGTGCGCTGAACGAGGGTCAGCTGCACGTCGCCGGTGCCCGGCGGGAGGTCGATCACGAGCACGTCGAGGTCCGGCCACGCGGTCTTCTGGAGCATGTCCCGGACCATGCGCTGCACCAGCGGGCCCCGCCAGATGACGGACTGATCGGGGTTGACCATGAGGCCCAGCGACAGGAACGGCATCCCGTGGGCCTCGGGCGGCGTGAAGATCTCGCCCGTGCGGGTGGGGGCGGTGAAGGACCCGAGCATCGTCGGCACCGACGGCCCGTAGACGTCGGCGTCCAGCAGCCCCACGCGGAGACCCCGCGCGAGCAGGGCGGCGGCCAGGTTCACGGCGACCGTCGACTTGCCGACCCCGCCCTTGCCGGACGCGACCACGATCACGTGCTTCGCGCCCGGGACCGCCCGGGGTGCGTCGCGCACGGGCTGCTTGGGCTTGGCCTGCGCCTTCATGCCCGGGGGCATCTGGCCGACCTGCGTGGGGGTCTCCGACCGCGGCGCCATGCCGAGCCGGGCGCGGGCGCGATCCTTGGCCCCCTCGGAGCGGGGCGCGGGGGCCAGCCACTGCAGCTCGAGGCCCGCGGCGTCGTCGCCCAGCAGCTCGGCGAGGGCGGCCTCGAACCGGCGTCGGGAGGCCCACGTGGCCGAGGTCCGGCCGCGCATCGGCGTCGGTCCCTCGCTGTCGAGCCGACCGAGCGCGACCATCCGGGCGGGCACGCCCGTCTGCTCGGCGGCCGTCACCCAGGCTCTGCGTACGTCGTCCACGGTCATCGCACGGCTCCGGCGAGGTCCTCCGCGCGGGCCAGGTCCTCGGGCGTGTTCACGTTGAGGAACGAGCGCCCCTCGGGATCGAAGAGTCGCCAACGCGCCTCGGGGATTCGCTCGACCCGCACCGACCCGAGCCAGCGCCCCATGCCGTACTCCCCGGCCAGCAGAGCCCGCTTGATCGCGCCGAGGCAGCGGTGGCCGTAGAGCGCGTGCGTGGGCTCGGAGTGGCCCTCGCGGATCGGCAGCAGCACGTCGGCGGTGGGGGGCGGCAGGAGGCGCAGCCCGTCGATCGCGGGGGGAGAGAGCAGCGGCATGTCGCACGCGGCGAGGAATACGAAGCGCGTCTCCGCGAGCGCGAGCCCCGTGAACAGCCCGCCGAGGGCGGCTCGCTCGGGGAGCAGGTCGTCGACCACCCGGGCCGACGCCGGGAGCGGGGGCAGGCTCTGGCCGGATCGCCGCACGACGAGCACGCCCCCGGCGCACACGGAGGCCATGCGCTCCACCAGGTCCGGGAGGAGGAGGCGACCCGCGAACGTCAGGTCGCACTTGGGCCTCCCCATGCGCGAGGACTCTCCGCCCGCGAGGAGGACGCCGGTGAGCTCTCGATCGATCGTCCCCTCGGTGCGCACGTAGCGGGCGACCAGGAAGTCCGCGCAGGGCTCCGGATCGTCGAGAGGGAACTGGGGCACGTCGAGCCCGAGGTCGTGGTCCGTGACGGCTGCCACGAGCGGGTCGATCTCGGTGGGCGACAGGGCCTCGCGGGCTCCCTGGCGAGCGATCAGGATCTTCGGCATGGCCGAGCGTCGGTAGCCTTCGGAGAGGACGAGGTCCACGTCGTGCCCGAACCGGGCGACGAGCTCGGGCAGCGGGACCTCGCCGTCGACGGCGCCCATCAGGGCGAGCTTCTCCCGGTTCGCGAGCAGCACCCGACGGGCGCCCGCCCGGCGCAGTCGCCAGGAGTCCTTGCCGGGCTTGTCGACCTCGAAGCCGTGGACGTCGTGCTTCACGACCATCACCCGCACGCCGCGACGGAGCAGGGCCGGGATCAGCCGCTCGAGGAAGGTGGTCTTGCCCGTGCCCGAGCGCGCCGTGAAGGAGACGATCGGGAGCCCGGCGTCGGTCTCAACGGAGTCCAGCATCACCTCGCCCCGCCGCGCCCGGCAGCAGCTGCACGCGCACGGTCTCGCCCGCGGTCACCGACCCTCGATCTTCGGGGATCACCACGAGGCAGTTCGCCTCCGCCATCGAGCGGAGGATGCCCGAGCCCTGGGGCCCGGTCGTCCGCACCTTCCAGCGCGCCGCCTCGTGATCCCACGTGACGACGCCGCGCAGGAAGAAGAGGAACCGCCGCCGGGACCGCAGGTCCTGGTCGAGGATCGCGTCCACCGTGGGGAGGAAGCGATCGGGCCGCCCCGCCATGGCGAGCAGCGCGGGCCGCACGTACTGGAGGAACGAGACCATCGCCGAGACCGGGTTCCCGGGCAGGCCGAAGTACGGCATGTCCCCCAGGTGGCCGTAGGCGTTGGGCTTGCCGGGCCGCATCGCCACCTTCCAGAAGTCCTCCTCGGCGCCGAGCTCCTCGAGCACCTCCTTGACGAAGTCGAAGTCGCCGACGGAGACCCCCCCGATCGTGAGCAGGGCGTCGCACCCGTCGGCCCGGGCGAAGGCGGCCCGCAGCGACTCCTTGTCGTCCCGGGCGATGCCGAGCATGCGCGGTTCGGCGCCCGCCTCGCGTACGAGCGAGGCCAGCGCGTAGGAGTTCGAGGAGTAGATGTGGCCCTCGGGCAGCGGCTCGCCGGGCTCGTGGACCTCGTCGCCGGTGGGGAGGATCCCGACGATCGGACGACGCACGACCGAGACCGCGTCGAAGCCCTGGCCCACGATGAGCCCGATGCGCGCGGGCGTGAGGACGTCGCCCGCCCGCGCGACGATCGCTCCGAGCGCGACGTCCTCGCCCGCGGGTCGGATGTTGTTTCCGTCGGCCCCGCACCGGCGGATCGCCACCGTCTCCCCGCCTTCGTCGGTCCACTCCCGCATGACGACGAGGTCGGCCCCTTCGGGGACGGGCGCGCCGGTCATGATCCGCGCGGCCAGACCCGGCGCGAGGCGTCGCGAAGGCACGGCGCCGGCGGCGATCGTCTCCACCACGGTGAGGGCGACGGGCGGCGGCTCCTCCCCCCGCCCCCAGGCGGCGTGCAGCGCCTCGAGATCGCTCCAGACGGCCGCGTATCCGTCCATCGCGGAGTTGGCCCGGGGGGGCTGATCCCGGACGGCCACGACGTCCCCGGCGAGGACACGCCCGTCGGCTTCGAACACAGCGACGCGCTCCGCGTCCAGCGTTCGGACGTTCTCGAGGATGCGCTCCTGCGCCGCTTCTACGCTCAAGGTGGGGGGGGTATGTGCCACGGGGACGGGACTCTATCCGAAGACGCGCCGTTTGCTCTGCCCCCGGTCACGCTGCCAAGATGGCGACGCTTTGCGCTCCCTCCTCCTCGCCCTCGCGATCTCGCTCCTCGTCCCCGCGACCTCCGCGTACGCCGCGTTCCCCGACGACGTCGTGGTGGGGCGGCTCGCGAACGTCGAGACCTCGCGTCGGCAGGCCGACCTCGACTTCGTCGTGCGCGAGCTCGCGGGGTTGATCTCGGGCCCGCCGGTCCACGAGGTGGGCTCCCTCGGGTACCTGGAGTTCGAGTTCTCGTTCGACAACCGAGTCGGCTTTCTGCACACGGACCCCCTCGCGGGCGAGGACGTGTCGGCGTGGGACGCCCTGAGCGAAGACGGGGACGCGACCCGCGTGGGCTACCTGCCCACATTCCGGTTCCGCAAGGGCCTGCCGTGGTCGTTCGAAGCGGGGATCGACTTCGCGTGGCTCGCGGGGAGCCGCCAGATGGTGCTGGGCGGGTACGGCCGGTGGGCGTTCCTGGACGGCTGGCGCAAGGTGCCGGACATGGCGCTGTCGCTCGGCTACACCGGCTACATCGGCAACGACGAGCTCGACCTCGGCGTCTTCGACCTCGCGCTCTCGATCGGCTACACGTTCGACGTGGCGAGCAAGGGCGGCGTCGTGCGGCCCGCGACCAAGTTCTCGCCCTTCGCCGGGTACCAGTACCTCATGGCCCACGCGGCCCCGGGGTTCGTGGACGTGGACGGCATCGGCCCGGTGTCCGCCTGGGTGGACGACGAAGATCCGCTCGTCGGTGTGGACCCGTCGCGCTTCCGCTACCACCGCGCGTTCGTGGGCCTGGGGATCGGGTCCGGCGAGGTGGTCTTCCGGATGTCCGGCGACTTCACGTTCGCTCGCGACGCGCCCGTCAGCGTCGGGTTCAACATCGGCCTGGGCGTGAGCTTCTGACTACAGGGTCGCCTGGTTGCCCTTGAGCGCGTCGAGCTCCAGCACGACGTTCATCGCGATGTCCGGGCGGTCGGTGATCATCCCGTTGACGCGCCAGGACGCGAGCTCCCGCATCTTCGCTTCGTCGTTCACGGTCCACACGTTGACCGCGAGTCCCCGCAGGTGAGCCTTGCGCACCGTCTCCGCAGTCACCACGCTCACGGAGGGATGCAACGCGTACAGGGACAGCACCGACGACGCCCAGGGGCGTCGCATCAGGCGCTCGCGGACGGTCGTCCCGCTCGACGGGTAGATCAGCGAGAGCGGCGCGCTGCACCGGCTCCTCACGCGCGCGAGACTCAGAGGGTTGAACGAGCCGACGACGACGTGGCCGTACAGGTCCATCGCCTCGATCATCGACCCGAGGGCCAGCGCGGTGCCGTCGCCGCGGCCGCGCTCCTCCTTGACCTCGATGTTGAGGCTCACCCCCTTGCGGGCGCGGATGTCGCAGGCCTCGACCACCTCGACGAGGGTCGGCACGCGCTGGTCGGCGTACTCCGGGCCGAAGTGGGAGCCGACGTCGATCGACTGGAGCTCATCCAACGACAGCTCGTCCACGCGCCGGTCCACGCCCCCGACCCGCGCGAGGTCGGCGTCGTGGATCACCACGAGCTCGCCGGTGGCGCAGCGGCGGACGTCCAGCTCGATGAAGTCCACGCCCAGGTCCATGGCGCCGGCGAAGGCGGCGAGGGTGTTCTCGGGGGCGAGCAGCGCGCCGCCCCGGTGGGCGTGGATCTGGATCCCCGGCGCTTCGCGGGGGTCGCGCTTCAGCGACTTCTGGCGCTCGTGACCGTGCCTGCGAGGGGTCTCGCGGACGAGGTCGCGGCGGGGGGCTTCGGCGGCGCTCACGGCGGACACCCTACCCGGCGCCCCGGGGCCCCGCAGGCCGCGGTCGTGGCGGGCCTCCTCGTGGCCCTGGCGACCCCCTCGGCCCTCGCCGACGAGGTGCGGGTGGACGCCCGGATCGAGCCGTCGACGGGGGTCGTCGAGGGGCGGATGACGTGGACGTTCGACAACGCCGCGGACGTGCCCCTCGACGAGCTCCTGCTGTTCTCGTATCCCGAGGTCTACGCGCCCGATCCCGACCTCCCGGACATCCTGCTCGAGCGCGTCTACCCCTCGGCCTTCGACGCGGGGGTCCAGTCCGTGTCCGGGGTCACGGCGGACGGGACGCCGGTCGAGGTCGTTCCGGATCCCCGGGGCGGCGTCCCCGTGCTGCGCGTCCCGCTGCCCGCCCCGCTGGCGCCGGGGGAGTCCACCACGGTCGCGTTCGACTTCCGCACGAAGGTCCCGCGCAAGTACGGCGCCTTCGGGCGGTTCCGCCGCATGCTCACGATCAACGGCGGGCTCGCGCCCCTGCCGGTGGACGTGGCCCCCGACGGCACGTGGCTCCGCGACGCTCCCCCGCCTCGCGTCCCCCGGCGCCTCCGGCTCGACCTGCCGTCCGATCACGCGGGCGTCGTGGGGGGCGTCGTGATCCCTCCCCGGGACGGCCGCGCGATGGTCACGACCGCCCGCCGCGCCCCGTCCACCATGGCCCCGATCGTGCCCGAGGCGACCACCCGCTTCGTCCGCACGAGCCTCGAGGAGCGCGACGACCGGCGGATCGTGGAGGTGGCGTCCGAGGGCGCGCGGTGGGTCACGATCGCGCTGCATCGAGGTCGCGCGACGGCCGTCCAGAACATGCCGATGGCCGGCGATCGCACCGTCACGTTCGTGGGGCGCGAGCTCCGTCGGGTGCAGAAGCGCTGGGTGCGCTGGGCGGCGGCGAACGCCGAGCAGGTGCTGGTCGACGCGGGGGTGGACCTCGGCGGCCGGGGGGTCGTCATCGTCGAGGCGCCGCTGCGGCGGTCCCTCGTGGAGCTCGGCGACGGCGTGATCCTGGTGTCGGATCGCTACCTGGAGGTCGAGCGCCCCTTCTGGCGGTTCATGGACGTGCACCTCGCCCGCGCCCTGCTCGCGGAGGGGCTCGAGGATACGATCGAGGCCCGGGAGACCCCCCGCAGGAGCCCCCTGACCCTGGAGGGAGTGTCCTGGGCGCTGGTGCCCGCCTACCTCTCGCGGCGGTGGGCGAAGTCGCTGAACCTCCGCAAGCTGCTCGAGCAGTTCGACTTCATCCCCCAGGTCGACGACCTGCTGCAGACGCCGGTCTACCCGTTCGCGGATCAGATCTTCGACAACCCCTACGTCGTGGACCCGCTCCGCGCCGACGTACGTCGATTCAACCGGCCCCTGCGGTCCGGGCGCGTCCTGTTCCTGCGCCTGGGCGATCACCTCGGGGACGACGTCCTGAGGGCCGGCGTCGGGCGTTGGCTCGCCGCCGGGGACGGCGATCTGTATGCGGCCCTGACCACCGAAGCGGTCGACGCGGGGGCCCTGGCCGACGACTGGCTCGGACCCATCCCGCGCGCGAACCTGTCGCTCGATCCGCTCGTGCGTGGCCGCACCGACGACGGCCGCCACCGCACGGAGGTGACGCTGCGCCGCGACCAGCTGGAGGGGGAGCGCACGGAGCACCCCACGGAGATCCGCCTGCGCATGGGTCCGCGGCGCGACCCGGTCACGTTGGTGTGGGACGGCAAGGAGGACGTGAAGACCTGGGAGGTCGTCACGGACCACCGGGTCCGCAACGCGGAGCTGGACCCGCGGGGGCGCGTGCTCGAGATCGACCGCGACGGGCTCGCCGTGAAGTACGACAACCGGCGCCCGCGCACGGTGGACGTGACGGCCTGGGGCTACTTCCTCGGGGCCGCCGTCACGGGCACGACGCTGGTGGCCAAGGGCGGGATCAACATCCGGCCCGAGCGCGACCTGCGCCACCGCCTGTCGCTCGAGGCGTTCCACGACGAGCGCGCGATCGCCGGGGGCACCGTCGCCTACACCCGCTACTTCGGGCAGCCGCGGCTCGGGGCGTACCGGCGCCACCGGCTGATCACGGCGGTCGACGTCTCGTGGCTCGATCGCACCGCGCTGCAGACGGACGCGCCGCTGCTCGCGGAGATCCGCGCGACGTACCGCTACGACGACCGGCGCTGGTCCTTCAAGCCGACCCGGGGCGGGTTCGTGCAGGGGTCGGTCTTCGCCGGAAAGGACTTCGCGCTGCACGGCGACGCGGGGCGCACGCTCGCCGAGAGCGGCTATGCGGGCTTCGACGTGTCCGCGTCGTACCTCTTTCGGCTCCACCCCTGGCACCTGATCGGCGTGCGCGGGCGCTTCGGGACGATGGTCGGGACGGTCGCCCACCGGCAGTTCAGCCTCGGTGGTCGCGGCAACGTGCGGGGCTTCCCGTCCGACACCGTGCTCGGATCGGTCCGCACGATGGTCACCGTGGAGTGGCGGCATACCTTCATCCGCGACATCGACCTCCGGATCCCCTGGCTCTTCAGTCGGCTGCGGAGCGTGCGGGGGGCCCTGTTCGTGGAGGCCGGCGCCGTCTCCGACCGCGTCACGGACCTGCCGAAGGAGGGGCAGGCCGCCATCGCCGTGGGCTACGGGCTGCGGTTCTTCGTCGACTGGTTCGGGTTCCTCCCGGGCATGTTCGGGGTCGACGTCGCCTGGTCGCCGGGCGGCCCCCCGGGACTCTGGCCGCTCTCCGCGCGCCCCGAGGACTGGGTGGAGGTCCCGTTCCAGGTCTATCTGATCGGGACCCAGTCGTTCTGATGCGGGTCCTCCTGATCGCCCTCGCCCTGCTCCTCGTGGCCTGCCCCAAGCAGCGCGCGCCCGCGACGTCCGGGGGCACGCTGCCGTCGGACGCCGTGAGCGATCCGGAGGTGCGGCGCGTCCTCGACGCCGCCCTGAGCCTCTTCGGCGCCGCGAAGGTGGTGGTGAGGGGCAAGCGGTTCCGCTCCGACTGCTCCGGATTCGTCACGGCCTGCTGGTACGCGGCGCCCCGCGAGCTCACGGACGATCGCGCGGCGGGCCGGTCGGGGACCGAGCAGATCTTCGACACGGTGAAGCGGCGCGGCCGCGTCGTCCCCGCGAACGCCGTGCGGCCCGGCGATCTCGTGTTCTTCCACAACACCTACGACCGCAACCGCAACGGGGCCCGGGACGATCGCTTCACCCACGTCGCCCTGGTCGAGAGCGTGGATCCGGACGGCACGGTCCACTACGCCCACTACGCGTCGGGGCGGGTGAAGCGGGGAGTTTTGAACCCTCGACATCCGGCCGTCGCTCGTGATCCGGATTCCGGAAAGGTCTGGAACTCCTTCCTCAGGCGCGGTGGGGGCGAAGTGCTCGCGGGTCAGTTGTTCCACAGATTCGCCCGACCCTAGGGCCCAGGGGTGGATCCCGGCGGCCGGCTGAGGTATTGGTTCAGCCTTCCCCTGGGAGGGGTGTGTTCCGTACACGTGCACGAGCGCTGCCGCCGGTGCCGGAGGATTTCATGAGTCGCTTTCTCGGACTGACCTGTACTTCTATCGCCGCCGTCGCCCTGCTGGGCGGGGGTACGGCCTTCGCCCAGGGCTACGGTGGCCCGGGCGGCTCCAACTACCTGTGGGGACCCACCACCTACGACTTCGTCGACATCTCGACGATCGGCACCACGATCAACAACATCTTCGAGGACCAGGAGCACAACGTCCCGATGCCGTTCTCGTTCCCCTTCTACGGGAACTCGTACGACACCGTGCGCGTCGGCGGCACCGGCGGCGTCATGTTCATCCTCTCGGGCGACCTCTACAACGGCAACGACGACCTGCCGGACGAGGGATACGGCAGCCACGACATCGCGGCCTTCTGGGACTCGCTCGACTCGGACTTCGGTGAGATCCGGCACCACCACGACGCGGCGAACAACCGCTTCATCATCTCCTGGGACGGCATCTACACGAACACGTTCAGCTCGGACCGCGACCTGACGTTCCAGATGCACCTGTACTCCTCGGGCGCGATCGCGTTCCACTACCAGGACGCCACCACGAACAACAGCGCGAGCCTCGGTGCCCGCGCCACGGTCGGCATCCAGGATCGCGTCGGCGGCACCGCGGTCTCGGGCGGCAACTTCCTCGAGTACAGCTTCAACTCGGCCTCGCTGGCGGACGGCATGGCGATCGCGTTCGTCAGTACCCCGCTCACGAACGACCTGGACGGGGACGGGATCTTCGCGGCGTTCGACTGCGACGACACCGACGCCGGCGTCGGCGCGGGAACCGTCGACGCGGACGGCGACCTGTTCTGGGCCTGCACCGACTGCGACGACACCGACCCGGCGGTCAGCCCCGGCGCCATCGAGGTCTGCCTCGACGGCGTGGACAACAACTGCAACGGCTTCGACCAGCCTTCGGACCTCGACCAGGACGGCGCGGTCGGTCCGCTCTGCGGCGGCGACGACTGCGACGACAACGACGCGACGCTCTCCCCCCTCCTCGACGCGGACGGCGACGGCGTCAGCACCTGCGACCTCGACTGCGACGACGCCGACCCGCTGGCCTTCCCCGGCGCGCCCGAGCTCTGCGACGGCCTCGATCAGAACTGCGACGGCGACACCGACGACGAGAACGACAACGACGGCGACGGCTACGCGGCCTGCACGCCCGCTTCGGGCCAGAACCTGGGCGGCGACTGCGACGATACGAACCCCGCGGCCTCCCCCATCCTGACCGAGATCTGCGGCAACGGCTTCGACGACGACTGCGACGGCACCGCCGAGAACGCGGACCTGGACGGCGACGGGTTCATCGACGACGCCTGCGGCGGCACCGACTGCGACGACGCGGACGCGGCGGTCAACGTCGACGCGGTGGAGACCTGCGACGGCAACGACGTCGATGAGAACTGCAACGGCCTCGCCGACGCGTTCGATCTCCAGATCGGCGCCACCTCGACCCCGGTCGCGGGCGGCGGCACCGGCCCGCTCCCGACGAGCTCGATCAGCACCTTCACGCTCGACGTCCCCGTGGGCACGCTCGCCAGCCCCACCATCGACGACATCGACGTGACGGTCAGCCTCACCCACACCTGGGTCGGCGACCTCATCATCTCGATCACCTCCCCCGCGGGCACCACGGTGGAGATGTCGAGCTTCAACGGCGGCTCCGGCGACAACTACGTGGACACCACGTTCGACGACGAGTCGATCACGCCCATCAACGCCGCGTCCGCCCCCTTCACGGGCTCCTTCGCCCCGGAGAATCTCCTCTCCGCACTCGACGGCGAGGTCGGCGAAGGCCTCTGGACGCTGACCGTCCAGGACGTCTACTGCTGCAACCCGCCGGGCGCCACGCTGGACGCCTGGTCGCTCACCTTCAACGACCTGGACGACGCGGACGGCGACGGCTCCGTCGACTCCTGCGGCGACTGCGACGCGGCCGACGCGACGATCTTCCCCGGCGCCGAGGAGACCTGCGGCGACGGCATCATCCAGGACTGCGACCTCGCGGCCGACCCGGTCGCCGACGCGGACGCGGACGGCGAAGACTCCGACGTGTGCGGCGGTCTCGACTGCGACGACACCGACCCGCTGGTCACCTCCACCACGGACGCGGACCTCGACACGATCCTCGCCTGCGACGGCGACTGCGACGACGCCGACCCGCTGGTCTTCCCCGGCGCCGACGAGACGGCCTGCGACACGATCGACAGCGACTGCGACGGCTTCGACGGCGGCGCGCTCGACGAGGCCGACGTCGACGGCGACGGCGAGACCATCTGCGACGGCGACTGCGACGACGGGCGCTTCGACATCAACACGAGCGCGACCGAGCTGTGCAACGGCCTCGACAACGACTGCGACGGCACCGTGGGGATCGACGCGGACCTCGACGGCTTCAGCTCCTGCGACGACGACTGCGACGACGGCGACGCGGCGATCAACCCGGACGCCGCCGAGACCTGCGACGGCAACGACGTCGACGAGGACTGCGACGGCCTCCCGGACGACCAGGACACGGAGATCGGTGGCGGCGTCGCGCAGGCGACCATCACCGTCACCGAGGCGCCCGCGGGCGGCGTGGCCATCCCGGACTGCTGCGGGAATCCGCTGCTGCAGACGATCGAGGTCACGGACGTCGGCACCCTCGACGACCTGAACGTCACGGTGAACCTGAACCACACCTGGGACGGCGATCTGGACATCAGCATCATCTCCCCGGCCGGCACCGAGGTCTTCCTCGCCACGAACCTCGGCTCCTCCGGTGACGACTACATCGACACCGTCTTCGACGATGAGGCCGCGGCCTCGATCACCACCGGCAGCCCGCCCTTCACCGGCTCCTTCCAGCCCGAGGAGCTCCTCTCCGATCTGGACGGCGAGTCCATCCTCGGCACGTGGACGCTGCGCATCCTCGACGAGGCGGGCGCCGACACCGGCACCCTGAACAGCGTCATCCTGACGATCGAGAGCCTCTCCGTGGGCGATGTGGACGCCGACGGCTACACCGACTCGTGCGGTGACTGCGACTCCACCGACGCGACGATCAACCCCGGGGCCCTGGAGATCTGCGGCGACGGCATCGATCAGGACTGCTCGGGCGCCGACGACGCCCTGGACGCGGATGGCGACCTCGAGGACGCCATCATCTGCGGCGGCACCGACTGCGACGACACCGACCCGTCGGTCAACGCCGCCGCCGTCGAGGTCTGCAACGACGGCGTCGACAACGACTGCAACGTCCTCACGGTCGACCTCCTCGACGCGGACGGCGACGGGGACACGTGCGACACCGACTGCGACGACGCCGATCCCCTCGCGTTCAACGGCTTCTTCGAGATCTGCGACGACGGCATCGACAACGACTGCGACGCCACGACCCTCGACCTCGGCGACAACGACGGCGACGGCGAGAACTGCGACACCGACTGCGACGATACGAACCCGAACATCTTCACCGGTGCGGCGGAGGCGTTCTGCGACACGCTCGACAACGACTGCGACCCCACCACGGGCGACATCGGTGACGGCGACGGCGATACGTACGACTGCGACGCCGACTGCGACGACGCGAACGCGGCGGTCAACCCCGCGGCCGCCGAGGTGCCCTGCGACGGCATCGACAACGACTGCAACCCCGCCACGGTCTCCGACGTGGACGCCGACGGCGACGGCGCGGGCTGCGACACCGACTGCGACGACACGGATCCGCTGGTGGCCCCCGGGCTCGACGAGATCTGCGACGACGGGATCGACAACGACTGCGACGCGCTCACCGCCGACATCCACGACGCGGACCTCGACGGCGATCTCTGCGACACCGACTGCAACGACGACGACCCGCTCACCTTCACCGGCGCCCCCGAGTACTGCTTCGACACGATCGACCAGGACTGCGACGGCGTCGTGGACGAGGCCGTCGACGATTCGTACACCCTGGGCAACGACGGCTCGGTGCGGATCGGCCTGTGCAGCGGGCTCTTGTTCCCCTTCTGCGGGACCGAGTGGGACACGATGTTCGTGCAGGCCAACGGCCGAGTGACCTTCGGCTCCTCCGACACGGACCACACGGAGAGCGTGGACGATCTGACCTCCGGGCCGGCCTCGGTCAACGCCCTCTGGACGGATCTCGATCCCTCCGGGAACCAGACCGGTTCGATCACGATCACCGAGGACGACGCCAACGGCGTCGTGGACGTGATCTTCGACCAGCTCCCCGAGTCGGGGGCTCCCGCGTCGTCCAACTCCGTCACCATGACGCTGTGGGACGACGGCCAGATCGGCCTCGTCTACGGGACCAACACGGCGCAGGACGGCCTCGTGGGCTGGGCCTGCGGCGACGGCGCCACGACCGACGTCGTCAACACCGACCTCTCGGACTACGAGTTCCTGCCGAACGAGCTGGTCATCGGCTCCGGCACCGAAGACGCCGTCTTCGAGCTCTTCACCGATGCGACCAACTCCAACGACCTGAGCGACGAAGCCGTGGACTTCTGCGGCACCGCCGGTAACGACGCCGACGGCGACGGTTGGACGGACCTGTGCGGCGACTGCGACGACGAGGACATCACGTCGTTCCCGGGTGCCGAGGAGCTCTGCGACACCATCGACAACGACTGCGACGGCACCGCGGACAACCCGGACGCCGATGACGACACCTACATCGACATCGACTGCGGCGGCGACGACTGCGACGACGCGGACGACACCACCTACCCGGGCGCTCCCGAGCAGTGCGACGGCCTCGACAACGACTGCGACGGCGCCCCCGAGGAGGGCTCCGAGGACGAGGACGGCGACGGCGTGGCCATCTGCGCGGGCGACTGCGACGACGGCGACGATACGATCTGGGCCGACACCGAGGCCGAGGAGGCCGCCGAGGAGCTGTGCGACCTCAAGGACAACGACTGCGACGGCATCGTGGACAACGACTTCACGACCGACCGGGACGGCGACGGGTACCACACCGTCGACTGCGGCGGCGACGACTGCAACGACGACGAGGACACCGCCCACCCCGACGGCGTCGAGGTCTGCGACCAGCTCGACAACGACTGCAACGACATCGTCGACGACGTCGACGCGGACGGTGACGGCGAGTTCAGCGCCGCCTGCGGCGGGCTGGACTGCGACGACGACAACGCCGAGGTGAACACCGGCGCCGAAGAGGTCCCGTACGACGGCATCGACAACGACTGCAGCGACGGCGACCTCCTGGACGTGGACGGCGACGGCTACCAGGGCACCACGGTCCCCGGCGGCACCGACTGCGACGACAACGACGCCACGGTCAACACCGGCGCCCTCGAGAACGGGGACACCGAGGGGACCTGCAGCGACGGCAAGGACAACAACTGCGACGGCGCCATCGACATCGAGGACGAGCTCTGCAGCGCTTGCGAGAACTGCAACGCCTCGTACACGGGCGAAGGTCCGATGGGGACGGCGCAGCTGGCGTTCGCGCTGCTGATGGTGCTCGGCGTCGGCGTCCGTCGCCGTCGCGCATAGCGGGCCCTGAGCCCGGAGACGGACTACGACGCTCTCTGGAGCGGCACCTGGGACCGCGCTGCCAAGCACGGCCCCGGGTTTCGCTCCCGCTACGCGCTCCTCCTCCGTCTCCTCGAAGAACACGGCGCCGCCGGTCGCTTCCTCGAAGTAGGAGCGGGCGGCGGCGTCTTCGTTCAGCGAGTGCGCAGGCGGTTCCCCTGGATCGAGGCGCACGTCCACGAGCAAGCCGAGCAGGCCGCGGAGCGGCTGCGCACGATCGCGGGCGTGGTCGAGGTCTACACCGGGGATCTGTCCACGCCGGGCACCCTGCCCCGGAACTACTTCCACACGGTCGTCTGCAGCGAGGTGCTCGAGCACATCCCCGATCACGAGGCGGCGCTGACGGTCCTCGCGGAGTGCCTCCGGCCCGGGGGCCGGCTCTTCATGACCGTGCCCATGCGCGCGGATCTGTGGACGCAGGTGGACGACGCGGTGGGCCACCAGCGGCGGTATGAGCGGGCCGAGCTGGCGGGCATGTGCGAGGCGCGGGGACTGTCGGTCGAGGCCGATCTGTGCACGGGCTTCCCTTTCTACAACGCCTACTACCGACTGCTGGGGCGCAAGAGCCCGGAGCAGACGGCGAAGGACGCGAGCACGGGGCTCAAGACCCGCATCGTGACCGGGGTCGCCACGGCGCTGTTCACGGCCGAGACGCGGTGGTCCACGCCCTGGGGAGGCCGTGAGGCGCTCGTCGCGAGGCGGCCGATCGGGCGGCGGGGGCCCCAGCGGTGATCCTGGAGGTGCGGCGCGTCAGCAAGCGCTTCACCGACGTCGTGGCCGTGGACGACGTCTCGTTCGGCGTCCGCGAGGGGGAGATCTTCGGCCTGCTCGGCCCCAACGGCGCGGGCAAGACCACGCTGATCCGCATGATCCTGGACATCCACCGCCCCGACTCCGGGGACGTCGGCATCTTCGGCCGCACGCTGACCCGGGGCGATCTCGACCGCATCGGCTACCTGCCCGAGGAGCGGGGGCTGTACCGCAAGCGGAAGGTCATCCAGGTGCTCACCTACCTCGGGCGGCTCAAGGGGTTGGGGGCGACCGAGGCGGCGCAGGTCGCCGACGAGCTGCTGGCCCGGGTGGACATGTCGGACGTCCGCGAGAGCAAGCTCGAGACGCTGAGCAAGGGCAACCAGCAGAAGATCCAGCTGCTCGCGACGCTCGTCGGGCGGCCCCGGATCCTGGTGTGGGACGAGCCGTTCAGCGGCCTCGACCCGATCAACGTGCGTCGGGTCCGCGAGCTGCTGCGGGACCTCAACGCCGAGGGGACGACCGTGGTGCTGTCGACCCACCTCATGACCCAGGCCGAGTCGCTCTGCCACCGGGTCGGCCTCGTGCACGAGGGTCGGATGGTGCTCTGCGGCGAGGTGGCGGAGCTCAAGGCGTCCCTCGGGCACGCGACGCTGGAGGAGGTCTTCCTCGATGCCGTGGACGGCTGAGCGTCGCCGCAGCCTCGTGAAGGTGCGGGTGGTCGCGGTGCGGGAGTTCACCGCGACGGTCTTCCGGTGGGGCTACCTGGCGAGCCTGATCCTCATGCCCGCGGCCATGATCGGCCTGAGCATCCTCCCCAGCGTCGCCATCGGCTTGGGGGGCGGCCCCGAGAAGCTGATGGGGCTGCCCGATCCCACGGACGAGACCCACGTGGGGGTCGTCGACCCCACGGGCGTCGTGGACGATCGCTGGATCGACTGGCACAACGAGGAGCAGCGGGTCGCCGCCGAGGCGAGCGCGCCCCTGAGCGCGGCCGAGATCGCCCGGGTGCGGGAGGCGATGGAGGTGCCCGTGCCGGAGCGGTTCCTCGAGCGCGTCGCGAGCTCGCGGCGCAAGCGCGGGGGCTTCGACGACGAGAACCGGCTCGTCTTCCAGCGGCTGCGCGATCGGGCCTCGGGGGAGGCCGCCGTGCTCGCGGGCGACCTGAAGGCGGTGTTCATCGTCCCGCACGACTGGGCGGCGACCTCGAAGGTCACCGTGCTCGTCTCCGCGGACGGCAACCGAGGGCTGTACCCGGGTCGCCTGGCGATGGGCCGGCTGCTGCGGAAGTCCGTCGCGGGCCGCCACATCGCGGACCCCGACCTCCTCGACCGCATGGTCCGGGTGATGGACGCCGACCTCGAGCGCCTCACCGCGCCCGGCGACGAGCCCCGCGATTCGAACCTCCGCGAGGTCCTGGACCTGCTGATCCCGCTGCTCTTCGCGGCCTTCTTCACGCTGTCGATCTTCGTCTCCTCGGGCTACCTGCTCGACGGCGTGGGGGAGGAGAAGGAGAGCCGCGTGCTGGAGGTGCTGCTGTCCAGCGTGACCCCCGAAGAGCTCCTGCTCGGGAAGATGATCGGCCTCGGCGCCGCGGGGTTGCTGCAGGCCTGCTTCTTCGCGGGCGTGACGTTCGTGCCCATGGCGACCTTCGGCCTCATCGTCGTCGGCGTGGGCACGGTCGGGGGCATGGCGGCGTGCGCAGCGCTCGGCTTCGTTCAGTTCGCGTCGCTGATGGGCGCGACCGGCGCCGTGGCCGGGAACCGCCACGAGGGCCGCCAGCTGTCCGCCCTGTGGTCGCTCATCGCGGCGTCCCCGCTGTTCGTCCTGCCCCTCTACCTGTCGGACCCCGGGGGCGCGATCGCCGTCGGCCTGTCGCTGTTTCCGCTGACGGCGCCGGTCGGGATGACCCTGCGCCTGGGCCTGGACCAGGTGCCGTGGTGGCAGCTGGCCCTCGGGTACACGAGCATGGCGGCGACCGCCTGGTTTGCATGGCGAGCCGGCTCGCGTGTCTTTCGAGTCGCGCTGCTCATGACGGGCGCACGACCGCCGTTGAGACGCATCTGGACCTGGGTGCGCAGCGGCTGAGGAGGTCCGGCAGGACTTGGTCCCCCCTGGGCCCTAACATGGAGAGTCATGGCGCGGTCGAAGCGGAAGTTCAAAGCGGGGGAGAGCCTCGACCGGTTTCGCCTCCAGGAGCGGCTCGGCTCGGGCGCGTACGGGCAGGTGTGGCTCGCGCTCGACGAGGGTGCTTACGGCTTCCGCAAGAACGTCGCCCTGAAGATCCTCACGGAGGCGGGCAACCCCCGTCGCGAAGAGGCGCTCCTGCGCGAAGCTCGCATCTGCGGGGCGCTCAATCACCCCAACGTCGTGGACGTCTACGGGGTCATGCGCGCGGGCGACGTGCCCTTCATCATCATGGAGTACGTCGAGGGCGAGACCCTCAGCTCCGTGTGGCGCGACCTCGAGTTCCTGAACCTGCGCTTCCCGCGCTCGGTGATCCTGGAGCTCGGCATCGCGGTCTCGGAGGCGCTGCACCACGCCTGGACAGCGGTCGAGGCCGACGGGACGGCCCTGCGGATCGTGCACCGCGACCTCAAGCCGGCGAACATCATGGTGTCCAACCGCGGCATCGCGAAGGTGGGCGACTTCGGCATCGCGAAGGTCGCGCCGGACCTCAGCACCACGAAGACCGGCAAGCTCAAGGGCACCCCGTCGTACATGGCCCCGGAGCTGTGGATGGGCCGTCGCGACTTCCGGCCCGCCATCGACCTGTGGTCGCTGGGCATCATCATGTGGGAGCTGGCCGCGGGTCGACGCTTCTACGGCCCGGCCGCGATGATGGAGATCCCCGAGCTGATCACGAAGCGGAAGCCCGCGGACGAAGCGGCCGAGATCGCCGACTTCTTCCCCGCGCTGGTGCCCGTGGTCGAGCGGCTGCTCCAGCGCGACCTGGACAAGCGCTACGCCGACGGCATCGAGCTCGCCGAAGAGCTGCGCCGGGTCCGCTCGAAGATCGGGGCCGCGGGCGACCTGCTCCAGTTCATCCGGCTCGTGAGGGCGGGGCGGCTCGACCCGGGGGATCGGCGAGGCTCCCTGACCGCGCTGCCCACGATCCCCGAGGGCGCGGACGACTGGGAGGCGCTGATCGATCTCGCGGAGCCGAAGACGGACGCGGACGTGGAGGCGCCCCTGGCCGACTCGCTCGTCAACATCGAGCCCGTCGCCATCCCGGCCGTGCAGGAGCGCGGGCTGCGCGAGGTGAAGAAGCCGTTCCGGGCCGGGGACGCGGCCCCCGAGGAGGAGACGCAGGCGGACGCTCCGGCCGAGGACCACGTGGCGGACGTCGAGCCGGAGGGACAGACCCGGGAGGCGACGGTCGACTCGTTGCCGCGGATGCCGAGCTGGGGCCTCGCGGCGGGCACGCCGAGCATGCTCCCGCGGCGGAAGCGCTCGATCCAGTCCCGCGGATCCCTGAGCGGCGTCCACCAGGTGCCGCCGACCCTGCGGCGCGAGCCGACGATGGAGTCGCGAGCCCGCGCCGCCGCCGACGTGCCGACGGTGCCCGGGGAGGGGCCGCCCGAAGCGCCGCCGCCGCCGATGATCGAGCCCCCCGAGGATACGAGCGAGGTCGAGGCCCCGGGCCCCCCGCTCCCGAGGACGCAGTCGGTCGATCCCGTGCCCGCCGCCGAGCCGCTCGATCACATCCCGACGGTGCGGACGCCGAGTCCCCGCGAGGTCGCGGACTGGAACCGCTCCGTGCTGCTGTACGGCGGCGCCCTGGTGCTGGTCATCGTCATCGCGCTCGCCCTCGCCCTTCGCTGACGCCCGCGAATCGCGTATGAAGCGGCCCATGCTGCGCCGCGCCCTGATTTGCCTCCTCTCCTGCGTCTTCGTGGTCGGCTGCGTCGACGACGAACAGCCGTGCGGGTTGCAGACCGTGTTCGAGGTCTTCGGGCCGGACGCCACGCTGGCCATGGACCCCTGCACCGGCGCGCTCGCCGTCGGGCGGGGCGACGATCCCGGCGCCGTCCTGCCGCCCGCGCCCGACGCGACGCCCTTCATCGCGTGGGCCGACGACGACATCGACGTGCGCATGGTCCAGGGGCGGTTCGTCTTCGAGGGTCCGGGCTTCGGGCGCTGGACGCCGGCCCCCTCCGGACGGTTCGACGGCATCGGCTCCTGGAGGGCCACGACCACCGACGGGCGGGAGGTTTCACTGCTCTACGGCCCCGGGCCGGCCGGTTCGATCCGCTTGGACCTGCTCGTGGGAGGCAGCCCCGATCGCATCTCGATCGCCTTCGGCTGCAACGACGGCGAGCGGTTCTTCGGCCTCGGGGCCCGGCCTCAGGGCACGGACCACACGGGCACGTCGCCGCTGCTGTACACGGCCGAGCAGGGCATCGGCCAGACCGAACAGCGCCTCGACGAGCTGAACATCCTCCAGGGGCGCATCGGCGACACCTACTTCCCGGTCCCGTTCACGGTCACCGATCGCGGCACCGGGGTGGCGATGGCGGACGAGCACGTGGGGCGCATGTACCTGTGCGGCGAGGACGAGCCCGGCGTGCTCCGGTTCGAGTCGTGGTCGGAGGGGATGGTCCTGTTCGTCTTCCCCGAGCAGGCCGCTCGCGACGCGGTGGGCACCTGGACGATGGTCTCCGGTCCGCCGACCACGGCGCCGGCGTGGGCCTACGGCCCGTGGATCGGGGTCCAGCGGGGCACCGACGAGCTGATGGGCGCGGCCGAGCGGCTGCGGGACGCGGGCATCCCCACCACGGCGCTGTGGGCGCAGGACTGGATCGGGGGCCGCGACAGCGGGAGCGGGTACGACCTGCACTACCACTGGACCTGGGATCCGGAGACGTACCCCGATCTGCCGGGCTCCATCGACCAGCTGCACGCCGACGGCTTCGCGTTCCTGGGCTACTTCAACCCGTTCGTGACCGAGGGCTTCGACGAGTGGGACCAGGGCGTGGAGAACCGGTATCTCGTCGAGACCGCGGACGGCGACCCCTACCGCATGACGATCGT
Organism: uncultured Rickettsiales bacterium; assembly: GCA_964512225.1. Classification (GTDB taxonomy): domain Bacteria; phylum Myxococcota_A; class UBA796; order UBA9615; family UBA9615; genus CAZEKB01. Next base: position 40,683 of record CAZEKB010000005.1, on the reverse strand, counting down.
GGACCGCCGCGGCTCCATCGTCGATCTGCACGACCCAGGCGCCCTCGAGTGGACCCTGGGCTACATGCGGACGGCCGCCGAGATGGGACAGGACGGGTGGATGTGCGACTTCGCGGAGTGGATGCCGTTCGACGCGGTCGCGGGCGACGGCCTGGTCGGGCAGGCCCTCCACAACGAGTACCCCCTGCGCTGGCAGGAGGCGAACATGCAGGCGCTCGACGAGGTCCTGGGCGAGGGCAACGGCCTTTGCTTCAACCGCTCGGGCTGGTCCGGGACCCAGGCGATCGCGCCGGTCACGTGGGGGGGCGACCAGCAGACGAGCTTCGGCCGCGACGACGGGCTGCCCACCGCGCGCGAGATCGGCGTCGGACTGGGTCTCAGCGGGGTGGGCAGGTACGGCAGCGACATCGCCGGGTTCTCCTCCGTCGGGGTGCCCGCCTCGACCCGGGAGCTCTACTTCCGCTGGATCACCATGGGCGCGTTCGAGCCGGTCATGCGCACTCACGACGGCCTGCGCGAAGGCGAGAACTGGCACTGGGAGACGGACCAGGAGACGCTCGACCACTACGGGCGCTTCGCCCGCCTGCACATGCGGCTGCAGCCGTTCTGGCGGGGGCTGGACGTCGTCTACCGCGAGCAGGGGCTGCCGTTCATGCGCCACGGGCTGATCGTCGAACCCCCGGACAGCGCGGCCTTCGGGGTCGTGAGGGACGCGCCCGACCAGCACTTCCTCGGCGACGATCTGCTCGTCGCGCCGGTGGTGGTCGAGGGCGCGACGTCGCGGGACGTCGTCTTCCCGCCGGGCCGCTGGTTCGACTGGTTCGGCCCCGGCGTGATCGACGCCCCCGCGGCCGGCTCCACCGTCTCGGTCGACGCCCCGGTGACGGAGATCCCGGTCTTCGCGCGGGCGGGCGCGGTCGTCCCGCTCCTGGACCCGGCGGTGGTCACCACCTTCGACGCCACTTCGCCGGACGTCGTCGACGCGGGCGACCTCGCCCATAGGCTCGACCTCGTCGCGTTCGTCGGGACCGGCGGGTTCACCACCGCGGACGGCGCGGGCTGGACGATCGAGGCCGCGGACGACGTCCTCGTGGAGGACCGGCCCGCCGAGATCGGGGGCGCGGTCGTCGATACGCCGTGCGCCGACGAGGACGACGTGAACTGCGTCGTGAGCTTCGACGCGGCCGCGGGCGCCGCCGCCTACCGCGTCGCGTGGGGGAGCGGGGAGCAGGCGCTGGTGGGCGCGGGCTGGACGATCGCGACGACCGAGGGCGGCGCCCGCACCGGGACCGTCACGGTCCGCTTCCCGCCGCGCTGACGTCCCGGCCGATGTTCCGGCCGAGGGCGCGGTCGAAGAACGCGATCACCCCCGCGGCGCCGTCGGGCCAGCCGTACTCGACGCGCTTCATGGGCATCGGTGCCGTGGACGGGTCGCTGATCTGCTGGGCCCAGGGCGCCAGCGCGGAGATCGTCTCGCAGAGCACGAACCGCTCCTCCGCGAGGTGGTGGAACTCGGTGTGGTGATCCGTCGCCGCCGCCGCGACGGCCGGATCCAGCCGCACCATCGCGTTCACGAGGGTCCCGCCGCCGGAGTGGCCGAGGAGCCCCAGTCGGCTCGGGTCGAGGCCCTCCATGGACCGCATCACCCGGAGCGCCAGCAGGGCCTCGTACGCCCGCAGCCCCAGGAGCGTGAAGCCGTTGACGAGGAGAGTCTGGGCCACCCAGTCCTCCACGGGCCCGGCGTCGTCGGCGCGGGCCTCGAGCGTGACGACCACGTAGCCCGCGTCCGCGAAGGCCAGCCCGTCGTACTCGGTGACGAAGGAGTCGGCGGTGTCGAGGTGCCCGGTGAGGAACAGGATCGCGGGCCGGTCCCCGAGGCGGCGCGCGTCGACGCCGGGGGGCGCGAGGACCCTCAACGGGAAGGCGCCCACGAGGGGGTCTTCCACGAGGAGCCAGTCCTGCCGGGATGCGGGGGCCTCGGCGGTCGCGAGGTGCGTGACCTGCAGGGGGGTGCTGTCGGCGCGGTCGAGCAGGAAGCCGACGCCGAGCGCCTCGCGGACGACCGCGTGGAGCTCGCCGGGCCCGACGGCGGGAGCGGGTCGGCCCGGGGGGGCGGTCAACGAGGCGTCGAGCTCGTCGAGGGACAGGAGCGAGGCGTGCTCGGCGGCGAGCGTGGGGAACGCGAGGTAGTCGGCGTCGCAGTCGCTCGAGAACTCGCACAGCCAGGGCGGCGTGAGCCCGCCGCCGTCGAGCCACGTGACCGGCCCCACCGCGGGCCGGGCGTACGGAAGGGGTTCGTGGGCCGGGACGACGAGCGAGGGCGACGGTCCCGCGACGTACGCCTCGGGTCCGGCCCGGTCGATCGTCGCGGCCCGGGCGAGGGCTCCCCCGACGACGATGACGCCGCAGACAAGGGCACCACGAGTGACGCGGGTGTCCACAAGTGCCAGTATGGCGCCACTCGCTGAGGGGATGGAGTGATGCAGGGAACAACGATCGGAGCCGCCGTCGTCGTCGGAGCCGCGCTGAGCGCGCTCCTCGCGGCCGGATGCCCGGCGAACATCGAAGCCGAAGCGTCGGTTCGATCCGCGGTCGCCGCGGGCCTCATCGCGTCCGAGGGCAAGCTCACCCTCGACCAGGTCCACACCTTCTCCGCGCACCTCGGTGACTCCTGGGCCGTCGCCTACGACCCGGCCGTGCCCGCGGGCTGCGAGCCCGGTGGGCTCACCAACAACACCCCCGGGGGCATCCCGGAGCGGCCCTGCTTCGTATACGTGCTTCATCGCCGCAAGAGCACCTGGGAGCTGAAGGCCAAGGGCTACCCCGGCGCGCTTCAGCTCCCTTCGGGCGTGCCGGAGAAGCTCGGCGACAAGGGCAAGCTCGAGTACCTCGCGCCCTAGACGACCGCGCTAGGAGCCGCCCGCCCGGGCCGCGTAGATGCGCCCGAGCTGCATCAACCGCTTCGCCTCTCCGTCTTCGCCCACGGACAGCTGCGCCTTCGCGCCCAGTCGGAACGCCTCGGCCGCCTCCGCCAGGCGCCCCGAGTGGCGATGGTGGTGGCCGATGGCCTCGGCGAAGCTGTCGTCGACGTAGTTCCGCTCCAGCCACGTGGCGGCGCGCGCGTGGAACTCGGCGGTCGGGTACTCCGGCGCCGCGTCGGGGGCCGTGGGGGTCGACGGCTGCACCCACCACCTCCCGCCGCGGTAGCGCACGTCGATGAGGCGGTGCTGTCCCGCGAACGCGAGGACCTCCACGATCTCGGTGCGATCGAGCGGCGTGCACTGCAGGAGCAGGCCCACGGGGAGCGGTCGTCCGACCTCCGCGAGCAGGCCGAACAGCCGCGACAGCGACAGCGGCGGGCGACCGTCGGGATCGGGCCCGGACGTGGTCCGGGGCACCCAGCGCCTGCCCTCCCGCGCGAGCTCGCCCCGCTGCTCGCTCTGAAGCAGCGCGAGCAGCAACCGGTCCGGTCGCCCTCGACTCTCCTCCGCGAGCCGCTCGGCCACGGCCGACACGGGGGCGGCGCCCTCGACGCCGGGTCGCAGCAGCCCCTCGATGTCGCCCTCGGCGAGAGGCGGGAGGAGCACCCGGTAGGAGTGGGCCGCGTCGGGGTCCAGGCGCCCCTTCTCGGGCAGCTCCCGGGCCGCCAGCACCAGCAGCACCGGGCGGGGGTTCTTCTCCAGGGAGACGAGCTCCGCCAGCGTGCGGAGCAGCTGCCAGGTGGAGTCCTCGAGGTCCTCCAGGTCGTCCAGGAGGATGACCGTGGGGCCGAAGAAGCCGTCGAGGACACCCTGGACCAGCTCCTCCTGCGTCTTGCTCGCCGCTCCCGGGCGAGGCCGGAACCACTGGGTGAGCACGGCCCGAGGCGCCCCCGGCAGGCAGGCTCGGTGGTGCACCGCCACGTCCGCCTCGCTGCGCGCGAGGTCGGCCCAGGCCTCCAGCATGCGGGTCTTGCCGCGGCCGATGTCGTCCTCGAGGGTGATCACCGCGCTGGTCCCCTGCCGCAGCTGGAGGAGCTGGCGGCGGAACAGGTCGACGAGCGCGTCGCGCCCCACGAGGGGCGGGGGCTCGACGGCCCAGGGGGCGATCGGCGTCTGCGGCGCCTTCCCCAGGGCCTCCCCGAAGGCGGCCCAGGCGGCCCCGATCGACTCGTAGCGGGCGTCCGGCTCCCACGCGAGCATGCGCAGGACGATGTCCTCGATCTTCCGCGGCGTATCGGGGCGGTGGGCGCGGATCGGCTCGACCTCGCCCTTCTCGTACGCGGCCTCCAGGGTCTCGCGGGTCCCCCCGACGATGGGCGGCGTGCCCGCGAGCAGCCGGTAGATGAGCGCCCCGAGCGACCACTGGTCCGCGAGTCGGCTCACGTACAGGCCGTCGAGCATCTCCGGGGCCAGGTAGCCGACCTCGCTCCCGCTCGCGTCCAGGCCGCCCCCGACGCCGACGTCCACCAGGACCGCTCGGCCGGAGGCGTCCATGCGGACGTTGGTGGGCTTGAGGTCCAGGTGCGCGATCTGCGCGCGGTGCAGGGCCTCCAGGCCGTCGAAGAGCGAGACCAGGACCGGGCGCGCGAACTCCCAACGCTCGTCGAAGGCCGCGGCGTCGTCCAGGGGGAGGCAGGACCAGTACTCGAGCAGATCCGGACCGTGCGACTTCTCGCAGACGAGCCACGCGTCGCGCTTGCCCTCGACGAGATCCATGACGGTCATCAGCGACGGGTGCCGCAGCCCGGCGAGGGCGCGCTGGACGCTGCGGAGGCGCGTCGTCTGGTCCCGCTCCGGCCGCTTGAGCCGCTTGAGCACGACCTCGCGGTCCTCCAGGCGATCGACGCCCGTGACGACGTCGTGTGTCTCCGTCTGTCGAACGACCGATTCGACGCGGTAGCGCCCCGCCACGATCGCGGGCCTGTACGCCTCGCCTCCGAACCCCGCTCCGAGCATCGCGCCTCCTCTGCTACGGATCGAATCGTATCAAGGCGGGCGGGCCGACGGATCCGCGGGAACGCGCGCAGCCAGGGCGACGGCCGCTACGTACATCGCGCTCGCCACGAGGAACGGGCCGATCTGCAGGTCCGCCTCCGTGTCCGCGCCCACGCTCACGAGCAGCGCCGCGCCCAGCCCGTTGTTCACGGCGTGCGCGACGATCGACGGCAGCACCGAGCCCGTGCGGTAGCGGAGCCAGCCGAAGAGGAAGGCCGTCGGGACCAGCGTCAGCACGTGGAAGGGTCGGATGTGCCAGGCCGCGAAGGCGATCGAGGTGATGATGAACACCGCCCGGGCCGACAGCTTGCGTCGGAGCAGGTCCCACAGGACCCCCCGAAAGACGAGCTCCTCCGCGATCGGGGCCCCGACCGCGACCACCAGCGCGAGCGCCAGGCGCGGTCCGAGCGGGCCCGCCGTGAACGCCTCGCCGAAGTCTTCGAGCGCGCCCACGTCCCAGCTCGGGAACGCCTCGAGCAGGAGGGCCCCGAGGCCGGACGCGACCCCGAGCGTCGCCAGGCCCGCGAGCGCGCCCGCCACCAGGGGGACGGGGCCCGGGGACCCCAACGCGAGGGCCTCTCGCGGCCGTCGCAGAGCGATCCGGCACATCGCGATCGCCACCACGACCATCGCCGTGTACTGCACCGCCGTCATCAGCGCGAGGGAGCCCGGCGCCTGCAGGACCCGCCCGGCCTCGGACGTGGGGACGTCCGCCGCGGCCACCAGCACCAGGGCGACGCCCTGAGCGGCGATGACGCAGGACACCACGCCCATCACGAGGAGGAGGATCAGCTGCACCGTCGATGGTGCGCCGGGTGGCTTGGGAGACATCGCGAGGCTATATACACCCGCCCGTGACGAAGACCCCAGCCGGCTCTCCGCTCCACCCCTTCGACGGCGCCGTCGGCCTGCCGGCGCGCGTCGGCGACACGCCCCTGGTCCGCATCCGCGGGACCGTGGCCGGGCGCATCCCGGACGGGGTGGAGATCTGGGCGAAGCTGGAGGGCTGCAACCCCGGAGGCTCCGTCAAGGACCGGCCCGCCCTGGCGATGGTGCTCGACGCGCGCCGCCGGGGGCTGCTGCCGCCCGGCAAGCGGATCCTCGACGCGTCGTCGGGCAATACGGGCATCGCGTACGCGATGATCGGGGCCGCCTACGGATACAAGCTCACGCTCTGCTTGCCCGCCAACGCGAACATCGAGCGCAAGCGGATGCTCGCGGTGTACGGCGCGGAGGTCGTATCCACGTCTCCGCTCGAGGGCTCCGACGGGGCCATCCGAGAGGCCCGTCGCCTCGCGGCCGAGCACCCCGATCGCTACCTCTACCTCGATCAGTACGGCAACGACGCCAACTGGCGAGCGCACTACGGCTCCACCGGCCCGGAGATCCGGGAGCAGACGAACGGGCGGCTGACGCACTTCGTGGCGACGCTCGGGACGTCCGGCACGTTCGTGGGCACCACGCGCTACCTCCGCGAGCAGAATCCGGCGATCCGCTGCGTCTCGGTGCAGCCCGAGAGCCCCTTCCACGGGCTCGAGGGTCTGAAGCACATGGAGACGTCCATCGTCCCCTCGATCTACGACCCCGCGCTGGCCGACGAGGACCTGGGCGCGCCCACCGAGCCCGCGTTCGCGCTCGTGCGCGACCTCGCCGAGAAGGACGGCATCCTCGTCGGCTTCTCGTCGGGGGCGGCGCTCTGGGGAGCGATGGAGATCGCGAACCGGCTGGACGAGGGCGTGATCGTGACCATCTTCCCGGACGGCGGGGAGCGCTACCTGTCCGAAGCCCACATCTGGGAGCGACCGGAGGACGAGGCATGAGCCTGCGCATCGCGCGCGACGAGTACGAGCGCATGCACGCGGCCGCGGCGGAGGGCTACCCCCACGAGGTCGTGGGCATCCTCGCGGGCTCGCGGGGGACGTGGTCCGTGACCGAGGTCGTGCCCCTGCTGAACGAGCGCGCCGACTCGCCGCGAAACCGCTACCGCGTGAGCGGACTCGTCATGATGCGGGCCGAGCAGGCCATCGAGGCGAGGGGCCTCGAGGTCGTCGGCTACTACCACTCCCACCCGGACCACCCGGCGCAGTACTCCGAGTACGACCGGGACCACGCCTTGCCGAACATGAGCTACGTCATCGTCTCCGTGCGGCAGGGCACCCCCGGGACCACCCTCTCCTGGCGCCTGGTCGACGACCGGAGCTCCATGGACCCCGAAGCCATCGAGATCGACTGACCGGAGCCCCGATGTCCGTGACCATCCAGATCCCCACCGCCCTGCGCACCTACTCCGGCGGAAACGCGTCCGTCGAGGTCGCGGGCACGACCGTCAAGGAGGCGCTGGACGCCCTCACCGGAGCTCACCAGGGCCTGCTGCGGCACCTGCGCGGCGACTCCGGGAAGCTGCGGTCGTTCGTCAACGTGTACCTCAACGACGAAGACATCCGGTACCTCGAACAGGAGGCCACCGCGGTGGCGGACGGCGACACCCTGACGATCGTCCCGTCGATCGCGGGCGGCCGATGACGCTCCCCACGCTGACCAACGACGAGATCGCCCGGTACGCGCGGCACGTCATCCTCCCCGAGGTGGGGATGGACGGGCAGCGCAGGCTGAAGGCGAGCTCGGTCCTGCTCATCGGCGCCGGGGGCCTCGGGTCGCCGCTCGCGCTCTACCTCGCCGCGGCGGGGGTCGGTCGGATCGGCTTGGTGGACTTCGACGTCGTGGACGAGTCCAACCTCCAGCGGCAGATCCTGCACGGCACCGAGTGGGTCGGCAGGCCGAAGCTCGAGAGCGCGAAGGCGCGGCTCGTGGACCTGAACCCGACCGTGCGCATCGACGCGTACGAGGAGGCCCTGACGTCCGAGAACGCGCTGCGCCTCTTCGCCGACTACGACGTCGTGGCGGACGGCACCGACAACTTCCCCACCCGCTACCTCGTGAACGACGCGTGCGTGCTGCTGAACAAGCCGAACGTGTACGGCTCCATCTTCCGGTTCGAGGGTCAGGCGACGGTGTTCAACCACGAGGGCGGGCCCTGCTATCGCTGCCTGTACGAGGAGCCGCCGCCCCCGGGGCTGGTGCCGTCGTGCGCCGAAGGCGGGGTCCTGGGGATCCTCCCGGGCATCATCGGCGTGATCCAGGCGACGGAGGTCGTGAAGATCCTCCTGGGCATCGGCGAGACGCTGTCCGGCCGGCTGATGCTCTACGACGCGCTCCACATGCGGTTCCGGGAGCTCAAGCTCCGCAAGAACCCGAACTGCGTGCTGTGCTCGGATCGAGCGACGCAGACCGAACTGATCGACTACGAGCAGTTCTGCGGCGTGCCCGGTCACCCCGTCGAGGAGGAGAAGGAGGAGGTCGTCGACGAGGGGTTCGCGCGCCTCGACGTGCGCACGATCTCGGCCCGCATGGCGGACGGATGGGCGCCCTTCGTCCTGGACGTCCGCAAGCCGCACGAGCTGGACATCGTCAAGCTGAGCTACGACGCCACGATCCCCCACGAAGACGTGGGCGCGAGGCTGGCCGAGATCCCCCGGGACCGCGACATCCTCGTGCACTGCAAGATGGGCGGCCGGTCGGCGAAGGCCGCGCGCGTGCTCGTGGAGGCGGGCTACGCCGACGTCACGAACATGGAGGGCGGGATCACCGCCTGGGCCCAGGAGATCGACACGTCGCTCCCGACCTACTGAGGGCGTCGCCCGCGCGCGGTAGCATCGGGGGATGCAGGCGCTGGGCCTCCTTCACGCGCTCCTGACGGCCGCCTGCGTAGCGGCGGTGCTCCTTCGCGCGGACCACCGGCCGGGCTGGGCGGGGCTCCGCGGGCGGGACGTCGCGCTCTATGCGCTGATCGGCGCGGCCTCGGCGGGCGTCTCCCTGCTCTTCTTCGACGCGATCGGCGAGCACCAGTTCCGGGCCCACGAGGAGGCCTACTTCTTCGCCTTCGAGGGGCAGGTGCCGCCCAACGGGTGGTCGCCGCTCGAGACACAGCCCCTCCTGCGGGGGGCGTACCAGGTCGCGGGCGCCGTGCTCGGGCACTCGATGCTGGTGTTCGTGCTCGTCGCGCTGGCCACCGGCACGTGGTCGGCGGCGCTGCTCGGCGCGGCCACCCAGCTCCTGACGGGGCGTCGCTGGATCGGCGTGACGGCGGCCCTGATCGCGATGGTGCACCCCTTCTCGACGTACTGGCGCGCGCACGCGTTCCACGTCGCCGCGCCGCACGTGCTGTGGGCGGCGACGTTGCTGCTCGCGGTGGTCGTGGCCCGGAAGCCGACCCGTCTGTCGGTCTTGGCGTGGCTGTTGATGGGGGGACTGGCCACGACCCTGCGCCAGGACCAGCTGTTCGGGGTCATGGCGACGGCGGCGATCCCGCTGATCCACACGCGGGGTGCGCTGTGGCGGGACTGGAAGCTGTGGGTGCCGCCGATGGTGGTGGCGGGCGGCCTGCTCGTGGCCACGATCATCCCCGACATGCAGGCGGGAGTGGCCCGGGAGGACTTCCACTACGGCCTGCGGTTCCTGCCGCTGCACCTGCGCGTCGCGGACGCCTACCGGCCGCTCACCTACCTGCCGATGCTGCCGCTGTTCGCCGCGGGGCTCTGGGCGGCCTCCAAGCCGCGGGACTCCTGGCGCAACGTCGGTGTCCCGGCCGACCTGCGGGAGGCGGCGCGGGCGCTGCGGTGGATCACGTTCGTGGCGGTGATGCCGGACCTGCTGTTCATGGACTTCGGCCCGCGCCACCTCCTCAATACGACCGACGCGGGGGTCGCGCTCGCGATGGTCGGCGTGGCCGCGGCGGCGGAGGTCGCGGGGTCGCGGCGGCGGCTGCTCCTGGCGGGCGCGGGGGTGTTGATGGCGGGGGTCGTCGCGCTGTCGCTGATGGACCTCGGCGCGCTGGGCCTTCGCTACGGAGACAAGAACCAGGACGTCCCCCGGCTGCCGGGCACGGAGAAGCCGACGGGCCCGATGACGCTGACGCCGGACGAGTGCGGCGCCTTCGCGGGCGAGGCGACGGTCTGCGACATGTGGAAGATGTGTTGGCCGCTCAAGGACCTGCGCGACCCCGACAACGTCGGCCGGTTCTGGGACGAGCACGACGGCTGCGTGCTGTTCATGGTGGATCAGTCCCTCGACGACACGTCGGGCGCGGTCCAGGAGTGGTGGACGATGGTCCGCAGCATCTACGACTGGGACCCCGTCGGCGTGCTGGAGGTGCCCGGCGGCGTGAACCGCACGGTCGACGTCTACCGCCTCCGCAACCGACCCGCGAAGTCCTCGGCGCAGCGGGTCAAGGAAGAGGATCACCGTCGCGAGGACGGCCACTGAGCATCACAGGCTCTTCTGCCAGCTCCCCTGGTCGCAGCGCACCACGATCTTGTCGATCTTCTTGGCCTTGATGAACTCGGATCGGAGGTCGAGTGACCCAAGATCGTCATCCTCGCCCCGTGGATGCCGTCCACGAGCCCGTGGTGACGCAGATGCGACACCTCAGGTGGTCGGAACGAGCAGCTCTCGCGCGGCCTCGGCGACCCCTTCGGCGCGGTCCGCGTCCGAGGGAGCTGCGGCCAACGACTCGAGGTCGGGTCGGAGGGCAGCTGCCACGCGCGGCGACTGGAGCGGGAGCAGCCCCACCAGCAGCGAGTACTTCCAGACCGAGTCCGAGCCTCGAAGCACGTCTTGAACGGCGGGGACGATCCAGGTGTCGGCACGCGCGAGCAGCTCCGCGACCGGCCTCGCTACGGGCCAGTTCAGGTCTTGGAGCCACGTGAGCAGTGCTCGGTGGTGCTCCTGCAGGACACCGTCGTCCGCCGAGGCCAGGGCCTCGACGGCGGCGATGTCGTTCTTGTCGATCGGTGCGCGCATTCAGCCCCCTCGTCTCGTGCTCGTGGTCGCGTCCAGCACACTGTAGCCCCGTGCCCCCGTCTCAGCGGGCACGCCGGACCTCGGTACTCGCGGCCTGCAGCTCCTTCGTGAGCTCGTGCGCCTCGTCGAGGTCCCGTGTCGCCGCCCACCTCGCCGTCTCCTCCGGAGTCCCGGCGTGCAGGGCTACGTGACCGTCGGGACGGCAGTCCAGGCACACCTTCTCCAGCTTCGCCGTCTCGATTCGTTGTGCCTTTCCCCCGGGCGGTACCGCTTGATCGAGGCTGGTCCAGGTGCTCAGGCCGTCTGTGTCCTTGTCGGGCCTCGGAGTCATGTTCTTGTCGGTGCGAGACCCGCTTCGGTACACGTACTCGGGGTCGCCTGCGCCGCTGTCGGCGGCCTTTCTGGCGTCGTTGCTCTTCTCGATCTTGCGGGCCGACGACCCGCCGCGGCCGGCGACGGTCTTGGCACCGGATCCGAGGGCGTCGGCGGCTCGGGCGGCTCGGGCGGCGTCGATCTTGGCGTCGATGGCGTTGATCGCTCGACCTGCGTCCTTGAGGTCGCCGATGCTGACGGGGCCGAGCTCGCTGGCGAGGGTGAGGAAGGCGCCCCCTCGGTCCACCCAGCTCGCGTTGCTGTCCAGGAGGGTGTCGAGGGCGACCTTGAGGTCGTAGAGCGTCGCGCCGATGTCGCCGCCCTTGGCGATGAGCTTGAGGACCTTCGTGAGGACGGAGTGACCCGTGGGGTCCCGGTAGCTCAGGGGGTTGCTCGCGACGTACTGGAAGGCGTTGAACTCGCCGACGTTGTCCGGCGTGATCGAGTCGGCCGTCATCCAGGCGGCGAACCCGGGCAGGTAGTACCGGGCCCCGTAGTCGTAGCCCTCCAGCTCGTACGGCGTGCCCGTCAGGCCCATCGCGTCGAGCTCGCGCTGCTTGCCGCTGAATCGGCGCTCGACGCTGCCCGGATCGAGCTCCCCCTGGGCCGCGTCGGGCCCCCAGGCCTCGCGCTCCCGGCCGTAAGGCTCGTACTTGCGCCCCACGCGGAGGTCGCCCAGCTCGTCGGTGACGACGCTCGCCGAGCCCAGGTGGTCGCCCGCGACCCAGCGGACCGCCTCGGCGTACGTCCCCGAGGTCAGCTCCACGTCGTGCTGCGCCACGATGCGGTCCCCCAGGAAGATCGGCAGCGTCCACGACTCGGACCCCACCCCGTCCTCGACCCACTCGAAGAAGGCCCCGAACCGCTGGGTGATCGTCGTCGTGCCGGAGGCGATGTCCTCCACCGACTTCGCCGCCCTCGACCCGTCGGGGCCGTACCAGAAGAGCGCCTTGCTCTCGTACGCGCCCCCCTGCGACGCCAGCACTTCCTTCAGCTTCGCGTCGCCGGACCACGTGAGCTCCCGGGCCGCCAGGATCGACACCCCCGACGCCGACGCCACCCCCCTCTCATCCGCCGCGAACGTCGCCGCGCCCGGGTTCACGGACCACTCCTGGCGCACCATCGACCCGCGCGGATCGAAGGCGTGATCCGCCGTCACGGTCGCCGCCCCCGCCGCCGTGCGCAGCTGCGCCACGGGCGCGTTCACCGGGGCCCGGTACACCCCCGGCGCCGCCGCCAGCAGCCCGCGGTCGCCCGCGAACAGCTGCTCGAACGACCGCCCCCCGGTCGCGTCCCCGACGGACTCGTGGATCAGGTTGCCGAGCACGTCGTACTCGTAGGCGTAGGAGCTCGCGCCCCCGCTCGAGGACACCGCGCAGGCGAGCAGCGCCCCGACCCCGTCGTAGGAGCAGGTCCCCACCTCCGGCGCCCCGGTCAGGTCCTCCCAGGCCTGCAGCTCGCCCGCCGCGTTCCACGTGTAACTGCGCTCCAGCAGCGTCGCCGACGGGCCCGAGACTTGCGTCCACTCCAGCGCCAGGTTCCCCGGGGCCGTGCCCGAGCCGTCCACGCGCTGGTACTGGAACGTCTGCTCCGTCCCGTTGCCGAGCTCGAGGTGCGCGGGGCGCCCGTGCACGTCGTAGGTCGCCCCCGCCACGTAGCTGGTGAAGGCCGCCCCTCCCAGCGTCGTGCCCACCGCCTCGACCGCCTCCGGGAGCCCCGTCTGCGAGCGGACGACCTCCACGATCGGGCTCTCGAACGCCATCGGCAGCGGACTCCCGCCGGCCGTGAACGCCTCGGGGTACAGCGTGCGCTTCACGGTCCCGTCGGGGTAGTACTCGAAGCCGCCGGCGAGCACCTCGACGGGGTTCGTGCCCCCCCAGGCCGCCGGGCGCAGATCCTGCCGGACCTCGGCGGACCGCCCCATGCCGTCGAACGCGTACGCCCACTCCGCCTCGGGGACCAGGAGGCCCGCCGCGCCCGCCGCTTCGTACACGGACCCCGTGGCCCGACCCCGCGCCGCCGCGGGCTCGGTGGGGAGGCCGAGGAACGAGCCGACCGCCTGGTCGTAGCGATGCGACCACCGCTCCTCGAGGCCCCCCGCCCAGGGGATGAAGTGCGACTCCTCGAGCCGCCCGCGGGCGTCGTACCGGAGCCGTGTCTCGGAGTCGACGGCGAGGCCGGTGTCGTCGAGCAGGAACCGCCCCGTGGTCCGCCCCCATGCGTCGTACTCGAACTCCCAGGAGCCCCGATCCGGGTCCCGCATCGCGTCCGCGAGGTCGCGGCCGTTCCAGGCGATCTCGACCCCGTCCGCCGCCGCCAGGCCCGTCCGCCAGACCGACTCGAGCCGCCCCTTGCCGTCGAGCCGCTCGCGGGTCTCCAGCACGGAGGCGTCGAGCACGCGACCGAGGTTCACGGACCCGCTCCCGCCCGTGCGCCGGTGGGTGACGGCCCCGAACCGATACGTCCGTCGCTCCCGGGCCGACGCGAGCGTCTCGCGCTCCTGGAGCGTCGCGCCGCCCGCGTCCCGCAGCACCTCGCGCGTGACCAGGCCCGGCAGCGGGGCCGCGGCGTGGGCTCGGGTCGTCTCCACCCGGGAGCCGTCGGGGCGCACCGCCAGGACCTCGCGATCGAGGCCGTCGAACGTGCGGGTCTGCGCGCGCAGCTCGGCGCAGCCCCAGGCCCCCGGCGACGCGACGAAGTCCTGGGCCGACGTCCAGATCGACGGGGCGAAACACGGCTCGAACGCCGCGACCGGACGCCCGCGCTCGTCCTTCACGACGCGACCCTCGACCCGCTGGCCCAGCACGGCCGCCTGCGGCTGCAGCGGATCGGCCACCTCGGTCAGCGTCCGGGAGAGGAGCACCTCACCGTCGCCGTCGAGGAAGTCGACGCGGTCGACGTAGGTGCCCGCGACGTCGTCCACGAGGTTGGAGCGCGTGGCCGTGCCGGGCAGCCCGGCGGCGTCGGGGTCGCCCTCGGCGCCCGTGCGCACCGGCCGCTCGTAGGACCACAGCAGGGTCGGGAGCGTCGGGACGCCCGGCGACGGACCCCCGCGATCGACGTGCGTCGACACCGGACGCCCGAGCTCGTCGAAGCCGACGACCGTGGCGAGGCCGTCCGGCGCGGTGGTGACCGCGGCCGCCCCGTGCGCGCCCGCCGCGCCGACCCCGCACGATGCCCCGAACCCGCAGCGGTCGTAGGCGGTGACGAACTCCACGCCCCCCACCTCGGGCGTGTAGCGCCGAAGGAGCCGGACGCCCGCTTCGGCGTCGAGCAGCCGCCACGACGCGGCGGTCCCGCCCGTGTACGGGTCCGTCGTCCGGGTGCCCAGGAGCTCGCCGTTCGGGTACCAGCTCCGCTCCTCCAGCGCGTAGGGAGCGGCCGACGCCGTGCGATCGACGTGGTCGACGCGGTCCGCCTTGCCGGTCGGGTGGAAGACGCGCCGGACCTGGTGCTCCCAGCCCCAGGAGCCCGAGTCGTACACGCACATGCCCGGCAGGACGGCAGCCGGTCCCGGCACGTAGGTGCGCTCCTCGCTCACCGCGGATACGAACCCGTCGAAGCCGAGCGTGGGATCGAACTCGAGGGTCTCCATGCGATCGATGTCGCCGTCGGCGTCCGCGTCCTCCTGGGCGCACCACGGCAGCCCGTTGTAGTCGGTGTGGAACGTGTACCGGTCGCTCTGGACGAACCCCGCGGGGGCGAAGCCGGGGAGGGCCGGGCTCGCCTGCGCGACGGCCGGATCGAAGGTGGTGAGGGTCGTGCGCCGCGCGGCCCAGGCCCACGTGTCGGCGGCGCCCCCGAGGTGGGCGTGCAGGGCCGCGAAGTCGGTCGCGTCCCAGTCGACGTCGGTCCGCTGCAGCAGCGCCCCGCCCCCGTCGAGCACCTCCTCGGTGTGCATGAGGCCCGCGCGCATCCAGTCGTTGAAGTGGAGCCGTCGCCGCTCCTGGTCGCCCTGCGCGACGACGATCTCGCCGAAGCCGAAGCTGCGCTGCAGGTCGGGATCGAAGGCGGGGGCCGCGTAGGCGAACGTCTGGACCTCGTCCCGCCCGGTGACCGGGTCGACCTCGCGGCGCTGCGCCACCACCTGGGAGCCGCACGGGTACGCGTCCACGCCCACGTCCATGTGATCGCGAGCGGGCTCGTACTCGTAGGCGACGGCCTCTCCGGGCGGGGCTCGGAAGGTCGTCATCAGGTCGGGGACCGCGTCCTGCAGGGGGAACGCGCGGGCCTCGTCCCGGGCCCCGTTCACGACCCAGTCGAGGGTCCCGTTGCCGTCGATGTCCATGAACATGGACTGCGACACCGTGCCCACGGACTCCTCGTCGGGGTCGACCCGGAACCACAGGCTCGTCGCGTAGCTCGGGTAGGCCGAGCTGAAGGCCGCGGCGCTCATGGTGACGGTGGGATCGAGCCCGTGGGGCCCGGTCTGCGACTGCCCCAGGGCGTCCGTGTCGAGCGTGAAGCTCCCGTAGCGCGACGCCTCGGCCAGGGCGCCGGACGCAAAGCCGGTCCCGCGGTTGAGGAAGATCGTGGGCGCGCGCTCCTCGAAGTCGAGCTCGACCGCCGCGAGGGGCGTCGGCAGCGGGAACCCGTAGGGGTGATGGGGCGTCATCGCGTAGTAGTCGACGAGCCCGTCGGCGTTCCAGTCCTGCAGGCCGTGGATCCCCAGGGACGCGTTGTTCCCCTGGGCTTCCCAGCTCGTGAAGACGCGGCTCGAGGCGAGCGCCGGGATGTGGCCCCAGGCGTCGGCCAGGGAGGCCGCCGTGGCGGCGTCGAACCACGGGACGGCGCCCGCGAAGCCCGCGCCGGTGTTGAGCTTCACGAAGAGGTTGTGGCCGGCGAGGTGCACGTCGATCGTCGGCTCGTTGTCCGTGCCGACGGCGGCCATGGGGGGCACCAGGGGGTCCCCGGCCGCCGGGCTCGCCACGTAGACGAAGTCGGGGAGTCCGTCGCCGTTCATGTCCTGCAGGCCCGCCACCTGGTTGGCGACGCGCATCAGCGGATCGGCGTTGCTCGGCGCGTCGAGGGATGGGGTGGCGGTTTGGGCGGAGTAGACGCTCGTGATCGTCCAGTTGATGTAGGCGGTGGCGATCCCGCCCCAGATCACGGGGGGGTCGAAGCAGTCGGGGGCGTTGTCGTTGTCGACGTCGCGGCCGAGCGGGCACTCGTTCGCGAGGAAGACCTCCCAGGTGCCGCCCCGCTGTGCCCGCACGTAGTCGGGCCGACGGTCGCCGTTCAGGTCGAACAGGCCGGCCTTCTGGTAGCGGGTGTGCTCCGGGCAGTTCAGCCCGCAGATGTCGCCGACGCCGGGCAGCGAGACGCTCGCGCCGGTGTGGTCGAAGCTCCCGCCGAGGGCGTGGGGCACGTCGAAGGCGTCGAGCACGCCGAGGATCTCGTTGATGATCGTCATCGCGACGGCCCCCGCGCTCACGGACCAGCTGCCGCCGCTGTAGCTCATGGGCCCGATGCTCAGGCCGCTGGTGGACAGGCTCAGCGGGCCGAGGGAGACGCTCGCGCCGAGCCCCCCCGCGCTCGCCCCCACGCTCGCCCCCACGGGGCCGAAGCTCGCCGCCGCCCCCGCGGACACCCCCGACGGGCCCGCCGAGACTCCGGCCGAGCTGCTCGGGGCCGCGCCGCCGTGGTAGTCGGTGGACTCCCACACGCCCAGCCAGCTGTAGTGCGGCGCCTCGTACCAGTATTCGACGTCGGCGGGCGTGAACGGGAGCGAGTAGGGCAGGTCCCAGGGGACCGGCGCCGCGAACTCGCCGCTCTGCGGGTCGAACAGCGCGACCATCCAGCTCATGTGCTCGGTCGAGTACGCGAAGCCCTTCGGCGCGCCCGGGTCCGGGTTGGGGAGGGCGGCCTGGGCCGTCGCCCGGTTGCTCAGGATCCCCGCGCCGCCGAGCACGCGATCGGGGTACCCGTCGCCGTTCATGTCGATGAGGTCGTGGACGAGCCCGGTCTCCACGAGGTAGCCGGCGTCGGGGTCGAGGTCCTTGCCGAGGAAGTCGACGTTGCGCTGCATCTCGATGAGGCCGTCGGCGACGCGGGTGGTGAAGCTCGGCCGCGCGTACCCGTCGACGTGGCGCACGATCGACTCGGGCTCGGTGCCGGGGGCGGCGGTCGACATGCCGATGTTGGGGCGGTCGGCCGTCGAGTTGGCCGCGAACAGCGTGACGGCGTACTTCTCCCACAGGAGCAGCTCGTCTTCGTCGACGAGCCCGTCGGCCGTCTGGGCGACGGAGCGGGGGTCGCCCTGCTCGGGCCGCACCGTCTCGAGGTCGACGGTCGCGCCGAGGGCTCCCCCCGCGGCCGCGGACAGCGCGTTGTAGGGGGAGGTCACGGCGCTGCCGGGCTCGCAGAACGGGGCGCAGGACCGGTACTCGCACCACGCCATGCGCGCGTCGAGCTCGGCGCGGATCGCGGGGAACGGCGCGCCGGGCTCGAACGGCGGCATGCCGGTGTCGTAGAGCACGTTCACGGAGGCCGCTTCGCAGAACGCCCCGACGCCTTCGCTGATCGGCTGCGCCAGGGGCCCGACGGGGAGTCCGCAGCTCGTGGGATCGGGGTCGGCGCAGCCGGGCGTGACGACCTGGACGTCGGCGGTCGCGTACAGGGCGAACGGGTCGAGCGGGCCGAGCTCCTGGGCGGACCACGCGCCGCCCTCGTTCCAGCGGACGTGCAGGAACTCGTCGCTCAGCAGCGGCGGCACGTGGTCGACGTAGAACTCGATCGCGCCGAGGTTGTCGAACACCGGGCTGTTCTCGTACGGGACCGTCTGCCCGTACTCGCCGATCGTCAGCAGCTCGGGCGCGTGCTCGACCTGGTCGGGGAGGCCGTCGCCGTTGAGGTCCATGAGCGCGGTGAGGTTGAAGCCGCCGTCGATGAACCCCTCCTGGAACCAGAAGGGGTCGGCGGGGTCGGGGCTCACGTCGAGCTCCGAGCCGCCGGGAGCGTCCGGCACCTCGAGGACGCTCGGATCGAGCGTCGAACTGTCGGACCAGGCGATCTCCCAGGGGTTCTGCAGCGCCGTCGGGTCCGTGGGATCCCAGGCGCCGCGCCCGGAGGTGGGGGCCGACTGCGGCAGCGAAGCGGCCCCGACGAGCGGCCAGACGCGCGTGAGGCGGGACTTGCCCGTGGTGCCTTCGTCGTACTGCAGCGCCCAGGATCGGAGCGCGTCCGGCGAGGTGCCGGGACGGAGCCCGAAGGTCGTCCCGGGTTGGAAGTCGACCTCCGCGTCGGCGAAGACCGTGACCGCCTCGATGCGGCCGCGCTGGGCGACGGGCACCCCCGCGCGGTGAGTGACGCGCACGTCGGGCCGCGTCGCGTACTCGACCAGCGCGGCGTAGTAGTGGGGGCCGCTGCCTTCGGGCGAGGTGCCGGGGGCCGACGGGAAGAACGCGCCGGGATCGCGGAGGAAGGCGGACGAGTCGATGGCGCCGAGCCAGTCGGCCGTTCCCTGGACGCCGTAGGGCGCGCCCGTCGAGAAGCCGGTGATGGAGTCGCCGAGGGGATCCCACGCGAAGGAGGCGCCGGGCACGCGCTCGGCCCAGGACACGGCGCGCAGGCGGACGTCGGGCACGCCCGCGAGCGCGGCGGGGTCGGAGGGGTCGCCGAAGTCCCACTCGGGGCGGTACGTGACGAGGTTCCCGTCGCGGTCCTGGACGTGGTGCAGGAACCACTCGGTCACGATCTCGACCCCCGCCGGACCGGACGGAGGCGCGACCCGACGGTATCCCGCCGAGTCGGCCTCCGACGTGGACGGGTGATCGCCGTACCACCACACTCGCCCGTCCGGTCGGATGATCGCCCAGCCCGCCGGCTGGTCGTCCGCGTCTCGAATCGTCGTGCCCGGGCCGCTGCCGCCGCGCCAGAACGGGATCGCCGCGAGGAACTCGTCGGGCCGCGTCCGCCACACGCAGGAGCCGTCGCCCGGGTCCCAGATCGGATCGCCCGGCGAGGGGACCATCTCCGCCCCGTCGAGCTGCACTCGCCCCTCCCAGGCGGGCCCGCAGCCGTACGCGGACGGCAGCGACCACAGCGGCACGCCGTCGAGCAGGTTCAGCCGGACCGACGAGTACGGCAGTCCCCAGCCGACGCCCGCGTTGCCGTTGCCCGCCCCCGAGCTGTAGAGCAGGGCGAGCTCGGGCTGCATGCCCGACGGTCCGTCGGGCACGGGCATGGCGATGCGTTCGGACGCCTCCCCGAAGTTCGACACGGCCCCGGCCAGGCCGGGGACGAAGAGGAGGGCGACGAGCTGGAGGACGAGGATGAGGCGGGGCATGGGCGGACTCCTTTTCGGAGGGCCCGATGCGAGAGCGGCCCTCTTCCCCCCTGACGGAAGGAGCGAAGGGTCCGGACGGTTTTCTTTTGGGGGCGGCTACTCGGCGGGGCGGGTGATCCGCACGCGGGCGCCCTGATCGGGGAGGCCGAAGTCGGCCAGCTCGTTGGGGATCGTCCACAGCTGGCCGGACGAGTTCATCACCATCATCTGGTAGGTCCCGGTGACGTCTCGGCCCGTCTCGGCCTCGAACTCCCCGATGGGCTGCGTGGTCCGGGTGGCGCGATCGATCAGCACGAGCTCGCGCATGGCCACGAGCAAGCGGTCGTTCGTGAACTCCGACACTCCGTCGAACGGGAGCCCGAGCTCGTTCTGCATCGCCAGCAGCCCCCACTCGGGGTCCAGTCCCAGGGGCGGCTCGAAGGGCAGCCCGGCGAGCGGGATGATCACGGGGTTGTCCGCGTCCAGGGTCAGGCCGGTCGGGTCGGACTCGTCCAGCTTGCGCAGCACGATCGTGGGGGACAGCAGGTCCGCGAACCCGGTCCCGCTGAGGTCGTCGGGCATGCCGTCGCCGTCCTCGTCGGCGGCGAACACGATGGTGAACCGCGCGTCCTCGACGTCCTGGATGTCCGACGTCAGGTCGCGGCCGTAGAGCTCGATGAACTGGGTCCCGAGCGTGCCGAGCTCGAACTCGAACAGGATGCCCTCCGGCGTCTCCTCGGGGGGCGGGGCGCCCCGGAAGACGGCCTCGAACGCGGGCTTGTCCAGCGGCACGACGACGTTCGCCCGGAGCTCGATGTTCTCGGCGGGCGTCACCCAGCCCGTCTCGCTCGCCGCGCCGACCTCGACGACGCGGCTGGTGAAGGCGACGTCCCCGCCCGTCGGCTGCACGGTCACGGAGTACAGGAGGTCGAAGTCGCGGTCGCGGTCGATGTACCCGGTCAGGAGCGAGCAGCTGTCGGCGGGGACGCTCGGGATCGTGAACTCGGCGATGCCCGCCAGAAAGTCGGCTTCGCGCACCACCACCATGTCGACCGGCGTGCCCGTCCCCACCGGAGGGGGCGGGTTCGCGCAGTCGAAACGGAAGAGGATGGCCGCCCCGCCGGGCGCGCTCGTGATGCCGTCGAGCACCTCGATCGAGCCCGAGATGTACGTCGCGGGGGGCGGCGTGGTGTACGCGTCGCCCTCGGTGATGGGGTCGAGGGGCACGTCGCACGCGGCGGCGAGGAGGGGGAGAGCGAGGAGCAGGCGTCGCATCGTCGGATCTCCTAGAAGCGGTAGGTGGCGTTCACGAGGACCCGGGCCCCCACGGTGCTGCCGAAGCAGTGCTCGCGGTGGCCGCCCGTCGCGAAGGCGGTGAGGTTCGTGCCGGTGACGCCGAACTCGAGCTTGTCCTCGAGCAGGCGGTAGCCGATGCGCGCGTTGAGCATCCCGTACAGGGGGGCCTCGCAGCTCGCGATCTGGACGTTGCCCGCGGCGTCGAACGAGCGCTCGGGCAGGTCGACGGCGCTGACGATGTGCACGTCGACGTTGGCGTCGAGGCCGAACGGGGCGCGGTAGCTGGCCCCGATGTTCGCCATGTGCATGGGGTGTCGCGTGTCCTGCGTGTCTTCGAGGCCCGCGTCGACCTTCCCCTGGTCGATGAAGTAGCTGAACGAGTAGTTCGCCCGGATGTCCAGGCCGTCGACGGGGAAGGCGTGGGCCCCGACCTCGAGGCCGAACCCGTGGAACGCGCCCTCCACGTTCTCGAACGACGAGCTGCCCGCGATCTGCCGGTCCGTCTCGAGCCCCCGCGAGCGCTCGATGGGCTTCACCGACGCCTGGTAGATGAGGTTGTCGATGCGCTCGTAGTAGCCGGCGAACTCGAAGCTGAAGAAGTCGCTGTCCTCGAACACGTACCCGCCCTCGACCGAGAAGATGTTCTCGGGCTCGAGCTCCGTATTGCCGAACGACTCGATGCCGACCGACGTGAACGGGGAGCCGAGGATCGTCAGGTCGAGGTACGACTCCAGGAACGAGGGGTTCCGGAAAGCCGTGCCCGCCGACACGCGGATCGACTGCTTCGGCGTGGGCTTGATCAGCAGGGCCACGCGCGGCGACGGCGTGAAGCCCACGAGCGGGTGCTGGTCGAAGCGGAAGCCGAGCACCGTCACGATCTGGGGGATGAAGGTGATGCGGTCTTCCACGAACCCGTTGAGGTGCTGCTCGACGTGGTCGCCGTCGAGGTAGCTCCAGGAGATGGTCTTGAGTCGGTAGCCCGCGCCGACGGTCAGGTCGTGGCGCACGCCGAGCACGGCCGACGCGCTGTACGACGCCTCCACGTCCACGATGTGGGAGCGGGGGTGCGTGCTCAGGTCCTGTCCGCCCACCAGCTGCCACGACGGCTGGGCCAGCGCGTTGAAGTAGTTCCAGAAGGCCCGGATCCCGAGGCCCCCGAACCGCAGGTCCGCCCGCACGTGCGCGCCTCCGCCCTCCTGGATGAAGTCGCGGAACAGCCCGATGGCGAAGAAGTTGTCGTAGACGTAGGTGCCGCCCCCGCTGACCATCAGCGAGATCTTGTCGGACGGCCGGATCTGGATGGCGCCGTTCGCCCGCACCGCGCGCACCGCGAGGCTCTCGTCGGCGCCCACGAACTCGAAGTCCGAGCGGTCGGCGATCTCGAGCGAGTACCGGTCGGTCTGCTCGTACCCCAGCGACCCGCGGAAGCCGAAGATCCCTTCGTTGCCCGAGAAGCGGACGTTGCCCATCAGCGTCTCGCCCGTGCCGCCCGCGATGTGGACCGAGCCCGAGGTCTTCGCTCGCGCGATGGGCTTCGTGATGATGTTGATGACGCCGCCGAACGCGCCCGCGCCGTACAGGGTGGCGCCCGGCCCGCGCACGACCTCGATGCGCTCGATGTCCTGCAGGTCGTAGGCGAGGGCCCGGAACAGGGTGGCCCCGAGGAAGTCGAGGTACACCGACCGACCGTCGATCAGCACCAGGACCTTGTTGGAGATCCGCTGGTTGAAGCCCCGGATGGCGACGTTCGTATTGCCCGCCGTCATCGTCATGTTCGACAGCCCGGGCACGCTCCGCAGCAGGTCCGGGATGTTCGTGGCCCCGGACAGGCGGATCTGGTCGGCCGTGATGATCGTGGTCGCGGCGGGCGCGTCCGACGGCGAGGTCGCCAACCGCGAGGCGGATACGACGACGTCGTCGTAGATGTCGCCGGACTTGGCCTCCAGGGCCTCGGCCCCCGGCACATCGTCCGAGGCGGCCTGCTCCGGTTCGGGGGCGCCGCCCGCCTCCAGCTTCTCGGCGAGCCGCTCCAGCCGCGCGATGAGCGCTTCGACCTCGGGTCCCGCGACCACCGTCGGCGTGCCCTCGACGGCCGCGGGCGGGGTCGTGTCCGAGGGCGTCGCGTCGCCCAGGTCCCCGGGCATGGCCGGGGCGGCGCTGGTCTCTCGGGCCTGCGCCTGGAGGAGGACGATCAGCCGCGCCACCGCGGCCCCGTCCTGCGGTCCGCTGTCCAGGTACCTCTGGAAGTAGCCGATCGACTCGTCGACCTTGCCGCCGTCGGCGAGCGCGAGCCCGATGTTGTAGAGGACGTTGGGGTGGGGGAGGATCTCGTAGGCCCGCTGGAGGCGCTCGGCCCCGGCGAGGTGGTCGCCCTTCCCGATCAGCTCCATGCCCTGCTTGAAGGCGCGGCGGGCGTCGTCCTTGGCGTCGGCGAAGGCGGTCCCGGGCACGAGCAGGGCCCCCATCAACATCAACAGCAGCGGCAACCGGTTCTTCATCGCACCTCCCCGCGCCGCGATCGACGCCAGCGGTCAGTCATACGGGTTGTCCTTGTACCCGGGCACCGTGCTCTCGTCCTTCGGCTCCGGCGTGGGCTCCGGCGGCTCCGGCTTCACGACCGGCGCGGGCGTCGGACTCGGCTTCACGACGGGCTTCGGCGTGGGGGCGGGCGTGGGCGCCGGGGTCGGCTCGGGCGTCGCCTCCACGGGCTCGGGCGTGGGCTCGGGGTCCACCGGCGCGACGTCCACCGGGCCGGTGTCCACGGGCTCCGGGGGCGCGGGCGTGTCGTCGGCCTCTCCCCCCGGGCGCAGGGCGAACAGCACCACGCCCACCGCGAGCACGGCCCCGATCCCGAGCCCTACGAGCAGGCCGCTCCCCTTCTTCTCCGGCGGCTTCGGCCGTCGGGGACGCGGAGGCGGGGGAGGCGCGGGCGCGACGGGGGCGGGCTCCGGGGTGGGCGGCAGGCCGGGCGGGGGCGGGGCCGACTGCTCCACCTCGACGGCCCGCATGTTCCCGGCGCTCTGGAGGATCGCGTCGCCCGCGGGGGCCAGGGCGGGCAGGGGCTGGTCGGGAGCCACCGACTCGTCCAGCTCGATGCTCTCTTCGGCCGTGTCGAAGTCGATCGTCTCGGTGTCGTGGTCCCCGTAGAAGGACCCGACCTTGCGCAGCGCCGTGAGGAGCTCCGACATCGACTGGAACCGGCGGTCGGGATCCTTCTGGAGGCAGCGCTCGACGACCTCCTCGAGCTCGGGGGTCGTGCGGGCCGAAGGCGAGGCCCGGTACATGGGCTGCGGGATCTCGTGCAGGTGCGCGTTCAGGACCTGCATCGCGTCGCCGTCGAACGGCGGGTTCCCGGTGATCATCGCGTACAGGAGGATCCCCACCGCGTAGATGTCCGCGCGGTGATCGACCTCCTTGTTCCGATCCAGGGCCTCGGGCGACGTGTAGCGGGGCGAGCCCAGGAACTTCCCCGCGAGCGTGATCTCGGAGGACTCGCCCCGGAACTTCACCAGCCCGAAGTCGAGGACCTTGGCGAAGTCGGGATCGTCGTCGCGGTCGACGAGCAGCACGTTCGCGGGCTTGAGATCGCGGTGGACGATCCCCTTGCGGTGCGCCTCCCGCAGGCTCTTGCACACCTGCTTCGCCACGTGGATCGAGCGCTGGGGCGTCATCTGCCCCTCGTGCCGCAGCACGGTGCGGACGTCGTTGCCCTCGAGGTACTCCATGACGATGAACAACACGCCCTCGTCGGTCTGGCCGAAGTCGAAGACGGTGATGGTGTTGGGGTGCGTGAGGCGGGCGGCGGCGGCCGCTTCGCGCAGGAAGCGCGACTGGAAGTTCGGGTCGTCGTCGATGCTGTCCGGGGTCTTGAGGATCTTGACCGCGACGCGTCGGCCCAAGGGCCGTTGCACGGCGGCGTACACCTCGCCCATGCCCCCGCGGCCGAGCATCCGCTCGATCTCGTACCGCGCGGCGAACAGCTCGCCCGGCCGCGGCATCACCGGGTTGACCGGGGGCACGCGGCTGATCGAGTTGGAGAGCAGGCCCTCCGGCGAGCTGGGGTTGTCTTCCGGCATTCAGTCCTGTCGTGAAGAGAATATCCCCCGGGGTCACCCCCTCCGGCGACGCCGACCCGGAAGCATGTTCACCATGGCCCGAAGAAGCGGGCGTTTCAAGGCCTGTACCAGGGCTGCGTCGGTCGCTCCCGAGCGGCCCTCGTCGTTCATCCACGCGACCGCCGCGTCCAGGATCGGGCCCGGGAGCGACGGATCCGTCTCGTGTCGGTCGGCGACCGGACCCGCGACCACGCGCTCCCAGTTCTTCCGGAAGAGGGCGGGCGATCCCGGGTCCACGCGCGTCACCTCCACGCCGTCCGGCTTCACGATCTCGACCATCTCCATCGTGGCCAGCAGGTCCTTGCGCGTCTCCCCGGCCAGCCCGGCGAGGACGCGCAGGCCCATCCGGATCCCGGTGTCCCGGATCGCCGACGCCGACCGGTAGATGTCCGCCGTGCCGTACCGCCACGCGAGGCTCTTGAGCAGGCGCTCCGAGCCCGACGCCGCGTCCAGATCGATGCGGACGCAGCCCGCCCGGGCCAACAGGCGCAGCGACTCGGCGTCGAGCAGCCCCGGGTTCGCCGCGGCCTCGAACGGCACCCGCCCCTTCCACGTCTTCATCGCCGCCGTGAACTCGGTCAGCCACAGCCGATCGAATACGAACACCTCGTCGGTGAAGACGAGCCGGTCCACGTCGAACGTCTCTACGAGCTCCTGCATCTCGGCGACCACGTCCTCCGGCGACCTCCGCCGGTAGGGGCGGCCGAAGACCGTGTTCGTGCAGAAGCCGCAGGACACGGGGCAGCCCCGGCCCGACTCGATGGGCAGCGGACGGAACCGGCGGTGGTCGCGCCACTGCTCCAGGTGGATGCGGGTCTGCGTCTCGTCCCGGAGCGGCCGGGGCAGCTTCGCGAGCTCCACCGGGCGCTCCCGTCCGGGGCTGAATCGGAGCTCCCGCGCGGAGTCGAGGTAGACGAGGCCGGGCACGGAGTGGAACACCTCCGGCGCCGGGCGGTAGCGGGCCGCGCGCAGGGCCAGCACCGCGGCGAGGGTCCCGGTCTCGCCCTCCCCGAGCACCACCGCGTCGGCCCCCGAGCGGAGGTAGTACTCGGGCCGCAGTCGAGCGTCCGGCCCCGCCACGAGCACCGCCGACCCCGCCCGACGGGCCGTCGCCACCATGCGTCCCGCCTCGTCGCGGGTCGTGGGGTGCACGTACAGCCAGACGATCGGCGGACGGAGCCGCGACACCTCGACCTCCCACGCCGCCTCCCCCGCCCGGAAGGTCGGGTCCCACATCTGCACCGCCTGCTTGCCCCGCTCCCCGGTCCAGGCCGCGACGTACGCCGGTTGGAGCGGCGGGAGCGGGTGCATCCACCCCAGCGGCCGCGCGTCGCGGGCCACGAAGTAGGCGTGCGTGAACAGGACCTCGGGGGAGGTCGTCACTTCTTCTCCGGGGTCGCGTCCGGTTTCTGCTTTTTCGGGGGCGTGCCGACGGGGGGATCCCAGGGGAATGTGGTGCGAAGCCGCAGGCTGAAGACGCCGCAGCGGTTCATGCCGAAGAGGGTACCGGTCGAGTCGTCGACCCAGATGGACCGGATGGGCGCGCCGATCGGCACGGAGCGCTGATGCCACAGGACGTCGAGGTCGACGAACGTCACGCGCGCGTCCACCGGTGACGTCACGATCAACGACTCGTACCAGCCGCGCCCCTTCTTGGTGACGGGGTCGTGGGGTTCGCCCACCAGCGTCCAGAAGGGGACTCCCGGCCAGGTGCCCACGCGCACGGTGTCCGCGCGGTGCCCGAAGGCGTCGGCGAGCACGTCCGCGTAGGACGACGGCGCCTCGTCCGTGGCCCGCGGAGGCTGCCCGAACACCTCGACGTGGCCCGCTGGACCGCGTCCGACGGCGGCGCGTCGATCGGACGAGGTCATGCCCTCCGCCCACGGCCCCGTCCGGTGGTCGGCGACCTCGTCGTCCAGCCGGGGGATGCGGTGGATCCTGGCCCGGGCGGCGGGGCCTCCGAAGAACGCGAACAGGGCCTCGCTCGTGATGCGCACGTGCCGGGGAGCGTCGGCGACGTCCCAGATCTGCGGCGGCGCGTCGTCGGGGCCCACCAGCACCATGCGGTCGTCGGCTTCGCACACCGCCCAGACCCGGAGCGTATCGCTCTCGATCGTTCCGGAGACGGGCTCGCAGCCCACGTCCACTTCCCGGGCCGCGGTCATGGTGAGCCGCGCGTGGTCCCACCACTCCACGCGGAGCCCGTCGGGGAGCCCCACCAGGCGAAGGAGGGGCATGTCGGCGGACGGAGGCGTGACCAGCAGCCCTCCGCCGGGCTCGACCTCGGTCTGGGCGCTGAGGACCCGGCCCGTGAACCGCTCGAGGCGACCGTCGCGCCGGAGCACCACGATCGCCTCGGCGTTCTCGGACGGCAGGACCGCCATGGAGACGCCGTCGGACTCGGTCGTGAGCCACTCGTACTCGGGGTTCAGCTTCGCCGCCTCCGAGCCCGCGGTGCAGTTCCAGCGCTCCACGAGGCCCAGCCGCGCCCCGGCGAGCACGAGGCCGACGACGAGGGGGGCGGTCGCGAGCACGAGCGGGCGCCCGCGGGTGGCGGAGGCCGAGAAGTCCGGCGGCCAGGCCCCGAACAAGGCCCCCAGCGCAGCCATCGAGATCCAGTTCTCGCCGAAGCCGAAGGTCTTCTCGAGCACCAGCGCGACGGCCACGCCGAGGAGGGCCCCGCGCGTGCGGGGGGCGGCCCGACGGGCGAGCAGCGCCGCCACCACCGCGATCGGGATCAGCGGCAGCAGAGGGAGCGCGGCGATGAGGGTCGCGTCCGTGAGCGACGACAGCGCGTCCTCGGCGGCGGTCGGCAGGAGGCCGTCGCCCCAAGGCCGGATCCGCATGGCCGCGATCCAGAGCAGGATCACGACCGCCGGGGTCGCGAGCGTCGGCACCCGCCAGGCGTCCACGGACTCGGTCCGGCGACGCGATACGAGCCCGACGGCGAGCAGGACCGGCAGCCACGACCCGGGGCGGTTCGCGGCGGCCCCGGAGGCGACCACGGCGAGCGCAGCGACCGCACCCCCCGCGTGCAGGGTCGTCTTGACCCCGCGATGTATGCGAGGATGCGCGTCGGCTCGGGTAGCGATGAACGCGCCCGTACCCAGGAGGACGCCGAGGAAGCCGATCGGACCGAGCGCGGCCGGAAGGCCCGCGAGCATCGCGCCGGGGACGGAAGCCCAGTCGAGCACGGGGTGGACGATCCCGCAGCCCCACGCCAGGAGCAGGGGGACGGAGAACACCGCGAAGAGACGCCGCGCGTGGTCTGGCAGCGCCGGGGGGCTCGGTTGGAGATCCGGCTTCATCGAAGACCGTTCGAGGGTGGACTTACGCGCGCTGTACGCGGACTATAATCACGCGGTTCCGCGCCCTGCGCGGACGGGAGTTGCATGAACGACGAGCCGAAGACCTCGACGCCGGAAGACGACGACGCCACGCACGCGGTGGATGTCGCGGCGGAGACCGTCGCTCCCGAGAGCGAAGAGTCGACCCAGGAGGCCCACCACGAGCCCGGTGTCGGCGGCCTCTCGGACGTCGGTCGTGTGCGCGAGCTCAACGAAGACAACTGGCACTGGGAGCCCCTGGACGGCGAGGTCGTCCTGTACGCCGTGGCGGACGGCATGGGCGGCCACGACCGGGGCGAGGTGGCCTCGCAGATCGCCGTCGAGTCGCTGTTCAAGCACGCCGGCGAGCGCCTCCCGGACGTGAAGAAGCGGGACGTGCGATCGCTCCGGGACATGCTCCGGGACTCGATGCAGTCGGCCAACCGCGCCGTGGTTTCGGCGGGCGAAGAGCAGGACTCCAACATGGGGACCACGCTGTGCGCGGCGATGACGTTCGGCGACAACGACGCCCTCATCGCGAATGTCGGCGACTCCCGCGCCTACCTGGTCCGCGAGTCGAAGCTCTACCCCATCAGCCGCGACCACTCGTTGGTCGCCTACCTCGTGCAGCTCGGGGAGCTGACCGCCGAGGAGGCTCGCAACCACCCGTCCGGCAACATCCTGGTGCGCTCGATCGGCTCGGTGCCGGAGGTCGAGATCGACCTCTACCACCTGGAGATCCAGACGGGCGACCGGATCATGCTTTGCAGCGACGGCCTGTGGGGCGAGCTCCCCGACGACAAGCTGCTCGAGATCATGAACGACAACTCGAACCCGCAGGACGCGTGCCGCGCGCTGGTGGATGCCGCCAACGACAGCGGCGGACGGGACAACACCACCCTGATCGTGGTGAACGTCTGAGCGCACGACCTACCTTCCCGGAATGAAGATGAAGCTCCATCCGTCCGCCCTCCCGGCGCTCGCGTGCGCGCTGGCCCTCACCGCGTCCGTCGCCGCGTCCAGCGCGAGCGCGGACGACGAGTCCGTGACCGCCCTGCCCGGCATCGGCGAGATCGCCCCCGCGTTCGCGCTGCACCCGTTCCAAGCGGGCGCGGCCGCTCGCGAAGGGGCCGAGGGCGCCTCGGCGGTCGAGCTCGACTCCGTGTGCGGCATCCGGAACCCCGAGTCCACCGCCGCCGTGCTCGTGATCTTCGTGGACGAAGGCGGCATGGACGACCTCTCCGTGGCCCACGGGTGGCACCGCAAGTACCACAAGGACGGCCTGCAGATCCTCGCGCTGTCCGAGGTGCGTCGCCCCGAGAGCTTCCGCGCCTCGGTGGTGAAGGCCCGCTTCGGCTTCACCGTCCTGGACGATCGCCACGGCGTCGTGGCCACCCGCTACGGCGTGCCCGGCGCCCCGTTCAGCCTGCTCCTGGACCGCGAGTGCCGCGTGCTCGGCATGAACAACCGCGCCCTCGGCGTCGAGCAGGAGGGCCTCGGGGCCGCGATCTCGGACCTGGTCTCCAAGGCCAAGGCCGAGCGCAAGGCGCGCCGGCGCCGCAAGTAGCGGTTCAGCTCCCTTCGCCTCCCCGACGCGGGGGCTCCAGCTCGAAGCGACGCACTCGATCGTAGAGGCTGCGCGCGGTGATCCCGAGCCGCGCCGCGGCGCGACCCCGGTGACCGTCGGTGGCGGCCAGCGCGCGACGGATCATCTCCCGCTCCGCTTCCGCCAGCGTCCACCCCTCGAACTCGTCCACGGGCGCCGCGGCGTCCGCCACGGACGTCCCCCCGGCCCCACCCGCCACGGCCGCCGCGAGCGCGGGCGGCAGGAACCGGGCTTCGAGTCGGCCGCGGCTCATGAGGGCGACGGCCCGCATCGCGTTCCGCAGCTCGCGGACGTTGCCCGGCCAGGGGTGGGCGCGGAGCACCGGCCACCACGCGGCGGGCAGGTCCGACCACTTCCCCCCGGACGCCTCCTGGAGGAAGCGCCGGGCCAGCTCGGGCAGGTCCGTGGGCCGCTCGCGCAGCGCGGGGACCCGGGCCTCGACGGCGGCGACGCGGTGGAACAGGTCCTCCCGGAACCGGCCCTCGACCACGTCCGCAGCGAGGTCGCGGTTGGTCGCGGCGACGACGCGGACGTCCACCCGCCGGGGCTGGTTCCCTCCCACCGGGCGGACCAGTCCGTCCTCGAGGAAGCGGAGCAGCAGCGGCTGCAGGCTCTTGGGCAGCTCCCCCAGCTCGTCGAGGAACAGCGTGCCGCCGTCCGCCTCTTCGAGCAGCCCGCGGCGTCGGCCCCGGGCCCCGGTGAAGCTGCCCGCTTCGTGCCCGAAGAACTCCGACGGGGTCAGCTCCGAAGCCAGCGCCGCGACGTTCACGGCCACCCAGGGGCCGTCGCAGCGCGGCGATCGCAGGTGGAGCGTGCGCGCCAGCAGCTCCTTGCCGGTCCCCGACTCGCCGGTGAGCAGGACCGGCAGATCCGTCTGCGCGGCGCGCCGCACGAGGTCGAGCAGGTCGACGCCCGCGGGGTCGGACGTGGCCCACTCGTCGACCTCGAACCGCCCCGTGAGCGTCTCCTCGGCCGGAGCGGGGCGCCGCACCACGGGCATGTCCGAGACGGTCGGGGCCTCGGACCGCCGCTTGGACTCCAGCTCTCGCACCCGCGTGCGCAGCTCGGCGTTCACCCGCCGGAACTGGTCGAGCCACTCGGTGCGCTCCAGGAGGACACCCAGGTGGGCGACGCAGGGCTCCAGCAGCGATACGAGGTGGGGCTCGAACGGGCGGCTGCCGGTGCGGCCGATGAGGAGCGCGCCGCGCGGCCCGCGAGGTCCGTCGCCCACGGACGGGAGCGGGATCGACAGGAGGGCGCCGATGTCGCCGGGGACGGGCCAGTGGGGGTCGGCGGCGGCCGCCGGGCGGGTGCCTCCGCCGCTGAGGCGGGAGACGTCCGGGCAGAGCCAGGCCTCCAGCTCCCGGCCCGCGGTCGCGAGCTCGTCGCTCACCGCCAGCCACTCCGGCCTGCCCGAGAGGCTGGCGTGCACCGTGATCGGCCCGCCGTCCCGGGGCCGACGCGCGATCGCGAGCCAGTCGAAGCCGGTGATGCGGCGCATCCCGATCGCCACGGCCCGGAACGTGGACGGCAGATCCACCCCGCGACTGATCTCCCGCAGCACCGGCACGAGCTGCCGGTAGTCGGCATCCGGCGCCGGGAGGGGGACGATCGTCGCGAGCCGATTCGTGGCCATACTCGATCAGGAGCCTATTCGGAGCGCGCGCGCGTGAGCCCGGTTCCGCCCGCCCGTCTGCGCTCCGCAACATTTCCACAACAACTCCGGAAGGTTCTTCCGATCGCTTCACTGGTCACTGGAGTGACCATACGCGGGGCTGATCGACGTGCGTCGAGCCGGTCGACGTCGGCCCGCTGCCGGCCCGGACCTTGCTCCTGGATCCGGCATCTGTGAATCGCCGCGTCTCGGAGTGCCCATGTCCCGTCGCCTCGCCGTCTCCGCCCTCGCCCTCTCCACCGTCGTCGGCTGCTACGCCGTCGACTCGGGAGAGCCGCCGCCGGACCGCGTCGAGGGCGAGTACGTCGTGGGGATCTCCGAGGACGGCTCCGAGGCGGCCGTGAGGGCGCTGGCCGACGAGCTGGGGATGTCGCTGATCGCCTACCGCGGGCTCGATCGCACGGCCCTGCTGGCCTCCGAGGCGGACGAAGAGGCCGCGCTGGCGGACCTCGAGGCGTCCTCCGTGGTGGCCTTCGCCGAGCCGCACTTCCTCTACCACGCGGGCGCCGCGACCGACGACTACGGCGAGTATCTCTGGGGCCTCGAGAACACCGGCCTCAACGGCGGCCTGGTGGACGCGGACATCGACGCCTTCGACGCGTGGGACGTCTCGATCGGCGCGGGCATCATCGTGGCCGTCATCGACACCGGCGTGGACGCCTCGCACCCCGACCTGGCCCCCAACATGTGGGTGAACCCGGGCGAGATCGCGGGCAACGGGCGGGACGACGACGGCAACGGGTACGTCGACGACGTGCACGGCTGGGACTTCGTGCGGGACGACGCCGAGCCCGACGATCTCGACGGGCACGGCACGCACGTCGCGGGGACCGTGGCGGCCCGCGGCGACGACGGTTACGGCGTGGTCGGGACGGCCTACGGCGCCCGCATCATGGGGCTCAAGTTCCTCGAGGGGCGCTTCGGCGGGTCCACCTACGACGCCGCGGCCGCGATCCACTACGCGGTGAACCACGGCGCCGACGTCATCAACGCGTCCTGGGCCGGGCCGGGGTACTCGACCACGCTGCGCAACGCGATCAACTACGCGCGGTCGCGGGGCGTCGTGTTCGTCGCCGCCGCGGGCAACGCGGCCAGCGACAACGATCGCTGGGCGAGCTACCCGGCCGGCTACGACCTCGGCAACGTCGTGTCCGTGGCCGCGTCCGACCGCAGCGACCGGCTCGCGAGCTTCAGCAACTACGGCGAGCAGACCGTGGACCTGGCCGCCCCCGGCGCGCAGATCGTATCCACCACCCCGGGCCCCGACTGGGGCTGGATGGACGGCACGTCGATGGCCGCCCCGATGGTCTCCGGCGTGGCCGCGCTGATGATGAGCGCTCGCTCGGAGCTCGGCGCGGACGAGGTCCGGACCGCCATGATGCAGTCGGTCGACCCGATCTCCGGGGGCGCGTCCCGGCTCGCGGCGGGGGGGCGGGTCAACGCCTTCTCGGCCCTGCAGGCGGTGGGCGCGGTGCCCTCGGCTCCCGGGAACGAGCAGGACGAGCCCGAGGAAGAGCCGCCGACGCCGGTGGACTGGACGTTCGTATCCTTCCCGATCGAGTCACCGCACCCCTACGGCAACGACTTCTCCGGGTGGATCGGCGTGGACGCCCCCGAGGGCGCGACCGAGCTGCGGCTGCACTTCAGCCGGATCGACGTCGAGTCGGGCTACGACTTCGTGACCGTGAAGGATCGCTCCGGGACCCAGCTCGCCCAGTGGACCGGGGACGTGGGCGCGGTCGTCTCGGACGCGCTGCCCGCCCGCCGCGTGACCCTGCACCTCTACACGGACGGCTCGGTCACAGACTGGGGCCTCGCTCTGGACGGCTACTCCTGGCGCTGAGGAGGTCCGAGCGCTCGACCTCCGCGCAGACCCAGCTGCCGTCCACGGAGGCGAGGTCTTCGGTGCGCAGCTCGTCGCGGAACACGGCGACGTCGACGCACTGGAACGCGCCGGAGCGCGACGCCTCGTCCACGGTGATGCTGCAGCGCCCGCCCGAGTCGGTGCCGAGGTGCCACTTGCCGCCCGTCTCCTCGTCCGTCCAGTCGATTGCGAGGGCGGGCGACGGCTGGAACTCGTCGCGGTCGTAGACGCCGGGGCCGTCGTAGGACTGGACGATCAGCCCGACGACGAGCTCGCCGAGGGATCGGTCGTTGGCGTCGACCGTGTAGGACGTGTCCGACCAGCCCTCGTCCAGGTCGCACCCGACCTCGCGAGTCCAGGTCACGTCGCCGTCCCAGTCGATCGTGTACGTGCCTCCGATCGGCCCGTCGACGGCGGTGATCCGGAGGTCGAAGGTGCCTCCCTCCCCCGACGCGCAGCCGAGGAGAGAGGCGGCGAACATCAGGCACATCAGGCGGGGGAAGGACGACATGGAGGGCAGTCTAGAGCAGGCCCGGTGGGAGGATCCGGGTCGTTCGGTGCGGTAGCCTGAGGACGATGTCTTCTTCACTCCGCCTCGCCCCCTCCTCCCTGCTCACCCTCTGCGTCGCCGCGCTGATGCTCGCCGTCGGCTGCGGGCCCAAGGTGCCCCCCCCCCCGGCCCAGTTCGCGGACACGGGGCGCGTGCCCACGGGCGACAGCCAGCTCGAGTACCGCATCGGCGAAGCGGCGCGGCTCGGCGAGATCTCCGTGGAGGATCGGCAGACCATGGGCAAGCAGCTGCTCCGCGGCAGCGTCGACGAGTCCGTGCTGAACGACTACATCGGGGCGACCGTCGGCCAGGGCGACCTGGGCGAGGCGATCGACCTCCTCCACACCCTCGCCGTCCGCAACCCGGCGGACGAGCTCGCCGTGGCCAACGCCCTGAACCTCGCCATGGGACGCCTCCAGTGGAAGGCGTGCGCGGCCATGGCCGACTCGTACCTGCGGCAGCGCCTGCACCGCGGCGTCTTCCTCGTGCGCGCGCTCTGCCTCGAGCGCTCCGGCGACCCGGTCGAGGCCAAGGACAACTTCGAGGCGGCGATGTCGTCGAAGGTGAACGCCTCCGGGACCATCGAGATGGACGAGGGGCAGGCCCTCTACGACCTGCTCGGCGAGCGCGGCGGATCCCGGCCCGGCCCGCCCGCGTCGGACGACGTGCTGCTGCGGTTCCTGCCGGTGGTGAAGGACGCGGGGATCATCGAGACCCTGTTCCTGTCGCACCTGCTCAACCGCTTCGACGCGAGCCTGAAGGTGGGGAACGTGAACTGGGGTTCGCTGACCGGCCGGGAGGTGAAGAGCGTCGTCCTGAGCCGCGCGCAGGCCTACCGCCACTGCTACCGGGTGGCGGACGCCGAGGCCCGCCGGAACGCGCGTCCGGCGGGGCACTCGACGTTCAGCTTCGTGGTCGGGCCGCTGGGCCAGATCACGAACATCAAGGTGGCCGAGAGTCGCTGGATGAAGACCGGCGTCCACCCCCAGGAGGGGATGTTCAACGAGTGCGTCATGGACCAGCTGAGCCGCCTCGTATTCCCGAGGCCGCGCTTCTCGCATCCGGTGCCTGCGCAGCACCGGCTGTCGTTCCAGCCCGACTAGGGCCGGACGGCGATCAGCCGCCGTCGCCTGCGGGGGCCGCTTCGCCCTCGGGGGCCGCTTCGCCCTCGGGGGCCGCTTCGCCCTCGGGGGCCGCTTCGCCCTCGGGGGCCGCTTCGCTCGCGCCCAGCGTGGCCGTGTAGGCCAGCAGGTTCCAGATCTGGTCGTCGCTGAGGGCCGCGCCGAAGGCCTGCATCGCGGTCCCGGGCACGCCGTTCTTCATGATGGCGAACCGGTCGCCGTCCGTGAGCTTGGCGTTGAGGGCGGCGTCCGAGAGGTCGCCCGGCTTCGGGTCGAGCGCGCCCGCGGCGGGGCCGTCGCCCTTGCCTTCCTTGCCGTGGCAGGCGAAGCACACGGACATGTACTCGCTCTTGCCCTTGGCGATCGCGTCGGCGTCGCCGGCCTTCGGGTTCGTGATGGCCTTGTCGTCGGCGGAGACGCTCGCGAGGAACTCGGTGAGCTGGGTGGAGAAGACGGCCCCGGCCTCTTCGGCGGGCGACTCCTCGGCCTCCTCGGGGGTCGCCTCGGGGGTGGCCTCCGCGACGGGATCGGGCGCGGGCGCCGGAGCGGGTGCGGGGTCGTCGCCTCCTCCGCAGCCTACGAAGAGGCTGGCGGCGGCGGCGGTGGCCAACAATGTGCGATACGGCTTCCAGGTCATCTCGGTCTCCTCGTCCCCACCCGATGTCGGGTTCATGCGCGCACGAGCGTAACAGTCGGGCCAAGCCGGGCCAACTCAGGCGATAGACTGTCGCCATGCGCGTCGCCGTCGGAATCGTCGCCCTGAGCGTCCCCTGGGCGGGGTGCACGGACTCCACCATCTTCCTGGGAGAGGACGTGGTGTCGCCGACGCAGGGGGTCGACCCCGGCGAGTGCGGCTTCGAGGACGGCGACCTCGCCGGCTTCGGCTACCCGGGGGAGACGGAGCTCACGCCCGACGAGGGCGGCAAGGTGCAGATCGTGGAGGAGGGGAGCGACTTCTCGGCCCTCGTGGGCGAGGACGACCTGTGGTTCCACGGGCGGCGCGCGCTCCTGCTCCGGTCCAACGACCTCGGCGACGTGCTGAGCGTGGGCGTCATCACGACCATGGCCTTCGTCCCCCGGCGCGCGGTCTTCGTGGTGGACCAGCTGAGCGAGGTCGGGGA
Organism: uncultured Rickettsiales bacterium; assembly: GCA_964512225.1. GTDB lineage: Bacteria > Myxococcota_A > UBA796 > UBA9615 > UBA9615 > CAZEKB01. The sequence goes on along the minus strand of CAZEKB010000005.1, from coordinate 4,536 downwards.
GGACGGGATCGCGCTCGAGCTGCGGGTCGTGGACGCGGCCACGTGGGACGTGCTGGAGGTGCACGACCTCCCCATCCACACCGGCGGGTACGTCCCGGAGCTCGGCCCCGGGCACGACGAGATCGAGGGGTTCCCGGAGATCACCCACTTCGACGGCGAACCCGGCAGCTTCGTGCGGGAGACCTTCGACCTCGGGCGCTACCGGGAGGAGGAGCGGCGCATCCGCGTTCAGCTCCGCCAGCACACGCGGGTGCAGGACAACGGCTTCTTCACCCTCCTCGACAACCTCTGTGACGGCGTCCCGGCCGACCCCGTCGACGGAGTCTGATGACCGCTCCCCTCGCCGCCTGGCCGCAGCTCGCGGGCCGGGTCGCCCGCCCCCTCGACGACGGCCTCATCAACGACACCTTCGCGGTGGGCGAGCCCCCCGTCGCCGTGGTGCAGCGCCAGCACCCGGCCTTCGCCCCCGAGGTGAACATCGACATCGACGCCGTGACCGCCCGGCTGGCCGACCGCGGGCTGCTCACGCCCCGGGTGCTCCGGACGGCGGCGGGCGAGCTCTGGCACGTCGACGCCGACGGCCGCGCCTGGCGTGCCCTGAGCTGGGTGCCCGGGCGCACGATCCACACGGTCGAGAGCCCCGCGATCGCGCGGGAGGCGGGGGCGATGGTCGCTCGCTGGCACGCGGCCCTCGAGGACTTCGACTACACCTTCGTGTTCTCGCGTCCGGGCGCGCACGACACCGAGCGTCACATGGCGGCGCTGCGGGCCGCGGTGGACGCGCACCCGGGGCATCGGCTGGCGGACACCGTCCGTCGCCTGGCCGACGCGATCCTCGCCGACTGGGCGCGATGGGACGGGGACCTCGACGGCCCGGCGACCATGACGCACGGCGATCTCAAGATCTCCAACCTGCGCTTCGACGACGCCGGTCGCGCCCTCTGCCTGCTGGACCTGGACACGATGGGGCGGCTCCCGCTCGACGTGGAGCTCGGCGACGCGTGGCGCTCCTGGTGCAACCCGCGAGGGGAGGACACGGCCGAGCCGGAGTTCTCCGTCGACGTGTTCGAGGCCTCCGCCGCCGGGTACCTGTCCGAGCGACCGTTGCCCGCCGAGCTGCGGGAGTCGCTGGCGGGCGGGGTCGAGCGGATCTGCCTCGAGCTCGCCGCGCGCTTCGCGGCGGACGCGCTGAACGAGAGGTACTTCGGTTGGAGCCGGGCGGTCGCGCCCACCCGCGGCGACCACAATCTCCTTCGCGCCGCGGGGCAGCATCGGCTCGCCGGGCTCGTCCGTGCCCATGCCGCGCGCCTCGACGCTGGGCTATCGTCCGGAAGCTTCGGGGGGGCCTCGCGAGCGTGACTTCTAAAGACTCCCCGCCGAATGCCGATTCGAAGGGCCAGATGGGTCGAGACACCGACGACATCGACGCGACGAGGGACGCCAGCGACTTCGAGACCGCGTATTTCGAAGCCGACGGCGATGCATACCTGCCGTTCAGCACCGATCCTTCGCTCCCGTCGCTCAGCCCCGAGGCGAGCGCGCGCCATCGCAAGGCGGGCGCCGAGGTCCTCGCGCGCAGGCTCGACCTCGCCCACGCCCAGATCGACATGTTGGAGCGCGCCAACGGCACCGGCCGGTTCGAGCTCGCGTCCAACTCCGTGCTCAACCCGTCGCGCCGGGCCCGCAAGCTCCTGGGCCTGCCCGAAGACCCGCCGACCTTCGAGCGCAGCGAGTGGCTGTCCCGCATCCACCCCAAGGATCGCGACGGCCTCGAGCGCGCGTTCCGCGTCCTCCGCACGGGGCGCGCGAACTCCATGGCGGTCGACGTCCGCCTCGTGCAGGCGTCGGGGCGACGCACCCGCTGGCTGCACTTCCACAGCGAGTTCGGAGAGACCCGCGTCACGGCGTCGGGCGAGTCCTGGCTCATCGCCGGGTCCATCGGCGACCACACCGAGCTCCGCACGACCGAGGCCGAGAACCAGCGCCTGTCGTCGGTCGTGCACCGCAGCCCTCACCCCGTGCTCCAGGTCCACAGCGCGGGCGCCGTGGTCTACGGGAACCCGGCCGGGCATCGGCTCGTCCAGCAGCTGTCCCTGGGCAGCCTCGGGGAGCTGCTCCCCGCCAACCACGATGTCTTCATGCGGTCCGCGCTCGAGGGCGACGGCGGCATCCCCACCGTCGAGGTGCAGGTCGGCGGCCGCGAGCTCTCGTGGCTCTACCAGCCGCTGCCGGATCGCGACGCGGTCCACCTCCATGGGATGGACATCACCGAGCGCAAGCTCGCCGAGCGCGAGCTGCTCCGGTCGCGCGAGCGCTACGTGCTCGCGGCGGAGGGCTCGCGCGACGGGATGTGGGACTGGGACGTCCTGACCGGGCACGTCTACTACTCCACGCGCTGGCGCCGGATGCTCGGCTACTCCGACGACGAGGACTTCGGGCAGACCGTCGACGCGTGGTTCAGCAAGGTCCACCCCCACGACGTGGCCCGCCTGCGCCAGCGCATCGACGCCTACATCAACCGCAGCACGGCCCACTGCGAGGTCCAGCACCGCGTCCTGCACCGCAGCGGCGAGTTCCGCTGGGTCGTCGTGCGCGGGGCGGCTCGGTGGACCCAGGATGGCCGCGCGTACCGCATGGCGGGATCGCTGTCGGACATCACGGAGCGCAAGCTCGTCGAGCAGCGCCTCCAGCACGGCGCCTACCACGACTCGCTCACGGGCCTGCCGAACCGGGTCGCGTTCCTGGGTCGCCTGGGCAAGAAGCTGCGGCGGGCCCGGTACGCCGAGACCAAGTTCGCGGTCCTGTTCATGGACATCGACCGCTTCAAGGTCGTGAACGACTCGCTGGGCCACGCCATCGGGGACGATCTCCTCAAGGAGCTGGCGCGCCGCCTCGAGAACTGCGTCCGGCCCGAGGACATGGTCGCCCGCCTCAGCGGCGACGAGTTCACCGTGCTGCTGCACGACGTCGCGAACAGCGACGAGGCGTTGCGGGTGGCGGAGCGCATCCACGAGGCGCTCAAGGACCCGTTCGCGCTCGCGGGCTACTCCCTGTTCACGACCGCCAGCATCGGGATCGCCCTGTGCCCCGGGCACTACAAGTCGGCCGAGGACATCGTGCGCGACGCGGACACGGCCATGTACGACGCGAAGGCGGGCAAGAAGCGCCACGCGGTGTTCAACGAGGAGATGCGCACGCGCGCGCTCCGGATCGTCCGCCTCGACCCCGAGATGCGTGAGGGCCTCGACGCCGGCCAGTTCCGGCTCGAGTACCAGCCCATCATCGACCTGGGCACCGGCGGCATCAGCGGCTTCGAGGCGCTGGCGCGGTGGGAGCACCCCACGCGGGGGTTCGTCTCCCCGGGCGAGTTCATCCCCGTGGCCGAAGAGACGGGGCTGATCGTCCCCCTGGGCGAGTGGGTCCTGACGGAGGCCTGTCGGCAGCTGCGGGAGTGGCTCGAGGCTGGTCTCCACAAGCACCTCGGGGGCGAGCTTCGGATGTCGATCAACATCTCGCGGCAGCAGGTCATGCGCGGCGGGTTGCTGGAGGCGCTGGAGAGGGTCCTCGTGGCGTCGGGCGTGCCGCCCGCGATGCTCGCGCTCGAGATCACCGAGAGCGCGGTGATCGGCAACCCCGGCGACGCCGTGGCCTTGCTCCGGCGAGTGAAGGACCTGGGCGTCTACATCCACATGGACGACTTCGGCACCGGGTACTCGTCGCTGAGTCACCTCGATCGCTTCCCCATCGACGCTCTGAAGATCGACCGCTCGTTCATCCGCAACCTCGACACGGAGAAGGGCAACGCGGGCCTCGTCCGGTCGATCGTCGACATCGGCCGCGCGCTCGACCTCGAGGTCATCGCCGAGGGTGTGGAGACCGCGGAGCAGCTCGCTCTCCTGCGGGAGATGAGCTGCGCGAGCGCCCAGGGGTTCCTCTTCTCGCGCCCGATCCGCCCCGAGCGCGTCACTCCTCTGGTGACGGACTCGAAGACCTGGTGAGCCGCTCGAGGAGCCGCTCCGTGTGGGCGAGCTCCGCGGCGAGCTCCGGGGCGCTCGAGGCGAGTTCTCGCTGGGCCGTGGCCATGTCCGCGAGGGCGCTCGACAGGGCCTCCTGATCCCCGCGGACGAACGCGTCGATCATCGCGGCCTCGCTGCCCATCGCGCGCCGCGCCGCGCCGCCGCCCGCCTCCGACGAGAGCAGCTCCAGCGCCCGGCGAGCGTGCTCGGCGGCCTGCGTATCGGCGCCCAGCGCCATCGCCTCGCGGGCGGCGTGCAGGAACCCGGTGGCGGCGTGGTCGATCTCGCCCGCGGCCTCGAGGTGAGCGGCCGCGCGGGCGGGATCGGGGATCGCACCCACCGCGGGCACCTCCGTCGTGATCGTGAGCGCGGGGCTCACGACGACCGGTGAGATCGAGGGCCGTGTCTCCGTCGCGGCGGGCGCGGCCCCCCCCCCCCCCACCCCGGCCCGGCGCCGGGGGCACCCCACCCCCCCCCCCGGCAGCCCCAACCCCCCCCCCCCCCCCCCCCCGGCCCGGTC